>CAXHZP010000001.1:0-158353 GCA_964021805.1 uncultured Flavobacterium sp.
AAAATGTAAAACTCATAAGTGACTATAATTTTATGAAAGATAATTATAATATTATAAATGTAAAAAAAGTTAGTAAAGATGAACTGCTAGTCTATAGCTATTGTTAATAAATAACTATATTCTATAAAGAAATTAAAGTAAAAAATTTAGTTGAAAATTAATTTATCTTGCGCCACTTAGAACTATTATTTGGAGATATTTTCTGAAGAACTGCAATTAAACGCTGTTTGCTTCTAGTATTGGGACCGTCTGAATAAAGGTTTACAATTTCGTCTGCTTTGGCATCAAAAAATAATCTTAACAATGGGTTTCCTATCACTTTATTAAAGAGCCTATCTAATGTAATAATACTATTTTCAAGGCTTTGTTTAGCAATTTTTGCATCTCCAGTTAGTTCGTCTAGGCCTTTTCTATGGTAGTTATAAATTACAGATCGAAACTGATTTAGGCCAGGTGATAATAGATTATCTATCATCTGAAATCTATTTTGAACTCCCACTTGGTTAGACCAAGCTGCAAGACCACTTTGCTGCGCTTGAAGCGTTACATTTTCTGCTTCTTTTAGATAAGTTTCACCACCGTTTAAAGCAAAGCTATCTGCATCTACTCCTAAAATAATATATGTATAAAAAACAATCGTAGAAATTAAGTTAGAATCAAATCTAGTTGGGTTATAAATGAACTGATCAAATTCGTTGTACTTAAAATTAAAGTCATTATCCCTAATATTTAGAACTGGTGTCTCATAAGAGGTTCCATAAACTGGTCTTGTAGACTGGATTTGTATAGAGCCCTCAAAAGTATTATTATCTCTTTTAGTAATAATAATATTCATAGCACAATTAATACGTTCTTGAGATTTTACGGTTTTATCTGTCCATTTTTTTTGATTTACAAACTCTGAAATAGCTGTTTCTAGAGTTGTAAAGACTTGTCTATTTGATCCTGAAACTTGATCAAAATTAACCGTCACCTGACAATTTAATTCTTGGGAAGAAATTGTTATAGATGATAAAAAAATAAAAAATAAGAGTATTCTACGCATCTAATTTATTCAAAATTTCATTAATAATATCTTTGGCTACCGCTGTTTTTGATTTCAATTCAAAATGTACTTGATTTTGCTTTTGATCTATAAAAGTAACTTTATTAGTATCTGAAGCAAATCCTGCACCTTTATCTTTTAATGAATTTAAAACAATGGCATCTAAATTTTTTCTTTCTAATTTAGAGAGTGCATTTTCAATTTCATTACTAGTCTCGAGGGCAAATCCCACCAGGTATTGATGTTGCTTAATAGCTCCTAAAGAAGCTAGAATATCTTTAGTAGGAGCTAACTCTAACTCTAACGTGGTATCTTTCTTTTTTATTTTGTCAGTAGCTATATTTTTTGGCTTATAATCTGCAACGGCAGCAGATAAAATAGCAATAGTTACCTCAGAAAAATAGTGATGACAAGCTTCATACATTTCTTCAGCTGTCACTACATTTATTCTTTGTATAAGCGTATTATTTACTTGTTCTTCACTGGGCCCAGCTATTAAAAACACTTCAGCTCCAAGATTGGCAGCAGCTTTAGCTATTTCAAATCCCATTTTTCCAGAAGAATGGTTTCCAATAAATCTTACAGGATCTATAGCTTCATAGGTTGGTCCGGCAGTTATTAATACTTTTTTACCTCGTAGCGGTAACGTAGATAAAATGTCATTTTCTATAAAAGCTAAGATATCATGTGGTTCTGCCATTCTTCCTTCACCAACCAAACCACTTGCCAATTCTCCACTAGTGACTGGAATCATTTTGTTCCCAAATGACTGAAGCTTATCTAAACTAGTTATTGTAGAGGGGTGTACATACATGTCTAGATCCATTGCAGGTGCAAAGTATACTGGACATTTTGCAGATAAGTAGGTGGCAATTAATAGATTATCACAAGTGCCACCAGACATTTTAGATAATGTATTTGCAGTTGCCGGTGCTATGAGCATAAGATCTGCCCATAGTCCAAGTTCTACATGATTATTCCATAACTCATTTTCTTCTTCTTTACTGTAGAAAGTAGAATGAACAGGGTTTTTTGAAAGTGTAGAAAGGGTTAAGGGTGTAATAAAATCTTTGGAGGCAGGTGTCATAATAACTTGAACTTCTGCCCCAGATTTTATAAATAAACGGACCAAGCTGGCCGTCTTGTAAGCGGCTATCCCGGCAGTGATGCCAAGAAGAATTTTTTTACCGCTTAAAACAGACATTACTCAGTATCTGGTGTTCTATGGTAAACTTTACCATCTAACCATTCATCTACAGCTATTGCAGTAGGTTTGGGTAATTTTTCATAGAACTTAGATACTTCAATCTGTTCTTTGTTTTCGAAAACTTCTTCTAAACTATCATTGTAAGTAGCAAATTCCTCTAATTTCTCAACTAATTCTGTTTTTAAATCAGTATTAATTTGAACTGCTCTTTTAGATATGATAGAAATAGCCTCATAAATATTCTCTGTTTGAGATTCTACGATATTTTTATCATAAGTGACTGTTGTTACAGGAGCTTTTGTTTCTTTATAATTCATAATTAACTCTTTACTAACTGTTTTTCTTCGTTTTTTATTTCTAATAATAACTTATCTGAATCTTTTAAAAATTTAGATTCTGGAAAATTTCTCACCAATTTTTCGTAAGCTGCAATAGCATCTTTAATTCTATTTGGTTTTTTTCTTTCAGTACTAACTATAACCAAATCATGAAAGGCTTTAAATCTAAAATACAAAGCCTCTTCTTTTAATCTTGTACCTAAAAAATCATTTATTAAATTATCAAAAGCTACAATAGCAGATTTATAATTTCTAAAATCTGTTTGGGCAGTTTTGTAATAGGTTTTTCCTATTTCAAAAGCTTTTGTTTCAAGTTTAAACTGTAATTCTCTGTAATGATTATTTGCTTCAGCCAATCTTTCGGAATCTGGATAGGTATTTATAAACATTTGAAAAGCAACCAAAGCTTTATTGGTGTCTGTTTGATCTAAACTGGATGCTGGAGAGGCTAATTTATAACTGTAAGCAGATAAAAAGGATGCCTCTTCTTTTTTTGAACTACTAGGGTAATTGTTTGTAAATCTATCAAAATAATAAGCAGCAGTAGCATAGTTTTTTTCATTAAAATTTGATTGCGCTACCATAAATTGAATACGCTCCATTTGTGGCTTACCTCTGTATGAGGGTGTAATTAATTCAAACAATCTTAAAGCCTTTGCATATTCTTTGGCTTCGTATTTTTTTACAGCTAACTTATATCTTTCCGTCATAGACCCTTTACCTACGGTACGGGCATATTCACCACATGAATTTAATAATAGTGAAACGGATAAAATTAGTGTTAAAATCTTAATTTTTCGCATTTGGCAAAAGTAAGGTTTTTATATGGATTACTAAAACGCTTTGTTCTTATTTATAAGTAGCTGCAATAGGTCTAATATCTATCATTTAAAACTAAAAAAGTTAAACTAAATTTAGCTTTAATTCATCTATATAAACAATCAAATAACAACTATTTTGATCTATGCAAATAACTAAAAATAGTTGCTAGAAATAATCCTATTGATATTAAATGTTTGTTAATTAACTTCTGGTCCAGGTTGGGCTCCAATAAGGCTTTTCACATCATTATCAAACAAGTACAAACCTCCTTTATCATCACCAATTAACTTAATTTTATCTAAAATATTTCTTGCAAGGGCCTCTTCTTCTATTTGCTCAGAAACATACCATTGTAAGAAATTATGAGTTGCGTAGTCTTTTTCTTGAAGTGTTATATCTACTAAATCGTTAATAGATTTAGATACTTTTACTTCGTGCTGAAATAGACTTTCAAACATTTCTTTGAAAGATCCAAATTCAGCTGGTGGGGCTTGAAGTTGAGATACTTTAGCATGACCACCTCGCTCATTAATAAATTTTATAAGTTTTAACATATGCTCACGTTCTTCATCTGAGTGTGCATACATAAATGTAGCAACCCCTTCAAAACCCAGAGTTTCTGCCCAAGAAGCCATTGCTAAATATACCTGAGATGAGGATGCTTCTACTGTAACTTGCTTATTTAAAGCCTCTTCAATTTTTTTTGATAACATATTTTTTAATCTAAATTTATAACAAAATTAGTGATTTCTTTTTGAAGTTTCTCAGATGCTTTTACAAGAGGTAATCTAACTTCATTTGATGCAATACCTAAACATTGAAGAACGGCCTTAATTCCAGCAGGATTATTTTCTGAAAATATCATATTTATAACGTCCATTAATTTATAATGAAGACTATAGGCTTCTTTATTTTTTCCTTGTAATCCTAGGCGTATAAGTGTTGAAAATTCTTTAGGAAAAGCTTGACCTATAACTGAGATAACACCAGATGCACCAGCCAAAACAACATTAAGTGCTAAATCATCATCACCAGAAATGATTAAAAAATCTTTGGGTTTATTTTTTATTAATTCTAAATATTGTTGAACATTATTTCCTGCTTCTTTAACAGCTATAATATTATTAAAATCAGAAGCTAAACGCAATGTGGTTTGAGGTTCCATATTTTTTGAGGTTCGTCCTGGAACATTATACAAAATAATTGGTTTTGGACTTGCCAAAGAAATCGCTTTAAAATGCTGATAAAAACCTTCTTGGGTTGGTTTACTATAATAGGGTGCTACAGATAATATAGCATCAATATTCGTTAAATCTGATGATGAAATTTCTTCTATGATAGCAGAAGTGTTATTCCCCCCTAGACCAAGTACTAAAGGAACTCTTCCTTTGTTTACAGAAACTATAACCTCAACTATTCTTTTTCTCTCCTCCCTAGAAACTGTAACACTCTCTCCGGTTGTTCCATTAATAACAAGGTAGTCTACTCCATTAACTATATTGAACTCAACCAGTTTAGATAATGCAGTAAAATCAATGGATAAGTCTTTTTTAAAAGGTGTTACCAAGGCTACGCCTGTTCCAACAAATTTTTGCATAAAAATTATATTTTCAGCAAAAATAAGCTATTAGCTATAGTAAATCTCAAATAAAGTAGCTTAAAATCTAATTTTTACAGATTCATATACTTTGTTAAATTTTAAACTATGTATGCTTATTAAGAATTGATAAATACTTTTTCATTTCATCGAAAAACACATCTATTTGATGCGCATCACAAGTAATATCTAGATGGAAAAACCCAGTGTTAAGATTAGACAACCCAACTTTAAAAGAAGCTGCAGAGGTAGCTACTGCATACTCTAGGAAGATGTTTTTTTTGGTGTATAAACAAATTAATAAATCAAATGGCTCCTCAAGAAAACTACTTAAGCTAGTATCTAGAATGTCTCCTCTCCAATCAAAGTCTTTTTCGGTAAAGTGCTTGTATGATTTTTGATCATCTTTAGAAAATTTTCTAAAACTATAAATTTTGGGATTTCTTAAATTAAACTTTTGAATTAAAATTTCAGAAAAATCATATTTTTTTGAAAAATTATCACACGATATAATCCCAACTGTTTTAATTTTTTTTGTAGATTCATGAGCAGTTGATAGGGGTTTTAAAGATAGGTCACGAATCTTTTTTTGAATGTAGTAATATTTTAATTTAGATCTTAGCATAAATTCAACAACACAAAAACTATCTTGTACTCACAAATATAATTAAAAAACGAATGATGTCATTTATGAAAAAAATCTGGATTCTTTTATTTTTCAGCTTCCTTATAATAGGTTGTAAAAATAACTCATATGAAGTTTCAAAAATTAATGCAAAACAGCTAAAGATTGTAAATGAGGTTAAACAAGACAGTTCTATCATTCAATTATTTACTCCTTACAAGAAAAAAATGACTAAAGAAATTACCAAATCTCTTTCTTTTTCTCCTAAAATATTAGAGAGAACAGACGGGAATCTCCAGAGCACACTTGGTAATTTAGTTGCAGATTTATCCTATGAAAAAGCAAATGAACTTTTCAAAAATAAAACAGGAAAAACTGTAGATTTTTCAATGTCAAATTATGGAGGAATTAGGGCTGCTATTATGAAAGGTGATGTAACTGTTTCTAATGCTTTTGAACTAATGCCTTTTGATAACACCCTTGTTGTGGTGGAACTCAATTATGATAAAATTAAAGCATTGTTTAATTATTTTGTAGCAAAAAAAAGAGCACATCCATTGTCAAAAAACATTCAATTAACTATTGAAAACGATTCTTACAAAGTACTTATAAACGGGAAACCTATTCAAAAAAATAGAACTTATTTTATTGCTACATCTAACTATTTGCAAAAAGGGGGTGATGGCATGATTTTCTTTTCAGAACCTGAAAGCTTGTTTGATAGTAATTTTTTAATAAGGGATGCAATAGTAGATTATTTCGAGAGCAAAGACACATTAAGGGCTAATCTTGATAACAGAGTAATTGTAAATTAACAGAGAAGTATATTTAATCTGTTTTAATAATGAAAAGAAGAAAATTCATCAAACAAACCACTGCCAGTTTAGCTTTAGCTAGTGTAGGAAGTTTAACTTTAAAATCTTGTGAGACTAAAACTAAACACATTACTATTCTTCACACCAATGACACTCATAGCCAAATAGAGCCCTTTGATACAAGTCATCATAAATTTGCGAATAAAGGAGGAGTTGCCAGAAGAGCTTCGTTAGTTCAAAAAGTAAGGAAAGAAAACCCAAATACATTGTTACTAGATGCGGGTGATATTTTTCAGGGTACTCCCTATTTTAATTACTTTGGTGGAGAAATAGAGTTCAAACTAATGAGTCTGTTAAAATACGATGCAGCTACCCTAGGAAATCACGATTTTGACAACTCAATAGAGGGTTTTCATCACCAACTACCCAATGCTAATTTTGATTTTGTTTGTGCTAACTATGATTTTAAAAATACTATTTTAAATACCTTAGTGAAACCCTATAAAATTTTCTTTAAAGATGGTATTAAAATAGGTGTTTTTGGATTGGGTATAGAATTACACAATTTAGTGAGTCCAGAATTATTTAAAGAAACTAACTACTTAGACCCAATAGAAATAACCAAAGATATAACTAGAGAATTAAAAGAAAATGAAAACTGTGATTTGATTATATGCTTATCACATCTGGGATATCATTATAAAAATACTCAAAAAGTATCTGATTTAAAATTGGCTGCCGCAACCAAGGATATTGATTTAATAATAGGAGGACATACGCATACTTTTTTACCAAAACCAACTCTGGTTAAAAATTTAGACGATGAAACTGTACTTGTAAATCAAGTAGGTGCTTATGGAGTAAATTTAGGAAGAATAGATTTCTATTTTGACAAAAAAAATAATAAAAAGATCTCTAATAAAACCATTATTGTATAACTTGCTAGAAATTTATTTACAGAAAATAACAACTTACTTAATCATTTCAATAAAATCATCTTCACTGATTATAGTGACTCCAAGATCGTCTGCTTTTGTTTTTTTACTAGGCCCCATCTTATCTCCTGCAACAATGTAATCTGTTTTCTTTGAAATAGATGAACTTACTCTTCCTCCATTATCTTCTATGGATTTTTTAAGTTCATTTCTAGTCATTTTATAAAAAACTCCTGATACAACAAATACTTTACCCTGAAGCTTATCAGTTAATCCAATAAGATCCTCCTCAGATATTTGCATTTGAACTCCATAAGATTTTAACCTATTAATTAATAAAATGTTACTTAAATCATTAGAAAACTCTTGAATACTCTCTGCAATCCTATCACCAATTTCATCAACAGATATCAATGTTTCCATATTGGCAGCCATCAAATTATCAATAGATTTAAAATGTTTGGCTAGTTTTTTTGCAACTGTTTCCCCAACAAATCTAATTCCTAGAGCAAATAGTACTTTTTCAAATGGAATTTCTTTTGATTTATTGATGCCTTCAATCATATTCTTAGCAGATTTTTCAGCCATTCTCTCCAAAGGGATCACTTGTTCTGCAGTTAAATTATAGAGATCAGCATAATTTTCAATAAGACCTTCCTTCCGTAATAGATCAACTGTTTCTCCACCTAAACCATCTATATTCATTGCTTTTCGACCTATAAAATGCTGAATTCTTCCTGTAATTTGAGGAGCGCAACCATACATGTTTGGGCAATAATGCTTTGCATCACCCTCTGATCTAACCAACGCTGTTTGGCATTCAGGACAATGTGTTGCGTAGATAGTTGATTGAGAATATTCTGCTCTTTTAGTAAAATCTACAGCAACAATTTTTGGAATAATTTCTCCTCCCTTTTCAACAAAAACAGTATCATTAATTCTTATATCTAGTTTATTTATTTGATCAGCATTGTGAAGAGAAGCTCTTTTTACTGTTGTTCCTGCCAACTGAACAGGTTCCAAATTTGCTACCGGAGTTATAGCTCCAGTTCTACCTACTTGGTATGTTATTTCCTTGAGAACTGTTGAAACTTGGGCAGCTTTAAATTTGTAGGCAATAGCCCAACGAGGAGATTTAGCAGTATATCCTAACTCTTCTTGTTGTTGTAAATTATTCACTTTAACAACAACACCGTCTGTCTCATAGGGTAACTGATGACGTTTCACATCCCATTCATTAACAAAGCGAAAAACTTCTTCAATAGAACTAGCTAGTATAATGGTTTTAGGAATTTTGAACCCTGCCTTTCTTGCAGCTAGAAGGCTATCATAATGAGTAGCATATTTTCGTTCATTAGTAACCACCTGATATAACAGGCAATCTAAAGGTCTTTTTGCTACCTCTGAACTATCTTGAAGTTTCAAACTTCCGCTAGCTGTATTTCTAGGATTCCTGTAGGCTTCTTCACCATTCAACAAACGAACTTCATTCATTTTTTGAAATCCTTCTAAAGGTAAAATAATTTCACCACGCATCTCAAAATTATCTATAAAAGACTTGGATACTTTAAGTGGTATAGATCTAATCGTTCGAATATTTTGAGTTACTTCATCACCCTGAAAACCGTCACCGCGTGTAACAGCTTTTATAAAATTGCCGTTTTCATAACTAAGATTAATAGATGCTCCATCATATTTTAATTCACAAGTATATTCAATGGTCTCTGTTCCTAAATTTTTTTGAAGTCTTTTTTCCCAATCTAATAAGTCCTCTTTAGAATATGAGTTATCTAAAGAGTACATCCTATTTTGATGGAGAATAGTGTTGAAATTTTTTGTAATAGTACCTCCTACTCTTTGTGATGGAGAGTTGGCATCATAAAATTCTGGATGAGCACTTTCAAGTGCTTCTAGTTCTTTTAATTTTATATCAAATTCATAGTCGGATATGGTGGCATCATCCTTAACATAATAGTTGTGATTGTGAAGATTAAGTTCTTCTCGTAAAGAATTAATTTGCTGCTGTACAGAGATCATTTTTACTAATAAATTTAATAGGTTAAAAATAATCAAAAGAAAACCCGAAACAAAGATGTTTCGGGTTAAAAAAGTTACGAAGTTATCAACTATTAATAATAGGTGTACCTTCTTACTTTGGCAATATATTTTGCCAAACGAATTACTTGATGACTGTATCCATATTCATTATCATACCACACATAAATAACAATAGAATCTCCGTGTGTTATAGTAGCCTTACTATCAAAAATAGACGGTGCAGTAGATCCAACTATATCAGATGATACAAGCTCAGCATCTAGAGAATATTGAATTTGCTCAACTAAATCTCCTTCTAAGGCATTTAATTTCATTATAGAATTTACAGCTTCGGTAGTTATTTCAATACCAAGCTTTAGATGCAATATTGCTAATGAACCGTTTGGTACAGGAACTCTAATTGCATTAGAAGTTAACTTACCCTTTAAGGATGGTAGTGCTTTAGAAACAGCCTTCCCTGCACCAGTTTCGGTAATCACCATATTTAACGCTGCAGCTCTACCTCTTCGATTTTTACTATGCATATTATCTACCAGATTCTGATCATTGGTGTAGGCATGAATAGTTTCTAGATGTCCTTTTATAATACCATAGTTGTCGTCTAAGACTTTTAGAACTGGAGTAATTGCATTTGTTGTACATGAGGCTGCTGAAAAAATATCTTGGGTATCTGGATGATGTTTTTTATGATTAACTCCGTGAACAATATTTGGAATTCCTTTTCCAGGGGCAGTTAATAGAACTTTAGATGCTCCTTTTGCTTTTAAATGTCTAGTTAATGCTTCCTTGTCTCTAAAAGCTCCAGTATTGTCTATAACTAATGCATCTTGTATACCATATTTTGTGTAATCTATCTCTTCTGGAGATTTAGCTGATATCATGGTAACAGTAGTTCCATTGATGATTAATGCATTATTTTCTACATCTGTCTGTACAGTTCCTAAAAAATCTCCATGTACAGAATCTATACTTAGCAAAGAAGCTCTTTTGTCTAATACATTTTTGGTGATTTCTCCTCTTGTAACAATTGCTCTTAATCTCAATTGAGAACCCTTACCCATTTTTGACATTAACTCTCTGGCTAAAAGACGACCTATCCTTCCAAAACCATACAAAACAACATCCTTTGGTTGAATATCTTTCGCTTCTGTAGCATCCTTTAATTGTTTTTTAACAAATGTAACTTTATCTTCACTTCCATTGACATCTAAATAGCACTCATAAGCTAATTTTCCTATATCTAGCTTAGACGAGGGCAATTGAATATGCTGAATAGCTTTAGCAATATCTAATGCATCATACACTGAAATTGGTTTTCCAACAAATTCTTTAGCGTAATTAATTAGGTTTAAAATCTCACTAGCTCTTTTGTCTACTAGTGTATTTCTAAACAAAACAAGTTCTATAGACTTATCATACCATAAATCATTAATAATATTTATAAACTCAGTAGTTGCTCTCCGAATTTTTGCCTGTGAAATGACTTCGTTTTCGTAATCTTTAGCTTTTAACATATTTATTTTTCTTGTTTTTTTGTGCAAAAGTATTTCTTTTTTTTACAAAACGAAATCGATTTCGTAAATTATTTAAAAAAATAAAAAAAGCCTAAATCCTTATGGATAAAATCATAAGAATCTAAGCTGTAAAAAAACAAATAATCAGTAATTAAATTTTAGAAAAAATAAATACTAGTTTCGTTATCTAAATCAATCATTTCTACTTTTAATCGATATCCATTTCTTGAAAGGCTATCTAATAATTTAACTGCTTCTGAGGCAGATTCTACTTCCTTCCCATTGATTGTTGTAATAATATATCCTTTTATGCTAGAGGGACTGTCTTCTGAAAGACCATCTCTAATTATTTTTGCTCCTTTTGGATCGTCTATAAACTCAATTCCATAAGTTCTTGAAATATAACGTTCAATTCTTTTAATTAAATTAATATTTTTTGTAAAAATTTCTCCATCTCTGTCAATAGTTAATTTTACAGAATCCCCTGGTCTCTTTGCTGAAAGCTGACCCGTTAATTCAGAAAATTTAGAAATTTTAATATCATTTATTTTTACTATAATATCTCCCTTTAAAAGTCCAGCTTTTTCTGCATTACTCCCTTCAGAAAAATCTCCTATCCTAACTCCCTCAATATCATCCTCTCTTAGATCAGGTAAAAACCCAATAATAGCCTCCTGTACCTTACCGAACTCAAGTATATCATCAATTATTTTTTTTGCAATATTAGAGGGCACTGCAAATGAATATCCAATATAGGAACCCGTTTTGGTTGAAATGGCTGTATTAATACCTACTAGTTCTCCTCTAGAATTAACTAGAGCTCCCCCACTATTACCGGGATTTACAGCTGCATCAGTTTGGATAAACGAGTCTGTTGAATAGTTTCCTTGTAAATCTCTGCCTTTTGCACTAACAATTCCTGCGGTTACAGTAGAAGTTAAATTATAAGGATTCCCTACTGCCAAAACCCATTCACCAATATTTAGATTATCTGAATCGGAAAAAGGGATATATGGTAAAATTTTTTCTGCATCTATTTTTAGCAAGGCTATATCATTTTTTGAATCTGTTCCAATAAGAGTTGCTTTGTATTTTTTTCGATTGTTTAATGTAATTTCTAAATCTGTTGCACCATCTATAACATGATTATTGGTAACTATGTATCCATCAGATGAAATAATTACACCACTACCTGTACCAATTTGTTGTTGCCTTTTTGTACCATTAAAAAGATCTGCAATAGAGTTTATTCCAGATGAAATAGCAGTATTTTTTACATGTACTACTGCATGAACTGATTTTTCTGCTGCTTCAGTGAAATTAGTTGGAGCATATGTTGCAGTGTTTAATTCAAATGCTGAGGTATTGTAATTTGTTTGAAATGTTTGAATAGGAGTTTCCTTTGTCTCAGTGATTAATTGAGTATTCTCAAAAAAAGAAATATACCCAATTAAAGATACGACGCCTCCTAGAATAGCTGTTGTTAAAAAACCAAGAAATTTTTTCATTATTTTTAAATTTATGTTCCTATCAAAAATAATATTTTTTTCATTTTATTTATTAAACTTAACAATTCTTAACTCATTTTAACCCTCTTTTAACAAACATAGGTTTAGGAGCTTTTGTGTATATTTGGAGGCTATGACAATGACCTTTCATAAATATCAAGGAACCGGAAATGATTTCATAATAATAGATAACAGAAATTACAATTTCCCCAAGAAAGACAACTCTTTAATTGCATCCTTGTGTGATCGACATTTTGGTATAGGCGCAGACGGTTTGATTCTACTAGAAGATCATGAAAATACAGATTTTAGCATGATATATTTTAATGCAGATGGTCATGAAAGTACCATGTGTGGTAATGGAGGTAGATGCATTGTCGCATTCGCAAAAGAACTAAATCTTTTCAAAAAAACTACTAAATTTTATGCCATAGATGGAATTCATTCAGCAGAAATAAATTCTGACAAGGTATCTCTTCAAATGATAGATGTTCATGATGTTTTGGTAACTAAAGACTTTATTTTCATGAATACTGGATCACCTCACCATGTTGAAATAGTTGAAAATTTAGACGATTTATCTGTGATTGAAAAAGGAAGAGCTATCATATACTCTTTATACAGTTCTGAGGGATGTAATATAAATTTTGTAGAGCAACTAGATCACCAAACATTTAAAGTGAGGACTTATGAACGTGGAGTTGAAGACGAAACATTAGCATGTGGTACCGGAGCAACAGCTGTAGCAATAGCGATGCATAAATTAGGAAAATCTGACAGTAACCATATTAAATTGGAGGTTCTTGGTGGTCATTTGGAAGTGCAATTTATTGCTCATGAAAAAAGTTATACTGATATTGTTTTATCAGGACCTGCACAATTTGTTTTTAAAGGAACTTTAAATTTATGATCACTTTACAAGGAAAGAAAGTTAAATTAAGGGCATTAGAACCAGAGGATTTAGATTTTCTGTTTAAAATAGAAAATAACACTAAGTTTTGGGAGGTTAGCAGCACTCAAGTACCTTTTTCTAAATATATGTTGAAAAAATATTTAGAAAATGCTCACCAAGATATTTATGAAGCTAAGCAGTTACGAATGGTTATTGAGGAAATATCTAACAATAAAACTGTTGGCTTAATTGACATATTTGATTTTAACCCAAAACACAAAAGAGCAGGCATAGGTATTGTAATTAGTGAGCCCTATCAAAAAGAAGGTTTTGCCTCAGATGCTTTGTCTTTGTTGATTAGTTACTGCTTTGAAGTCTTAGATTTGCATCAACTCTTTGCAAATATAACTTCTAACAATAAACATAGCATCACATTATTTACTAGTAATGGTTTTAAAAAATGTGGTGAGAAAAAAGACTGGCTATTTACAAATGGAGAATATAAAAATGAACTAACATTTCAACTAATTCATGAATAAGAGATTAATTTTAATTTTTGTTACTCTTTCACTTATTTTCAGTGGAATAGTCAGTTATCATTACTATCAACATATATTTGGAAGCCTAGTTACCAAAACTGGAGCAGTTTACATTCGATCAACTGATAATATTAATGATGTTAAAAAATCTTTAAATGACTTTATTGGTAATGAAACTATATTTTTTTGGCTTGCAAATAAGAAAAATTATAAAAAGCCAAAAGCAGGAAAATATACCCTTAAACAAGGAATGTCTCTTAATGATATTATAAATTTGCTAAGAAGTGGCAACCAAACACCAGTAAAAGTATCATTTAACAATCAAGATTCTCTAGAGAAGTTTTCAGGAAGGATAGCTGAACAATTAGAGTTAGATTCTATCTCTATCCTAAAAGCATTTAAAGATCCAATTTTTTTGAAGACCAATAAACTTTCTAAATTATCTGCATTAGAAATTTTAATCCCTAATACTTATGAATTTTATTGGAATGTTTCAGCTGAAAAATTCAGAACAAATATGCTTAAAGAATTTAAAAAATTCTGGAATAAGGATCGTTTACATAAAGCTGCCCAAATAAAAATGTCTCCCTCACAAATCATGACACTAGCTTCTATAGTTCAAAAAGAAACAGCTAAAGTATCCGAAAGACCTATTATTGCTGGGCTATACCTAAACAGGCTCAAAAGAAATATTCCTCTTCAAGCAGATCCAACAATTATTTATATTTTAAAACAGAAAAATGGTGAAAACTTTAAGGTGAAAAGAGTTTTACTTAAAGATTTAAAAATCTCATCTCCATTTAATACCTATTTAAATAGAGGATTACCACCTAACCTTATATCTATGCCAGATATATCATCAATCAACGCAGTTTTAAACTTTAAAAAACATAATTATTTATACATGTGTGCAAGTGTCACAAATGTTGGATATCATGAATTTGCAAGTACACTAAAGAAGCACAATAACAATGCAGTAAAATATCAACGTTGGTTAAATAAAAAAGGTGTCAACAGATAATGAAAAAAAGTATTTACCTCCTAATTTTATTGAGTACCATTAATAGCTTCAGTCAAAATAAAACTCCCTTTTGGACAGTATCAGATACACTTCATAAACCCAGAAGAAACTCACTTATAGTAGCAGAAACGGTAATGGCTGCAGGCAGTTTAATAGCTTTAAACCAACTTTGGTATTCAGAATACCCGAGATCTAGTTTTCAATTTACAAATGACAATAATCAATGGAAACAAATGGATAAAATAGGCCATATTATGACCTCATACTACATAGGAAAAGTTGGGATGGATTTAATGAAATGGTCAGGTGTAAGTAATAAAAATCAATTAATCTACGGAGCAACAGCAGGATTTACTTTTTTAACAGCGGTTGAAATATTAGATGGTTTTTCTGAGGAATGGGGCTTTTCTCTTGGGGATATTGCTGCAAATGCTACAGGAACAGGAATTTTAATTGGTCAAGAATTACTATGGAAAGAACAGCGAGTTAAATTGAAATATTCATTTCATCAAACTAAGTATGCTACAATTAAACCTGAATTACTAGGGAATAATTTCATAGAACAATCCATCAAAGATTATAACGGACAAACCTATTGGCTTTCAGCTAATATCTGGTCTTTCTCAAAAAAAAAGATTTTCCCAAAATGGTTAAATATTGCTCTTGGATATGGAGCCGAAGGAATGTTGAGTAGCCAAAATACTAGAGAAAACGAAGAATCTGAAATTCCTTACAGACAATTTTTTATAAGCTTAGATGTAGATTTAACAAAAGTTAAGACACAATCAAAAATTTTAAAATCTGTGTTTTCTGTTATTAATTTCATAAAAATTCCAGCTCCTACTATAGAATTTCGCAGTAAAAAAGGAATTAAATTTCATTATTTATATTTTTAAACTACCTGAATTAACTGACTATCAACTAATTATAAATTAATTTGTATCTTCGCGCTCGCTAAACAGAAATAATACTATTATTAAAAAGTTTATATTTTTAATTTTTTTATTTTTTGGATTGATTAATGCTGTTAAGAACCCAAAAACATCAAAAGAAATTATAGCCCCTAAAACTGTAGTCTTAGACTCCAACACCCGCCTATCAATACTTTTTTTACAGAAAAATTTTGTTGGATTCAAAGAAGCATTAGCTTTTAAAGAATCACAAGGAAAATATAGCGCTGTAAATACCCTAGGGTACTTAGGTAAATATCAGTTTGGAAAGTACACTCTTGAGAGATTTAAAATTTATAATACCAACTCATTTTTAAAAGACCCAGAATTACAAGAAAAAGTATTCATCGCTTATTGTAAAGTAAACAGATGGATTCTTAGAAGAGATATTAAAAGAAGTGTTGGCAAAACCATTAATGGAATTAAAATAACTGAATCTGGAATTTTAGCAGCGGCTCACCTAAGCGGTGCAGGAAATGTGAAAAAATATCTTAGAAGTAATGGCTCAATAAATCTTTCTGATGCATACGGAACTTCAATAGCATCATATATGAAAATTTTTGCAGGATATGATGTTTCTTTTATTGTTGGAGACAGAAAAGCTAGTGTCTAGTTTACTTACTTCTGAATAATAAAAATTGCAGGTCTTTTATGTAGTGATGGAGCTATTCTTCTCCACTCAGAGACAGTATACGTTTTAATATATTCGCTAGGTAAACTAATATCTACTGCTATACATAATGAAGTTCCTGGTGTAAGTGTTGATTTTAAATCTGTAAACATTTTTTCATTTCTGTAAGGGGTTTCAATAAAAATTTGAGACTGATTTTTATCCTTTGATAATTTTTCTAATTCTTTTATCGACTTTTTTCTTTCAGAATTATCAATTGGCAAATATCCATTGAAAGCAAAATTTTGACCATTTAATCCTGAAGACATTAAAGCCATCAATATAGATGAAGGCCCTACTAGAGGAACTACTTTTATACCTTTTTCATGTGCTAGTTTAACTATTGTAGCTCCAGGATCGGCAACAGCTGGTACTCCTGCTTCAGATAACAAACCAACAGAAACTCCTTGGTCACAAACATTAAGAAAGGATTGAGTTTCCAATTCTACTGCATATTTGTCTAACTTCATAATAGTTAGAGAAGGTTGTGATTTTTTGGGTGTGATTTTTTTAATGAATCTTCTGGCAGATTTTTCATTTTCAACAATAAAATAGTCAACCATTTCCACTATCGTCTTAACAGAATAAGGCATGACTTCTAGAGGTTCATTATCTCCTAGGGTAGTGGGTATTAGATATAAGTTTCCTTTCATAAATATTTTTTTTCAATCATTTCACAAGCTTGATCTATCATTTGATAGACATCTTCAAAACCATCATCACCCCCATAGTAAGGATCTGGTACACTCTTATTTGAAAATAATTTGCTTTCATTTAATAGTAACTTAACCTTGCTTTTTTGAAAGTCATCTTTTGCTAATGAAATAATATTGTGAAAGTTTTCTTCATCCATTGCATAAATTACGTCAAAATTTATAAAATCTGATTTTATAAATTTTCGGGCTCTCTGATTTGAAATATCAATTCCATGTCTTTTGGCAGTCAAAATAGATCTATTATCTGGTTTTTCTCCAACATGATATGCCGCAGTTCCGGCTGAATCTACATAAAAAAAATTAGGATCTAGTCTAGATTTAAGAATTCCTTCTGCTAATGGAGATCTACAGATATTTCCTAAACAGACCATTAGTATCTTTTTCATCAAATGAAATTAAAAAAACAAAGCGATATGAAAAAATTTAAAAAGTTAACTTTTTTGTTAAGTCTTCAACATATTTTCTGAATTGTTTATCTGTCTCAGTTAAATTATCAACAGTTTTACAAGCATGCAAGACCGTAGCGTGATCTCTTTGTCCAATTTGTGAGCCAATACTAGCTAAAGAAGTCTTTGTCATTCTTTTAGCAAAATACATAGCCAATTGACGGGCTTGAACTATATGTCTTTTCCTAGTTTTGGATTGAAGAGTTACAACATCCATGTCAAAATATTTAGAAACTACTTTCTGAATGTAATCAATAGAAACTTCTTTTTTAGTATTCTTAACAAATTTATCTACAATTTGTTTTGCAAGTTCTAAGGAGAATTCTCTTCTATTGAAAGATGCCTGAGCTATCATGGAAATGATGACACCCTCTAACTCTCTTACATTAGATTTAATATTTTTTGCAATATACTCAACAATTTCCTCTGGCATTTCTACTCCATCTCTAAATAATTTATTTTGAAGGATAGAAATTCTTGTTTCGAAATCTGGTAATTGTAATTCTGCCGATAATCCCCATTTAAATCTAGACAAGAGACGTTGTTCTATATCTTGCATATCTACAGGTGCCTTATCCGAGGTTAAAATTACTTGTTTACCATTTTGATGCAGATGATTAAATATATGAAAGAATACATCCTGCGTACCAGCTTTTCCAGAAAGAAACTGTACATCATCTATAAGTAAAACATCTACCATTTGATAAAAATGAATAAAATCATTTCTGGTATTAGATTTAACAGAATCTATAAATTGTTGTGTAAATTTTTCAGATGAAATATATAAAACCGTCTTATCAGGATACTTATCTTTTATATCTACACCTATTGCATGAGCTAAATGGGTTTTACCTAAGCCAACCCCACCATATATAAGTAGTGGATTAAAAGAGGTTCCTCCAGGCTTATTGGCCACAGCCATTCCTGCAGAACGAGCTAGTCTGTTGGAGTCACCTTCCACAAAATTTTTGAAATTATAGTTGGCATTTAACTGAGATTCTATTTTTACTTTTTGCAATCCTGGAATCACAAATGGATTTCTGAGCTCTCGTTTATTAACTTCAACTGGAACAGCTATTTTTTGAGGCTTTAACGGGTCTCTATTTGAACTAGGGATTTTAACAATCTGAGGACGATTACTGCTGTAGGTATTTTCCATACGAACATCGTAAATTAATTTTGCGTCTTTTCCTAATTCTCTTACTAGAGCTACTCTTAAAAGTTTGATATAATGTTCTTCTAACCATTCATAAAAAAACTTACTCGGAACTTGGATGGTTAAAGCTTCAGCTGATAGCTTCACAGGCTTAATTGGATCAAACCAGGTTTTGTATGCCTGTGGCTTAATATTATCCTTAATAAATGATAAACATTTATCCCAAACCGAAACAGCAGTTTTAGTCATAAATATGTATAGAAATTTGTTTGTTTAGTTGATTTTTAACCTAGGGAACTGTCTACTTTAATAAACATTACAAATGTGTGAATAAAAATCAGTATAAAAAAATCAAATTGCTATTGATTATTAATTATTTTTTACGTAGACTACTCTTCTTAAAAAATTAAATAATTTGAAAAAATTCTCTACAAATATTCGTGTTCGTTATGGTGAAACTGATCAGATGGGTGTAGTTTATCATGGAAATTATGCCTCTTATTTTGAAATTGCCAGAACCGAATGGCTTAGAAACCTAGGAATTACCTACAAAGAATTGGAAAATAAAGGCATTATGCTTCCAGTTATAAGTTTGTTTTTTAATTTCATAAAATCTGCTAAATATGACGATGTTTTAACAATTACTGTCATTCTAAAAAAAAAGCCTTTGGTAAAAATAGAATTTGATTATGAAATTTATAATCAAAATAAAGAAAAAATATCAATTGGAAACTCCGTTTTAGCTTTTATGGACATGAAAACGAATAAACCAATGAGATGCCCTGATTATATTTTAGAAAAGTTAAACATTTAATTGTTGAATCTCTACCTTGTATAAAGTCTCAAAAATTTTAACTACTTTTTGAGTGTGTGATTTTCTAACTGCTATGATCATTTTACAATCCATCTCGAGCTTTTGACATGTAATTTTAATTGAATTTTCCTTGAGAATTCTCAATACCTTACTCATTAAGTCGTATTGAAAATTCAGTTGAAATGAGTCATCAATTGTTTTCTCCTCGATAGCTGAAGATTCTAGAGTTAATCTTGCAGAAGTTCTGTAGGCATTAATTAAACCACCTACACCTAATTTTGTTCCGCCAAAATACCGAACAGAGACAACCAAAATATTGGTTACATCAAATGATTGAATTTGACCATAAATTGGCATCCCTGCTGAATTACTTGGTTCACCATCATCATTTGCTCTAAATCTAACAGATTCTGTTCCTAATTGCCATGCATAACAAAAATGACGAGCTGTATGATGCTTCTTTCTTAAAGACTCCAAAAAATCTTTTATAGAGGTTTCGTCAGTCACCGGAAATGCATACCCGTAAAATTTACTATTTCTATCTTTAAATAGCGTTTCTATTGAAGGTTTAGTAATGGTCTTGTATAAATCATCCATTAACAGACATAATTAATATGATACTAACTACGGCAATACCAATTCCAACCCAATTTTTATTTATTAATTTTTCATTAAAAATAAACAAGCCAAAAAGAGTTGACAAAATAACAATCCCAACGTTGTTTAAAGTAAAAGCAGTAGAACTCTCCATTCCTTCTGTACTTAATGCCTTGAGTAAATATACAATAGAAAAATAGTTGGGTACTCCTAATAAAATTCCACCAAAAATAGATTTGAGTTCAAAACTTAATGTCCCTTTAATTTTTTGATACATCAAAACAATAACACCCAAAACAAAGGCACATCCAAAAATTGTGGCTGAAAATAAAGGTACTCCTCCTTCTGCAACAAATGATGTTTCTACATACTTTAAGCTAGTATCAATAGCACCTGAACCAAAAAATAAAAGTATTGGAAATAAGAAATCCTTATTTTTTTGAGCTATTCCATTTTTTTCTTTAGATGAAGTCAAATAAACTGCTGTAAGTGCCAGAATAATACCAATTATTTTTATAAAACTCAAACTTTCCTCGTAATACCAGACTCCAAATACAATAGCAATAACAACAGACATTTTACTGGAAACAGATGCCACCGATAACCCATTTTTTTGAGAAGTTAATGCCATAACATTAAACACAAGAATAAACATAATTCCTAATAAAAATGCCCCGAAAAACCAAGGTTGATCTGGTATTTGTTGGAAAGAAACTAAATTATTTGACAAGAAAAAACCCAACACAGCAGCTGTGAAATAGTTTACAACAATTGCCTGAAACGTGTTGATTTTTAAAACATCAAATAATTTAAAAATGACAAATAAAAAACTTGAAATACAAATACTAATGAGTAGGTAAACCATTAATTAAATTCTTTTTTGGAAAACAAATCTACAACATCCTCTGAATTTGGATTTAAATTCCAACTTTTAATACCAAGACTGTTGGCTATGATTGTATTCTCTTCAGTATCGTCTATAAAGAAAGTTTCTTCAGGTGATAATTTATTTGATTGAATTACAAATTCATAAATATCTTTATTCGGTTTTCTCAGATGTATTTCATGGGACAAATAAAATTTCTCAAAACAGTTTTTAAATTCTAAAAATAATTTTCTACCCCAAGTTTTTTGAATCCAAGAAATATGTAGGTCATTTGTGTTACTCAACAAAAAGATTCGATATTTTTTTGAATTGGCTAGTGATTTTAAAAAGCTCAATCTATGAGGAGGAAAATCTAACAACATAGAATTCCATGCATTTTTAAAATCTATTTCTGAAATGGATGGAAACAAGGTTTTAAATATATTCACAAACTCTTGTGTAGTTATTATCCCCATTTCATATTGTTTACCTAATTCCAATAGTTCATCAGTAAATTCTTTTACACCTAATTCTTTTAATCTCCTAAAAGAAGCTTCCTTATCTAGATTTATAAATACATCTCCAAAATCAAAGACTATATTTTTAATCATTGATATAAGTTTTTAGACTATCACCCATAAGGTTTTCTTCATTTAAAAAAGAACCCTCTAGTATTGGAGCTTTTGTCCCTTCATTAAAATTTACCAAGCCAGAAAAAATTCTAGCTTCATCCCATAAGTTTTCATCAATAAAAGTTTGAATAGTTTTTCTTCCTCCTTCCACTATTAATGATTGAACTTTGTGTTTAAAAAGCACTTTACAGATTTCAAGAGCAATGGGTTTAGAAAAGTTTATTTTTTCAAAAAAAAGGTTTTCATTATTGGTAGTAATTTTTTGATTTATAAAAATTGTTTTAACTGAACCATCATAAACCTTTAAATCTTTAGGTAATTTCAAATCTTTATCTATAACTATTCTCAGAGGGTTTTCTCCATTCCAACTCCGAACATCTAAACTTGGATTATCATCTAAAATAGTTGTGGTGCCCACTAAAATTGAATGCTCTTCACTTCTCCATTTATGAACTAATTGCCTAGATACTTTTTGGGTGATCCATACAGGAGCTTGCTTCGCCCTATTTTTAGGAGCAATAAAACCATCTTGGGTTTGTGCCCATTTTAAAATAATATAGGGCCTCTTTTTTGAATGGAATGTGAAAAATCTTTTATGATGAGCTTTACATTCATTTTCTAAAACACCAACAACTACCTCACAACCTTCATTTTGGAGTCTTTCAATTCCTCTACCCGCCACTATTTCATTTACATCTAAACATCCAATCACTACTTTTTTAATTCCACTTTTAACAATTAAATCTGCACATGGTGGAGTTTTTCCATAATGGGAACAGGGTTCTAAAGTCACATATATCGTAGCTTTTTTTAAATCTTCATCATTTTTTACAGAAGAAATTGCATTTACTTCAGCATGATTACCACCATAAGGACTTGTAAAACCCTCTCCTATAATTTTGTCATCAACTACTAATACCGCACCAACAGAAGGATTTGGTCTAGTTGTACCTATTCCTTGTTTAGAAATCTCAAGACATCTTTTTATGTAGTATTCGTGATTCAAAAATAAAGTAACTTTGTAAAGCAAAAATAAAGGATTAAATGACAAATAAAGATTATATCATAAGAGAAATAGAACCTCGTGACAATGATCAAGTAAAAACCATTGTTCAACACGTTATTTTAGAAATGGGAGCACCTAAAGTAGGTACAGCTTATGAGGATGAAGCTTTGGAGGATATGCATACAACTTACCAGAAAGACAAGTCTATTTACTTTGTTGTGGAATCAAATGGGGTTGTACTAGGAGGTGGTGGAATTTCTCAACTAGATGGTTTTGATGAAGATACCTGCGAATTGCAAAAAATGTATTTTTTAAATGACATCAGAGGGAAAGGATTAGGAGCACAAATTATTGAGAAATGTATGGTTAAGGCCAAAGAGTTTGGTTTTAAACAATGCTACTTAGAAACCATGCCTTATATGACCGCAGCTCAAAAATTATATAAGAAGAATGGCTTTAAACAAATCAATGCTCCTATGGGGAACACGTGTCATTATTCCTGTGATGTTTGGATGATTAGAAAATTATGACAATAAAACAATATAGAGCACATTTTAATAAATCTATTAAACATCTTTACCCTACTTCAGAAATAGATTCCTTTTTCTTTCTAATATTGGAAGAATACATAGGTTTTAAGAGAATAGATATTGTATTAAAATCTGATTTTTATATTGACCAAGAGTCACTTAATCTAATGCAGGTTGCAACTAAACAATTAGAGCAAGAAATACCTATACAATATATTATTGGAAAAACTGAGTTTTTTGGATTACCCTTTAACATAAATAAAGAGGTGCTAATTCCAAGACCTGAAACTGAAGAACTTGTTGAACAGGTTATAAAAGAAGTTTCCCTCATAAAAACTTATAATACTGCTTCAAATGAAGCCACAAATGAAAAACAGATAACAATACTAGATATTGGTACCGGAAGTGGATGCATCGCTATTTCTTTAAAAAAACAGCTTCCTGGTTCAAAAATAAGTGCTATAGATGTTTCTGACAAAGCACTTCGTGTCGCAAAGAAAAATGCCGCTCTAAATAAGGTAAATATCAATTTTATACATCTAGATATTTTAAAAACTAATAATTTAGACAAACTTTATGATGTGATTGTTTCTAATCCACCTTACGTAAGAGAACTGGAAAAAAAAGAGATGAAAAATAATGTATTAAATAACGAGCCACATCTGGCTTTATTTGTAGACAATAAAAATCCACTTTTATTTTATAATAAAATAGCCGAATTAGCTAAGAAATTTTTAACTAAAAATGGCCAACTACACCTTGAAATCAATCAATATTTAGGAAAAGAAACCATCAAATTATTAGCAGAAAAAGGGTTTAAAAATATTCAATTAAAAAAAGATATTTTTGGAAATGATAGGATCATAAAGGCTTTTAAATAATTTCTTTATCTCTACATTCTCAACTATTTGTGCAAAAGAAATTGTTTTCAACAATAGAACATCAAAAACAAAATATATCTAGTAAGTTTGTACTATGATAAAAGAGATTCAACTCCGAACTAATCTTATTGAAGAAAAAAAAGAAGGAGCTTTACTACACAAAGCTGCAAAAAAACTTGGAGTTGATTCTAAAGAAGTTAATGGCATAAAATTACTCAGAAAATCTATTGATGCCAGAAAAAAAGAAATTTTCTTTAATTACAAAGTTGCAGTATACATTGATGAAAATATTCCTGAAAAATCAGCATACTCTTTTGAGTATAAAGATGTTTCTAAAGCTAAAGAAATTCATATTATTGGTTTTGGTCCTGCAGGCATGTATGCAGCATTACGATGTATTGAGTTAGGATACAAACCCATTGTTTTAGAACGTGGAAAAAATGTTCAAGAACGAAGAAGAGATATTAAGGCTATAAATAGAGATCACATTGTTAATGATAATTCTAATTACTGCTTTGGTGAAGGTGGGGCTGGAACTTATTCTGATGGAAAATTGTATACAAGAAGTTTAAAAAGAGGAGATGTTAGGCGTATTTTTGAAAATCTAGTTTACCATGGAGCTACAGACCAAATCTTAATTGATGCACACCCGCATATTGGGACCAATAAGCTTCCAAAAATTATTCAAAATATTAGAGAAACTATCTTAAATTTTGGTGGTGAAATTCATTTTAACTCAAAAGTATCAGATTTTGTAATCAAGAATAATAAATTAATTGCCATCCGATTAGAAAATAATAATGAATTAATTGTGAACTCAGTTATTTTAGCTACGGGTCATTCGGCTAGAGATATTTATGAATTATTACACAAGAAAAATATAGCACTTAAAGCAAAGTCATTTGCTATGGGAGTTCGTGTAGAGCATCCGCAAGAAATTATAGATAGTATTCAATATAGCTGTAAAGGTGTTAGAGATGAACTTTTACCAGCTGCAGCGTACAGCCTTGTTCATCAAGTAAATAATAGAGGGGTTTATTCTTTTTGCATGTGTCCCGGGGGGTTTATAGTTCCTGCTGCTACATCTAGTGGAGAGGTTGTTGTAAATGGCATGTCTCCATCGAGAAGAAATAATAAATTTGCCAACTCTGGCATAGTTGTAGAAATAAATGTAGATAAAGACATCCCTAAATATGACCAATTTGGTCCATTAAAAGGCCTAGAGTATCAAAAGAATTTAGAGCGTCTTGCTTTTACATCTGGAGGGAGAACACAAAGTGCCCCTGCCCAAAGATTAGTAGATTTTGTAGATGGAAAACTCTCTTCAAGTTTAAATGAAACTTCGTATCAGCCAGGATTAAACTCCTCTCCAATGCATTCTTTATTGCCAAAAATAATTGGTAGTCGCCTGAGAAAAGGTTTTGATGCTTTCGGTAAAAAAATGTATGGATATTTTACCAATGAAGCAAATATTGTAGGCGTAGAATCCAGAACTTCTTCTCCAGTAAACATCCCTAGAAAAGATAATTTAGAACATCCTGAGATCAAAGGGTTATTTCCTTGTGGAGAAGGAGGAGGCTATGCTGGAGGAATAGTTTCTGCAGCTATGGATGGTGAAAGATGCGCAGAAGCAGCAATTGAATTATTATAAGTAGGTTTGTATAAAATACTAATTAAACACCTCATCATCATCATAAATTTTTTATATGACTTTTAACATCAAAAAACATTGGGAAACTGTTTATGAAACCAAAACACAAGAACAGGTAAGTTGGACTCAAAAAATACCCAAAGATTCACTTGATTTTATTCAATCTTTAAAATTAAATAAAGATGCTAGCATTATAGACATTGGTGGAGGTGATAGTTTTTTAGTAGATTTTTTATTAGCGGATGGATACACCAATATTTCTGTTTTAGATATTTCTAGTAAAGCGATAGAAAGAGCTAAAGATCGTTTAGGTACAAATGCAACTAAAGTAACTTGGATAGTTTCAAATATTATTGACTTTAAACCAGAAAAAAACTATGATGTATGGCATGATCGTGCAGCTTTTCATTTTCTAACAAAAGAAAACGATATAAAAACGTACGTTTCAACAACTGAAAAATATGTGTCAAAAAATTTAATTATTGGAACTTTTTCAAATAATGGACCATTAAAATGTAGTGGTTTAGAAATTACTCAATATTCAAAAAATAAAATGCATAAAACTTTTAATTCTAAATTTGAACCAGTAAAATGTGTAATTAAAAATCATCAAACTCCATTTAATACTATTCAAAATTTTATTTTTTGTAGTTTTAAAAAACGTTAAGCACCCTCCTTTTTAATCTTTTAAAACCAACATTTCTTGTACATTTGCACCTATGCGTATAGATATTATTTCAGCAGCACCCGATTTATTAGAAAGCCCTTTTAATCATTCTATTGTAAAGAGAGCAAAAGAAAAAGGTCTGGCAGAAATTGTGATTCATGATTTAAGAACCTTCGGTCTAGGAAACTACAAACAAATTGATGATACTCAATTTGGAGGTGGTGCAGGAATGGTATTAATGATTGAGCCAATTTCTAAATGTATCGATGCATTAAAAGCCCAACGAGTTTATGATGAAATAATTTATATGACTCCAGATGCAAAAACATTAAACCAATCTACGGCAAACACATTATCTCTTCAAAAAAATATTATCATTCTAACTGGTCATTACAAAGGTGTAGATCAAAGAGTTCGTGATAAATACATTTCTAAAGAGATCTCAATTGGTGATTATGTTTTAACCGGTGGAGAATTAGCTGCAGCAGTTTTAATAGACAGCATAGTGCGCTTGATTCCGGGGGTTATTGGAGATGAAACCTCTGCGTTAACTGATTCTTTTCAAGATAATTTATTATCACCTCCTGTGTATACAAGACCCTCAAATTATGAAGGGATGAAAGTGCCTGAAATTTTGTTGTCTGGTAATTTTCCTAAAATAGATGAATGGAGATCTGAAAAGGCATACGAACGAACACAACAAATTAGACCAGATTTACTAGACGAAAACCAGTAAACCCAAAGAAAGATTTAATAATTTGAAAAAAATTACTTCATTTTTAAAAAATAATACTGCAATCTCCTGGGTTTTAGGATTTCAACTATTTCGCTTTTTCTTATTGCCATTTATGGGACTAATGCCCCAAGACGCCTATTATTATTTATATGGTCAAAACCTTTCACTTTCTTATTTTGATCATCCCGGAATGATTGGATATATCTTAAGAATTTTTACAGATGTATTTGGTCAATCAATATTTGTAGTCAAATTAGCTGACTTTACTATTAGTAGTTTAACTATTATTTGTTTTTATAGATTATCGTCACTTTTTTTGTCTAAACATCGCCAATCTAAAAGTGTGATTTTATTTGTATCAACGCTTTTTATTTCTGTTATCTCTTTCAATTCTACTCCAGATGTTCCTCTATTGCTGTTTTGGACATTGAGTATCTTATTTATTTACAAAGCAATTTTTGAACAAACAAAACTCTATTGGATTTTAGCAGGTATAACCATGGGGTTAGCATTTGATAGTAAATATACTGCTCTACTTTTACAAATTGGCATACTGGGTTTTGTTATTTTATCTACCAAGTACAGAAAACTATTAATTTCTCCTTGGTTATGGTTAAGTCTTATAATATCTTTAGCGGTAACCTTTCCTGTCTGGTGGTGGAATTATCAAAATGACTTTGCTTCTTTTGCATTTCAATCCTCCGAAAGAACAAGTTCAATAAGCAAGTTTGAAGTAAAACCTATCTTATTTTTGGGAGCAATTGGACATCAATTAATTTTATTACTTCCAATCTTATTTAGTGTATTTATAGTTTTTTCCTTCAAACACATAAAAAAAGCACTTACAAAATTCTCATTACCTTCTGAAAAAACTCTTTTTTTGTTAGCATTTTTTTCACCAACTTTTATCGGTTTCTTTTTAATCAGTCCTGTATACTGGGTAAAGTTAAATTGGATGATGCCATCATACGTAACCGGAACTATTCTAGCCGGGATGTACATATCTAAAAAACTACTAAAGACTCAATTACTTATCTCTATCATATTTCATGTCATTATTGCGAGCCAAATTATTTTTTATTTTGTCCCTATAAAGAGCGATGACACCTGGGTAGGATGGAAAGAATTAGGCGAAAAAGTTGAGGAAATTTCGGAAAAAGATTCACAAGCATTTATATTTTCAATTGATGGATATAAGACCTCTGCACAACTTCGGTTTTTTACATCAAAAACTATTTTTGCTCAAAATGTAATAAATCAACCTGCGCTTCATTTTGATTACATAGGTGATGATATGAATGATTACAATGGTAAAAATGCTTTTTATATAGACTCAGACAAAAAAAACAAAAACAAAAATAAACTAGGCAAACTCCCTGAAAAAATTGAACCTTTTTTTAAATCATATGAAGAATTAGATCCAATTATTATTAATGAAGGATCATTAAAAGAACGAAAGTTTTGGGTATTTTACTGCAGAAACTACCTTCCAAAAAAATAACTTGAATAGATTTTATTTCCTAAAATAAATCATTAGATTTGCACTCGCTAAAAATAACCTCTGACGAAAATCGTGAATGTTAGTTTAGAAAATTTTAAAACAATAAAATGGAATCTTTAGTAAAATTTGTACAAGACGAATTTGTAACAAGAAATGAAAATCCAGAATTCTCTGCTGGTGATACTATTACAGTATTTTATGAAATTAGAGAGGGAGATAAAGTTCGTACTCAGTTTTTCAAAGGAGTAGTTATTCAAAAAAGAGGTACTGGATCTTCAGAAACTTTTACCATCAGAAAAATGTCTGGTACCGTAGGAGTTGAAAGAATATTTCCAATTAACCTTCCATCTATTCAAAAAATAGAGGTAAATAAGCGAGGTAAAGTTAGAAGAGCTCGTATTTATTACTTCAGAAATCTTACAGGTAAAAAAGCGAGAATTCAAGAAAAAAGAAGATAATTCGCTTTTTAAAACTATAAATAAAAAAGGGTTTCATTTTCATGAAGCCCTTTTTTTAATTAACAAATGTTGACAACTTGTGTTAGTATATTGTTGATTTCTAATTACTTAAAAAATTTGCATAAATCGTTTCATATACTATATTTGGATATAATTACAAAGCAAAGTAATAATTTTCGAAAGGAAAAGATGACACGCAAGTAATTTGATAAAGTAACGTTCTTTATTTTCTAGACCACCTTTCAAATGTTTAAGCAGAGTTTAGGCTCCGCCCAAAACAATTAGAGACTGTGGAGTTGCGAAAGTAACAAAACACAACTAAATAAGTATAACTACATAGTAATACTAATTGAAATGTATCTGGATGGATACTCCAACAAGTTAAACCAAGGCTTATGCTAAAGTAAGACGGAGTTCCAATCTGAGTCTAACAAAGAGACAGTTTCTTTGTTTAAAAGAAACATAGAGTCATATCTCTATTTGATTGTGTAGAAATACAAATCATTGTTTACAGTTAGTCTCTAAAGAAGCCATATCACTCAAGAAATTGAATGATATGGCTTTTATTTTTTAATCATTTTTTAAATTTGATTATTAAAAAAATATCTCAAAATTAAACCAAGCTAACTTCGTTAAATTTCACTATAATTCTTAAATTTGCGCTGTTTTTACGCAAAAAAAACCTTTTAAATCAAATCTCTAGCAGATTTATAAAAAAAACATAATGTCCAAGAAGTCTAAAATAGTTTACACAATTACTGATGAAGCTCCGGCTTTAGCTACACGTTCTTTATTACCTATTGTAAAAGCATTTACAAGTAGTTCTCATATAAAATTTGAAACTAAAGATATCTCTTTAGCCGCTAGAATATTAGCTAACTTCTCTGATGTTTTACCTGAAAATCAACGAATTGAAGATGCTCTAACACAACTAGGAGAATTAGCAAAAAAACCTGAAGCAAACATCATTAAATTACCTAATATCAGTGCCTCAGTTCCTCAATTAATTGCTGCTATCAAAGAATTACAATCTTTAGGATATAAACTTCCTGATTATCCGGAAACAGTTGAAACCACAGATCAAAAAGTTATTTTGGAACGTTATAACAAAGTAAAAGGTTCTGCTGTTAACCCAGTATTAAGAGAAGGAAACTCGGACAGAAGAGCACCAAAGGCAGTTAAGAACTATGCTAAAAAAAATCCACATTCTATGGGGGCTTGGTCTTCAGAATCTCAATCTCATGTTGCAACTATGTCTGATGGTGATTTTGCCCACAATGAAAAATCAACAACAATAGAAGGTGCAACATATGTTCGAATTGTTCATACTGATGCTAATGGACAAGTTTCTATACTTAAAGACAATATCGCATTAGAAGACAAAGAAATCATAGATGCTACATTCATGAGTAAAAATACTCTATTAAGTTTTTTAGAAGAACAAATTGTAGACGCAAAACAAAATAACCTTCTATTTTCATTACATATGAAAGCCACAATGATGAAGGTTTCGGACCCAATCATCTTTGGTCACGCCGTTCGCACTTTCTTTAAAGATCTATTTGACAAACATGGTAAAGCTTTAGATTCTGTAGGTGTAGATGTGAATAATGGATTTGGAAACTTATTGAGCAATATCAACCAGTTACCACCCTACAAAAAAGAAGAAATACTTTCTGATATAGAAACAGCTTTTGAAAATAACCCAGACCTAGCAATGGTAGATTCTGATAGAGGAATCACCAATCTTCACGTTCCTTCAGATGTGATCATAGATGCTTCTATGCCAGCAATGATTCGTACATCTGGACAAATGTGGAACAAGGAAGGAAAATTACAAGACACAAAAGCGGTAATCCCAGATAGTTCTTATGCTGGAGTTTATCAAACCACTATTAATTTTTGTAAAAAACACGGTGCTTTTGATCCGAGAACAATGGGAACTGTTCCTAATGTTGGCTTAATGGCCAAAAAGGCAGAAGAGTATGGATCTCATAATAAAACTTTCGAAGTTCATGCAGATGGAATCATTCAAGTAATTGATTCTAAAAACACTGTCTTATTAGAACATAACGTAGAAGCCGGAGATATCTGGAGAATGTGTCAGGTAAAAGATGCTCCAATCCAAGATTGGGTAAAACTTGCAGTTAATCGAGCTAGAGCTACAGAAACACCGGCTGTTTTTTGGTTAGGAGAGAAAAGATCTCACGATTCTGAATTGATTAAAAAAGTAAACACCTACTTACAAGATCACAATACGGAAGGATTGGATATTAGAATCTTATCTCCAGAGGAGGCTACTCAATTTAGTTTGGAAAGAATTAAAGAAGGAAAAGATACAATCTCTGTTACTGGGAATGTACTTCGTGATTATTTAACAGACCTCTTCCCTATTTTAGAACTGGGAACATCTGCTAAAATGCTTTCTATTGTTCCTTTGATGAACGGAGGTGGATTGTTCGAAACTGGCGCTGGAGGTTCAGCACCAAAACATGTGCAGCAATTTTCTAAAGAAAATCATTTACGTTGGGATTCTTTAGGTGAGTTTTTAGCATTAGCAATATCATTAGAACATTATGGAACTACAAACAATAACTCAAAAGCAATTGTATTATCTGAAACACTAGATGATGCTACAGATATGTTTTTAGATCATAAAAAATCTCCTTCAAGAAAAGTTGGTGAACTAGACAATAGAGGAAGTCATTTTTATTTGGCTTTATTCTGGGCTAAAGCACTAGCTTCTCAAGATAAAGACAATGAGTTAAAAAATGAATTTTCTAAAATTTCAGAGGAATTAAGTACAAATGAGCAAAAAATCATTAATGAACTAAATTCTATCCAAGGGGAATCAATAAATATTGGTGGCTACTATCTTCCAAACAGTATTTTAGCAGATAAAGCAATGCAACCAAGTAATACATTAACAAAGATTTTAGGGAATATGTAAACACTTTTTCCCTTCTTAAATTTAAGAGTGCATTTATGCACTCTTTTTTTTTAGATTTAATTAATTTCAGCTTAATTTATATTTATATTTATGCATATAAAGTAATGTTTGATAAATAATGGGTTATACAAAAACTACAGAACTAGATTCTAACTATAATCATCTGGAAAAGATGTCTACCTCAGAACTGTTAACTTACATAAATAATGAAGATAAAACAGTAGCTTTATCAGTAGAAAAAGCAATTCCTCAAATTGAACTTCTCTCAAAAATCATTGTCAAAAAGTTAAAAAATGGAGGTCGATTATTTTATATTGGAGCTGGAACTAGTGGTAGGCTCGGAATTTTAGATGCCTCAGAGTGCCCGCCAACGTTTGGAGTATCTCATGAATTAGTAAATGGTTTAATAGCTGGTGGAGATACAGCTATCCGAAAGGCCGTAGAATTTGCAGAGGATTCTACGACCCAGGGTTGGAAAGATCTTCAAGATCAACAAATTTCAATAAAAGATGTTGTTGTTGGAATAGCTGCTTCAGGCACTACTCCGTATGTAATTTCAGCTCTAGAAATGTGTAATAAAAATGAAATTATTACGGGATGTATAACCTGTAATGAAAATTCTCCTTTAAGTAATACTGCATTATATCCTATAGAAACTGTTGTTGGACCTGAATTTGTTACTGGAAGCTCAAGAATGAAAGCTGGAACTGCTCAAAAAATGGTTTTAAACATGATCTCTACAACTACTATGATTCTGTTAGGAAAAGTAAAAGGTAATAAAATGATTGATATGCAGCTTTCTAATGACAAACTAGTAAATAGAGGTATAATAATGCTTTGTAAAGAACTTCATATTAATAAAACAACAGCCAGTCAATTATTACAAGAATATGGTAGTGTAAGAAAAGCCATTAAAAACTATAAATAATGGCGATAAATCAAGACTTGGTAGCCAACGGATTAAAAAAATTACTAATTTTATTAGGACTATTAATTGCTTCTCCACTACTACTGACACTCTCTTTTAAAGCATTAAAATTATACAAAGAGGGGACTCCTTTTTACATTAGTGTTTTAGGAGTAATTCTTTCCTCTCTACTAATTATTTTTACATTATTTTTTGCCTTCAAAACCTTTAAAACCCTACTAGATGCACTTTTTTCAGATAAATAATAATGAAAAATAAATTTTATAAATTAATACATTGGGAATACTGGCCTATGTTGATGTTTTATATGCCTAATATTCCTTTAGCACTCTATTATGCTATTCGCACAAAAAGTTTTGTTTTTTATACAGCTACAAATCCTGGATTAAAAAACTCAGGTATTGGATCAGAATCTAAATTCAACACCTTACAAATGATTCCGAGAAAATATGTGCCAAAATCAATTCTTCACAGGAAAAATCAGGATATAGAGACCACCTTGCAAGAAGTAAATAACAAGGGAATTACTTTTCCTCTAATTATTAAACCTGATGTTGGTTTTAGGGGTTTATTGGTGAAAAAAATTAAAACAAAATCATCACTTATAAATTATTTAAAAAAATACTCTATTGATTTTATCATACAACAATTTATGACACATGAATATGAATGTGGTATTTTTTATTACAGATATCCTTACCAAAAAAAAGGGACAATTTCTTCCCTTACTTTAAAAAAGTTTTTATCTATTAAAGGGGATGGAAAATCAAGCTTATTGGAGTTAGTTCATCAAGATAAGAGAGCCTCAATATACTATCCAGAATTAAAAGAAGATACCACTATAGACTGGAATTTAATTTTAGAGAAAAATAGTGTGAAGAAGTTGTCCTCAATTGGAAATCACTCAAAAGGAACTCAGTTTATTAATGGAAATCACTTAATAAATAAAAAAATAGAAACTATTTTAGACTCTATAAGTCATCAAATAGATGGATGGTATTATGGTCGTTTAGATATTAAATACAACAGTTTAAAAGAACTATACGATGGTAATTTTATGATAGTAGAGATAAATGGTATTTTGGCCGAACCAGGAAATATTTACGATGCAAGTAAAATCAATTACTTTAAAGCGTTAAAAATTATTAGAGATCATTGGAAGCACCTATTTAAAATTGCAAGATATAACAAACAAATAAGTGGAGTGAAATTTACTAAAACAATGTCATTTATTAGAGAAATGATACAATTACAGAAATATTCTAGTGGTTTAAAAAATCGATAATTTAATTAGTTGAGTTTATGCGTGGGCTAGTAGGATTATAACCGAAACCATCATCAAGTAATTCTATATCTAATTTACTCACAATATAACCTATTGATGCGAAATGATGAATTGCGTGACTATGAGCTTGCATTAAAACTGCTTCAAGAAAATAATCTACAGTTACTTTTTCATCTCCTAATTCGTCAGTAACAGCAATTATTTTTTTAAAATCTTCTTCTGAAAGAGTTTTAAGTTTTGAAATAATATCTTTAAAATAAACAATACCACCTGAAGTAGTTTTTTCTGCAATCGGATTTCTTTCTCTTTGAGAAAAATCTACTTTTTGAGAATCTAATCCTATAAAAATACAATTAAAAATATCTAAAATATGTCTTATATGTGTTCCAATACTAGAATAGTATGGAGGTGTGGAAGTATTACTATATTGTTCATCAGAAATGGAATTGAGTAGATTTATACCCCTATAAAGATTCTTTTCAATAGCGCTAATCATTAATTTTTTTAAAAATTTAACATAAGGTTAATTTAATCTTGGTGAAGACTTTTTATTAATAAAAATACATAAAAGATAAACGTCAATTTAGAGAAGAAAAGAAAATCACTTTAAAAAAATAATAAAACTTAAGTTGCTCTTTTTATCGAATTAACTTCTTGTATTTGATTCGTTTTGGCATAAAATCTCCGCCCAAACGTTTCTTTTTATTTTCTTCATACTCTGAAAATGAACCTTCAAAGAAATATACTTGACTATCACCTTCAAAAGCTAAAATATGTGTACATACTCTATCTAAAAACCACCTATCATGACTTATAACCACTGCACAACCTGCAAAATTCTCTAACCCTTCTTCCAAAGCTCTAAGTGTATTTACATCAAGATCATTTGTTGGTTCGTCTAATAATAAAACATTACCCTCTTCTTTAAGGGTCATTGCCAAGTGCAATCTATTTCTCTCACCTCCAGACAGCGTACTAACTTTTTTATTTTGTTCACTTCCTGAAAAATTAAAACGACTCAAGTAAGCTCTTGAATTAACTTGCTTTCCTCCCATTATTACTAAATCTTGTTCATCAGAAAAGTTTTGCCAAATAGATTTTTCTGTATCAATGTTTGAGTGTGCTTGATCTACATAGGCTATCTTGGCTGTTGAACCAACATTAAAATTCCCTTTATCAGCATTTTCCTCACCCATAATCATTTTAAAAATAGTGGTTTTTCCTGCACCATTTGGCCCAATAATTCCAACAATTCCAGCCTGCGGTAAATTAAACTCTAAATTTTCATAAAGTAATTTATCTCCGTAAGCTTTAGATACACCTGAAGCTTCAATAACATTAGTTCCTAATCTGGGACCGTTTGGGATAAATATTTCTAATTTCTCTTCCTGTTGTTTTTGATCTTGACTCATTAAACGCTCATAACTTTTTAAACGAGCTTTCTGTTTCGTTTGTCTCCCCTTTGCTCCTTGTCTAACCCAATCAAGTTCTCGTTCTAAGGTTTTTTGTCTCTTTGACGCTGTATTGCTCTCTTGAGCTAATCTTTTAGATTTCTGATCTAACCAAGATGAATAGTTTCCTTTCCATGGAATTCCCTCTCCTCTGTCTAGTTCTAATATCCAACCAGCTACATTATCTAAGAAATATCTATCATGTGTTACAGCTATTACAGTTCCCTTGTATTGAGCTAAATGATGTTCTAACCAATGAACAGATTCTGCATCTAAATGATTAGTTGGTTCATCAAGTAATAAAATTTCAGGTTCTTGTAAAAGTAATCTACACAAGGCAACTCTCCTTTTTTCACCACCAGAAAGTATACCAATTTTTTTATCAGAATCAGGGGTTCTTAGGGCATCCATTGCTATCTCTAGCTTGGTGTCTAACTCCCATGCATTGGAGGCATCAATTTTATCTTGCAAATCTGCTTGCTGTGCCATTAACTTGTCCATCCTATCTGCATCAGAATATACTTCCTCTAAGCCAAACAATTCGTTTATTTTATTGTATTCATCTAAGATAGCTACTGTCTCTGCAACACCCTCCTTTACTACCTCCATGACAGTTTTCTCTGGATCTAGTTTTGGTTCTTGCTCTAGATAGCCAACTTGATAACCTGGGGAAAAAGTAACATCTCCCTGAAAGTTTTTCTCAACTCCAGCTATAATTTTTAAAAGTGTAGACTTTCCTGAACCATTTAATCCAAGTATTCCAATTTTAGCTCCATAAAAGAAACTTAAGTAAATATTCTTTAAAACCTGTTTGTTTGTACTTTGGTAAGTTTTATTAACTCCAGACATGGAGAAAATAACTTTTTTATCATCAGACATTTAATGGTAATTTAAAAATTTAATAAAAACTAGACTCTTCCTTTTAATGCATTAAATACCCATGCAATGGCAAAAAAACCAATTCCTACTGATGCAAACCCCCAGCCTGCTACATCGTCATATCTAAACGCTCCTAAGCCTATCAATGCTAAACCTACAACAATCATGATGATTGTGGCCCATGCTAAAACTCCATTTTTATCCATTGGTATTAATTTAAGTTACTAAAATTATGAAAATTTTAGTAGTTGGTTAGAAAAACAAATGTCGACATTTTTTTGAAGTTATACTATTCAAGAAATGGTATTTTGTTCTATTGGAAATTTGTAGGATAGATCATTAAAAAAATAGTTTCACAAAAATTATAATGATGCGGCTAATCTGCATCCTTGATCAATAGCTCTTTTAGCGTCTAACTCGTCTGCTATATCTGCACCTCCTATGATATGAATATTTTTTCCTGATGATTCTAAAGCGGTATATAATTCTTTGAGAGGAGTTTGACCTGCACAAATAATAACATTGTCTACCTCTAGAATTTTTGATTGATCTCCTCTAGAATAATGAAGACCTTGGTCATCTATTTTAGTATACTGAACTTCATTGATAAATTGTACGTTATGCTTTTTTAAATTAGCTCGATGAATCCAACCAGTTGTTTTTCCTAAATTACCCCCAAATTTACCCTTACTCCTTTTAAACATAAAAATTTCTCGTTTTGCAGATGGAAATGAAGGTTGTATTCCAGCTATACCTCCTCTAGCCTCAATATTTTTGTCAATTCCCCATTCTGTCAACCAAGTATCTATATCTAAAGCGCTAGAGTCTCCCTGATGAAGAAGAAATTCAGAGACATCAAACCCAATTCCTCCTGCTCCAATTACGGCAACTCTTTTACCAACTTGTTTTTTATGTTTCAAAACATCTAGATAACTTACAACTTTACTGTGATCTATACCTTCAATATTAGGTGTTCTTGGCGAAATTCCTGTAGCAATAATTATTTCTTCAAAATCTGATTGTTCTAAATCACTTTTAGCAACTCTTTTATTAAGTATTAACTCAACATTATGCAATTCCAACTGATTCTTATAGTATCGAATAGTTTCATAAAATTCTTCTTTTCCAGGAATTTGTTTTGCCATGTTAAATTGCCCTCCAACCTCTGATTCTGAGTCAAAAAGGGTTACATGATGTCCTCTTTGAGCGGCAATAGTAGCTGCTGAAAGCCCGGCAGGTCCAGCCCCAACTACTGCTATTTTTTTTGGTACTGATGCCATGTCATAATTAAATTCAGTTTCATGACATGCTCTAGGATTCACTAAACAACTAGCTACTTTTTGTTTAAAAACATGATCTAAACAGGCTTGATTACAAGCAATACAGGTATTAATTTCTTCAGACTTCTCATTAGCCGCTTTATTTACCCAATGAGGATCAGCTAAAAAAGGACGAGCCATAGAAATCATATCTGCATCTCCTCTTGCTAAAACTTCTTCAGCTGTCTCTGGCATATTTATTCTATTAGAAGTAACTAATGGAATAGACACCTCCTCTTTCATTTTTTTAGTAACCCATGTAAATGCTGCTCTTGGCACAGAAGTAGCAATCGTAGGAATTCTAGCCTCATGCCAACCTATTCCGGTATTAATGATGGTAGCTCCTGCTTTTTCAATTTCTTTTGCTAATTGGACAACCTCTTCCCATGTGCTCCCTTTTTCTATGAGGTCTAGCATTGATAAACGGTAAATAATGATAAAATCTTCACCAACTGCTTCTCTAACAGATTTTACTAATGTAACTGGTAATCTCATTCTATTAGAATAAGAACCTCCCCATTTATCTTTTCTTTTATTGGTGTGAGCTGCAATAAATTGATTGATTAGATATCCTTCTGAACCCATAATCTCAACACCATCGTATCCTGCAATTTTTGAATATTTAGCACAATTCACAAAATCTCGTATGGTTCTGTTTACACCAGATTTAGTTAATTTAAAAGGTTTAAAAGGGGTTATTGGAGATTTAATTTTAGAAGGAGCAACATTAAAAGGATGGTAACCATATCGACCAGCATGTAATATCTGCATGCATATTTTTCCACCTTCATCATGAACAGCTTTGGTGATTTTTTGATGCTGAATAGCATGTTTTTTTGAAGACATCCTTGCTGAAAAAGGGCCTGTCCATCCTTGTATATTTGGAGAGATTCCTCCAGTTATGATTAGACCCACGCCTCCTTTAGCTCTCTCAGCATAATAAGCTGATATTCTTTCCAGACCATTTTTTTCTTCTTCCAAACCCGTGTGCATTGAGCCCATTAAAATTCTATTTTTTAAGGTTGTAAAACCTAAATCTAATGGCTCAAAAATGTGTGGATATTTCATAAAAATGGATTATAATTTATTATGCATGCATAGCACTTGCAAGGTAAACTTATTTTTATGAAAAGCAAAGAATTAATTAGGAGGCTTTAAAGAAGGTTTAAAAATTAATCTACAGGAACATCTATTACAATCAGCTTTACATCGCTAATAGCTCTTAAAGAAACTTTGTTAGTTATGGTAACTCCAAGAGCATCTCTATCACTCAACTCTTCATCCTCTATCACTACCTTTCCATTTATTATAAAGAAGTAAGCAGCATTATGTAAATTGTATTCTAAGTTCACTCCCATATCTAAATCTATAATAGAAATATAAGCTTGTTGATGTATAGATAAGCTACCTTTAACATGATTAGTTCTTGGTGAAACTAGTGTTTGAAATTTATTTTTTCTATTCTCAGGATTAAATATCTTTTGATTATAGGATGGAGTAATTCCTAGCTTCTCAGGTGTAATCCAAAGTTGTAGAAAATGTACCTCATCTGTTTTGCTATCATTAAATTCTGAATGAGTTAATCCTGTTCCTGCACTCATTACTTGCACTTCATTAACCTCTAAAGAACGAATATTATTCATGCTGTCTTTGTGAGATAATGTTCCTTTTAAAGGAATAGATATAATCTCCATATTCTGATGAGGATGAGTTCCAAAACCCATTTTAGGTTGAACAATGTCATCATTCAGAACTCTTAATGCTCCAAAATTCATTCTATCGGAATTGTAATAATTGGCAAAACTAAATGAATGATTACTTTTTAACCAGCCATGATCAACCAGACCTCTAGAATTAGCACTATGTTTTACTTTATGCATAATCATTTAATTTTTTGAAATTTAATCCCCATGGAATATATTTATTGAAATTTTTTTATCTCAACTTATCTAATAACCTACTTAAAGTTGTTGCTTCTTTTTCGGTAAGGTTATTTAAAAACTCTAACTTAGTATTTGTATCTATGGTATTTAGTAATTTTAAACCTGTTTTATTTATACTTATAAAAACTACTCTTCTATCTTTGTTACAACGAATTCTTTCAATCAGTTTCTTTTCACATAACTTATCCATTAAACGAGTAGCATTTGGTGCCCTATCAATCATTCTATCTTTAATTACTTGAACCTTTATAGGTTTTTCAGCACCACGTAAAATCCTTAATATGTTATATTGTTGAGGAGATATACCGTAGGGTCTAAAAAATTCATTTTCATAACTATTAATCCAGTTGGCAGTATATTTAATATTAATTAAAGCCTTAATTTTATTATTCTCAAATCTAGAGTTTATGTCTTTGGATATATCTCCCATGATTTTATTTTTTTAAATCATTAAACAAGGGGGTAAGCATAAAATTATGAAAAATTCCTTTATGTTCCAAGGAATATATTTCTATTGTAATTAATTTATAGCTTTAAAAAATAAATTTATTTGAATCAATAAAACATTTAAAATCTCTTCATTTACGATTTTATTTTCTTGAAAATTATCATAAAAATTGGGTAAAGAAAACGTAACAACTTCACTAGCTCCTGCGTGAGGAAAATAATCAGATGCAGCTCCTAAGACAGATACTCCACCTCTTCCGCCGGGTGAGGTAGCTAGTAATAGAACTGGTTTATTGTTAAAAATTTCTCTATTAATCCTAGACAACCAGTCTAATATACTTTTAAATGCTGCAGCATAAGACCCATTATGCTCTGCAAGAGACACTACATATCCATCAAAATTTTTCATGTATTCACTTAATTCGAGAAGTTGGGCAGGAAAACCATTTTTTTCTTCATCAGTACTGTAAACTGGTGGATCATATTCACTAAAATCGATTACTTCAATTGTTGAATCTGAAACTAAGTTAGCTGCATATACTGCAAGTTGCTTATTAATTGATGAAGAACTTGAGCTACCACCAAAGGCAAGAATTTTTTTCATAATATTTATTTTTTTATTATTTGATAAAGTTATAAAATAATAATTTGTATTCCAAGGAATATATCTCCATGGTTATTAAAATAAACTTTACATCCCATCTTTGTAAAAAAAAGACAAACTTTTGTAAATTCGCTATAAATACTATTTTCATGGATATCAACTTCAACAAAAATGAAGATCATAACAAACTTTTAATAAGTGAACTAAAAAAAAGATTGGTAAAAGTGAAACTTGGTGGTGGTCAAGAAAGAATTAGCAAACATCACGAGAAAGGAAAAATGACCGCTAGAGAACGTATAGATTATCTGTTAGATCCTAAAACTAAAAGTATTGAGATTGGCGCTTTTGCAGGTGAAAAGATGTATCAAGAACACGGCGGATGCCCTTCGGGGGGTGTGGTTGTTAAAATTGGCTATATCCAAAAAAAACAATGTATAGTAGTAGCCAATGATGCAACTGTTAAAGCAGGTGCTTGGTTTCCCATAACTGCTAAAAAAAACTTACGCGCTCAAGAAATTGCCATTGAAAATAAACTACCAATAATCTATTTAGTAGATAGTGCAGGGGTATACTTGCCGCTACAGGACGAAATTTTTCCAGACAAGGAACATTTTGGACGAATTTTTAGAAATAATGCCGTCATGAGTAGTCTAGGAATTACTCAAATTTCTGCTGTTATGGGAAGCTGTGTTGCAGGCGGTGCCTATTTACCTATTATGAGTGATGAAGCTTTGATAGTAGATAAAACTGGTAGTATTTTTTTAGCAGGAAGTTATTTAGTGAAGGCTGCTATTGGAGAAAGTATTGATAATGAAACACTCGGAGGTGCAACAACCCATTGTGAAATCTCTGGAGTAACCGATTATAAAGCAAAAGATGATAAAGATGCTCTAGACACCATTAAAAATGTTCTTGGTAAAATTGGTGACCATGATACTGCTGGATTTAATAGAATAGAGCCGGTTAAACCTGCAGAAAAAGAAGAGGAGATTCTTGGAATCCTTCCAAAACTTAGAACTGAGCAATACGACATGAAAGAAATTATTAGACGTATTGTTGATAATTCTGAATTTGATGAATATAAAGAAGGGTTTGGAAAAACAATTATAACCGCTTATGCAAGAATAGATGGATGGGCGGTAGGTATTGTTGCCAATCAAAGAAAAGTAGTAAAAACAAAAAAGGGAGAAATGCAATTTGGTGGTGTTATTTACTCTGATTCTGCAGATAAAGCTACCCGATTTATTGCCAACTGTAATCAGAAAAAAATTCCTTTATTATTTCTCCAAGATGTTACTGGTTTTATGGTAGGTTCTAAATCTGAACATGGTGGAATTATAAAAGATGGTGCTAAGATGGTGAATGCTGTTAGTAATTCTGTAGTTCCAAAATTTACAATTATTATTGGAAATTCTTATGGAGCTGGAAATTATGCGATGTGTGGTAAAGCATACGACCCCAGATTAATTGCATCTTGGCCAAGTGCAGAATTAGCTGTAATGAGTGGGAATTCTGCTGCCAAGGTATTATTACAAATTGAGAAAGCTTCTTTAAAAAAGACAGGTGAAAAAATTACGTCTGAAAAAGAAGATGAATTATTTGAAAAAATAAAATCTCGCTATGATCATCAAATATCTCCTTATTATGCTGCTGCTAGAATTTGGACCGATGCTGTCATAAATCCATTAGACACTAGAACATGGGTTTCAATGGGTATAGAAGCAGCAAATCAAGCACCTATAGACAGGAAATTTAATTTAGGTGTTGTTCAAGTTTAATTAGAATAAATGTAGTCTTTAATAAAAAGTTAATCATGGGAAGAGCATTCGAATTTAGAAAAGCAAGAAAAATGAAACGTTGGTCTGCAATGGCCAAAACATTTACAAGAATTGGGAAGGATATAGTAATGGCCGTAAAAGAGGGTGGTCCAAACCCAGATACGAATTCGAGATTAAGAGCTGTTATGCAGAATGCTAAGGCCGCAAATATGCCAAAAGACAATGTAGAACGTGCTATTAAAAAAGCAACCGATAAGGATACCGCCAACTTTAAAGAAGTTTTATTTGAAGGCTATGCCCCACACGGAATAGCCGTATTAATTGAAACTGCTACCGACAATAATAATAGGACTGTTGCTAATGTTAGAGCAATTTTTAATAAATGTGAAGGAAATTTTGGAACTTCAGGTTCAGTGGTTTTCATGTTTGATCATACGTGTAATTTTACTGTAAAAAAAGAGGATATTTCCATTGATATGGAAGAGTTAGAATTAGAACTCATAGACTTTGATGTGGAAGAGGTATTTGATGATGAAGAGGGAATCATTATATATGCTCCATTTGAACAATTTGGTGCCATTCAATCTTTCTTTGAAAAAGAAAATGTAGAAATTATATCTTCTGGGTTTGAAAGGATTCCAACGTCTACTTCAAAGTTATCACCGGAGCAACAAGCTGATGTAGAGAAATTATTGGAAAAACTAGAAGAAGATGATGATGTTCAAAATGTATACCACTCATTAGAAGTGTAATAGCAAAATTATCACAACAAGTCTAGAGTTTTAAAACGTCGTATTTTACCAGATCCTGTCTCTAAAAATTTTGGAATAAAGAAAACTTCCTTAGGAATTTCAAATCTAGACAACTTTGAAAAGTATTTTTTTGTTATTTGATAATTTTTACCTTCAATAACTAATATGCATTTTTCGCCTAATATTTCATCCGGAACTCCAGCTATAAAAAATCGTGAATGTATTGTATGTGATAATTTTTGTTCTATTTCCTCTGGATGTAATTTCACCCCACCTGAATTGATAACATGATCTAAACGACCTTTCCAATTAAATTCAGTTTTAGAAACAACCTCTACTACATCATTAGTAATGATAGTTTCATCAGAAATTTTTGGAGCATATATAACTAGACAACTTCTTTTATCTTTTGAAATAGTGACATTAGGTAAGGTTTTATATACAGATTCTGACTCAAGTTCTAATTGGGTAAATTTATTTAATTTCTTAACAGCAACATGAGTAATTGTTTCTGTCATCCCATAGGTAGCATAACATTTTGTGTCAACAGTTTGAATGGCTTTGTCTAAATCTCTAGAAACCACTCCTCCACCAATAATCAACGTTTTGATTTGGTTAATTTTTGAAATTGAATTTCTTAGTTGTAACGGCACCATTGCAGAAAAGTCATATTCTTTTGTGATTTCTTGTAATGGATTAGAGGTAGATTCTATTACATCTAAATGCCAACCAAGTGTTAGCGCTCTAACCAACATCATTTTTCCAGCAATAAATTTGATAGGTAAACAACATAATGCTTTTGTATTCTCTCCTAATTGAAAATAACGACTAGTAGCTAAAGCCGAATTTATCATAAAATCCTTACGAAGATGAATACTTTTTGGAGTTCCCGTAGAACCAGAAGTCATAGCTACTATATGAGAATCAGCAGAAAACCACTCTCTCAAAAATTGATTGATTTCTTTCGAAATTGATTGAGAAAACTTAATAAGTTCCTCAGAACTTGAAAATACTTTTCCATTGATTTGGAAATTTGTATGGAAACTATTCGATTTCAATAAGTGACGGTTTTTCAAGTTTTCCAAAAATTTTCTCTTTCCAATTAGACCAACCATACTTTTTAGAAAAAATTAAAAATACAACAGGGTATAATACAAATACTGGCAGGAACATTTCTGCACCAAGTGAGGGCTCAGAAATATCAATATATAAGGCTTCTGTTTGAAAAACAGTCCAATCTGTTGTTACAAACAAAGCTGCCAATATATTGTTAACTGCATGCATCCCCATAGCCAACTCAATTCCGTCATCCATAAGGCTAACTACCCCAAAAAAGAATCCAGTCCCTATATAAAACACCAAAGCGATATATCCTAGTTTTTCTATTTCAGGATTTAACCCGTGCAATAAACCAAAGACAACTGACATAATAATTAATGGTGCCCATTTATTTTTAATCCATAATGCAAGACCCTGCATATAGTAGCCTCTAAATAATAATTCCTCTAAACTTGTTTGAAGGGGCATAAAAACAATAGCAACAAAACAAAGCGTAAAAAATGGAATGGGTTTAAAATTCCAAACATATTTTTCTGGAGAGAGTATGATATCTGATCCTAAAAAAAATATTGTAACTAATCCCCATATGAAAACACCAAAAAAGAAACGACTCCAGTCTATTTTTTTTCTTGAAGTTATTATCCATCTAATTTTTTTCTTATGAATTGACTTTACCAATGGAATAAATAGTAACAATGGAATTATAAATGATAGTAGTATGAGAAAAAGATATAAATTAGAATCAATCCCTAAGTCAGCAAATGAATTCTGCCCACTTTCCACAAACTTTTGCATGTCTTTACCAGAAGCAATAAAAGCTTTTATTGTAATAGGAATTTGACCTAAAGTACTTCCTAAAAAAATGATAAAAAACATCACTACATACATCCATGATTCATTTTTACCCTTGTAGCCTGTTTGTAAAAAATTCATATTAAATTAAAATTCCAGTTTTTATTTTTATTATAATAAAGTCCTCCTTTGTTAACCTCTAAGGGACTATCAAAGTTGTTAGTAAATAAACCTCCCGTTCCCAGACCCTGAGGCATACTACTTTTTAAAGTAGCCGTCCATTGAGCTATGGCGTTTAAACCAACATTACTTTCTAAAGCACTGGTAACCCACCACCCTATACCAGATTCTTTGGCTAACTCTATCCATTCTAAACTCTCTTTAAACCCACCAACTAAACTAGGCTTTAAAATAATATATTGAGGTTTTATTATTTGTAGCATTTTTGTTCTCTTAGTTACATGAAACACTCCAATTAATTCCTCATCTAAAGCTATTGGTAAGGGTGTTTTTTCGCAAAGTAATGCCATTTCTTGATAGTTACCCTGATGAATAGGTTGTTCTATTGAATGCAAATCATAATTTGATAATATCTTTAATTTCTCCAATGCTTCTGATGGCTTAAAAGCACCATTAGCATCTACTCGTAATTCTATATCGTTAATTGAAAACTCTTTTCTTATGGATGCTAATAACTGAATTTCTGTTGCAAAATCTATGGCTCCAATTTTCATTTTTAGACAACGAAATCCTAGAGCTATCTTCTCTTTTATTTGATCATTCATAAATTCACGATCTCCCATCCAAATTAGACCATTAATATCTATAGCTTTATTAGATTCTGTAAAGTTAGAAACAAATAATTTAAAAGGTGATGTTGATTGAAGCGACAGAAACGCTTGTTCTAATCCAATTTGGATACTAGGAAAATGAATTGTTTTTGCTAAAAGAATATCTAAGCCTAGTTCAATATTATTACAAACCCATTTTAGTTTATCCTCATAATCGGGCCTATCATCTATACTTAATCCTCTAAAAAGCCCACATTCTCCTACTCCAAATTTACCTTCTTTAGAAAGGTATAAAAACCAAGTTTCTTTAGTTTTTAAAATACCTCTTGAGGTTCCACTAGGTGTTTTAAATTGTAAAATATATTTGTAATAAGTTGCTTTAATCAAAATATTTATTTTTCAGCAAAGGCTTTAAAATTCTTCAAAGAAACCTCATCAATATTTTTAAATTTAGATTTAAAAAAAGGCAATACACATCCTAAGATATAACTTTTTGCCTGGTAACTAGCATTCAAATGAATGATCGTAGAATTCCCCTCAGCTATAAAAGAGTATTCATCTCTTTCAATGACTCCATCTCTATCAAAAAACAGGGTTAACTTTTCATTCTTAACATACGCCAATACTTTCTCTTTAACAATGGTAGTTAGATCATTGTGTTGAATGATAATATTATAACTACTTCCAGTAATACCTGGCTTTTGGTCTACAATCTCTACAGAACTATATTCTGGATTCCAATTAGTCATTGTTGAAACATTTGTAAACATGGCAAACGTATCATCTACAGGTTTTAAAATGGTTATTTGAGAATCATAACTACTGTCTTTAATTATTAAACCAGTACTAAAAAATAATACTGAGAGAATAACTAAGAATGTAATAACAATTTTTACTGTTTTCATGAATTATATTTGACTAGTTTAAAATTATAACACTTGTCCTAAGCCTAAAAGAACAGAAAATAAAAATGTACTCAAAGCTACTTTTTTTAATTCTGCATCTAACCTAAATTCTTCTTTATTGTTGTAAACAAATAAAGCATGAATTACTAAAGGAATATAAGCTAGAAGAAATATAAATTGAACTGCTTTTGTAAAGGTAAGAACTACATAACTTAAGGAACAAATAAAGGAGAACAGTAGTAAGCAGTAATGATATCTTTTAGCTGCTTTTACACCTATTTTAACAACTATGGTGTGTTTTTTTGTTTTTTTATCATTTTGATAATCTCTTATGTTATTGAGATTTAAGACAGCTGTACTTAATAGACCAATTGAAATAGCAGGTAGCGTTAGAAGAAAATAAATCTCTTTTGTAAATAAAAAATAACTTCCTAAAACACTTAATAATCCAAAAAAAATAAAAACAAATAGATCTCCAAAACCGCTATAACCATAAGCTAAATTGCCAACGGTATATTTTATAGCTGCTACTATAGAACCTATTCCTAGAACAAAAAACAATAATGAATATCCAAAATTACTTAGACCAAAGGACTCATAAATGAGGAGAAGAGCAAAAATAATAGTTATAATAACTGTAATTACAATTGCTTTTTTCATTTGCTTTGGAGAAATCTTGCCTGAACTCACCATTCTTTCCTCTCCTATTCTAATGGCATCAGTACCTTTAACTCCATCACCATAATCATTAGCAAAATTTGAAATTACTTGAAAACCAATAGTTGTAATTAAAGCCAAACTAAAAATAAAACTGTTAAATAAACCATCAGACATAGCTAAAAAACCTCCTAAAATAATTCCTGAAATAGACAATGGTAAGGTTCTAAGTCTAGCAGCTTTGATAAAATTTTTTATGATCATGGATGGTAATTGTTTCTTCGATAAGAACTATAAATTATCAGCCTCTGCAATTAATTCAGCAATATCTTTAACTATGATTTGAGATTCTTTCTCATGAAACTTAACACCATCGGTCATCATTGTATTGCAGTATGGACATCCTGTAGCAATTATTTTTGCATTTGTTTCCAATGCTTGTTCTGTTCTTAGAATATTAATTTCTTTATCTCCTTTTTCTGCATCTTTAAACATTTGAGCTCCTCCGGCACCACAACATAAAGCTCTATTTTTATGTTGTTTCATCTCTATAAGGTTAACACCTAATTTTCTTATAATATCTCTTGGAGATTCATAGACGCCGTTTCCTCTTCCTAAATAACAAGGATCATGATAGGTAACCTGTTTACCCTTTAACGATTTTTTAATTTCTAACCTGCCCTCCTCTACTAGTTTTTTTATGTATTGTGTATGATGGTATACCTCATAATTTCCGCCTAATTCTGGATATTCATTTTTTAATGTATTAAATGAATGTGGATCTGTACAAACTATCGTTTTAACTTCGTATGAGTTTAATACTTCAATATTAGATATAGCTTGCATTTGAAAAAGAAATTCATTTCCTGCTCTTTTAGCAGCATCTCCGGTTGAACTCTCTTCTGTTCCTAAAACTGCAAAATCTACATTTGCTTTGTGTAATAGTTTAACAAATGCTCTAGTAATTTTTTTTGCTCTGTCATCATAACTTCCTGCTGCTCCAACCCAAAATAAAACTTCTGGTTTTTTCCCTTGAGAAAGCATTTCAGCCATTGTTGGTACATTCATATTTGTTGCTTTTATTCGTCTTTCCAGTTTAATCTATCTTGTTGATTGTACTGCCATGGAGCTCCATTATTTTCAATATTAGTCATCATCATGTTCAATTCTTGTGGCGCAGCAGACTGCTCCATAACTAAGAATCTTCGCATATCCATTATAATAGACAATGGATCTATATCTATAGGACACTCCTCTACACAAGCATTACAACTTGTACACGCCCACAATTCCTCAGGTGTAATATAATCATTGAGTAATTGTTTACCATCATCTTTAAACGTACCATTATTACTGTCTATATTTCTGCCAACTTCCTCTAATCGGTCTCTGGTTTTCATCATGATAGCTCTTGGTGACAGTTCTTTACCTGTCATATTAGCTGGACAAGAAGAGGTACATCTACCGCATTCTGTGCAGGTGTATGCATTAAGCAATTGCACCCAATTTAAATCAGTAACATCACTAGCTCCAAATTTTTCAGGAACTTCCTCCTCTTCACCTTCCTCTGGCATGGCGTACGGATCTGCATCAGGATCCATCATCATTCTAACTTCTTTAGTTACTGATGATAAATTATTAAATTGGCCTTTAGGCTTAAGATTAGCATAAAACGTATTCGGAAAAGCTAATAAAATGTGTAAATGTTTTGAATAATATAAATAATTTAAAAAAATTAAAATACCAATGATATGAGCCCACCAGGCTGTGTTCTCTATACTTGAGAGAGTTTCGAGTGGATACTCTGAAAACCAAGGCGCTACAAATTGACTTATAGGATTTCCAAAACCTGCCTGTTGAAATGAATAATCTGTTGCATTCATGAGGATAAATAAAGACATCAAAACAATTTCAAAGTATAGGATTAAGTTACCATCATTTTTGGGCCAACCTTTCATTTCTTTGCTCATAAATCTCTTTAACTGAACAATATTTCTTCTCAGCCAAAATATAATTACAGCTGCTAAAACGAGAAATGCTAAAATTTCAAATGTTCCAATTAAAAAACCATATATAGAATTTCCAAGAAGTGGTTGAAAAACTCTGTGAGTGCCAAACAATCCATCTATAATAATTTCTAAAACTTCAATATTAATTACAACAAAACCAATGTAGACAACTATGTGTAAAAACCCAGCTAATGGTCTACTAACCATTTTTGACTGCCCTAAAGCAATTCTTGCCATATTTTTCCACCTTTCAAGTTTATTATCAGACCTATCTAGGTCTTTACCAAGTTTAATATTTCTTACCAGTTTTAAAACATTAGAAACAAAAAAACCGATTCCTAAAAGCAATGCTATCGCAAAAAACACATTTGATAAATAATCCATTTAATTATTTTTTATTTGGGGTAAATTATTTTACTAATATTAACAACTCTAAATATTACTCATTGGAATTATTGTTTTTTCTTTCTTCCTTCGTGTAAGGTTTTGCTTTCTTACCAAATATCGAAAAATGAACAAATCTTTTTGGATTTAACTTCATCTCCTTTAGTAATTCTTCTAATTCTCTAGAGGCATTGGTTAAATTTTTGTACATAGTATCGTCAGTAGCTAATTTACCTAATGATCCTTTTCCGTTTTCTATGCCTAAAAGTAGCCCATTAACATTTGCTAATGTAGTTTGAAGTGTTTTAACTGTTTGCCCTAAGTTTACTGTAGCTAGAGTATCCGAAACCTTCACGAAATTTTTTGTAATTTTCTTCGTATCCTCAAGTACTATATCAATATCTACTTTGGTAGAATCTATCATTTTATTGAAAGAACTCAAGGTGTTAGTCATAGAGCTTATGGTAGTTTCTAATCCTAGAATAGTTCTCTTAAAGCTATCTCTAGATTTTAGATCTAATACATCGTTTAACGCAATGAGTAATGAATCTGCTCCAATAATTACTCGTTCCACCTTAGTTTTAAGAGGGTTTAAAGTTTCACCTACAGAGGTGAAAATATCTGATTCTACTTCTCCCTTTAAATAATCACCAGAAACAGCAAGTTCTCCCTCATAACTTGGAATAATTGCTAGAGATTCTCCACCTATAATACTTGTTGAATAAATTTTAGCTACACTATTTTTAGAAAACTCAAAGTCATTGTCTAACGCTATTTTTACAACTAATTTTCCTTTTTTTAAAGTATCTTTATTAAAAATAATTTCTGTTACTTTTCCTACCTGTAAACCATTAATGCTAACAGTGCTAGCTTTGTTGAGCCCTTGGATGTTATCGTATTCTATATAAAAAACTCTTGAGGCTGGTTCTAAAAGGTTTTGACCTTTCAAAAAATTAAAACCCCAATAGCCTAAACATAAAATTATAATCGCAGCTACACCTGTTTTTAACTCTTTAGACATTTTTTAAATTTTTATTACAATAATACTACTATTTTTTGTGAGATAACAGTAAAAAGAACTATTTCAAAACCTCGGTAAGAGATACTTTTTTTCCTTTCTTAAAGGCTGCTATGTAAGCATCTGAATACCCTTTACTTTTTGCTTTTAAAAGTGAGTTTTTCACTTTACTGTAATTAGTAGTAACTCCAAAATAATATTTATAATAAGATCCGACTTTTACTCTTTGAACGTTTTTCAATCCCTTAAAATTGTATGATTTTTGTTGGATTTTGTTTTTACTTGAAGCTATTTGAATTTTAAAGACAACCTCTTCATCAAACTTATTTTCGTCTCTAATACTAACATCAACTTTGGTGTTTTCAATAGAAATTTGATCATTAACAGCTACAGTATTTAACTTTAATTGATTGTAATATTTCTTGATGGACTTAGCTATTTCTTTAGCCATCTTTTGTTGACCGCTTTTAGAATTTAAAAACTTTCCTTCATTTTTATTCGTTAAAAAACCTAACTCTATCAAAACACTAGGCATATAAGTCTGATGTAAAACTACAAAGCCTGCCTGTTTTACCCCTCTATTTTTTCTTTTTAAATTTTGAGAAAAATTTTGTTGAATATCAGCAGCTAACAAAAAACTCTTATCAAGATTTTCCTCTTGCAATAACGTAAGGCCAAGAACAGACTCCTCTGAATTAACATCAAATCCATTATATCTTTCTCTGTAATTATCTTCAAGTGAAATAACAGCGTTTTCACGTTTAGCTACATCAAAATTTCTTTTATTAGCATGCAAACCTAGTACAAAAGTACCAGCACCATAGGCATTAGACGAATGAGAATCACAGTGAATAGAAACAAATAAATCAGCTTTGGCTTTGTTAGCAATTTCACCTCTTTTCCAAAGATTAATTAAAACGTCTTTATCTCTAGTCAAGATTACTCTTATATCATTAATTTTTAGAAGTTCATTGCGTATTTCCTTGACAACTTTTAGCGCAATAGTTTTTTCTCGATAACCATTACCTATATTTCCTGGATCATTCCCTCCGTGACCAGCATCTAATACGACAATAAATTTTTTGTCTTGTGAATAAACAACATAAGAATTAAAAAAGAAAAATGAGAAAACAACTGCTATTACTAGGGTCATCTTGGTATCAAATTTGTCTTTATATGTAGGATGTATCAACAAAATTTAACTAATTTTGGCTATTCTAATTTGGTGCTTCAGTTATTGAAGCATATTTTTACTCATACACAAAAATAGCATAATAAATATTGCAATCAAATCTGTCTTACATACTTTTAATTTTACTTTTATGTAGTTCTTTAACTAACATAAAATCACAGGATATAAAGCCAGAAGTTCCACCAATACCTATAATAACCAAAGACAGTGTAGCAAAAGCAACTATTTCACTACCTAAAACAATCAAAAAAGACTCTTTATTAACACAAAAAAAAGATAGTATTCAAGTTGATAGTATTCGCCCAAAAGAATCCATTACAGATTTAATTTCACATGTGGCTAAAGATTATACTACTCAAAATGCAAAAAACAAAACAGTAACACTTTATAACGAAGCTCACCTAGTTTATACTGACATAGACTTAAAAGCTGGAATTATTATAATAGATTACATTAAAAACACCCTCTTTGCCAAAGGTATAAAAGACAGTACAGGATATAATCAAAGACCTGTATTTAAGCAAGGTAATCAAGAATCTGAACAAGATTCTATGGTTTATAACTTCAAAACTAAAAAAGCAATTATTTACGGTATAAAAACCAAACAAGAACCTGAAATGTTTGTTTTGGGTGAGAAAGCAAAACGAGTGAATGACTCAACTATCTATATGCGTAAAATAAAATTTACCAGTTCAGATAAAGAAAAACCGGATTATTATATTGGAGTAAAAAAAGCGAAGGTAGTTCCAAATAAAAAAATAGTTGCAGGGTTAAGTAATCTTGTGATTGCTGACGTACCTACACCTGTTTTTCTTCCATTTGCTTATTTCCCTTTAGGAAAAAATCGTACTTCGGGTTTTATTTTCCCAGCAATACAAACAAGTACATCCAATAGAGGTATAGGAATTCAAAATGGAGGGTATTATTTTGCAGTAAATGATTATGTAGACCTTGAACTATTAGGAGATGTATATTCAAATGGAAGTTGGGGTTTTAGAACTAACTCTCAATATTATGTTAGATATAAATTCTCTGGAGGTTTCAATCTAAGTTTTGAAAAATTAATTAGAAGTACTAGAGGTTTTGACGATTACTCTGAAGCCACTAACTTCAACGTAAGATGGAGTCATAGGCAAGACACAAAATCGAGTCCAAATTCTAATTTTAGTGCATCAGTAAATTTAGGAAGCAGCCAATATTACAGACAATCTTTAAATGAGTTTAATAACTCAAATTTTTTAACTAATACCTTTAGTTCATCTATTTCATATCAGAAAACCTTTACTGGCACACCCTTTAACATGAGTGCAAATGCCACTCATTCTCAAAATACAAACACAGGGACTGTTACCATGGCACTTCCTTCTCTTCAGGTATCTATGAGTAGAATTTATCCATTTGCTGGAAAAGGTGGAATCAAAAAGAATCCACTCCAAAAAATGGGATTAACCTACAATATGCAGGGTGAATACAGAATTAATACAAATGAAGAAGATTTTTTTAAATCAGAAATGTTTAAAACAGCCAAAGCAGGAGTTCAACATAGAGCTGATGCAAGTACAAATATTACCTTACTAAATTATTTTACTTTATCTCCCCAAGTTAACTACAGGGAGGTATGGAATTTCAAAAAAATTAATAAAGAATTTGATCCTTCAATACAAAATACAGATGGTTCATTTGGAACTGTAGTTTCAGATACAATAAGTAGTTTTACCAATTTTAGAGAGTACAGCTCTAGCCTAAGTCTTTCTACTAATATTTACGGAACCTTTAATTTCAAAAAGGGACGGTTAAAAGCTATTAGACATACAATAAGACCATCAGTTTCTTTTTCTTACAGGCCTGATTTTGCAGAAAGATATAACGAAACTGTTCAAAGTAATTTAGAAGGTACCGCATTTGAAACATACTCTCCTTTTGAGGGCGGAATAGGACTTTATGGTGGTCCTGGATCTGGCCTAAGTAATACTATCGGAATTTCTCTAAACAATGTCATAGAAGGAAAATTAGCCCCTGAAGACCCCGATAGTGACGAAGAAGACAGAAAGATTACAATTTTAAATAACTTGAATTTTAGCTCATCTTATAATATAGCAGCAGATAGCTTACGTTGGTCTCCTGTAAATGCCTCATTAGGTACTAGAATATTTAAAGATAAACTAGCTCTAAATTTAAATGCCTCACTAGACCCTTATCAAATAAATGAAACCGGACAACGGATAGACAAATTTGTAAAAGGGTTATTTAGATTAACAAGAGCCAACATGACTGCTAATTATACGCTATCTAGTAGAGATTTTGATGGAGAAGATAATGAACGTACTAATTCTGGAAACGGTAATCAAAACACTCCAGATGTACTAGGTAAAAATATTAATCCTACTAATAGCTTTGCTTCTAACCCCAATGACCAACAAAACAATAGTGAAGAAGAGGAAGTTACAGAACTTTACAAATCTAAAATTCCATGGAGTTTGAATTTAGCCTATTCTGCCTCATATGTAAATAACGGTGGAAGAGATATAGGCATTCAATCTCATTCATTAATGTTTGGAGGAGATTTTGACTTAACACCTAAGTGGAAAGTAGGATTCTCTTCTGGGTATGATATCCAAAGTGGAGGCTTCACTTTTACCAGAATGAATTTTTCTAGAGACCTAGATAGTTGGAGACTTAACTTTAATTGGGTACCATTTGGAAACAATCAATCTTATGTGTTTTTTATAGGAGTTAAAGGAGTCTTAAGAGATCTTAAATATGAACAAAATAAACCTCCAGACAGAGTACTATTTTAAAAGAACAATATCATGAAAAAAATAATTAAAACTTCAAAAGCTCCAGCTCCAATTGGACCTTACAATCAAGCCATTCTATCTGGGAATACATTGTATACATCTGGTCAAATTGCAATTGACCCGTCTTCTGGAAAATTAAAAATTGGCACTATTAAAGAAGAAACTTTATTAGTAATGGAAAATATGAAGGCTGTATTAGCTGCTGCTGACATGACTTTTGAAAATGTAGTAAAAACCTCAATTTTTATCTCAGATATGGCAAATTTCTCGGAAATAAATGAAGTTTATGGAAGCTATTTTAATGAGGATACAGCTCCAGCTAGAGAGACTGTTGAAGTTGCAAACCTTCCTAAGTTTGTAAATGTTGAAATTAGTATGATTGCTATAAAATAAAAAAGTTGTCTACAATTGAGACAACTTTTTTTATAGTATGTGTTAGCACTATTTATAAGCTAGCTGCATATTCAATTAAATCTACAATCTTAGTTGAATACCCTATTTCATTATCATACCAAGAAACTACTTTTACAAAATTATCATTCAAGGCAATTCCTGCACCTGCATCAAATACAGAAGTTCTAGTTTCTCCAACAAAATCTTGTGATACAACTAGGTCTTCAGTATAACCTAAAACGCCTTTCATTGGTCCGCTTTCCGAAGCAGCTTTCATAGCTAAACAAATGTCTTCATAAGTAGCTGATTTCTCTAATTTTACAGTCAAATCTACAACAGAAACATCCATAGTAGGAACTCTAAAAGCCATTCCTGTTAATTTTCCATCCATGGAAGGTATTACTTTTCCTACTGCTTTTGCAGCACCTGTAGATGAAGGTATGATATTGTGAATAGATGAACGACCTCCTCTCCAGTCTTTCATAGAAGGACCATCAACAGTTTTTTGAGTTGCAGTAGCTGCGTGAACAGTAGTCATTAGTCCTTCAACAATACCAAAGTTATCATTTAAAACTTTTGTAATTGGAGCTAAACAATTGGTAGTACACGATGCATTAGAAAAAATCTTCTGATCTGCTTTTAATTCTGTATTATTAACACCCATTACATACATAGGAGTATGATCTTTAGATGGAGCAGATAATACTACTTTTTTAGCACCAGCTTCAATGTGTTTACCAGCTGTTTCTTCGGTTAAGAAAAAACCTGTAGACTCAATAACATAGTCAGCTCCTACTTCATCCCATTTTAAATTGGCTGGATCTCTTTCAGCAGTAATTCTAATTAAATTACCATTAACTAATAATTTACCATCTTTAACTTCTACCTCTCCATCAAACTGTCCATGAACAGAATCATATTTTAACATATAAGCTAGATATTCTACATCTAATAAATCGTTGATTCCAACAATTTGAATATTTGATCTATTGATTGCAGATCTAAATGCTAATCTACCTATTCTACCAAAACCGTTTATTCCTACTTTAATCATTTTTTATTTAATTTATTTTTAAATTATGTTGACATGATATCAGAAACTCTTAAGAGTTCTTTATTAATTTCATGCCCTCCAGTAATTGCCTCTTCTAGGTCTGTTGTTATTACTGTATTATTCTTAAGACCAATCATTAAATTAGTTTTATTTTCTATAATCATTTCTACTGCTTTCACGCCAAGTCTACTAGCTAAGACTCTATCAAAACATGAGGGTGAACCTCCTCTTTGCATATGTCCTAAAACTGAAACTCTAACATCATATTCCGGCATATTTTCTTCAACATATTCAGCTAATTCAAAGACATTTTTACCTGATTTATCTCCCTCAGCCACTACAACTATACTTGAAGATTTACCCGATTTTCTACTTTTTACTAAAGACTCTAGTAACCTCTCTAATCCTAAATTTTCTTCTGGGATCAAAATTTCTTCAGCACCAGCTCCAACACCAGCATTCAAAGCAATAAATCCAGCGTCTCTACCCATTACTTCTACAAAAAATAATCTATTATGAGAAGATGCTGTATCTCTAATTTTATCTATAGCTTCTACTGCAGTATTCAAGGCAGTGTCATAACCAATAGTATGTGATGTTCCGAAGATATCGTTATCTATAGTACCAGGTATTCCTATAACTGGAAAGTTATGTTCTTTATTAAAAACTACACCTCCTGTAAAAGATCCATCTCCTCCAATAACAACTAGACCATCTATGTTATTATCTTTTAATTGCTTAAACGCTTTCTTCCTTCCTTCAGGAGTTCTAAATTCATCAGATCTTGCAGATTTTAGTATGGTACCTCCTTTGTTAATGATATTGTTAATATTTCTAGCAGTTAGCGTAGTAAAATCTCCTTCAATCATTCCTTGATACCCTCTGTACACACCAATACATTCTTTACTGTAGTAGGCACAAGTCCTTACTACTGAACGAATTGCAGCATTCATACCAGGAGAATCACCTCCTGATGTCATTACGGCTATTTTATTAATTTTTCCCATAATTTAATTGTAAAAATACTTATTAAAACTTACTTTGAACAAAAAAAAAACGAAATCGATTTCGGTTATTTTACTAGCAAAGTAGTATTATTTGTGAGTTAATTTCACTCTAATAAATTTATATAAATAATATCAAAAATTTAATTGTTATTATTTTTGAAATTTAAAAGTCCTTTGTGATTAGATATGATTGAATCTTTTTTTTCAATCATTTTATTATTTTTTTTCTTCTTTAATCCGATTTTTTTTATCAAATCAGACAACGAATTAAAATTAACTTGATAAGACAATCCTATCCCTTGAGTATATCCCTCCTCTTGAGCAGAATATTGAATTTCATTCTGCCTATTAAAAATTACACTTCTGAAATTACCTGATTCATTTAATAATACCTCAACTTTTACCTCCCCAACAACACTAGATTGTGTTTGAGCTCCAACAGGCACCCCCACCTTACCATTCACAATTATATTTTTACTAATTTGAGTGGTAAGTGATACATCAAATTGATCGTCTGTGATTAGCTCATCTTGAGGGTTTTGTATCCCTCCAGTTGAATAACCTAAATCTAATCTCACTGTATTACTACTTATAATATCTGACAAAATTGAACCTATTGCATTAGATGTTGTTCCAGTTAGTAATTCACTTCCATTAATATTACCTCCGTTTGGATTTGCAAATGTTCCTGCAGCAAGGAGTGTTAAAAATTGACGCATTTTTGAATTCACATCATTGTCATTTAAAACAAAGTCTAACTCTGAAGCAATTGTTGAGTTTGAGTTTTGAATTTCAATATCAAAATCTTGTTTAGAATTAAATAAACTACCTGAAATATTGGTAATTAAATCAACAGGTATTTTTCTATTTGTATTAAAATTCTCAAGTAAGACAGCTGGATTGGCATTGGTTGTATACACAGCTGTTACATTTAAATTTGCCTCATATGGATTGCCACTCCATGCGATAGTTCCACCTTTTAAAATAGTAAATGGTTTGTTAACTATTCCTCCATATTTAAAATTATAAATACCTGTATCTATTGTGTAATCTCCAAACATAGCAAACTTACCATTGGTGTTAATTTCTATTCGTAAATCACCTAATCCTCTTCCACTAAGTTCACTTCCATTTACTTCATCTATTACTATTTGAGCTTGTGCATCTTTTGTGACCTCTAAGTCTATATTTAATGATACTCCTTCGATGGCATCTATAGCTAATTTTTCTTGAAGTTCTTCTACTGTTTGCTCAGATTTAAAATGAATTAGCCTATACGTTTCTATAGATGCAATGTCTTTTAATGGAATCACAAAACTTGTATTGGGCATTGTTTTTGCATTTACATCTATGGTAATATTGTTTGTTAAGCCTGTAATACTAGCATTTCCTTGGATAAAGCCTGTTCCATAGTATAAGGCCTCATCAGAATTTTCAGTATCTAATACCAATAAGTTTGGTGTTAAAATATCTATATCTAAAGCCCATTGATCAAAATTTTGATGAGTTATAGTACCATCTAAGACTCCTTTAGTCTGATATTTAGTATCTAATAAGTTAATATTATTAAATTCAAAGGATTGCCCATTTAAACCAACAGTTGTATCACCGTCAAAATCAAAATCAATATTTAGATAAGGGAATTGTAATCCTGCATCTTTGAGCAATAACTTACCTTGCATTTCTGGATTTCTAAGAAACCCACTCAAAGTAAAATCACCTGTAGCATCACCTCTTATTTTTGACAAGACATCTTCCCCTAAAGGACTAAAAGCATTTAACTCAAACTCTTCTAGATAAACACTAACATCAATTTTTGGTCTTTTTTCTGAGAAATCTAAAGAACCTTTTGCAGAAATACTTTTTACTTGCTCTCTCTTTAAAGAAAAGTTAACATCATATTTTTCATAAGAACTTTCCCCTTCAATATTTAGAGATAAATCACCTTGTTTAAAATTATTAATTTCAAAATCTTTAACCGAAAGATTTCCTTTTGGTCCGTAGACACCATCTTTTTGATAAATAGTTACAGTACCATCTAGCTTTCCCTTTAATTTTAGACTATCTATTGTTGGTAAAAAACTTTTTAAATATACATTAGTAAAATCTATATCTATATTTTTAAAAGTAGAGTCTTTAACAATTCCTTTAAAATTAATTTCTTGTTCATTGGATTTTAATCTAAATGGTGAAAACACATATTCATTTGCATTTAGATCAAAAATCATCTTATTTTCTGAGTTATTATCAGGGTTTAAGTCCCATACATTACCTTTATAATTAAATGTAGATTTTTCTATTCCTACTACAGATTTTTTATTGTTGTCTATTGTATAAAAGAAGTCTAAATTAAATTTTTCTTTCTCAGAAACACCACCATTAAAAACTGATTTAAAAAATAATGTATCATTAATTGTTTTATTAAAAAGCAATACTTTAGATAAAGAGTATGCTGGTGTTTTTATACTTTTAGCACTAAGAGAAGTATCATATAAACTTCGCTTATTGTCTGTATTCAAAGACAACGAATCTATGATGGTTTCAAAGGCTGTGATTTTTGGTGAGTTAATTTTTACTTTTAATTGATTATCATCTGATTTAATACTACCAATAATCTTAGTGCCTGGAGCTACAGATATTTCGGGATAAAAAACATCAACTATTTTATTATATATTACAAAATCAAACTTCAAAAATTGATTTAATGAAACCTCATAAGGAGTATAATTAGAGTACATACTTCCCAAAGCATTTTGTGCAAGAGGAAGCATTTCTTCAAACTTAAAATCACCTATCAACTCACCTTTTATAATATCTTCAGAGTCAATTCTAATTTGTCTAACTCTGTTATTAAGGGTTGAGATAATTAAAAATTGTTTAAACGGATATACTTCTTTTTCATTGGTATATTCAATATTTTTAAAATTTGCTATACCAATAATATTATCTAATTTGTCACCTGTTAAATCTAAATCAATTACCCCGCTTAACTCAGAAATACTATCTCTAGAATAAAGATTTAATGCTCTAAGATTTGCATAATTAATAGTTGTTTTAAAATCAAATTTATTGATCTCTTCAGATAAATCTGCTAATCCTTCAAAAGTTCCATTTAAATTATCATCAACAAATCCAAGTTTACCATTGAATAAATTATTTTGATAAAGACCATTTACGGTTATATTTTGATAATTATACTTATTAAACTCTATTTGAGAAATAGTTCCTATAAGTTGTGTATTGATATTTTCTAGTCTAAATCCTTTTCCATCCACTAACCCCTTAAATGAAAAATTTCCAAATGTTTCATCATCAAATAAATTCCCTAAATCAAATTTATCTAACAATACTTCTCCATTATATACTGCGTTGTCTAAACTATCAAAATTATTTAATTCTAAATCTGCAACTACCTTTCCAATTTCTGAGTTAATATTTAAAGTTGCTTCTATTGAGCTAGGTGTAATTTTTGTAAATCCTGACAATGAAAATTCTCCAAATTTTATCAACTCTGTTGGTAAGGTCTTTCCTAATAAATTAGGAAATATTTTTTTTAATTTAAAATAATCTGCGGAGGCATTTTGTAGATTAGCAGACAAGAAAAACTCTTCTTGTTTTACAGAATTAATTAAGTTTATATCTCCAATAATTTGAATGCCTTTATCTGAACTTAAATTTAAATTTTGAAGAGAAAAATTATTGAGGGAACCCTTAAGAGTGGTTTCAAATCTTAAAATATCATTCCCATCAAATTCATTGTATATTTTCTTTAAATCTCTAGTAGATACATAACTATTCTTAAAATTGGCATTAATATCTACCAATTCAATGAATCTACTCAAGTTTTTCCTTTGATAGTTAAAATCTATATCAGCATGTAAAGTAGAAGTATTTGTTTGAAAAATTGTATTGTAAAACTGCATTTGAGATTTTGTATACTTAAAGTCTGTTGTCAAATTAGTAATTTCTAAACCTCGATTTTCTGTGAAATATAGTCCTCTTATTTTTAAGAAAACATTAGGCCCTACTATTGAAAAATCTTGGAGACTACCTCCACCACGATAGGCTGCAAAATCTAAGGGAATGATTTTATTTTCATCAATTTGCTTGTAATTAATATCCTCAAAATAAATATTTGAAGAACTTATTTTAAAAGGATTTGATGAAGGTTCTCTTGGATTATCATCTTCAAATTTGTCTACAAATACCGTTAAATTATCAATATATTCATCTTTGTAATTCTTAACATTTACATATACTCCTTTAAGTGAAGTGCTTTTTAATTGAATATTATTTTCTAAAATTCTTTTAACATCTAACAACGAAGACCTCAATCTTTCTACGTAAATTAATGTGTCTTGATGATGATCTTTAATTTCAATACCTCTCAGAGAAACAGATCCTAGTAAGGAAAGATCTACTTTACTAATCTTTAAATTTGTTCCAAAATCTTCATTTAAGTTCTCCGTAACTAGTCTGGCTAGTCTTGTTTGAACTACAGGAATTGAAAAAGTAATGATAAGAAATACCAAGAATAATACTAGGTACTTTAACCATTTGAACAGTATTTTAAGATTCTTTTTGATTTGCTTTAAATTATAAATGTTGGCTCTGGGATAGTAACGCAAAAATAGCCCCTTTCTATACAAAGAACGATAAAATTAATAAACTAATAAATTTCTCATTTAAAAAGAAACAGACAATTTTATATTAGTTAATTTTGTATGTATTAAATATGACTACACAAAATACATATATTTTAGGAATTGAATCGTCTTGTGATGACACTAGCGCTGCCGTAATTTGTAATGGTAGAGTACTCAGTAATATAGTAGCCAATCAAGAAATACATGCAAAATATGGCGGTGTGGTTCCAGAACTAGCTTCTAGAGCACATCAACAGCATATTGTTCCGGTGGTTCAACAAGCCATTGAGCAAGCCGGCATTACTAAAGAAGATCTACATGCTATTTCTTTTACCAGAGGCCCTGGTTTAATGGGGTCTTTACTAGTAGGAACTTCATTTGCTAAATCGTTGGCTTTGGGTTTAGACATCCCTTTGATAGATGTAAATCATATGCAAGCTCATATTTTAGCACACTTCATTATAGAGGAAAATACAGAGATTCCTCCTTTTCCTTTTGTTTGTCTTACAATTAGTGGAGGTCATACTCAAATTGTTAAAGTAACTGATTATTTTACATTTGAGGTCTTAGGAGAAACTATTGATGATGCTGTAGGGGAAGCTTTTGACAAATCTGCTAAAATTTTAGGTTTACCTTATCCAGGTGGTCCATTAGTTGATAAGTATGCGCAACTAGGAAATCCTAAAAAGTTTTCATTTACCAAACCAAAAGTGGGTGATTTAGATTTTAGCTTTAGTGGTTTAAAAACAGGAATTCTTTATTTTATTCAAAGAAATTTAAAAGAAAATCCAAAATTTATTAAAGAAAACTTACATGATATTTGTGCGTCAATTCAACACACAATCGTTGAAATTTTAATGGAAAAGCTAAAAAATACCGTTAAAAAAACAGACATTAAACATGTAGCAATTGCTGGCGGAGTTTCGGCAAACTCTGAAATTAGAAAAAGACTACAACTAGCTAACAAGCACTGGGGATGGTCTACTTATATTCCGAAATTTGAGTATACAACAGACAATGCAGCTATGATAGCTATCACTGGATACCTAAAATACAAAAGCAAACTTTATGCAGATATTTCTGTAAAAGCTCAAGCTAGACTAACAGTTTCAGAATAGGAAGATTAACTATTCTAACTATATCTACTAACCAAATAACTCATTTAGAATTTTAGCCAAACGTAAGCCTCCTTTTTTTAGTTGAGTTTTTACTGTTGAAAAATAATCATACATATATCTGTAACTTAAATTTTGATCAGTTTTAGCAGATTGGTATACTATCATTGCTTGTTCTCTAGATTCATTAACCCAATCTATCACAGTTCCTTTTTGAATTGCTTCTTTTTGATTTTTTGAAAAATAATCTAAATTATTAGACAATTCAGAATAGGTCATGTTATAAGACTCAATCATTTTTGTATCCCAAACAGAATGTAAGTTTGTTTTTCCTCTAAACCATTTAACTTTTATTGTATTTCCTCCTCTATCTTCTGCTCTTCCTGTATGTAAAGGTTGATGTAAATCTCCTAATAAATGAACTAATAATTTCAAGTGAAATATTTTATCTTCATCGTTAGATTCAGGATCTAAGATTACCTGCTTGCATATTTTAATTCCTTGAACTAGGTCTCCTTTTGGGTTTTTCTCTGATGTTTCGTAGGTTTCTCCAACTTTAAAATTCACATAATGCCAGGAACTATATTTTTTGAAAGAATTGTCCGATTTAATTTCATCTGCATAAGTAGATATGGTAGCTAAACCCTCTCCTTTCAATAATTTTTCAATATTTCTTTTTGCTTTCTTTGTTAGATGATTGTAGGCTATTTCTCCAACTACTCTATGGCCCGTTTGCCCCCAAAATGGACTGTTATTTGATCCATAAGATGCTACACCCAAAAACAGGAAAAAAACTAAAATTTTAACTCTAAACATATTGTTTTGTATTATCATAAAGCTAAGGTAAAAAATTGTAGAAGTAAATTTTAAAAAAAACAAATATATTAATGATTAAAGGCTATTAAACCTTTATTAATTTTTAGGGTCTTATATAGTAAATTAAAACCCCTAAAAAATGAAAAAAATCATCCTATGCATTCTATGCATTACATTATTTAGTTTAGAATCTTGTGTGGTAAGGCAAGTTGCCTCCAAACCAAATCTTGTGATTGTAAAAAAAGCTCCAAGAAATCATCAAGTAGTAGTTATAAAAAAGAAAAAATATTATAAGTGGGGTGGTAAATATTATAGAAAAACAAGAAGAGGTTATGTTGTTGTTCGTCTATAAAAAAATATTCAACTTTAGCTTTAACTTTTTCTTTTCCAAAAAATTCCATTAACATTTCTTTAAGATTTTTTAAAAGTGAGAACCCGTACCTTTAATTAATAATACGTCAATTAAACTAGTACTCATGAAAAATATCTTTACTATCCTATTTACAATAATCTCATTTTCTTTATTCTCACAAGAATTCTCCATGGATTTGGTTAAAAATATGGCTCCAAGAAATATTGGTCCTGGTGGTATGAGTGGTCGTGTAACATCTATTGATGTTGTGAATTCAAATCCAGATATTATGTTCGTAGGTACTGCTTCTGGAGGCCTATGGAAATCTACTTCTGGAGGCATTAAATGGGATCCAATTTTTGATAAAGAAATAACAGCTTCTATTGGTGCAGTTGCCATTCAACAATCAAACCCAAGTGTTATTTGGGCAGGAACTGGAGAAGGAAATCCAAGAAATAGTTTAAATGGTGGTTATGGTATTTATAAATCTTTAGATGGTGGTAAAAACTGGATGGCTATGGGGCTTCAAAAAACCCGACACATTCATAGAATTATCATCGATCCAACTAATCCAAATACGGTATATGTGGGCGCTATAGGATCTCCTTGGGGAGAACATAAAGAAAGAGGGGTTTACAAAACTACAGATGGTGGAAAAACATGGAAACAGATTCTATACAATAATATTAAAACTGGTGTTGCAGATTTGGTGATGGATCCTTCAAATCCAAACAAATTAATTGCTGCCATGTGGGAACACAAACGCGATCCTTGGTTTTTTAAATCTGGCGGTAAAGGTAGTGGGCTATATATTACCCATGATGGCGGAGATACTTGGAAAGAAGTTACAGAAAAAGAAGGGTTTCCAAAAGGGGAATTAGGAAGAATTGGTGTTGCTATTTCAAGAAGTAATCCAAATGTTATTTACGCTTTGGTAGAGGCAAAAAAGAATGCATTATATAAAAGTGAAGACGGCGGATTTAAGTGGAAAAAAATAAATGATAAACCTGGTATAGGAAATAGACCTTTTTATTATTCGGAAATTTATGTAGACCCTCAAAATGAAAACAGAATTTATACTGTATTTACTTATGTGAATGTTTCTGATGATGGTGGGAAAAACTTTAAAGAATTAATGCCTGCCTATGGTGTTTCTAATGGTGTTCACCCAGATCATCACGCATGGTGGATTCATCCAGAGGATGGATCTTTTATGATTGATGGAAATGATGGAGGTATGAACATCACTAAAGATAAAGGGGCTACTTGGCGTTTTATTGGTAATTTACCTGTTGCTCAATTTTATCACATTAATGTTGATAATGAGTATCCTTACAATGTTTATGGGGGAATGCAAGACAATGGTTCCTGGAGAGGTCCTGCATATGTTTGGAAAGCCCAAGGAATTAGAAATTCATATTGGCAAGAAATTAGTTTTGGAGATGGTTTTGATGTAGTTCCAGATAAAGATGACTCACGATATGGTTGGTCTATGAGTCAGCAGGGTTCTGTTGTTAGATACGACTATATCACAGGAAATAATTATTCTGTAAAACCTACTCATCCAGACCCTAATGTAACATTACGTTTTAATTGGAATGCAGCCATTAATATGGACCCATTTGATAATAGTACTTTATATTTTGGAAGCCAATTTGTTCACAAATCTACAGACAAAGGACTTACTTGGACTATTATCTCAGATGATTTAACTACTAATGATAAAGAAAAACAAAAGCAAGGTGAGAGTGGTGGATTAACTATGGATGCAACTGGCGCAGAAAATCATACGACCATATTGGTTATCGAACCTTCAAAAATTGAAAAAGATTTACTTTGGACTGGTTCTGATGACGGTAGAGTTCATATCACTAAAAATGGAGGTACAACTTGGAAAGATGTTAGTGCTAATATCCCAGATTTACCGTCAGGGAGTTGGATAGCTCAAATAAAAGCCTCCAATAAAAATAAAGGAGAAGCTTTGTTAATTGCCAATGATTATAGACGTTTTAACTATACTCCCTATGCCTACAGAACAAAAGATTATGGTGCTAATTGGTCTCGAATTGTTGATGAGAATGATGTAAAAAGCTACACCCTTAGTATTGTTGAAGACCCCATTAATGCTAAACTACTATTTTTAGGAACTGATGATGGTCTATATGTTTCTCTAGATGCTGGAAACCAATGGAGTAAATGGACCGCTGGTTTTCCAACAGTTTCTACCAAAGATTTAGTCATACAACCAAGAGAACATGATTTAGTAATAGGTACATTTGGAAGAGCAGCTTGGGTTTTAGATGATATAAGACCATTACGTGCCATGGCTAGTGGAAATGTATTCGATAAAAAACTTCAATTATTTACACCTCCAACAGCCTATCAAGCAGCCTATCAACAACCCACTGGAAGTAGGTTTGGAGGTGATGCCTTGTTTAACGGAGAAAATAAAAAATCTGGAGCTATGATATCATATTACATTAATAGATCAGATGATGCCTCAGACAAAAAAGTAGAAAAAAGCACAAAAAATAAAAAGAAGCGAAACAAAACCAAAAAAATAACAACACCAGATCCCTCAAAAGAAATTGTCCCAGAGGTAAAATATGACTCTATCAAATTAGAAATTTTTGATGGATCTCGTTTGATAAGAACACTTAAACAAAAAGCACCAAAAGAAAACGGAATTCATAGAATGTACTGGTCCATGAATGAAAGAGGTGCAGATAGACCATCAAGGAAAATTAGAAAAAGAAACTTTGAACCTGGAGGTGTTTCTGTGAAACCAGGAACCTATAACTTAAAAATGACTTTTGGAGATCAAACCTCCGAAAGTTCCATAACGGTTGAATACGATCCAAGATTAGAAATGTCTTCAGAAGCTATAGCTGAAATATACAATGTTAGTAAAGATTTAGAGAAAGATCAACAGTTAATGGCAGATATTGTTAAGCAATTAGCAGAGAGTAAACAAACCGCTACAGGTTTTAAAAAAGACCTTGACAAAGAAGACAAAAAGAAATATAAAGACCAAATAAAGTTATCTAAAGACATTATTAATAAAATAGATGACTTGATTGCAGTGTTCATTGGAAAAATAGATAAACGCCAAGGAATTACAAGAAATCCAGAGGTTACTGTTAGCAGACGTTATTTTTCTGCAAGAAGATACGTTGGTAGTAGATTCGGAGATTTAACATCTACTGAAGAACGATTGATAAGGCAATTCAAAAAAGCATTTAAAGATGCTGTTAAAAAAACTAATTCATTTTTTGATACAGACTGGAAGACATATAAAACAACATTAGAAACTATTCGTATTTCTCCTTTCAAGAAAGTCAAGAAGTTTTAATATTTAAAGCGAAGTTGAAAAACTTCGCTTTTTTTATGTTCCTATTTTAGTACTTTAGCTAAAATCAAAATTATGAACCAACCACTATTTACTAACGATGCTATTGTATTTGGAATCTTAATGATATCGCTTGGTTTTGTATTTTATACAGAATCAAAAACCAGTGGCTTTTGGCATAAATTTTATAAAATTGTTCCTGGCTTATTTATGGCCTATTTCATACCAGCTATCTTCACCACCATAGGTGCTATAGCTCCAGAATGGCAATACACAAATACTAGTGGTGAGATTATAAAAGAAAGTTCTCAATTATACTATGTAGCCAGTAGGTTTCTGTTACCAGCTGCCCTAGTATTAATGACTTTAAGTATAGATTTAAAGGCTATTTTTAATTTGGGATCTAAAGCTTTAATTATGTTTTTTACGGGTACTCTAGGCATTATTATTGGAGGTCCTATAGCAATTCTACTTATTTCTTTGGTATCTCCAGAAACTGTTGGTGGTGCAGATTTTGATGCTGTTTGGCGAGGTCTTTCTACCCTAGCAGGTAGTTGGATTGGAGGAGGTGCAAACCAAACTGCTATGTTAGAAATTTATCAGTACAATCCGGCAAAATATGGAGGAATGATTTTTGTAGATATTGTTGTTGCAAATGTTTGGATGGCAATTTTATTAATAGGTATCGGAAAAAAAGATGCCATAAACAAATGGCTTAAAGCTGATACTTCTGCTATTGAGGAATTAAAAGAAAAAGTAATTTCTTTTACTCAAAAAATAAAAAAGAACCCAACCCTTACAGATTATATGATTATTCTAGCCATTGCATTTGGCACAGTAGGTTTTGGACACTTTGCAGCAAGTTTTCTGGCAGGTTTTTTTAAAGGTCTAATTGGTGGTATTTCATCTGAAATTACACGAAATATATTTACTTTCCTAGGATCTAAATTTTTCTGGTTAGTTAGTATCTCTACAATCATTGCTGTATTACTATCCTATACTAAAGCAAAAAATTATGAAGGAGCAGGAGCTAGTAAAATTGGAAGTATTTTTATTTACGTACTGGTTGCTACCATTGGAATGAAAATGGATTTAACCATGATTTTTGACAACTGGGGTTTAATTATTATAGGAATTGTTTGGATGTCTGTACATGCTGGGCTTTTAATTTTAGTAGCCAAGCTAATTAAAGCTCCGTACTTCTTTTTAGCAGTTGGTAGTCAAGCCAATGTTGGAGGCGCAGCATCTGCCCCTATTGTAGCTTCAGCATTTCACCCTTCATTAGCAACAGTAGGAGTATTGTTAGCTGTTTTTGGGTATGCTATAGGAACAATAGCTGCTATTGGATGTACTATTTTGTTAGAATTAGCTGCTTCTTTTTAAATAGAAATCTGCATATTTGCAGCCTAAAGTTTTATAATCTTATGAAAAAAATATCGGTGATTGGTTTGTTACTCTTAATAGTTGCTTGTTCTCAAGAAAAAGAGTTGGGTAACATGGTCGTTCAAGGAAAGATTAAAGGAGTAAAAAAAGGAACATTATATCTAAAAAAAATGAGAGACACCCTTATAGTTTCTGTAGATTCTATTCGTTTATTTGGAAAAGACTCCTTTACGCTTACAGATAATATTACCTCTCCAGAAATGTATTTTCTAAGTTTAGATCAAAACCAAAGTACACTTTCTTTTTTTGGTGAAGAAGGAATTATTACTATCAATGATCAAGTAGAAAAATTTGGTATTTCACCAGTAATTGAGGGATCTAGTAACCAAAAAATACTTGAAAGTTATAAAGAAGTAGCAAAAAAATTTCAAGGAAAACAACTAGATCTTTTGGCTGCTAATATGCAAGCACAAAAAGATAGTGATCTAGAAACTTCTCAATCTTTAAGAAAACAAGCTGAAAAACAAAATTTAAAAAAATATATCTATACCATTAATTTTGCTTTAAATAACGCAGACACAGAAGCTGCCGCTTACATTGCTCTAACTGAGTTAGTTAATGCTAACGTAAAATACTTAGATAGTATTAATAATTCATTAACTGAAAAAGTTCAGCAATCTTTATATGGTAAAAAATTAGCAGAATTTGTAGCTACTATCAAGGAAACAGAAAAATAAAATCTAGGTCTTCTTATTTTACTTTTAAACTCCATTCAAAGTGAAAATTACATACAGAAACACCCTCTGTATTAAAACCCTCTGCCTTCATGGTAATTACTCTACCCTCTCCTGTCTTAGTAGATTCCTCTAAGGCATTGGCTACTAACCCACCGTGATGACATTCAAAACTTATTTTACCAGTGGCTTTTTTTGTAAAATTACCACGCTGATTAGTAACCAACATAGATACATTTTTCCCAATATTTTCTATACCCTTCATCACCAATACACCTGTTGCCATTTCTGCAGCCATACCTTGTGCTGCCCAAAACATAGATTTAAAAGGATTTTGATTCATCCATTTATGGGTAATATGAACTATGGCTGTTTCTTTTTGTATAGAAATTACACGAACCCCTGCCAAATATGCAAGAGGTAATTTAAATAACATAAATCTGTTAATTCTTTTAGGCGTAATGTTCATACCCTGTAATTTGTTGCGAAAGATACTTATAATTTATGAGCATAAAAACTAGGGTGAACAGAAAGAATAATTAGAGATGATTATTGAAGTTTTAAACCCCTAGGTATTTCAATATTTTGAGCTAATAAATTAGTAATTACAAATAATAAAGAAATCAGTATTTTAATTTTATTCTTTTTTAATAGTTGGAGTTTTATATGAATATGAGAAAGTTTCACAGGTTTGGAAATTCCCAGAACTAGTGAATTATTTACTCTTTGTTTTTGAGGGACCCCCCTAATAAAAAAATTTTGGTACATGCTTTTAACAAAACAATGCCTCTGGTTAAAGTAAGAATGTTTTAAATAAAAATATGGTTAGTAAGCCCCATAAAGTTCCGGTGGCCATGCTAAGAATGGCTAAAAGTATGGCATGTGGCATCCATTTTTTTTCGTAGGCAGCTGTTACTGCTGGTGCGGTTGCAATACCACCAACATTTGCCATACTAGCTATAGGAACCCATGCAATACTTACATTTAAAAGTTTAGCCGCTATGAGCATAATTACCACATGACTAATTAACCAAACTACTAAAAACCCAAGAAAGGCAATGTCAAATTCCATTGCACTAAATTTTAATTTTAAGCCTAAAATTGCCATTACTAACAAGATTAAAATACTTCCTATGCGAAGGGCAAAATTAATATTCCATTTTTTAATAAGATTGCTAAATAACAACCCTATAATAGATACTGCAATTACCTTTACAATAAAACTCTCAATAAAGTTATTTACAAGTAAAATACTAGAAAGTAGTACTAAAAATATAAATACAGGATGTATTTTTTCTCCTTTTTGTTCTTCTATATTTTCAGGCATCGCTATATTAGAAATCTTAAAAAAGCGGTTTAAACTGTCTGTCTTTTTAATTCCCTGAAACATTAAAATAGTCCAAATATTTACAAGTACATTGTCTATGACAAGTACTGTTAAAAAAATATTTTCAGGACATTCTACCAACTCTTTTAGCACTAGTTGGCTTGTGCTTCCTCCTATCCAACTTCCAACAATTGGTGGAAGCCCTTTCCAATACTCTTGGTGTATTAATAAATTGGCTACAAAAGAAGTGTCTAACAATACAAATGCTAGCATAATAGGAAACACAGCTATCCAAAAAGAGCCTATCACAAAAACAGCTATGGGTTTCCAACCAATTGATTTTAATTGATTTATAGACAAACTACTCATAACAGCAATAATAGCAAAGGGTATAAAATAGGTTTTGCTAAACCGATGTATGTCTGCAGCTGCAAAATCTTCTCCTATAAGCATAGAAATTGCTGCAGGTATTAAATAAGCTAATAAGATAGCCGGAACCCAATTAAATATTGCTTTAATATGTTTGTTTTCCCATCTATCTAGAAAGAAAACACTAATAACTGTAAAAGATATAATAAGTACCGGAATCATTAGTTGTTGTTTTCAATAATTCCTAAGTGAATAATTCTTCCTCCAGACATGTTAATTGGATTGCTCGTTTTTCCTATAACAATGCCTTTTTCTGGTGCGTAATATTTTTTAATGATGTCTCCAAAAGGGTTTCTTAAAATGGCAATTAATTCTTGTGCTTCAACAATTTGATTGAGTGCTACTGTAAGTTCTAAATAACCGCCTTGGTCTAAATAAATCCAATATGATTTTTTACAATAAATAGGGGCTGAAACTATAGATTGTTTTTGAGGAATCATGCGTAGCCAACTCATAATATTTGTAACTCCTAACTTTCCTCTTTCTATCATTTCTGGCTGAAATACTTGAGGGTTTCCATATTCTAGGGTAATGGTTGGTATTCCCATTAGCATTGCTTCTGCCCTCATTGTACGAGTTGTAGTAGCTTGCTTGGTAGCACTAGGAACTCCTTTATTTTTTAGTATAATATCTGCATCTTGCAGTGTTGCCATTTTTTTAATTTCTGGATCTTCTAGAGCTGCTCTTACATACAAACTATTTTCTCTACCAAAACTGGCGGTGTGCATGTCTATGAGGTAATCTAATTTTGAGAGTATTTTAGTTTTTATATTCCAGACATACTGCTGGGTTCTATTTCCGTTTTCTTTTCCTGGAAAATTTCTGTTTAAGTCTTCATTGTCTATATATCTTCTTTGATGTAAAGGCAAGCTAATACCATTTAATCCTGGAATGGCTATAATGGTTCCTTGCAGAGAATCTATAGTAATGTCTGCCAATACTCTTTGAATAACTGCTACCCCATTTACTTCATTTCCATGAATTGCAGCGGCAAGACCTAATACTGGTTTTTCTACAGTACCTCTAGCAACAATAATAGGAATATAAACAGGCTGAGCTAGCCCATTATCTATCATTTTTAACCAATATTTTTTTATTTGATTGGGTTTTATTTGTTCTAATTGAATGTCATCTATAGTTTCAATTTGTTCTTGCGCAAGAGCAAACAAAGAAAATAGTAGAGATACTAGTAAAAAAGATTTTTTCATGATGGTAGTCTATTAGTTAACATACACGTTGTTAAAGTAGTACTATAATCTCAATTTTTATCTATTTGATAAAATTTAACGTATTTGTTGTTGTTTTTTATAAGGCTAAAAAACGCTATTAATCTTATGACTTTAACATGCCTGCTTTCTCTATAAATTGTACTGCTTTTTCTGTTTCTGGTTTGGTAAGTAAACTAACACCAACAAAGATAACAGCAGAAGTTACCATACCAATAAGCGCCTGTTCTACTGAAGCAATTTCCCAGGCTGTAGGTAGTTTTACACCCAGGGCTACAAGCATGTTGTAGCTAGAGAATATAAGACCAAATATAATGGAGGCAAATGCTCCTTTAGAATTTCCTGCTTTCCAAATAAAAGCCAAAACCAAAGGCACAAAGGCTCCGGTGGCTAAAAAGTCTGACCCTAACCAAGCAATGCGCAATATAGAGCGTATTTCTAAACTAATTAGTAAGCCCAAAAGAGCAATAAATACGGTGGCTAGTTTGCCCATACGCACCATTTGCTTATTGGTGGCAGATGGATTGATCTTGCTTTTATAAATATCTACACTAAGCACCAAAGCCCCTGTATTTATCATAGAATCCATGGTAGACATAATTGCAGAACACAGGCCAACAAAAATAAAGGCAGCCAAACCAACAGGCATAAATTTAACAATCATGGCTGGCACAATACCTCCTTGTGGTACAGATTCAAAAATACCCAAACTTAATACCCCTGTTAAAGTAACAATAAGGTACAATGGAATAAATACAAAGAAAGCTAAAGACATCATTTTTTTTGCATCATTGGGTTTCTTAGTTGCAGAAATTCTTTGCCAAATATTGGCTTGTATCATCCAAGAACAGCCAAAGGTTATAATAAATACCAGGTTGTTTGAAATGTTATGAAAAAAGGAAAAGAATGTTGGTTTGTTTTGTTCTAAAGCAATTTCTTGTACTTTTTCAAAACCGCCAGAATGTTGGTAAGCAACTACAAAAAGAACTACAACAGCTATAAGTAAAAATACAAACTGAATAATATCTGTAATAACCACTCCTTTAAAACCTCCAAAGAAGGAATATAATAACACAATACTAGTGCCTACAAGAGCTGCTATTTTATAATCAATATCAAAAAAAGATTGAAAGAAATTACCAATTACAACCGCTTGGGTAGCTACTCCTAAAATCATAAAAATTAAGATAAGTAACGAAAGTAAAAAAGCTACTTTTTTATTGTAGCGAGCTTCCATCAATTGTGGCTGGGTAATAGTACCAATTTTTCTAATGGCTTTAGAAAAAAGGTACATTAAAAAGGTAGAAAAAAGTACAGGCATGCCATAAATCCAAAAAGAGCTGATTCCTTGGTTAAAACCATGATCTACCAAATCTATGGCAGAACCACCTCCCCACCATGAAGCAATAAAGGTAATAGACAAGGCCCAAAAAGGCAGTTGCCGGCCTGCTAAAAAATAGTCTTCTGCAGAAGTACTTTTTTTTGCTCTGAGTACAACCACCATAATACCAACAAAATAAAGTGCTAATAAAATTGAAGAAATATACTGAAGTTGTGTCATGAGTTTTTGTTAGGAAAATAAAAACTCAAAGCTAAGAATTAAAAGCCAGTTTGTTTTATTGAAGAAAGCATTAGCTGAATTTAGCCTCAAAAAAACCTTTTTAACTATTTCTCAACTTCTTTGAATGTTAAAAATCTAATACTTAAAACACTTAAAAAAATGAAAATATGAAAGCTATTATTAAAGCAACTAAAGATTTTAAAAGGAGTTCTCCAGGAAAATAATTCATCACTAAATTTGTAATAAATAGTACTGGAATCATACATATAGATGTAATAATTCTATTCTTAAACTTGTGTTCATTAATAGTTTTACATTGAGAGCATTCTATATCTTGATATCCTAACCATAAAGATTTTAATATTTTTTTGAAAGATAATGCTGTTTTGCAATTTAAATAATCTACCATGAATTATTTATTTTATTTGAACATATACTCAATAATAAAATTCCTAATGGAATTAAAATAATAACCAATAAATATCCAATAATTATATTACGCCTCTGATTTTTTTTGCTATAAATAACTGAAAAAGGCACTTTACCAAACTTTATTAGATAAATAAATATGGCCCCAAACCAAACTCTTGTACCGTAAGCTGCTTCGGCCTCATTCATAGTATTACATGCATCAGAAATCTTTGATTTGTTTTTAGAATTTTTCATAATATTTAATAGTAGTATTGTTAAAATTTTGACAAGGTGTGTAGTTTATTTGCTATAGCATAGATAACCAAACCTACTGTGTTTTTTGCACCAATTTTATCAATTATTTTTTGCCGATGTCCTTCTACAGTTCTTTTGCTTATAAATAATTTATCTGCAATCTCTTGGCTGGTATATTCGTTACATATTAACTTCAAAACTTCTATTTCTCTGTTAGATAATTCTTCATTATTGTTAAATACAGATCTTTTCGAATTACTACCCATAAATTGGATGAGCATTTCTTGATCTGATTTTGAAAAGTAAATACCATGCTCATAGACTGATTCTATTGCTGTAATTAATGATTTTTTATTGGCATTTTTAGGAATAAAAGCAGAAACACCTAATTTAATCATATGACCTACAACATTAGTTTTGTAATGAGATGAAAGGATAATAATTTTGATATTGGAATACTTTTTCTTCAACATTTCAACCAGATCAAAACCATCCAAGGGCTTCATTTGTATGTCTACTAAAATAATATCCGGAAAATTGAACTCCGATGTATTTTCTAGATCATCTAGTAATTCATATCCATTTGTAGCAGTTTTGGCAACAACTATATTTTTCACATTTTTAAACAAGAATGTTAATCCTTCAACAAAAAGAGGCTCATCATCTATTAATGCAATTTTAATTTTATCAATCATTTTTTCATTCAATTTTTATTAGTAACCTAGTCCCTTTATTTTGAACACTTTTCCATTTACAAATTCCATTAATAGATTTAATTCTACTATCTATATTTTGTAAACCCATCCCTTTTTGGAGTTCATCAATATCAAAACCAATTCCATTATCTGATAAAATTAGAGCCAAAGAATCTTTTGTATCTCTTATATAAATAGTCATAATTGATGCCTTTGCATGTTTAATAACATTACTTAAAAACTCTTGAATGATTCTATAAAGTTGAAGTTCAAATGAAATAATTCTTTCTTGATAATCGTATTTAAGTGTCAATTGAATTGTTAGAGAATCATTCACATTTGTAATTAATGCCTCAAGCGTATCCATAAATCCAAACTTTTCTAGATTCACAGGATATAATGAATGGGAAATTGTTCTAGTAGCTTCAATGAGCTCAGGAACTTGCTGAGTAATTATTTTTTTTGATTTATTGTTGTTCCAGGTATCTTCATTATTTACCCAAAGAGATAGTATATTTAATTTATTTCCCACTTCATCATGAAGTGCTTCTGCTATACGTTTTCTCTCATTTTCTTGAACAATGGTAAATTGTAAAGCAACCTCTTTCTGATGATCTAATTCTAATTGATATTGTAAAGATTTCTCTTTCAAAATCTTTTGAATAAATGTTCTGTAACCCACAAAGGCGAATATGATAATGATTGATAAAATAATTATCATCACAACGATAATGTCGATATTTATTACGATTTCTTTAATTGGAAAAAAGTATATATTGAACTGGCGTATAAAACACAGGTCAATAGGTTATTGATAGACCATGTATTAATATTAATTTCTACAATTTGTTTCATTAATAAAAATAAAAATATTGAGGTCGCATAATGTAAAAGCAAAGCTCCATATATTGGAAGAAATAGATTGATTACCTCTACCTCTTTTAAGTTTTTTAATAAAATAATTACCGTAAGTATAGTTACGGATATATGAGAAATTACTTTACTATAATTGATGACTCTAGGATCATGAAAATTATATAAAATAAATGTTACCAGTACAAAACTAGTAGCAAAAAACCCAAAAATAATTTTTATTTTTTTGCTATTTCCAATACTTATTTGAAGAAAATGATGTAATAGCAAAAATTCAATAATCACATAAAACGGATAAATTCCATTTATTCTAAAATTGAAAACAAATTCAGATAATAATCTTATAGTTTCAATTCCTAAAAAAAAACCTAATAATATTAAAAAACTTCTGCTTAATTTATGTTGACGAACTTTTGCAATACTAACTCCACTCACAAAAGCAATAAACAGTAAACAAATAGAAAGTGTAATAGAAATCTCTAAGTAGGTCATTTTTTTTGCTATAAAAAATTAAAATTGTCTTTGTTATGATATGGAGGAACAGGATATGACCAGTCTTTAGTATTAGTTGAAGATAATTCTTGATTATTTGAAGATGCAATAATTGCTCTATCACTAGTTTCCCTTTCTGTAGTTACAAAAATCAATATAGGTAGTTGAGTTTTATATATAGAAGATTTTTTAAATCCAAATAAAGCAACTATTTCACCATCTTTTTTATCTTCTCTCTCTAAATCAGCGGTTGGAACTGAAAAAACTCTAAATATTTTTTTTCTTTTAGATTTTTTACTAGTCATATATCCAAACCAATCTAAACATTCATTTTTCCACTTCTCTATATCTTTAAGAGATTCTTTTAGGGTTATATCTGGCTCATTAAACGTAGGAAAATAAACATCTTTACTCTTTTTTATAATTTCTAAATTTCTAGATAACCTTGCCTTAGATACAGTAGTTACCACATCAATTTGAATTAATGTGATTTCCTCTGTAATATCTGTTAGTGGAGTTGTTATGTATTGATCTAAATGTATTTTTTCCTTACCATCCTTATATAAAGGCATTATAATAAGAATAAGTATATTATTATGAACACCTACATAACAGTGAAAATTTTCATTATCATTATTTTCTTTAATCCACTTACAATTATCTTCAGTAAATTTAAATACAGCAGAGGGGTCTATTAGTTTTTTTACATCCTCAAAATTATGCCTTGATTTCTCCCACTTGTTGATAGCTTGTTTACATTCTTCCTTGGATAACATAGATATTGGTCTAGATCGGTTACTATTTTTTATAACTGACAAAATGAGAATATTTAACAAATAAATCAATCCCTATAAATAGGGAAATTTACAACTCCTTATTTTTAGGTACATCTTATTTAAAAAATAATATAGTACTATGTTTTGCATAATACTATCTTTTACCATACATTTGTATCAAGAAACACTTATAAAATAAAATTTCACAGCATTTATGAAGATAGAAAACACGAAGGCCCAAATGCGTAAAGGAGTATTAGAGTATTGTATTTTGTCTATTTTACAACACGGAGATGCCTACACTTCTGAGATCATATCCACTCTTAAAAGTGCAGAAATGATTGTAGTAGAAGGAACCATATACCCTTTACTTACTCGGTTAAAAAATTCTGGTTTATTATCCTATAGATGGGAAGAATCCAGTTCTGGTCCACCAAGAAAATACTACGTATTATCAGAAAGTGGAAAACAATTTTTAAAAGAGTTAGATATAACTTGGAATAATTTAATGGTTGCTGTAAACCAAATAACAAATAATAAGTAAAAAATGAATAAGACTATCAATATAAATTTAGGAGGATATTTTTTTCATATAGACGAAATCGCCTACCAAAAATTAAGAAAATATTTAGATGCCATTGCTAAATCTTTAAATGATGATCCGCAAGGTAAAAATGAGATTATTGCTGATATAGAAGCACGAATTTGTGAATTATTATCTGAAAAAATTACAGAAACTCGTCAAGTTGTTAATGAGCTAGACATTAATCATATTATAAAAATAATGGGAGAACCTGAAGATTATTCAGATAATGATGAAAGCTTCCAAGGAACAAAGTCTAAATCTAAGAACGGCAAAAGCAATTCTAAAAAATTATTTAGAGATCGTGAAAATAGATTTATAAGTGGTGTTTCAGCAGGAATTGCTCAATATTTAGATTTTGATGTTGTTTGGATTCGAATTGCATTTATTTTATTAACCATTTTTTCTGGGATGGGTCTTATTGCCTACATTGTGTTATGGATTGTTACTCCTGAGGCAAAAACAACTGCGGAAAAACTTCAAATGGAGGGAGAGCGCGTAACTATAGATAATATTGAAAAAAAAATTAGAGAAGAGTTAAGCTCCATCAAAGAAACCATTGAAGATGGCGCAAATAATGTAAAAAAAAAAGTAGCAGATGGATTTCAAAGAAATGGAAAGAATACCACATCTGGCTTGCAAGACTTTCTTAACGTCATTGGAAATATTATTACTGTTGTATTTAATGTAATAGGTAAATTTATAGGTATTATTATCGTTATTTTTTCTTCAATCATTTTAATCTCTATTTTCTTTGGAGTTTTCTCTTTAGGAAGTTTCGAATTATTAGGATATGGTGAAGATCTTATAAACCTTCCCGATTTCGTATATGATTCAATCATACCTTACTGGATACTTACTATTTGCTTGTTTATTTTAATTGGATTTCCTTTTTTAATTCTTTTTATACTTGGTCTTAGAATTATTTCAAGTAACATAAAACAACTTAGCAAAACAGTATCTTTATCACTACTTGGCTTTTGGATTGTAGCACTATTAACAGTTGTTTTTGCTGGAATAGACATAGGAACATCTGATGCATATAACGGAACCAAAATTGAAACTTATCCTCTAAATTTATCATCTAAAGACACCTTGTTTTTAAAAATGGTTAATGATGATGAACTTTATTTTCAAGACAAATTAAGAAGAAGTACTAAGAGAATAAAAGTTGAAGATAATGGTGTTAAAAAAATTTATGCTACCAACGTAAAAGTATCTGTAGAAAAAAGTAATACTAAAAAATTTACATTTAAAATTAGAAAAGTATCTGAAGGAAGAAATAAAAATAAGGCTACTGAAAATGCTGCAAAAATTGATTATCACTATTCGATAAAAAATAGTACTCTAGAATTAAATTCATTTTTCTTGTCTCAGTTAAATCACAGGTCTAGTGATGAAATTGTGTATGTGACAATATATGTTCCTGAAAGGAACGTTTTGTTTATAGATTCTAGTACTCATAGTTTCTTATATCGAATTAAAAATAGTAATAACCTATATCATGGAGATGTAACAAATCATTATTTTGAAATGACAGACAAAGGATTGAATTGTACAGACTGCATAAATGAACCTATAATGTAATTAAAATCATCATTTTAAACAGTTCATCTAAAAAAATCAACAATTGGGTAATCTGTATTTAGGTAAACACAAATAGAATTATAAATTTATCAAAAAAAATAAAAATCATGAAACAAACAATCGTCAAATATACAGCCATCTTATTCCTAGCAACTCTTTCTTCTTGTGGAATAGACATGTTTAATAGAATTGAAGGAAATAATAATGTAATCTCTATTAACAGAGATATTAATCAAGATTTTACTAAGGTTAGAGTAAGTACGGGTATAGAATTAATAATAGACCAAGGGAGTGAAGTTTCACTAACTGTTGAAGCTGATGAAAATTTACATGACATAATTATCACAGAGGTTGAGGATGGAAAATTAAAAATTTATACTGAAAAAAATATTTGGAAATCTGCTTCAAAAAAAGTGTATCTTACGGTAAATACTCTGGAAGAATTGAAAGCCTCTAGTGGAAGCAATGTAACAACTAGTAATGTATTAAAAGCTACAGATCTTAATGTTGGTTCAAGCAGTGGCGCTAGCTTAACTATAGAGGTAACAGCAGTTAATCTTACTTCGAGTACTAGTAGTGGCGCAAGTGCTAATATAGATGTAAATGCTAATAGCGTAGTATCAAGTTCTAGTAGTGGTTCAAATATGAAAATTAAAGGTGAAACCACTATTCATGAAACAAGTGCATCTAGTGGCAGCTCAATAAATGCCTATAATTTGCTTTCTAAAAATGTTACTGCAAAGGTAAGTAGTGGAGCAAGTATAAGTGTTCATGCATCCGAATCTATAGACGGAAAAGCTAGTAGCGGAGGAGGAATATCTTTTGAAGGAAATCCAGAAAAAATAACAAGAAAAACATCATCTGGAGGAAGTATATCTAATTAATAATGATATAAATACTATGACATAAAAAAACAATATTTAGTTTTGTTAATATGGATGAATAAGAGCTATCAATAATTAATCAGCTCTTATTTTTCTTTAAATGATCTTCTATATCTGAAAGATGATACTCCAAAGCTTTGGAAGAAATTTGAATTTCTTTAATTAGTAATGCCAAAGAAATAATTAACAATAGAAGTGCTATACCAAACAACCAAATGGCTACAATTTTATACTCAATATAAATTAAAAACATCGTTAATACACACAACAATAAACTTCCTATCCCAAATATTTGCATCCAACGAGTTAAGGTTAACCTAAGTTTTAAGTTTTTGATCTGTCTTAATAACGATTCGTCTTTTTTATCTAAATAAACAGCATGTAAATTTCTGATTACTGCTGCATATGCTAAAAACCTGTTAGTGTAAGCTAACATGATTAAAGAAATTGCCGAAAATAATAGTGCTGGTGTAGTTAATGTTAATGCTTCCATAATTCACAAAATTAAATATTTTCAATACTTTTATTACATGAAAAACTATGTTATTTTTTTTGTGCTTTTAATATGTAGTCAAATGAATGCTCAAATACTTAAAAAAGGGTTTTCATATTTATCAGACGTTGATGGCTCTATACAACAAGAACTCAGATATTTTTCGAGTAATAATTTTATTGGAAAGAAAATAGATGGTTATAAGAAAAATACTGTAATTATTTCTACCGTAGCAGCTAATGCCTTAAAAAAAGTTCAGGCTGAACTAAAGCAAATGGGTTTAAGTTTGAAAGTGTATGATGCCTATAGACCTCAACAATCTGTAGATCATTTTGCTAGATGGGCTAAAGAACTAAACGACACACTAATGAAACAATCTTACTACCCTACAATTCATAAATCAGACCTATTTAAATTAGGTTTTATAGCATCAAAATCTGGTCATACAAGAGGGAGTTCGGTAGATCTTAGTATCGTAGAACTAAAAACTAACAAAGAACTAGATATGGGAAGTTCTTATGATTTTTTTGGAGTTACATCACATTCATTCCATAAAAATCTATCTAGTAGACAAGAAGAAAACAGAATGCTTTTACGAAATATTATGATAAAAAACGGTTTCCTTCCTTATGACAATGAATGGTGGCATTTCACATTGGTAGATGAACCATTTCCTAACACCTACTTTAATTTTGATGTAGAATAACAAGTTTTAACAAAATCTAAACTACTTGCATACATATCGGCATTATATTTGTAATTAGATTTAGAATTAAAAAATCTATTTTGAGTTTACTAAAAAACTTCTTTTCTTTTGCTTTTTTACTACTATCATTCTCAATGATAGGACAAGTAGACACTATTGTTGATTCTAACAAAAAAAATACTGGCAAAAAAGTTATTATAGCCATACCCAATAATAAACTAAAAAAGCCTACTCCATTAGAAATTAATAATGATAATGGTTTTAAAGAAGCTTATGGTAAAAAAAAGAGAAAAGATGCCCTAAAGAAAAAAGAAGATGATTTACAAGACAAAGGGATCCTTTCAGCTGCTAAAATATCTGAAGAACGTTTTTTAAAGTCTTGGAAAAAAATTAATGCTCCGTACCCAAAAATTGATCAAGATTTAGGAAGTTTTAGAACCCAATCTAATTCAGTTAGGATAATATGTCGAGATTTTCAATATCCAGATGGAGATAGGGTTACCATAACTATTAACGGTATTCCAATCATAAAAAACATTACCCTAAGATCTTCTTATCAAAGTTTTGATTTGCCTTTACAAGTAGGACTTAATAAAATAGCATTTGTAGCATTAAACCAAGGGACATCTGGACCTAACACAGCTGGTTTTAAAGTTTATGATGATGCAGGAAATGTTATTTCATCCAATGAGTGGAACCTTGCCACTGGTGCTAAAGCCACTGTTATCATAGCAAAAGACAAATAATTAAAGGAAGCGAAAACGTTGTAATTAATTTAACCACTCCTGCTTTTTTTATTCTACTTAATTCATTTATTTTTGTATTAAGAATCTATCAATTTTATTAGGTTCCTAATTTGAAAAAAAACAATAAAAAGAATGAAAAAAGTTACCAAGCAAACCTATATTAATTGGTATAAAGACATGTTGTTTTGGAGAAAATTTGAAGATAAATTAGCTTCTGTTTACATCCAACAAAAGGTAAGAGGCTTTCTACATCTATATAACGGTCAAGAAGCCGTTCTAGCAGGTGCTATTCATGCTATGGATTTATCCAAAGATAAAATGATTACTGCTTACAGAAATCACGTTCAACCTATAGGAATGGGTGAAGATCCTAAAAGAGTAATGGCAGAATTATACGGAAAAGTAACTGGTACTTCAAAAGGTATGGGAGGCTCCATGCATATTTTCTCAAAAAAACATGGATTCTATGGTGGTCACGGAATAGTAGGTGGTCAAATTCCGTTAGGTGCAGGAATTGCATTTGGTGACAAGTACAAAGGAAGTGATGGGGTAACACTCACTTGTTTTGGAGATGGTGCTGCTAGACAAGGTTCTCTTCATGAAACTTTTAATATGGCTATGCTTTGGAAATTACCCGTAGTATTTATTGTTGAAAATAATGGATATGCTATGGGGACTTCTGTAGAAAGAACTGCAAATCACACGGATATATGGAAGCTAGGTTTAGGATACGAAATGCCTTGTGGTCCAGTAGATGGAATGAATCCTATAAAAGTTGCTGAAGCTGTAGATGAAGCTATCCAAAGAGCAAGACGTGGTGAAGGTCCAACATTTTTAGAAATGAAAACCTACCGTTACAGAGGTCATTCCATGTCTGATGCACAACATTACAGAACAAAAGACGAAGTAGCAGAATACAAAAAAATTGATCCAATTACTCAAATACTAGAGATCATTAAAGAAAAAAAGTATGCTACCACAGAGGAAATTGAAAAAATAAATCAAGAGGTAAAAGACAAAGTTAAAGAATGTGAGAAATTTGCAGATGAATCTCCATATCCTGAAGTAAGTCAATTACACGATGTAGTATACGAACAAGAAGATTATCCTTTTATTAAATAATCTACTATCAGTATCAAGTAAAAAATAGCTCTTAAAGTTTTTTAATACGAAAGAGTAAAAAATTAATTTAGGAATAGACTTATGGCAATAATTGTAAATATGCCTCGCTTAAGTGACACCATGGAAGAGGGTGTTGTAGCAAAATGGTTAAAAAAAGTTGGTGACAAAGTAGAAGAAGGAGATATCCTTGCTGAAATTGAGACCGATAAGGCTACTATGGAATTTGAATCTTTTAATGAAGGTACCTTATTACACATAGGGGTTCAAGAGGGTGAAACATCTCCAGTAGATGTTCTTTTAGCTATCATAGGTGATGAAGGCGAAGATATTTCTGGAATTTTAAATGGAGCTTCCCCAGAGAAGTCTTCAAAAGAAGTTTCTCCAGAGGAAATAGTTTCAGAAACTACTACTACATCTATTCCTGATGGAGTAAATGTTATTGCTATGCCAAGGCTTAGTGATACCATGGAAGAAGGAACTGTAGCCTCATGGTTAAAAAATGTTGGAGATAACGTTGAAGAAGGAGATATTTTAGCTGAAATTGAAACAGACAAAGCTACCATGGAATTTGAATCTTTTTATGAAGGTGTCTTATTACATATTGGTGTTCAAGAAGGAGAAAGTGCAAAAGTAGATAGTTTACTAACCATTATTGGACCAAAAGGAACAGATGTGTCTACTCTCGTAACTGCTCACAAAGAAGGTAGTATCTCTACTGCTACTATTGAAGCTAAAAATGAGGATCCAACTTCTGAAACAGAACAAATTGAAGAACAAACAGCAGTAATTTCTCAGTCAAACAATACTGGAGGGAGAATTTTTGCTTCACCTTTAGCAAAGAAAATTGCAAAAGATAAAGGCATTAACTTGGCAGAGATAATAGGTTCTGGAGAAAATGGAAGAATTGTAAAGAGAGATGTAGAAAATTATACACCTATTGTAAATCAAGTTTCTGAGGCAACGACTTCGCCTATTCAGACAACTCAAGATACTGCTGCTCCAGTAACTACATTTGTAGCAGCCGGCGAAGAGGGTTCTGAGGAAGTGAAAAATTCTCAAATGCGTAAAGTGATCGCAAAACGTCTAGGGGAGTCAAAATTTTCTGCTCCACACTATTATCTTACCATAGAGTTAGATATGGACAATGCCATAGCTTCACGTAAAACAATTAATGCTTTACCAGAAACTAAAGTTTCATTTAACGATATGGTAGTAAAGGCTTGTGCTATGGCATTAAAAAAGCATCCCCAAGTAAACACTTCATGGAATGGAGATACTACTAGATATAACCATCATATTCATATAGGGGTTGCTGTTGCGGTAGACGATGGACTGTTAGTTCCTGTATTAAAATTTACAGACCAAATGAGTTTAACTCAAATTGGCGGAAACGTTAGAGATTTAGCGGGTAAAGCAAGAAATAAAAAAATTGCTCCCAACGAGATGGAAGGCAGTACGTTTACAATTTCTAATTTAGGAATGTTTGGAATTCAAGAGTTTACATCGATTATCAATCAACCCAATTCTGCCATTTTATCTGTAGGTGCCATAGAAGAAAAACCTGTGGTTAAAGAGGGTCAGATAGTAGTTGGAAACACCATGAAAGTAACACTGGCATGTGACCACAGAACCGTAGATGGAGCTACTGGTGCCCAATTCTTACAAACCGTAAGAGCTTACATAGAAAACCCTGTGACCATGTTAGCATAGAATTTTTTAAATTATACATAAAAAAACCTCTAGAATATTCTAGAGGTTTTTTTATGTAATTAAAGAATAATTACATTTTTGATACCGTTATTTTAGTAGTTGCTGTAATATTCATTCCTTGAGTAGCAATTGTAATCTCAATTTCTGAGTTATTTGAAATACCAGAGCTAATTTCAACAGTTGATTTTCCTTTGATTGTTCCGGTTCCTGCCCCACTCATATCCCCTGAAACATCTAAAGTAACAAGACCATCTGCAATACTACTTACTGTGTATTTTGTGGTCATTTTCATTCCTTGATTTTCATTTTCAGAAGTCCAAGAAGAGCCAACAGAAATTTTTTCCTTAGGGTAATTGATGGTATTCATAGACCTATTTGTTATTTGTTCCATTCCAGGAATCGCAGGGTCTAATTTAGTATCTATCATATTGCCTTGAAGATCTAAAGTATTGTAGATGACCGCTTCCATCATTGGTGCAAATTGTGATTTTAACATTTGTCCCATCTGATCTAGTTCTTCATCACTTTTATTAGAATCATAATTCATTGTCATACCTCCTTGCATCATATCCATTACAATAGAAGTTATCTGAGACTCTGTTTTAATAATTTCTTCTTCAACATCGGCAACTATCATTCCCATGGTCATTTTCATATTCATACCCCCTTGGGCTCCCATGCTTTGGTTGCTTTCTGTAGTTACTAAGTAACTGTCTCCTTTGGTATAATTGAGACGTAATAAAACGGATTCTTGAGCAGTTGCTGATAATGTTGTAATAACTAATAATGCGATAAGTACTTTTTTCATTTTTTTATTTATTTTATTTACTAAAATTCTTGATTCAAATCCCAAGCCTCTAAGGCTTCTTTTAAGGTCTTGATAAACATTCCTCCTAATGCTCCATTAACAACTCTATGGTCGTAAGAATGAGATACAAACATCTTTTGCCTAATTCCAATAAAATCTCCCTCAGAAGTTTCAATAACCGCTGGGACTTTACGTATTGCTCCAAGAGCTAATATCGCAACCTGGGGTTGATTGATTATTGGTGTACCCATAACAGATCCAAAACTACCCACATTAGTAACTGTGTAGGTTCCATTTTGAATTTCATCAGGTTTTAGTTGGTTATTTCTTGCTCTTGTAGCCAAATCATTTACTTGCCTAGTCATACCAACTAGATTTAATTGATCTGCATTTTTGATAACAGGAACTATTAAATTACCATCTGGAAGTGCAGCTGCCATCCCTAAATTTATATTTTTCTTTTTTATAATAGTATCGCCTTGAACAGCAATATTAATCATTGGAAATTTCTTAATTGTAGCTGCTACAGCATGCATTAAGATTGGAGTGAAAGTTAATTTTTCACCCTCTCTAATAAAATATGCATCTTTTACTTTAGCTCTCCACTTTACAATATTTGTAACATCAATTTCAATGAAAGATTGAACATGAGCTGATGTTTGAACAGAAGCAACCATGTGTTTAGAAACCAATTTACCCATACGAGTCATTTCAATAATTTCATCTTCACCATTAACGGAAACTGAAATTGGTTTAACAACGTCTTTAGTTTCTGAAATAATATTTTCAGATTCAGAAATCTTTGAGGGCTGTAAATTATTTCTATTTTCTATGAAGGAAAGTATATCATTTTTAGTAACTCTACCATCTTTTCCTGTTCCAGGGACCATATTTAACTGTTCCATGGATAAACCTTCAGTTTCTGCAATCTTTCTCACCAAAGGTGAAAAGAATTTTCCAGAATCTGACGTTTTAGTTATGGGTGTATTCTTAATTAGTGAGGCAGCTTCTAACGTTTGCTGAACTTGTTCTACTTGCTCAACAATCTCTTCTTTTTCTTCCAGAGTTTGTCTTGGTGTTTCCTCATTGCCATCGGTCTCAATTATGGCTATTGTTTGACCAACAGCTACAACAGTATCTTGTTCAAATAAAATTTTTACAAGTGTTCCCTCTACTTCACTAGGTACCTCTGAGTCTACTTTGTCTGTAGCTATTTCAACAACTGCTTCGTCTAATTCTATAGTATCTCCAACCTGTTTTAACCAAGATGTAATTGTTGCCTCTGCAACACTTTCACCCATCTTAGGTAATTTTAATTCAAACTTAGCCATTATTCATTGGTTTTGAGATTGCAAAAGTACGAAAAATGAGCGATAAATTAATAATTTTTAGAACTGAAAAAAGTTTTTAAAAATAAATTAAACACAATAGATATGGTGTTTTAGCAGGTTTTAAAATGAATAATTTATCTAAAACAAATATTTTGTGATAATATCATAATTATTTATAAAAATAACTAGATTTCAAGTTTTAAAATTGATTCTTTTTTATTTAAATCGTTTAATTCTTTTACAGTTACTTTTTTTGTTTGAGTAGGTTTTCCAAAATTGCTATATACTGTAACTTTTACATAAGAAGGCATAGAATTATCACCAGTTTTTTTACCATAATAGGTTAAATTAAACAACCATTCTCCTTTATCTTTTTTAGTGATAAAAAACTCTTCTAATCCATAACCTTGAGATGTTTCTTTCATAAATCTAGAAGCTTCCTCCTTTTGTGTATGCGACCATGTAAAATATCTTTTTTGAGGATTCACAATCTGTAAATCAAATTCGGCATCAAAATGACTCCATTCAAATACTATACGTGTATCATACTCTAGATTTTTCTTATAAAATTCTGGAGTATTAGTAGCTGATAAAGTTGAATTATGTAATGCTACTAAATTTTTATATTCTGCATTAATAGTTTGTTTTAACCCATTAAATGAATTGACTTCAGAATATTGATTATAATGAATTTTATTATAAATTTCTTGAGCTTTTGTAAATTGTTTATTAAGCTGATAACTTAGAGCTAAATTTCTGTATGATTGAGATTCAGAAGGCTCAAAAGAAATAAGCTGTTCATATACGTTAATAGATTCTTCAAACATTTCAAACTCGTCATATTTATAAGCTAACACCCTTAAAATATCTAAATCTAAATTTTTATTTAATTCTAAAACATTAGATAATATTCTCTTTACTAAGTAAGGATTATTCCAATTTTTAAAATAGGAGGCAATATCAAAAAAGAAATTGATATCCTTACCATATAATTTTCTTTGAGAGAGATACATTTTATAGGCACCTTCAATAGTTGTTGTTTTTGATATTTCCTTAATATAGGGCTCATCAATAATTTCTTCGATTTCAACATATTCATTATAGGTTGGAGTATTTCCTAATTGCCTTTTCTTTTTCTTTTTAAAACTTGATGACCCTGTTTTTGTTTTTATGAGCAATACCCCATTACTCCCATCACTTCCGTATATATTTGTGGCAGCCAAACCTTTTAAATAGGTAACACTCTCTATATTTTCTGGATTAATAAAACCTGTATCAGCAATAAAACCTACACCCTCTGAAGAATTACTTTGTTTGATTACCACACCATCTACAACTACAAGACCATACTGATTTCCTAAAATAGTAGTGTATCTACCTCTTCCTACAAACTGAGTTAAATCATCATTAGCTCCTATTTTTATACCTGCAAATTTACCTGCTACAGCGTCTTTTACATTGGTATTTGAAGGTATTATTTTATCTCCAGCTAAAGTTTCAACAGAGTACCCTAATCTTTTTTTATCTAGTTTACCATACCCATTATCTATTACTTCTTCTTTCTTATTTTCAAGGACAACCTCATCGAGTATCATATTACCGTCAGTCATGAAGATGTTTTTTACAGTATTTTCTGAAACTCTGGATAAAATAGTGTTTTTCCCTATGTATCTAAATTCTAAAATTCCTCTATTCTGGGCTTCAATCGAAAAATTACCTAAACTATCAGTTATGGTCTGTAAATTATTATCTCTTGAAATAACAGTAACATCCGAAAGGTATCCGTTTTCATCACTAACCCTTCCACTAATGGTCTTAAATACAGATGCTTTAGAATTGTTAGATTGGATAGTTCTTAAATTAATAAATTCTTTATTAGAGCCTTTCGTAATAGTTTTTAAAAAATCTGTGTTGTATTCTTTATTACTTGATATAACAATAAGAGATGCATTTAATTTTGGAAATTTTGAATCGTAAGTATATCCATCAGAAAATAATAAAACCTCATCTGTTTTAGGAGTTTTTATTTTATTATAGTTTGTTGAACCATCATAAGTAGTGCTTTGAAGTTCTTTTTTTAAATCTAACCAATTACTATTTTTAATACTGTAAGTTTGATTTAAAATGATGTCATTACTAAATTTAACAAGGGTAACTTGTGTATTCGAGTTTTTTAAAAAATATTCATTTAAATAATCTAAATCATTATCTAAATTTCTGTCAATCATACTATAAGAAGTATCCCATAATAATGTTACTTTTTTAATAATTCCCTGTGAGCTAAGAGAGTGGCAGATTGAAATAGCTATAAGTAGTAATAAATATTTTCTCATGTTTTTTTAATAAAATTAGGAATAAATCTTTAAACCCAATCTATTGGATTTGTTAAAATATCTATTAACTTTTGTTCTTCAGAATCTTCTTTAGGACTATAATTATATTTCCACTGAACTATTGGCGGTAAACTCATTAAAATACTTTCAATTCTTCCATTGGTTTTTAAACCAAATAATGTTCCTCTATCATGAACTAAATTAAACTCAACATAACGCCCTCTTCGGATTTCTTGCCAGTTTTTATGGGATTTTTCATAAGTTAAATTTTTTCTCTTTTCAACTATTGGAACATAACTATCTAAAAAACTATTTCCTACAGCTGTTACAAAATCATATCTGTCTTGTATAGAAAATTCATCTGTTTTCTTTAAGTAGTCAAAAAACAAACCCCCTATTCCCCGTGCCTCACTTCTGTGAGTATTCCAAAAATAGTCATCGCAGTTCTTTTTAAAAATTGGATAAAATTCTTCTTGATAATTATCACAAACATTTTTGCAAACCCTATGAAAATGAATTGCATCTTCATTAAATAAATAATAAGGCGTTAAATCTTGTCCACCACCAAACCATTGAGTTACAATTTCACCTTGGGAGTTGTACATTTCAAAATAACGCCAATTGGCATGAACTGTTGGTACAAATGGGTTCTTAGGGTGTAATACTAGACTTAATCCACAGGCAAAAAAATTACCTTCGTCTACTTTAAATTGCTTTCTTAATGCTTCTGGCAATTCACCATAAACAGCTGATATATTAACACCTCCTTTTTCAAAAACAGCTCCATTTTCTATAACTCGAGTTCTTCCACCTCCTCCTTCTTGACGTTGCCAAATATCTTCTTTAAATTTAGATACAGTATCTATTTCCTCAATTTTAGAAGTGATACTATCTTGTAAAGTCTCTATATACTTGTAAAATTTATCTTTCATAACTAATTTACTATTTGTTCATTGACTTAACTGTAACTATTGTTGCTGCTGTTACAGAAAAAGGATGAACTAAAATTACACCAACAAAAGGAATCAATAAAAACAACATAAATACAATTCCATTACCGATAGCTAAACCTCTATTATTTTTCACATAAAAAATACTTTTTTCATAGCTAAAATGCCTTTCTAAAGTATAATCCATATTCCCAAAACCTGCAAAATAGGCTTGCATTAAAAACAATAAAATCACTGAGAAAAATCCTATTATGGGAATTAACCCAAATAATAAGATTGGAACAGACAATAGTAATTCCCTAAGTAAATTTCTCAAGCTAATTCTTATTCCTCTTAATAATAAACCAGATGGTGTAGATGTATTTGTCTGTGAAACTACGCCGTTAAAATCATCTTCAATTATCTTAGAAATTGGCCCCATAAAAGGTGCTGAAAGCGCCATAGTAATATGCTTAAAACTGATAAAACCAATCACTGTAATTAATAAGCCACCAAAAACCCTACTTAAAGTATTAATAGTATCACGGCCAAAATCCCAAGTCCAAAAACTAGAAATATAATTCCCAATAGCATCGGAAAAGGAGAAAGAGATAAACAATATCATTAAAAAGACTATGAAACTTATTAACATTGGAATCGCAAAGAATTTCCATAACTTTAAACGAGAAATAACTTCGTAAACCTTAAAATAAGCTGTACAACCCTCGTAAACTCCTTTTAACATTTCTTTCATAGCATTGTTTTATTGATGTATGAAGATTTCTCAAAATCTCTAATATTTATAGAAATAATTGGTACCTCTGGAAATGACTGATTTAATTTTGAAACAATTTTTTTTGAAAGATCTGCTTTTTGATCCGCTGTTCTTCCTTCCATAATATTTCCAAAAACATGAATAAAATCTGAGTTCCCACCCAATACCAAAGAGTATTTGAAAGGATTTAAACGAACTTTTATAGCATCCTCTGAAAAAAGACCTGTAGAAAAAGCCGTTTCAAAAATCTCATTTAAAATTTCCTTGGGATCTTTTAATTCTAATATGTTTTCTGAACAATCTACTATAAAGTGAGGCATTTTTTTATTTTAAAATAATTCTTAATCTTTTTTATTAGCTTTCAAGATACACTAATTGTCTTGGATAATTTAAGACATCATCAACTGATACTATTTGTACAGCATCTTGTAATTGTTTCTTTAAAATAATAACCCATTGCTTATATGAACTCTTAGGTGTTTTAAGAAACAACTCCCTTCCAATACAATTATTATGGAGATCCATTATTCTTGGGAGTTCCTCATTAGGTGAAAAATCTTCGTGCCAATCAGTAAACTCCTTAGTCCACGAAATTATTTTATGTTTTTTTCTAGAAAACAAACTACACTGTTTCGCAATAAAAATATTCCATAAAGCATGACGAAAGGCATTAGCTTTATTATGAAACCCATGCGTGTTAGGAAACTCTTTTTGAGAAATTCTTAGAACATCAAAAGTAGCTTTTATGGTAGAAATGAAAAAAAATGGATGCTTAATTAAAAACAACAATAAACTTTTTAGTTGTCTAAAACGAACTCCTTTTATAACATCCCATACTTGCATGTTAAACTTTATATTCTTTTACTGCATCTACAAATGCTTTGGCATTTTCTAAAGGAATATTTGGTAAAATTCCATGGCCTAAGTTTACAATATATTTGTCTTTACCAAACTCATTTATCATTTGATGAACCATTTTTTTTATCTCTGCTGGTGGTGATAACAATCTAGAGGGATCAAAATTACCTTGTAGTGTAATATTTCCTCCAGACAAATACCTGGCATTTCTTGCCGAACAGGTCCAATCTACGCCCAAAGCTGCTGCTCCAGATTTAGACATTTCGTTGAGTGCAAACCAACAGCCCTTACCAAAAGCAATTACTGGGGCAAAATCTTTTAACGCATCTATTATTTGCTGAATATATCTCCAAGAAAATTCTTGGTAATCTGTGGGAGATAACATCCCTCCCCATGAATCAAAAACCTGAACAGCGTTTACACCAGACATTACTTTTGCTTTTAAGTAAGCTATAGTTGTATCGGTAATTTTTTGTAATAATTGATGAGCTGCAATAGGATTTGTAAAACAAAACTCCTTTGCTTTGTCAAAATTTTTAGATCCTTGTCCTTGAACTACATAACATAAAATTGTCCATGGAGAGCCTGCGAAGCCAATTAACGGAATTTCATCATTTAATTTTTCTTTGGTAGCTTTAATAGCATCCATAACATATCCTAATTCTGAATGAATATCTGGTATTATTACAGCATCAACTCCTTTTTGATCTCTGACAGGGTTTGGTAGATAAGGACCAAAATCAGGCTTCATTTCCACATCGATGTTCATTGCTTGAGGGATAACTAAAATATCTGAAAATAAGATTGCTGCATCCATACCATATCTCCTTATGGGTTGTACCGTAATCTCAGATGCCAACTCTGGAGTTCTACATCTGGTAAAGAAATCATATTTCTTTTTAATTTCCATAAATTCTGGCAAATAACGACCAGCTTGACGCATCATCCAAACAGGTGGTCTGGTAACTGTTTCGCCTTTTAAGGCTCTTAAGAATAAATCGTTCTTTATCATTATAGTGTTACTAATTTTTAGTTATAAATTTATGATCTTCTCCTCTTTTTTGAATTTTAACAATATGATAAGGTTGAGTAATTATTGTAGTTACCATTTCCATTGGATCTGGCTCCTTTTTATTGTAAACTATATTTAAATTCTTTTTTTCAATAAAAATACGTTCGATTTCTATTGCATAGCCGCCAGTATTTCTAATAGTATCAAAGACACAAATAATGTTGTGATTGGAAAAGTTAATATTAATTTCTGAAAAACTTGAAGATACATTATTAACACTGTTTATTTTATTTAAAAAAACTTGCCATTGTTTCTCATTTGTGATGGTGAATTTTTCTTCTAAAATTCCTTCGATTCCATTTCCAAATAATGTACCCTTGGAAATAGTACTGAAAACTATTTCTTCTTTTTTTAACGTTTTTGAAGATTGTATAGTTGAACTGCAACCTAATAACACTAAAAGGAAAGTACATAAAATTAACCTCATTGTTGTTCTTTAATTTTTTGGAATGATTTGTCTATCGCTTTTTCTATAATTAACATATCTTTTTCAGAAATTGCAGATGATAAAAACCAAGCCTCAAACTGAGAAGGAGGTAAGAATACACCGTTCTTAATCATTTCCCAGAAGAAAATAGCAAATCTATTTGTATCAGATGTTTGTGCCTGTTCAAAATTTGTAACATGAACATTGGTGAAAAAAGGATTCATCATAGACCCAAATCTGTTAACGGTCACGTCTATATTGTATTTTTTACCGGCACCTAATAACATGGATGAAAGTCTATCTCCTATTGCATCGAATTTTTCATATGGATTTTGTTTTTTTAATTCTTTGAGGGTAGAAATACCTCCAGCCATAGCTATAGGGTTACCACTTAAAGTCCCCGCCTGATACATGCCTCCTAATGGAGCTACCTGTTCCATAATTTCATTCCTTGCACCATATGCTCCTACTGGAAAACCTCCTCCAATTACTTTTCCTAAACAGGTAATATCTGCCTCTACTCCTAATAATTCTTGTGCTCCACCAAATTTTGATCGAAAACCTGTCATTACCTCATCAGCAATTAGTAATGCTCCTTTAGATAATAAGTATTCTTTTAACTCTTTTAAAAAATTATTTTGAGGAATAACTACCCCCATATTTCCACAAATAGGTTCAATTATAACACCAGCAATATCATCATGCTCCTCAAAATGCTTTTTAACACTATCTAAATCATTGTACTTCGCAATTAAGGTATTCTTTACAGCTCCTTCAGGAACTCCTTTACTTCCTGGCAAGCTCAATGTTGCTAATCCTGATCCAGCTGCCACTAATAAAGCATCTTGATGACCATGATAGCATCCAGAAAATTTTATAATTTTATCTTTTCCAGTAAAGGCTCTAGCTAAACGAATTCCACTTAAAACAGCTTCTGTTCCTGAATTTACGAAACGAACTTTATCCATACCTGGAAATGCATCACAAACTATTTTTGCTAGTGTAATTTCATTTTCAGTTGAGGCACCAAATGAATACCCATTTTTAAGTGCTTTGTGAATAGCTTTCTGAACTTTTTTATGTCGATGACCCAATATCATTGGACCGTAAGACAAAACAAGGTCAACATATTTATTATTGTCTACATCTATTATTTGAGAACCTCTCCCTCTTTTAATAAATAAAGGGTTTCCTCCAACTGATGAAAATGCTCTTACAGGCGAATTAACAGCACCTACAAGATTAACCAATCCTTTATCGTAAAGTTTTTGAGATTTTTTAAAGTTCATTTTTTTTTGATTATTAATTTAGCTTCTTGAACTTAAATTTTTACTGTGAGTTAAAGAAGCTTTGTTTATCTGGTTGATTTTTATTGTTTGTTCAACAATAATTTAGCAGCTTCTTTTGCAAAATAAGTAATGATAATAGTAGCTCCAGCTCTCTTCATAGAGAGTAAACTTTCCATCATAACTCGATCTCCATCAATCCAACCTTTTTCAGAGGCAGCTTTTATCATCGCGTACTCTCCACTGACATTGTAACAAGCTATTGGCCTATCAAAATCATTTTTTAAATCACGTATAATATCTAAATATGACAATGCTGGTTTTACCATTAAAATATCTGCTCCCTCTTGATCATCAAAATTTGCCTCTCGGATAGCTTCATCTCTATTTGAAGGATTCATTTGATAAGTTCCTCGGTCACCAAATGAAGGGGCAGAATCTGCGGCATCTCTAAAAGGCCCATAAAATGCAGAGGCATATTTAACTGAATATGCCATAATTGGTAAATTTACAAACCCATTATTATCTAGAGCTTCACGAACCATTTGAATAGTACCATCCATCATTCCAGAGGGAGCTACCATATCTGCACCAGCTTTGGCGTGGGAAACTACTTGTTTTGCAATATTAATAAGGGTAACATCATTATCTACATCATTATTGTGAATAACTCCACAATGACCGTGAGTAGTATACTCACAAAAACAAACATCAGTTATCACATATAATGTTGGATAATACTCTTTAATAAAACGAATAGCTTTTTGGATGATTCCATTTTCATCCCAAGTTTCAGAACCATCTTCATCTTTATTCGCAGGTATTCCAAACAGTAAAACTGCAGGTATATTTAATTGAACCACCTCATCTAGTTCTTCAGAGATTTTGTCTAATGAATATCTATTAATACCGGGCATAGAAGATATTTCTGTCGCTATACCATATCCTTCCTCTATAAATAGTGGGTAAATAAAATCATCTGTAGATAGTTTAGTCTCTTGAACCAATCTTCTAATACCCTCGGTTTTTCTAAGTCTTCTTGTTCTATTGTACATAATATAAATTCACCATTTCAATAACACTTTCTACAGTTGGTAATTGAGCTACTTCTACTTTTTCAAAATATTTTCTAGCTTGTTTAGCAGTGGATTCTCCTATACAAAAAGCAACTTTATCTGTGCTATTTTCTTTAAGATAACTGTCTACTGTAGAAGGACTATAAAACATTACTCCAACAATATCATTGGAAATTAACTCAGGACTATGCATTGTTTTGTAAGCTATCACCTCAATTACATGAATTCCATTTTTAGATAATACATCTGGTAATGTATCTAAACGTAAATCGCTACAAAAATAAGTGACTTGTCCTTTCTTGAGTTTCCTAGAAAGATGCTCAGCTAACTTTTGAACATTTTTCTCAACATGACTCACGGGTCCTATTTTTTGTTCAATTAGCTTTTTAGTTCTTCTACCTACGCAAAAAATATTTTTAAAATTTAACTCATCTTTAGAAAAATTATCTAGCAAAGCCTCTACCCCATTTTTGCTAGTAATAACAACATTCTCTATAGGTTCTTTAACTACTTTTGAAGGAATTCTATTTGATCTTATTTTTATAAAGTCTGAACTACTAGAAGAAATATTATTATGAAATAATTTAGCTTGACTTAATGAAAGAGATTTTGTAGAAAAAACATTAATCCCAGCTTCCTCTTCTACATTTATATCATTTATTATCAACTGTTTACCACCCCTATTGATAATATAATCTGTACAATCTTTAGCTAAATATCGATGCTTATCTAATGGTACTGTTTTAGCTACCTCTATTTTCTTCTTACCATCTTTACTTAAAAGAACCCCCTTAAAGTTAATCTCTTTTGTTTTATCATCTATGTAAGCAAATGCTCCAATTGGTGCAGTACAGCCACCCTCAAGGAGATGTAAAAAATCTCGCTCTACAGAAACACAAACCTCCGTTTCATAATGATTTAATTGCTCACATGCATCTTTAATATAGTCATCTTCATTTAATGATGTTATCATGATAGCACCTTGAGCTGGTGCTGAAATCATCCAAGACAAGTTTACAGCTCCACCGGGTCTCTTCCCTATTCTTTCAAGACCAGCTGCTGCAAAAATGGCTCCGTTCCAATCATTATCTTTCAACTTATTTAAACGAGTATTTACATTACCACGTAAATCAACAACTGTGTGTGTTGGAAACCTATTTAACCACATTGCTTTTCTTCTTAGACTACCTGTAGCTATAGTAGCCTCCTTTAATCCAAAGAATTCTTCCGTATCCTTTAATACTATTATATCACTATTGTTAGCTCTTTTTAAAACTGCAGCTTGAATGATTCCTTCTGGCAAAATAGTTGGAACATCTTTCATTGAATGAACAGCAATATCTATTTCATTATTTAATAATGCGATATCTAAATTTCTTGTAAAAACACCAGTAATACCTAATTCGTAAATTGGTTTATTTAGAATTATATCTCCAGTAGATTTTATTGGAACTATTTGGGTTTTATACTCTAATTCATTCAACATTCGTTGAACTCTGTTGGCTTGCCACAATGCTAATTCACTGTCACGGGTACCTATTCTTATAATTTTATGCATAGAGTATGGTTAAGATTTTCCAAAAACTTTAGAGATCACTTGGATACTATCAGTAACTGATGTCTTTTCTTCTTTTAGATGTTTTACAAACTGAGTTGTTATTTTTTGTATAAATCTATTGGTTAGAAGTTCTGCTTGGGTTTCATCAAAGTTCTTGATTTTCTTTTTATGAAAATTAATCTCATCCTTTTGGATAGCTTCTAGGGATTCTTTTAATGCATTAATAGCTGGAACTAACTTTCTGTTATTTAACCAATCATTAAATTCTTCTTTGTAAGCCTTTATAATTTGTTCAGCTTTAGGAATTTCATTTTGCCTTTTAGACAATGTTTCTATTGTAATTTTTGATAATTCATCAACATTTATCAAAGATACATTATCTAATTCATTAACTGATCTATCTACATTTTCAGGCATAGATAAATCTAGAATTAATATTTTTTTATTTTTCTCAATATGCTTTTTTGTGATGGTAGGTTTATCTGATCCAGTAGAAACTATTAAAATATCAGAATTAGAAATTTCTGAAGTTAAATTATTAATATTTGAGTTTCTTATTGAGTGGTGTTCTTTCACAAAAGAAATTGCCTTCTCTTGAGTTCTATTTATTAAGCAAACTGAATTATTTGAGGTATATTCAGCTAAATTTTTACAAGTATGCTTGCCCATTTTACCTAATCCAAAAACTAGAATATTTTTGGAATTATAGTTAGACACATTCTGGATAATATACTGAACAGCAGCATAAGAAACTGAAGTTGTTCCAGAACTCAACTGGGTGGTATTCTTTACTTTTTTACTGGCTTGAAGCACCAAATTTATAAGTCGTTCCAGGTAAGCATTGGTTGTTTTGAATTGTTTTGCTAATTTAAAAGCCAGTTTTAGTTGACCAACTATTTCATAATCACCAAGTATCTGACTTTCTAGACCAGTTCCAATTCTAAACAACTGATTTACAGCTTCATTTCCAATAAAAATATTTGAGATGTTAGCAAACTCTTCAATATTTCCACCAGAATGCTTACATAAAAGCTGAATAAGTTGAAAAGGATGATTAGCAAAACCGGTAATTTCTGTTCTATTGCATGTAGAGAGAACAAATAATCCATCAAAACCATTTTCTTTTGCTTCTCTCAAAAGATTTACTTGATTTTCTTTAGATAAACTATATTTACCTCGGGTAAATGCATCAGCTTTTTTATAACTGATTCCAATGTTGTAAAGTTTTTTATCTTGACGATCTATTTTCATTCAAACCTAAAAAAGAAAGCTCAAAAGTATAAAGTTATTAGAGATAAAAGTATCGCTAAAAGTACTTTTTATATCGTTCTTTGTTTTTTGATTACATTTTATTTTAAAAATACTTGGTTTATTGTATTTTTGCAGTAAAATCAATAGATAAAGATACTATTGTCTAGAATCATTCTAAATAAAGAGTATTTTTTTAAAAAAAATCATATGTTAAAAAATGTCGCTGGAAGTTCTTTTGATGAAATCAACTTAGAAAATGGATTTAGAATTCTAGAATTTCAAAATGAAAGTGAAGAAATACTAACATTTGAGAGAAATATAGACAGTACTTTTATTCAAATGCACTTTTGTATTAAAGGAAACTCAAAGTTCTTATTTAATAATGGGAATTATACTTTTGATGTATTAGACAAACGCTCAATCATTCTTTACAACCCCCAAAGAAGTCTACCAATTAATTTAGAGATTTACCCAAATACTATTTTAATCTCTCTTTTAATTTCTATTGAAAAATTTCATTCTCTATTTTCAAAAGAGGCTAGTTATATTCCTTTTTTAAGCAAAGAAAATAGTAACAAGAAATATTATGACGATGTTGAAATAAAACCAATGGTTTTATTGGTTTTAAATCAAATAGTTAATTCTAGTATCAATAGCTCCATTAGAGATTTATATATCAAAGGGAAAATTTATGAATTATTAAGTCTTCATTTTCAACAGGACGAATCTAATTTAGGAGAATATTGTCCTTTTTTAGTGGATGAACAAAATGTAATTAAAATTAGAAAAGCAAAGGATATTATTATTTCTAATATGTCTGAACCACCTTCTCTTCAGGAACTTGCAAACGAAATAGGATTGAATATAAAAAAATTAAAAGAAGGATTTAAACAAATATATGGAGATTCAGTTTTCAGTTTTTTGTTTGATTATAAAATGGAACACGCTAGAAGATTATTAGAAAGCAACCAACACAATGTTAATGAAGTAGGAATAAGGGTTGGCTATAGTACATCTAGTCATTTTATAGCCGCGTTCAAAAAAAAGTTTGGCACAACTCCCAAGAAATACGTTATGTCTCTTAATAAATAGTCTTAAAATTATATTTAACTAACAATAGTTTAATAAGAAGCCGCTTGAAACAGTTAAGTCACAAAGACATTCAGAATAATCAACAACAATTTCCAATTACTATTGTTTGTGATGCTATTAGGACTCCTGATAATATTGGAATGTGTTTTAGGATTGCTGAAAGTTTTGGGGTGTCAAAAATTTATCTTCACAAAAGTTCACCTTCCACAGAAAATAAAACTGTAAAACGAACAGCTAGAAATACCATAAATCAAATTGAGCATACTATTTACAGTAATTTTAATGATACTATTCATAAATTAAAAGAAGAAGGAAACACAATAATTGGTATAGAAATTACCGATAAGAGTATAGATATCCAAGATTTTAATTTTAAAAATCTTAAAAAAATCGTTTTACTTTTGGGAAGTGAACGAAACGGTATTGAAAATATTGATTACTTAGATTACAGCATATGCATTCCGATGTTTGGTAGGAATTCTTCCATGAATGTAATTCATAGCTTAAGCATAGCTCTTTATGAGGTAACTAATCAATTAAAAAAGAATTAAATATTTATAAAAGTCACTGAAATAAATTTTAAAAAAAATGAAAGGAGTCTTACTAGTTAACTTAGGTTCACCTGACACCACAAAAACAAAAGATGTTAAGCGTTATTTGGGGGAATTTTTAATGGATGAGAGAGTAATAGATATTGCTTACTGGAAACGGTTCCTTCTCATAAAAGGAATTATTTTACAAATAAGACCAAAAAAGTCAGGTACTGCTTACAAAAAAATATGGTGGAAAGAAGGTTCTCCGTTAGTTGTTATTTCTGAACGTTTTTCAAATAAAGTAACTTCAAAAGCAGAAATTCCCGTTTCTCTGGCAATGAGATATGGATCAATGAGTATGGAGAAAGGTTTTAAGGAGTTAACCGATCAAGGGGTTGATGAGATTTTACTTGTTCCACTATATCCTCACTATGCAATGTCTTCCTATGAGACCGTTACGGTAAAAGCAGAACAAATTGTAGCAGACCATTATCCAAATGTAATTATGGATATACTTCCTACTTTCTATAACAAACCGGAATACATAAAAGCAATGAGTGATAATATTAAAAATCATTTAAATGGTTTTGATTATGATCATGTGTTATTTTCTTATCATGGAATACCCGAGAGACATATCAAAAAATCAGATCCCACTAAAAATCATTGTAAATTAGATGGTAGTTGTTGCGAGCGTAATTCTGTTGCTCATCATACTTGCTATAGACACCAATGTTTTGAAACTACAAAAGGAATTGTTGAAAATTTAGGACTAAAAGACGGAACCTTTAGCAATTCTTTTCAATCTAGATTACTGAAAGACCCATGGCTAAAGCCTTACACAGATTTTGAGTTAGAAAAATTCCCTAATGAAGGGAAAAAGAAAGTTGCAGTAGTTACACCTGCCTTTGTTTCGGATTGTCTTGAAACTCTAGAAGAAATTGCCATGGAAGGAAAAGAAGATTTTATAGAAGCTGGAGGAACTGACTTCAAACATATTCCTTGTATGAATGACAATGACGATTGGGTTGATGTTATGGTAAGTTGGATTCAAAATTGGCAGAAAACCAATAAATAACTAGATAAAATTTAATCTCAAAATATTTCAGAATGGATATTTCTTATATAAAAGCATTACATATCATTTTTGTTATCACTTGGTTTGCTGGCTTATTTTATATCGTTCGGTTGTTTATTTATTTTGCTGAGGCAGAAAACAAAAAAGAACCCGCTAAATCTATCTTACAGACTCAATACAAACTAATGAGTAAGCGCCTTTGGTATATTATTACTTGGCCGTCTGCAGTCTTAGCTAGTTTTTTTGCTTTTTGGATGATTTATCTTGAACCATCTTATTTAACCATGCCTTGGATGCATGTAAAATTATCTTTTGTACTTGCTTTATATTTTTATCATGCTGGTTGTCAAAAAATATATAAACAACAGCAAATGAATAGAGTAAAATACACATCTTTTAAATTGAGAATATGGAATGAAGTTGCTACAATTTTATTGTTTGCAATTGTATTTTTAGTGGTTTTAAAAAGTGCTATTTCATGGATATGGGGTGTAATTGGTATTATATTATTAGGTATTTTACTTATGTTATCAATTCGTCTTTACAAAAAAATTAAATTAAAAAATGGTTGGGAAAATCATGACCATGAAATTTCAGAAGACGCCAATCAATCCAACTCAAATAATTAAATTTTTTAAACAATTTAATTATTAAAAATTTTGATGAAAAAAAACAAAAATCAAGCTGCACTAGGATTTATTTTTATCACCATGTTGATTGATGTCATAGGCTGGGGTATCATTATTCCAGTAATCCCAGGTTTAATAGAAGAACTGATACAAGGGGATATTAGTGAGGCTGCAAAAGTAGGTGGTTGGATCACTTTTGCATATGCAATTACTCAATTTGTTTTTGCTCCTTTAATTGGTAGTTTGAGTGATCAATATGGAAGACGGCCCATTATTTTAATTTCTTTACTAGGCTTTACTCTAGATTACATCTTATTAGCATTAGCTCCCTCAATTGCATGGTTGTTTATTGGACGAATTATTGCTGGAATTACGGGGGCAAGTATTACTACAGCTTCGGCATATATTGCAGATATCAGTACAATAGAAAATAGAGCAAAAAACTTTGGAATGATTGGAGCCGCCTTTGGATTAGGCTTTATCATTGGACCGGTTATAGGAGGACTTTTAGGACAATATGGTGCAAGAGTTCCTTTTTATGCTGCTGCTGCTCTATGTTTTTTAAATTTCCTATATGGATATTTTATCCTACCAGAATCTTTACCAAAAGAAAAAAGAAGTGTATTAAACCTTAAAAAAGCTAATCCCATAGGAAGTTTTTTACACCTTAAAAAATATCCTAAATTAATTGGGTTGGCTTCATCTATGTTTCTCTTGTACGTAGCATCTCATGCTATTCAAAGTAATTGGAGTTTCTTTACGATGTATAAATTTAATTGGGATGAGAAAATGGTTGGAATTTCTCTTGGAGTAATTGGTTTATTTGTTGCATTGGTTCAAGGAGTTCTAATTAGATGGGTGAATCCGTGGTTAGGAAATGAAAAAAGTATTTACGCAGGATTTTTTCTTTACAGCTTAGGGATGTTATTATTTACTTTCGCTAATCAAAGCTGGATGATGTTTATCTTCCTAATTCCGTATTGTTTAGGAGGTATAGCAGGGCCTGCTTTACAAGCGGTAATATCTATTCAAGTTCCTGAAACAGAACAAGGTAAAATACAAGGAACTTTAACAAGTTTAATGAGTGCATCTGCAATAGTAGGGCCACCGCTAATGACAGGTATTTTCTACTATTTCACCAAAGAACAAACACCTTTTAAATTTGCTGGTGCTCCTTTTTTATTAGCTTCAATTTTAATGACTATAAGTGCCGTGATGGCTTATTACTCTTTTAGGAAAAATTCTTTGAGCGCCAAAAGATAGATAAAGAAACTTAGTTTTTTATACTTTGTTCAAAAGGAATCCTATTCACAATACTCCTCCCCAAAGTAACCTCATCTGCATATTCTAACTCATCTCCTACTGAAATCCCTCGAGCAATCGTAGAAGTAAGCACATCATAATCTTCAATTTGCTTAAAAATATAAAAATTGGTAGTATCTCCTTCCATAGTAGAACTTAACGCAAAAATTAACTCTTTAACTTCTTTATTTTTAACCTTGGCAACTAGACTATCTATCTCTAAATTTTGTGGACCGATTCCTTCAATTGGTGAAATTTTACCTCCTAAAACATGATACAAACCCCTAAATTGAGATGTGTTTTCTATAGCCATAACATCTCTAATATCCTCAACTACACAAACTATTTCTGGATTTCGTTTTGGATTACTACAAATTTCACACAAGGCAGTATCGGAGATATTATAACACTTTTCACATGACTTAACCTCTGTCCTTAATAATTGAAGAGACTCTGTTAAGTATTTTGTGTTTTCAGAAGGTTGCTTTAATAAATGCAATACCAAACGTAAGGCAGTTCGTTTTCCTATACCAGGCAAACGGGATACTTCATTTACTGCATTTTCTAAAAGTTTTGATGAAAAATCCATTGTTACAAAATTACAACTTATACTTAAAAAAGTATAGAGAAAAAAGACAAAAGACCTCAAATCTATATTATCTGTATTCTAAAAAAACTATATTCGTTAATATTAATTTATATAATGGAGCCATTACACATTTTATTTTTAATTGTTGGATATTTTAGTGTCCTGATTTTAATCTCATTTATCACAGGAAGAAAAGCAACTAATGACACATTCTTTAAAGCAAATAATTCATCTCCTTGGTATTTAGTAGCTTTTGGAATGATAGGCGCCTCCCTTTCCGGTGTTACCTTTATTTCTGTACCAGGATGGGTTGAAAATCAGAGCATGAGTTATATGCAAATGGTATTTGGATATATTGTTGGTTATGCGGTGATTGGTCTTGTATTACTGCCTCTATATTATCACCTAAATCTCACCTCTATATACACCTATTTAGAAGATAGATTTGGTAGATATTCATATAAAACTGGTGCCTCATTTTTCTTACTATCTAGAACAATTGGAGCAGCATTTCGTTTATTTTTAGTTGCTAATGTATTACAACTTCTACTCTTTGATGAATTTGGGATTCCATTTTGGTTTACAGTTACCATCACCATATTATTAATTTGGTTATATACATTTAAAGGGGGTATTAAAACTATTGTTTGGACAGATACCCTACAAACATTATTTATGCTAATTGCTGTTGGTGTATGTATTTATACCATTTCAGATGAAATGAATATTTCAAACATATTTAGTTATGTAGCAGATAATGAATTGTCTAAAACGTTATTTTTTGAAGATTACAAAACTGGAAATTATTTTTGGAAACGTTTCTTCTCTGGCGCGTTTATTGCCATTGTAATGACTGGTTTAGACCAAGATATGATGCAAAAAAATCTAAGCTGCAAAAACTTAAAAGATGCACAAAAAAATATGTTCTGGTTTACCATAGTTTTGGTGATTGTAAATTTTTTCTTTTTAGCACTGGGAGTTTTATTAACAGATTATGCTCAGCAAAATGGAATAGATGCTCATAAAGACGAACTCTTCCCAATTATTGCTACTAAGGGGTCTTTAGGCATAGCTACTGCCATGTTCTTTTTATTGGGGTTAATAGCAGCTGCCTATTCGAGTGCAGACTCTGCACTAACATCACTTACAACATCATTCAGTATTGATATTTTAGAAATAGACAAAAAAGAGAATACAATTGTTCAGGAAAATCTTAGAAAAAAAATTCATGTGCTATTCTCTGTAATTTTAATTATTGTAATTCTAATTTTTAAATATTTTATTGCTGATGAAAGTGTTATTGCAAAAATATTCACTTTTGCGGGGTACACCTACGGCCCACTTTTAGGGTTATATTCTTTTGGGCTATTTACCAACTTTAAAGTTAAAGATACAGCAGTTCCATTCATCTGTATTTTTTCACCTATACTAACATTACTTACCAATTATACAACTATTACTTGTTTTGAATTTGATTTTGAGTTTTTTGTTTTAGTATTAAATGGAGCTTATACATTTATAGGCTTAATTATATTTAAAAAAAACACTGATCATTTGCAACAAGAATCTTTAACAAAAATATCATAATGATAAACACATTAGAATTAGTTTCGATATCAGATTTTATACTTTCCATAGTTTGTCTATTTCTTGCTGGATTAACATTAGGAAATAGTAAAACCAATAAATCTCCTGATACCTATCTAGGCTTTTTTATAATTTTCATAGGCTTATCTGCTTTTATGGGTGGATTAAATCATGGTTTTTTTGAACCTTTAGGTCAAAGTTATTACCCAAAACTCTTAACCTACATATTTGCTGCAGGTGGAACTTTCTGTATTTTTAGGTATACCATTAAAGTATTTACTAAGGGTAAAGTTTCCAATATATTGACTATTATTAGCTATGTTCAGCTTATTGGTTTTGTATTAGCTACTTTTTACATTGATAATTTTATATTAGTAATTGGAAATTATGCTCCTATTTTATTTTTCTTTTTTATTATGAATTTTCTCAACTTTAAAAGAGGAAAAAGAGAACAATACTTTTCACTTTTCTTTCTAATAATGACACTAGGGACTATTGTACAAGTAGCCAAAATAGATGTATCGGAATTAATAAATAATAGTACTTTATTTCATAGTATTGTTTTAGTGGGGTATCTCATTTTATATGTCGGTATTCAGCAAAAGAAATCATCTAACCCTTAAAATCTTTTACTATTATTTTCTTTTGAGTCTTAAAATCCTTCGTATTTTTACCTGTATAATTATTATCAAATGTCAAAAGATCTAAGTAACTACAGAAAATCTTACGAGAAACAGGAGCTATTAGAAAGTAATTGCCCAGAAAACCCCTTAGAATTATTTCAGAAATGGTTTTTAAATGCCGACGCATCTGATACTGTAGAGGAAACCAACGCAGTATCTCTCAGCACCATTGGTAAAGATAATTATCCAAAAAGCAGAATAGTACTCCTCAAGAAATACACTTGGGAAGGTTTTATTTTTTACACTAATTATAATTCTGAAAAAGGAAAAGCTATTCAAGAAAACAATCAAGTCTGCTTGTCTTTTTTTTGGCCAGCTCTAGAACAACAAATTATCATTAAAGGCAAAGCTGAAAAGTTACCAGAAAATTTATCTGATGGATATTTTGAATCTAGACCAACAGGGAGTAAGCTTGGTGCTTGGGCCTCCAATCAAAGCACTGTTGTAGAATCTAGAGATATTTTAGAGAAGAATCTTCAAAAGTTTGAAGAGAAATTTGAAGGAAAAGAAATCACAAGACCTCCTCATTGGGGTGGTTTCATGGTAAAGCCAATATCTATTGAATATTGGCAAGGTAGACCCAATAGAATGCATGACAGAATTCTTTACACGTTAAAAGAAGATTTTTCATGGAAAATTGAAAGATTGGAACCTTAATTTTTATATTTACTATTCTAAAATAGAATCGTTTGAAAACATTATACATTGTTAGACATGCTAAATCATCATGGGACTATACAAATATAGAAGACATCGACAGGCCCTTAAAAAAAAGAGGAATTAAAGATGCTCATTTAATGTCTAAATTTTTATCTAAAAAAATTAAAAAGCCCGATGTCTTTATTTCTAGTGTTGCCAACAGAGCACTCCATACGAGCGTTATTTTTTGTCAAAACTTTAATTACCCTTTTTCAAATCTTAAAATTAAAAAAGAATTGTACAGTTTTAGTGATGGTTATCTAGTAAAAACTGTAAAAGCTCTTGATAACAGTTTTGATTCAGCTATTATTTTTAGTCATGACCATGGAATCAATACTTTTGTAAATAAATATGGGAGCAAGCCAATAACTCATGTTAGTACCTGCGGAGTCATTGGATTAAAATTTGAAGAAAAACACTGGAAAGACATAAAAAAAGGGACAACTGTCATGGCTGAATTTCCTAAAAATCACAAGTAGGAAGAAAATAGGTTGCCCAAAAGTTTAATTTCATTAGCATGCTAGAACACCTTAAAAAGACTTTAAAATTGGTGCTTTTTAAAAAAAGATCTGATTAAAGTATCAAAGTGATCATTCTCTTCAAAATTTGTAGACATCTTTAGATAACTTAATGAAGAAATCTTGTCAGATAATCTCATATAATCTTTTTCAGTGGTTAAAAGTATTTTCTTTTCTGAGATTATTGAAGAATACTTTGCTGTGATAACATCTATTTCTTTTGAAGTAAATTGATGATGGTCTGAGTATTTTAAGTGATGAACTTTATTATCCTTTGCTTTTAAAAATGAAACCAATGGTGTTGGATTGGCAATACCAGTGAGTAATACTATTTCATAATTACTCAAAGTCTTCAACGGTATATTTTGGTTCCCTGAGGTTTTGTTATGATAACTAATAGTAGAAAAAAAGACATGCTGTTTTGATGTTACTTTTAATTTTCTTTTGATGTCTCGTTTTTTTGCTTGAGACAGGTCAATTGGACATTTGGTCACTATAATAATATGAGCTCTTTTAGCACCCCCTCTACTTTCTCTTAAATTTCCAGTAGGTAAAACAAAATCATCGGAATATAAATCATCAAATTTTGTTAATAAAATATAACAGTTAGCCTTCACTTTTCTGTGCTGAAATGCATCATCTAACAAAACTAAATCAAGTGGGTATTTTTTTTGAAGTTCTTGAATACCGTTTACACGATTTTCGTCAACTGCTACACATATTTTTGGGAATTTTTTAAAAAATTGAAGTGGCTCGTCTCCAACATCTTGTGAAGTGTGAGCATCGTTAATCAAAACAAATCCACTGGTTTTTCTTTTATAACCCCTACTTAAAACCGCTACTTTAGTATCATTTTGTAAAAGTTTAATCAAATATTCAATTTGTGGTGTTTTTCCTGTTCCTCCAACACTTAAATTTCCAACAGCAATGACAGGAATGTCGAAACTCTTGGATTTAAAGAAACCAACATCGTAAAAATAATTACGAATTCTGGTAACAAAATCATACAAGAGAGTTAATGGAAACAATAAAAATCGAAATAAACTCACAAAATATATTTTAAATGAAAATCCTGAAAGTGCTATATTAGTACGAAAATACAACAAAATTTTTCTTCTTTTTTTTATCTACTAATTTGAAAAAAGTTACCATAGAATTTCAGACAATTTTGAATTAAAATAGTAACTTTGAGAATGTTGAATTTCTATTTAATTAGATTTGTAAGAGAGTTTTACTATAGACATAGACAATTTTGATGAAACAACCTTGAGAAACAAAATGAGCATAACCATAAAAAACGTAAGTGACTATCTAGAAAAAATAGCTCCACTAAATCAGGCAGAAGATTTTGATAATGTGGGTTTATTAATAGGTAATGAAACTACAGAAGTAAAAGGAATTCTAGTAACATTAGACACTCTAGAAGAAACTATTGATGAGGCTATTAAAAAAAACTGCAACTTAATCATTAGCTTTCATCCAATAATTTTTAATGGGTTAAAAAAAATTAATGGAAACTCTTATGTAGAACGAGTAGTCTTGAAAGCTATTCAAAATAATATTGCTATTTATGCCACTCATACAGCATTAGATAATAGTAAAATTGGTGTAAGTGCAAAAATGTGTGAGGTATTAGGTTTAACAAACTATAGCATACTGCTTCCTAAAGAAGATAGTTCTATTGGAATGGGAATGATTGGCGATTTGCCCGAACCAATGCTTGAAGATGATTTTTTAACCTTTACTAAAAAAACTTTTAAAACTAATGGAATTCGTTTTTCGAGTAAAACAGGAAAACATATAAAAAAAGTGGCTGTTCTAGGTGGGTCGGGAAGCTTTGCCATATCAGATGCAATTCATAAAAAAGCCGATGCGTATATTAGTGCTGATTTCAAGTACCATGATTTTTTTAAAGCTGAAGATAAAATCTTATTGATAGATGTAGGACATTATGAAAGTGAACAGTTTACAAAAAACCTTTTGGTTGAGTATCTTACAAAAAAATTCACTAGTTTTGCAGTCATTTTATCAGAAAAAAGTACGAATCCAATTTATTATTTATAAACATGGCAAAGAAGAAAGAAGTTAGTGTTGAACAAAAGTTGAGAGCACTTTATGACTTACAATTAATAGACTCTAGAATAGACGAGATTAGAAATGTTAGAGGTGAATTACCTTTAGAGGTTGAAGATCTTCAAGATGAGGTAACAGGATTAAATACTAGGCTTTCTAATTTATCTGAAGATGTTACGAATTTAGAAACTGATATCAATAACAAAAAGATAGCTATTGAGGAATCTAATACGTTAATGAAAAAATACGAAGAGCAACAAAAAAATGTTAGAAACAACAGAGAATTTGACTCTTTAGCTAAAGAAACAGAATACCAAGAATTAGAAATTCAATTATCGGAAAAAAGAATCAAAGAATTTCAAGTAAAAATCGAGCAAAAAAATGAAATCATAGCTTCTACCAAAGAAAAGTTAGACAAGCAACAAGTTCATTTAGATCATAAAAAAGCAGAATTAGACTCTATTTTAAAAGAAACAGAAAAAGAAGAAAAAATCTTATTAGATAAATCAAAAGAATTTTCTGAATCTATAGATGCACATTTATTAAATGCCTATACAAGAATAAGAAACAAAGTAAAAAACGGATTAGCAGTTGTATCTATTGAAAGAGGAGCTTCTGGAGGATCTTTCTTTACCATACCACCGCAAATTCAACTAGAAATTGCTAACAGAAAAAAAATTACAATAGACGAACATAGCGGACGTATATTAATTGATGCCGGTTTAGCGGCTGAAGAAAAAGAAAAAATAGATAGCCTTTTTTCTTAAAAAATTTACTTAAAAAATAAAAAACTCGAACTGAAATACAGTTCGAGTTTTTTATTTTGACAATTTACTAGCTGTTAGTAATCTAATGTTCTCAAATAGGAAAGTTTATTTTCCCAAACACTCAAACTTTTCTTAAAATTATTAATATTAGTATGAACATTTTTCACAAGAGGATTATCATCAGAGGCATTAGAGAAAAAACTTAAATTATTCTCAAGTTGTTGAATTTCTCGGACTGCTTCATCAATTTTCTTTCTTATAAAAATTACCTCAGAATTAAGTTTTCTTGTATCATTTTTTGCCAAGTATCCATTTATAACATTTTTAAACTTTAATAACATAATTTCATCTTTACTAATAGATAATTTAGACAAAATAAGATCAACAAACTTATTAAATTTAACATCCACAGATCTAGAATTCCTTGAAGTACCTCCAAACTGATTCCAATCGTTCATTAGTTTAGTAATAGTTCCCTTAGTTGAATAATCTTCTGGTTTAAGACTTTGTAAAAATGCTTCTTTTTTATCTAAAATCTTTTTATCCTCATCACTAAGAGTATTTTTTTGCTTATGGTACCGATCAAAATAGTGATTACAAGCTGCTTTAAATTTTTTCCATAAGTCATCAGAAAATTTTCTGGGCACATGACCTACTTTTTTCCAATCAGATTGAATTTTCTTGAAAGTATTAGTTGTGGTCTCCCATTCCTCACTATCCTTAAGAGATTCTGCTAACTTTATGAGATCGAGTTTTTCTTGTAAATTTTGTTGTTGTGACTTTTTCTCTTGTTTATAAAATTTATTTTTCTCCTGATTAAATTGCTTGGTGGCATCCTTAAACTTTAACCATATAGTTTCACTTTTTGAATAGGGCAACTTTCCTACATCAAAATATTTTTTTCTTAACAGTTCAATAGATTTTATACTTTTCTGCCAATCATTATGTGTTTTGTTTTGAGAAGTATCAAAATTTAATATTTCATCAATCACTAACATTTTTGCTTCAATAATAGCACCATATTGAGATTTCATATCTCTGAAATGACCATGTCTTTTGTCATGAATTATTTTGGTAGCAGCACTAAATTTATCCCACACTTCGTCTCTCATTTCTCTAGCGACTGGTCCAACATCTTCTTTCCATCGCTTATGAAGTTTTTGTAATTCTTTGAACGCTACATTAACATCTTCGTTTTGAGCTAAATCCTCTGCTTTTTTAATTAATTTTAATTTCTCCTCTAAGTTATTTTTAAAATCTAAATCTCTAAAATCATTGCTCAAATGAAGTAAGTCATAAAAACGTTCTACATGGTGATGAAATATTTTCCAAGTGTCATTATATTTAGTTTTTGGAACTGGTCCAATAGCTCTCCAAGTACTCTGTATATTTCTAAAAGATTTATACATAGTTTTTGTATCAGCATTTTCTATTAATGATTTTAATTCTTCAATTAACTGAAGTCTCTTTTCTAAATTCTCTTTTAATTGCTTTTCTAAATTAGAATAGTATGCATCTCTATCTTTCTTGTAAACAGAAAGTAATTTATTGTATCTAGACTTGATAGGACTAGAATATTGAAAGTCTATAGTATTACCACCTTCAGCTAAAAAAGCTTCTTTTTTTTCTGCTAAAAGTGACCCAAACTTAATATTAAAGGCACTTTTAATTGCCTCTGCAGTAGATTTAATATGTTGTACTTTCTGAGTTTCTAATAGTTTTTCTAGTGAATCAGTTAATTCTTCAAGAGATAATTTATCATATGCTATAATCTCCTCCTCTAAAGCAGGTTTTTCTTTTTCTAAATCTTCTTTAGCTAGATCTTCTAACTTGTCCTCTTTGTGATCTATCTCCGGAGTATCTTGGGTATTTATAATTTCGTCTTTGGAATTAGATTCTTCTTCTATGGCTTCAGAAGAATCTACTTGGTCTTCAACAACTAGAACATCCTTTTGATCAGTTACATTATCTATCTTATCAGGATCTGTAAGTTTTTCTTTAGCTAAAGGTTTTTTGACAGACTCTTTAGTTTTACTATTTTTTTTGTTTTTTGTCTTTGATGACTTTACAGTTGGTTCTTTATTTTCTGATGATTTAATTTTATCATCTTTTGATTCTAACATATATACAATGTTTAAGGTTCCTAAATAATATGCCTAAAGATAACGATGTATTCTAGAACAACAAAAAAATATCAAACTGATTAAAAAACTAATTATTCCATATTCTCCATGATTCTTCTGCCTGAAGTAAAAGCATTTCGTACCCGTTTTTTATTTGAGTAAGTTGTTTTTTTCCTTCTTTCAGGAATGCTGTTTCTGTTGGATTGTAAATTAAATCATATAATAAATGTTTATCTGTCAAAAAATGGTAAGGAATATTAGGTTTGTCATTTATATTTGGGAATGTTCCAACCGGTGAACAATTAACTATGATTGTATACTTATTTAATAAATCATTTGTGATGTCTTCATAGGATATTTGAAGAGCATCTTTAGGATTTCTGGAAACTTTAAAATATTCAATATTTAATTTTTCAAAAACATATGAAACAGCTTTGGATGCCCCACCTGTTCCGAGTATTAGAGCTTTATTGTGATGCTTTTTCAAAATAGGTGTTAATGAATTTTCAAATCCAAAAACATCTGTATTATATCCAATAAGACTCCCATTATTAGCAAATTTAATAGTATTAATTGCCCCAACTTTTTTTGCAGTTTCATCTACATGATCTACATAATTAAAAATTGACAATTTATACGGTATGGTTACGTTTAATCCTTTTAAAGACCCCTTAAATTCATGAATAATGGCAGAAAAATCCTCAATCCTTTTGAGATCAAAATTTAAATATTCAGAATTTGATAATTGTAGATTTTTAAACTTTTTTGAAAAATAAGTTTTAGAGAAAGAGTATGATATATTCTTTCCTATTAATCCAAAAAATATGTTATTTAATCTTTCTTGATCTTCCATAATAATCTATCACTAATATTAAGCTTATTCCAAATAAAACATACATGATAGCCAACCATGTACTAGAGTCATTAATGTTTGGGATAAATCTATGGTAATTTTCAATGATCAAATCACCATTTTGATCCACTAAAATTTGACCATTTTCAGATTTAAAAACCTTTTCTTTCCAAGGCCAAACTATTCCTAAGGAACCAGTTATAAATCCTATAATAATTGCTGTTATAATTTGGTGCCATCTCTTTAAAGCATACCCTAAAGCGTGAGAAAGTGTAACCAATCCAAATGCTGAACCTAATGTAAATACTCCAATAATTTTTAGATAATAAATTTTAACAGGATTGTGTATAAAATCAAAATTTAAAGTAATCATATCTTTTAAAACACTTGATAAAATATTTACTGAATCTACTAATAACAATACATAATTTCCAAGTAAAATAAGAATGAAAGAACCCGAAAGACCGGGAAGTGTCATTCCAGAAACTCCAATTATACCACATAAAAAAACAAACCATAAGTTATTGTTTTCTCCAGCTGGAGTCAAAAAACTTAATGACAAACCCAAGATTGCCCCTAAGATTAAAAAACTAAAATTTTTAAAATTCCAATCTTCAAAGTCTTTAGCTATATAGTATATAGACCCTAAAATCATTCCAAAAAACCAACCCCATACATACAGTTCATAATTTCTAAGAAAAAAATCTAAAATCAAAGAGATCGTAAAATAACTGAAAATACTTCCAGAAAGTATGATCAATATAAATTGTGAATTTATGTATTTGAAAAAACTATTAAACCTACCATTTAAAAGCAATTTTAAAGCTTTGAGATTTATTTTTTGTAAAGAATAAATTAATTCTTCGTAAAACCCTAAAACAAATGACACTGTTCCTCCTGAAACCCCAGGAACTTTATTAGCGGCACCCATAAGTACGCCTTTTAAAAAAAGAGTTAATTTATCTTTAAATGTTCTTTCTTTCTGCATTAGTCTTTTTTAATGGCTAATTTTTCTAACAGTATAATTAATCCAAAACCAATTAACATCAAAAAAATGGATATTAATAATTGAGAGTCTCCCTCAAATGAAAAAGGAGAAACACTGGCGGTATTAAATGGAACCTCTATTCCTTTTGAATTAGTTCTCCATGAGATAGTCTCTTTCCATGGCCAAATTTTATTTAAAGAGCCAATAATAAAACCTGTTAAGGTTGCCAACGTATAATTTTTATATGTTGAAAATAACCACTTTAAAATTCTAGAAAATGATAACAATCCTAATACAGCACCAACTAAAAAAATAATAATACTTACAAAGTCTTTCGTATTTAATGCATTTAATACGGGCTTATAAGCCCCAAGAAGAACCAAAATAAAAGAACCTGAAATTCCAGGTAAAATCATTGCACAAATTGCTATCATTCCTGCAAAAAACAAAAACCAAGGTGAGGAATTTGCAGATACCATTGGATTCAATGTAGTAATATAGAAAGCCAATATGGCTCCAAGAATTAAGCATAAAAAACTACCCTTGGTCCATTTGGTAATTTGCTTGCCTATATAAATAACACTAGCTAACACCAAGCCAAAGAAAAAAGACCAAATTACTATTGGATGATTTTCCAACATCGATTCTATTAATTTGGCCAGTGATACTACACTAATTAAAATTCCAACAAAAAGAGATACTAAAAAATTACCATTTACCTTAATCCAAACAGACTTAAAACCCTCATTTTTAAAAACATGTATTAAACTGAAATTAAAACTACTGATTGAATTTACTAGTTCTTCATAAATACCTGAGATAAACGCAATGGTTCCACCAGAAACTCCTGGAACAACATCTGCTGCTCCCATAGCCATTCCTTTAAGAGAAATAACAACATATTCTTTTAATGATCTTTTCATACTTAATTTATTTACACCAACGAATATAGTTGAAAAAGAGAAACTAAAGTTCTAAATAAAAAACCAAATATATTTATAGTTATTATAATATAACAAGATTGTTATGGAAGAATTATTCTGTTGCTTTTTTATAATTAAGTACTAATTTTTGTACGTCAGGGTTCTGAAATACCAGAGGGAAAAGCTCCTTAATTATAATATGTTGACCATAATTTATTTTCATCCCCTTAATTAAATGATTAAGTGCATCGTCCTTTTTAAATAGAGTCATACACAAACCTGAAAGTCTATATTCAATTTCAGAACTATCGCTATAATGCTTTTGTGCTGAAAATAAAATCTTTACTGCATCATCAAAATCTCCCACATATACTAGTACATCTGATAAGGCAGTGTAAATATCTAGAGAGCAATCGTTTAATTCTATACATTTTTTAAGCCCTTTTATTCCCTCCTCAAAAGAATTTAATTTGATATTTATATCTGAATATTTTCTCCAGTAAAAAGTATTATAGTCATCAATTTTTAATGCTTTAATAATATAATACAGTGCTTTTTGATAATCTTTTTGATTGTAATAAGCTTCCGTTAACAATATCCATCCTTTATCTAAAAAGGGATCCTCATGAACAGATTTTTTATAAAAACGGATAGCAGATTCTAAATCTCCTAACTTTCGGTAACATTCACCAATTCTAACATAAGCAAAAGCCGTTGGGTCGTCTAATTCAAGAGTTAGCATGTAGTTTTTAATTGAATCTTCATAGTTACCTAATTGTTCGTAGGTTTTAGCTTTTTCTAAATATCCCCCAATAAAAGATTCATCAATTAAAACAGCATAGTCAAAACATGTTAAAGCCTCAGGAAATCTGTCAAGAACAAAATATTGACGGCCTAATTGATGCCATGCCACTTCACTGTAGGGATTCTTATCTAAATATTTATTTAAAAAAACAATTGCTTTGTCATGATTTTTCTCCATATCAAAACAATAGACAACGTTATACAAAGAGGAATAATCTTCAAAATCTACATCTATACATTTCGCAAAATTTAATCTAGCCTTTTCAAAATCATCCAGATAGAGATATTCCATTCCCATCAAAGACCAAACATCTGCTTTCTCTGCAGAATGTATTAGAGCTACCTTTAAATTTTTGATAGCTTCCTCATGACTTCCATTTTTTGAAAGTATCGTTGCTTTTTGAATATAAACCTCCTCATTGTCAGGTGCTAACAACTCTATTCTTCTCAATTTCTGTGAAGCTTTTTCTAATTTATTGTCAAAGATTAAGATTTCTATTTCGAGTAATTTTAAGTCAACGGATGTTGGATGCTGTTCTAAGCCAAGTTTTACGGCTTTTTTAGCAAGGGAGTGCTTTCCTGTATCTAGGTAGTGAACGATAATTTCTTCAAACTCTACCAAATCAAAAAAATAAATGCTATTTGTTTTTAGCATTGATTCAAACTTAGACAATGACATACGCATTAATGATTTGAATTATAATTTAAATTTAACATTCATTACATCTTTATGTGTAAAAGTCAACTTTTGTTTTCAACAATTTAATTAACAATCCAGAATATCTACTAAATTTGATTTGAGGCTTTAAATTTTGCTTATCGTATATTTTATACTACTTTTGTAGAACTTTAGTTTCTAAAAGCTAAATTGATACATTTCTCATGAGCAAAAAAGTTTTACTAAACTCTAAAGAAATAGAAATAATACTCCATCGATTAGCTTGTCAGTTAATTGAAAACCACAATGATTTTTCAAATACAGCACTAATTGGCCTTCAACCTAGAGGAAGTTTCTTGGCAAAAAGATTGACTAGTATTTTAACAAATGATTACCATATAAAAAATATACATCTCGGTTTATTAGATATCACTTTTTACAGAGATGACTTCAGAAGAAGAGATGAACCTCTTGAAGCTACCAATACTCAAATAGATTTTTTGATAGAGAATAAAAATGTTGTTTTAATAGATGATGTTTTATTTTCTGGAAGAAGTGTCAGAGCTGGTTTAACTGCAATACAATCTTATGGTAGACCTAAAAATATTGAACTATTGGTTTTAATAGATAGAAGGTTCAGTAGACATTTACCTATTCAACCTAACTATAAAGGAAGACAAGTTGACGCAATAGATAAAGAAAAAGTAATTGTGCATTGGAAAGAATCGCATACTAAAGACGGAATTTACTTAGAGAATAAATAATTATGAAGCAGTTAAGTGTAGAACATTTATTAGGAATTAAATACCTAAACAAGAATGACATCGACCTGATTTTTGAAACTGCAAATCATTTTAAAGAGGTTATCAATAGACCTATAAAAAAGGTACCCTCTCTTAGAGACATTACAATTGCTAATTTATTTTTTGAAAATAGTACCAGAACAAAACTTTCGTTTGAATTGGCTGAAAAAAGGCTTTCTTCTGACATTATTAATTTTTCAGCAAGTCAATCTTCTGTAAAAAAGGGAGAAACATTAATAGACACCGTTAACAATATCTTAGCAATGAAAGTAGATATTGTTGTTATGAGGCACCCAAATGTTGGAGCTGGAGTATTTCTATCTAAACATGTTGATGCTAAAATAATTAATGCTGGAGATGGAACTCACGAGCACCCTACACAAGCCTTATTAGACAGCTATTCAATCAAAGAAAAATTAGGAAGTATAAAGGATAAGAAAATTGTAATTGTTGGAGATGTTCTTCACTCTAGAGTAGCTCTTTCAAATATTTTTGCACTAAAACTTCAGGGAGCAGAGGTAAAAGTATGTGGGCCTACAACTCTCATTCCAAAACACATAGAAAGTTTAGGTGTAAAGGTAGAAACCAATATCAAAAAAGCTCTAGAATGGTGTGATGTAGCAAATGTACTGAGAGTTCAACATGAAAGAATGGATATTAACTATTTCCCTTCAACTAGAGAATATACCCAGCTATTTGGGATTAATAATGAAATTCTTGACAATCTTGGAAAAAAAATCACCATAATGCATCCAGGACCAATAAATAGAGGGGTTGAAATCACAAGCGACGTAGCTGACTCAGACCAATCAATTATTTTAAATCAAGTTGAAAATGGTGTTGCAGTAAGAATGGCTGTAATTTATTTACTAGCTCAACAAATAAAAAGATAATGAAAGTTTCAGAAAAGAATCAGTATACTTTGATAAAACTTCAAGAATCATCATTAATTGAATTCAAAAAAAGATTTGACGAAATTAATTCCAATCACATAATAGTTATTCTATCAGAGGACTTCAATATGAATGAGAAAAATATTTCATTTTTTTTAGAGGTTACTAAAATTCAAAAAACAAATAATAAATCTTTTGTTGTTGTAAAGAACGGGATAGATATAGATAAAATTTCAGAACTCTTAAATATAACTCCAACACTTGTAGAAGCAGAAGATATTTTAGAAATGGAAGCCATAGAAAGAGACTTATTTAAATAGTTTAACCAATCATACCCTAACTATATTTTTAATTAACCTTTCAGCTTTAATGAAATATTTAACAAATATTAAAAAATCAAAAAATAAATGGGTTATAAATTAACCATTTTGGGCTGTCATTCTGCAACTCCAAGAGTTAATGCGCATCCTACAGCTCAATACTTAGAAATTAATTCTCGTCATTTTTTGATTGATTGCGGTGAAGGAACTCAACGACAAATGAGACTAAATAAAGTTGGATTTTCTAAAATTAATACCATTTTTATATCTCATCTTCATGGAGATCATTTCTTTGGTCTCATAGGTCTTATTTCAACATTTGGGATTCTAAATAGAGAAAAAGAGCTTCATATTCACGGTCCAAAGGGTATAAAAGAAGTCATCAACATACAATTAAAACACTCAAAATCGTATGTGAAGTATAAAATCATATATCACGAGTTAAACTCAACTGAGAGTGAGCTGATTTTTGAAGATGAAAAAGTTAAAGTTTATACCATTCCATTAAATCATAGAGTATACACAAATGGATTTCTTTTTAAAGAGAAAGAAAAATCAAGGAAAATAAATATATCCGCAGTAAAAGAATTTAAAGAAATAGACAAATGTGATTACAATAATTTAAAAGCTGGTAAAGATTTTAAACTAGATTCTGGTGATGTAATTAAAAACATAGAATTAACATACAATCCAGAAAAACCACTCAGCTACGCATACTGTAGTGATACATCTTACAAACCAACTATTATTGAAATTATTGATGGAGTTGATTTGTTATACCACGAATCAACGTTTCTGACCGACAAAGAATATTTAGCTAAAAAAACAGGGCATTCTACTGCTAAACAAGCAGCTACAATAGCAAAAAAAGCTAATGTTAAAAAATTAGTACTTGGACACTACTCTAGTAGATATAAAAACATTTCGTTATTTAAAAAGGAGGCACAAGAAGTTTTTGAAAATGTGTCTCTGGCTGAAACCGGTAGAGTTTTTTCCTCGAAATAACGTATTTAAAAGATTATTTTTTTCGGACAAAGTTTAATGTATCTTTTATAGTTACTAAACTATCATGCCTACTAATTACAGAATTTGTTTGAATAAAATTTTCTTTATTTGAAGAAACATCTTCAACATTTTCAGTAAAAAAAAACACATAGAAAATATAAACAATACATGTGACGATAGTAACTCTAATAAATCTATTTTTCATTCTTGTAATAAATTAATATTGGTTGGTTGATAATAATACTAAAGTACAAGCTATTTCAGTCTCAATTTGTTTTTTATTTAAAATATGTATGAATTCTTTATTTTCTGTACCTGGATTAAATATGACTCTTTTTGGATGTAAACTACATATATAATTGTAAAAATTCTTTTGATTTATTGGGCTTAGATACATTGTAACTGTGTTAATTTTTGAGTATTTTTTCAAGTTAGTATCAATTGAAATACCAGAAACAACCCCTTTTTTTATTCCAAAAGCTTTCACTGAATGGCCTTTTGCTACTAATCTGTGTATAACAATATTCGAATATCTAGATTCTTTAAGAGAAGCACCAATCACAAGTGTTGTTTTTGACATAATTACATATATTAAACGGCTGATTCTAATCTTTTTCGCATGGTTAAATTATCTAAAATGAAAAAAAAAATTTGTGAAATCAATAATTTTTAAACTTGATTACTATAATAAGTTTTAAAGATAAATTTCTTTTTTATTTTAGTATAAAAGTTACCTGTTTTTTTACTAGATTTGAAAAAGTAATAAACACAATCAAACTCCTAAAAATGAAAAAACTTTTGCCCCTTGTCCTCCTTATATCTATATCCATAAATTCTTCAGCTCAATTTTTATCCAGTAAACCAGACAACTATGCTGTTGAAGCTAAAAACTATATAGATTTTATTCCCATAGCTCCCATTCAAATAGAATCAAAAGTTACCAGCGCAACTTCAAACAATGAAATAAAAGCTCAAACAACTTTAGAAATGTCTTTAGACAAACAGTCTGTTTTAAACTTTATTCCAAATGAGTCTATGGAAACTACAATCCAAAGATTCAATACCGATCAAACAGTATCGTATCTATATTCTGGCAGATCTGTTAGTAAAGGTACATACAGATTAATTATAGATTACAATAAATACATCATTCAAAGTATAGATAGCGAAACTAAAGACAACTGTGCTGGATACGCTAAAATTGGAGTAGGTTTGCGAATTATAGCAAATATCAATACCTTAAAAAATAATATAGATATCAGTAGTCTTGTTGCTCTAGGTAAGGCAGCTTCTGAAGGCTCAATTTCAGGAAGCGTTGGTTATGAGATTTTAGGTGTAGAATCTAAAGAAATTACGGCTATTATTCCTATTAACTCAGAAATAACTTCATCTGTAAATCAAGTTTTTCTTCAAGCAATAGGTGTAGTAAAAGGAAAAATCTACGATATGAATACCAGGCTATATCCTCAAGTTATTGCTGTTAAGCATACAGGTTGCAACCTAAAAACAATTACTGAGAATTTAATTGGTCAATATACATCATCAAATTAGGTAAGTTTTTAAAAAAATATAAAAGCCGAGGATTTACCTCGGCTTTTATATTTTTTTTATAAAACGAAATCTACCATCTAATCACAACACTTCCCCAGGTAAAACCACTACCAAAAGCAGCTAACACAACTAAATCACCATCATTAATTTTCCCTTTTTCCCATGCCTCTGTAAGTGCAATAATCACTGAAGCTGCTGTTGTATTTCCGTATTTCATAATATTATTATAGACTTGATCGTCACTTAATTGAAATTTTCTTTGAATAAACTGTGCAATCCTTAAATTGGCCTGATGAGGAATAAGCATATTTATATCCTCTTTTTCTAAATTATTAGCCTTTAAGCCCTCTACAATAGCTTCTGAAAATCTAACAACAGCATGTTTAAAGACAAATTGTCCGTTCATATATGGAAAATAAGATTGGTCATCAGGATTATTTTCTGCAATAATTTCCGGAACCCATCTACCTGTTGACGGCCCCTCTAAAGCCAATTCTTTAGCATGCTTGCCTTCTGAATGAAGATGAGAAGATAAAATTCCTTTTCCTTTTTCATCACATCTTGACAAGATAGCCGCACCTGCTCCGTCACCAAAAATTACAGTTACATTTCTTCCTCTTGTTGATCGTTCAAGACCACCAGAATGGTTTTCTGCACCAATTACAAGAATATTTTTATACATTCCAGTTTTTATAAACTGATCGGCAACTGACAATGAATAAATAAACCCTGAGCATTGGTTTCTAACATCTAAGGCTCCAATAGTTGGCATATTCAACATTTCTTGGACTCTTACACCTCCTCCAGGAAAATACATATCTGGACTTAACGTAGCAAAAACAATAAAATCTATATCATCTTTTGTTAAATTAGCTCTTTTTATGGCAATTTTAGCGGCTTTTACAGCCATGGTTGAAGTGGTTTCTCCTGTTGTTGGATCTATCCATCTTCTTTCTTTAATTCCTGTTCTTTCTTGAATCCATTCATCACTTGTTTCCATCCATTCCTTTAGGTCATCATTTGTTACCACATTTTCGGGCACAAAATAGCCTAACCCAGTAATTTTAGAATTATACATACAGTAGTTTATTGATTTGAAGTTATATATAAAGATAACAAAAATAGCTATTTAATGAAAATGACCTTTATCAGATAATTTTATGTCATCTTGTCACATAATTATCTTTGGTATTTTTTTTGACAATTAATTTGTAAATCATTTATAAAATATAAAATTATGAGCAAAGGGAATATTAATGTATCAGTAGAAAACATTTTTCCATTAATCAAAAAATTCTTGTATTCTGATCACGAAATATTTTTACGTGAACTAATATCAAATGGAACAGATGCTACCTCTAAATTGAAACATCTCATTTCTATTGGTGAGGCAAAAACAGAATTAGGAGATGCTAAAATTGAAATCATCCTAGATAAAAAAGCCAATACACTTACTATAAAAGATCAGGGATTAGGAATGACTGTTGATGAAGTAGAGAAATACATCAATCAAATTGCATTCTCTGGAGCTGAGGAGTTTTTAGATAAATATAAAGATAACGAGGCCGGAATAATTGGTCATTTTGGTCTTGGTTTCTATTCAGCTTTTATGGTGGCTGATAAAGTTGAAATCATCACAAAATCTTTTAAAGATGAATCTGCTGCACATTGGACTTGTGATGGCTCTCCAGAATATACTTTGGTAGAACATGAAAAAGCTGACAGAGGAACAGAAATTATTTTACACATAGCTGAAGATTCTAAAGAATTTCTTGAGGAAACAAAAATTTCTGAATTATTAAATAAATACAACAGGTTTAACCAGGTGCCAATTAAATTTGGAACTGAAGAAGTTAATGATCCAGAATTTACTCCAAAGACAACTAAGGATAAAGATGGTAAAGAAACAACTGAACCACACAAACAAATTACTGTAGATAAGATAATTAACAATACGGATCCTGCCTGGACAAAAAAACCAGCAGATCTCGAAGCTGAAGATTATACAAACTTCTACAGAGAATTATATCCAATGCAATTTGAAGAATCATTGTTTCATATTCATCTTAATGTAGATTATCCATTTAATCTAACTGGAATTTTATTCTTTCCTAAGTTAAGTCCAAGTATGGATATGCAAAAGGATAAAATTCAATTATACCAAAATCAAGTTTTTGTAACTGATAATGTAGAGGGTATTGTTCCTGATTTTTTACAAATGTTAAAAGGTGTCATAGATTCACCAGATATTCCTTTGAATGTATCTCGTTCTTACTTGCAAGCAGATGGTGCTGTTAAAAAGATTTCTGGTTATATCACAAAAAAGGTAGGTGATAAATTAACTTCTCTTTTTAAGAATAATCGTGAAGATTTTGAATCTAAATGGAATGACATAAAGGTTATTATTGAATACGGTATGTTGTCTGAGGATAAGTTTTTTGATAAAGCTCAAAAATTTGCTTTATACCCAACAGTAGATGACTCTTTTTATACTTTCAATGAATTTACCGAAAAAACAAAAGATGCTCAAACTGATAAAGATGGAAATCACATCATACTATATGCGGCTAATAAAGATGCTCAACATAGTTACATTCACTCAGCTAAAGAGAAAGGATACGAAGTTTTATTACTAGACTCACCTATTATCTCTCACTTGATGCAAAAACTTGAGACTTCTAATGAAAAAGTTAAGTTCACAAGAGTAGATGCAGATCATATAGATAATCTAATCAAAAAGGAGGATACTGTTATCTCTAAATTATCGGATGAAGAGAAAGAGTCTTTAAAGCCTATGATTGAAAATGTTGTTCCAAAACAAACATATACTGTTCAGTTAGAAGCCATGGACTCTAATGCATCTCCTTTTATAATTACCGTGCCAGAATTTATGAGGAGAATGAAAGAAATGAGTGCTTCTGGTGGAGGTGGAATGATGGGAATGGGTAATTTACCAGAAATGTACAATTTAGTTGTGAATACCAATCATGAACTTGTAGGTGAAATTTTACGAACCAAAACATCTAAGAAAAGAGATCGTTTGATTTCTCAATCTTTTGATTTAGCGAAATTATCTCAAAATTTACTTCATGGTGAAGATCTTACAAACTTTATCAAACGTAGTTACGAACTAATAAAATAAGCTTATTAATTTTTAATTAAGTTAAACCTCTTTGATTTTTTCAAAGAGGTTTTTTTATGAAAGTTTAGTATTTTAATTTTACTTTTGGATGATTTATGACACTAAACCAAATGATGAGTATTAAGAAAGCAACTATTAATGATGTAAACTTATTAGCTTCTTTAAGTGTAGAGGCTTTTTTACCAGCACACGGACACAGTTCTCCAGAAAAAGATATTAATGTTTATTTAGAAGCCAATTTTAGTATTCAAAATTTCAAAAAAGAAATAGCTAATCCTACTTTTGAATATTACTTAATTTATCACCATAACAAAATTGCTGGTTTTTCTAAAATAATATTTAATACTCCTTCTATACACATTAAAGAAAAATCTATAACCAAAATGGAGCGCTTGTACTTATTAGAAGAATTTTATGGATTAAATTTAGGAACTCAACTAATGAATTTTAATTCTGAACTTGCCAAAAGAAATAATCAACGAGGAATTTGGTTAGAAGTCTGGATAGAAAACTTTAGGGCAATTAAATTTTACAAAAAAATGGGGTTTACGATTGTTGGGAAAGCTAATTTTAGAGTATCAGAAACACATTCAAATCCTAATTACATTATGTATTTAGATCATAAAACAAATTCAGATGAATAAATTAACACTCATTTTCTTATTTATTGTTTCTTCAATTATTTCACAAAATAACACAGAGGTTTATTTATTTGATATAACCAAGACCATTGATGGATATGAATTAAATCATAAAATTAACATATCTAATAATAAAGGCTATGACAGTCAACCTCATTTTTATGACAATAATACACTCTTATTTGCCTCCTCTAGAGACGGTCAAACTGATATTGTAAAATACACCATAGATACAGGCGAAAAAAAATTTATTAATTACACCAAAAATGGTGGTGAATACTCCCCTCAACGAATACCAAACTCAAAAGACATTTCAGCGGTTCGTTTAGATAACTCTGGTCTACAAAGATTATACAAATACAATATTAATTCGGGGATATCTGAAGAAATTATTCCCGATTTAAAAGTAGCTTACCCTTTGTGGTACAATGATCATGTATTGTTTTCTGCTGTTATAGTAGAAAATGCACTAGAATTAGTCAAAAGTGACTTAAATAACAACTTAAATAATATTCTTGAAAAGAATATTGGACGCTCTCTACATAAAATACCTAATACAAACTTAATTAGTTTTATAAGTAAAAAAAAGATGAATTGGGAAATTTCAGCCGTTAATACTTCAACGTTAAGCATCGATAAAATTTCAGGTATAGATGGGAATTATGAGGATATATGTTGGCTGACAAAAGAGATTGTTTTACTCGCTAAAAAAAATCAAATAGTACAACTTACCGTCTCAAAACAGAATATTTGGAAAGAATTTGTTAATAAAGATCAACTTAATCTAAAAAATATTTCAAGAATATCTGTAAGTCCAAACGGAAAAAAAATTGCAATAGTTGGAGAATAAATTTTAGTGATTAAAAAATCATTGATTTTTAATTCTTATCAAAATTGTATCTTTAAAAAAAATCAAATAATTAAATATGAAAAAAATTATTTTTCTTACAATACTTCTACTTAGTGGTATTTGTCAATCTCAAACAGATACTAGAATCTACGATATTATTAATAATATCAGTGCAAAAAGAATCAAAAAAGACATTACTCAATTAGCCAATTTTGGTACAAGACATACTTTAAGTGATACCATTTCAAGTTCTAGAGGAATTGGAGCAGCAAGAAGATGGATTAAATCTGAATTTGATAAAATATCACAAGAATGTAATAATTGTTTAGATGTTTTTTATCAAAAAGATTGGGTTAAAAAAAATAATCAACGAATTGTTCATGATGTAATGATTGTGAATGTAGTTGCAATTCAAAAAGGAACAAAGTACCCCAATAGATACATTATTATGAGTGGTGATATAGACTCAAGGGTATCTAACCCTAACGATTACACCTCAGATTCACCGGGAGCAAATGATAATGCTTCAGGGATGGCTGGTACTCTAGAAGCAGCAAGAGTATTATCTAATTATAGTTTTGAAAATAGCATCATTTATGTAGGCCTATCTGGAGAAGAACAAGGGCTATTTGGAGGTAAAGGTTTAGCATCATATGCTAAAGAAAATGATTGGGAAATTATCGGAATCATGAATAATGATATGATAGGTAATATTAAAGGAGTTGATGGTATCATAGATAACAGATCCTTTAGAATATTTTCTGAACCAACATCTATTACAGAAACAGAAAAACAACGCAAATCAAGACGGTTTTATGGAGGAGAAGTAGATGGTATTTCTAGACAACTAGCCCGATTCATATACAAAACCACAAAAAACTATATGCCAGAGATGAACCCTAAAATGATATACAGACTTGATCGCTTTGGAAGAGGTGGTCATCACAGGCCTTTTAATGATGCCGGTTTTGCGGGGATTAGAATAATGGAAATGCATGAAAATTACACACAACAACATCAAGATATTAGAAATGAAAATAATATTGAATATGGAGACAAATTAAAATTTGTGAATTTTGATTATGCACGTAAACTAACTGCTGTTAATGCAATTAATTTAGCTAGTATAGCTTGGGCTCCACAAGCACCAAAAAATGTTAAAATTGGTGGTATTGTAGAACCAGCTGTCAAATTTTCATGGGATAAAGTTACAGGAGCTAAAGGGTATAAAATTTATTGGAGAGATACTACATCACCCACTTGGGATCATTTTAAATATGTTGAAGATATATCAGAATTTACTTTAGAGGGAATCGTTGTTGATAATTACTTTTTTGGAATTGCTGCTGTTGGAGAAAATGGACATGAAAGTATCGTATCTTTTCCCACTGGAATTATAAAAAAATAACTATGAAATTTTATAAAACCCTCCTACTATTTGCTTGTCTTTCTTTTTTTATTAACTGTAAAAACGGGATTGAAAAACCACTATTAAAAAAACAAAAAATAAGTCATCAATTACACACTGTTTTAAAAAATATAGATTCAATTGTTATAGATGGTATAGGTAATGAAAAAACTTGGTACAACTCTTCTTGGCTTCCGATAAATCAATTATGGCTTGGTAAACCAATAGATTCATCAGATTTTTCTGGTCGATATAAACTTTCTTGGTCTGATGATGCGTTGTACGTATTGGCAGAAATTAAAGATGACATTTTAATGGATAACATAAAAAATCCCCTTGAAAGATGGTGGGATGATGACTGTGTTGAAATTTTTATAGATGAGGATAATAGTGGAGGAAATCACCAATTTAATCATAATGCTTTTGCCTACCATATTGGTCTTAATGGAGATGTAGTAGATTTAGACTCAATAAATTCTCCTAGGCTTTTTAACAATCACATAGTATCAAAAAAAACTATGACTAAAAAAGACACATATGTTTGGGAGTTCAAAATTTTAATTTATCCAGACACATACTCATTTAATGGAGATCAAACAGCATTAAAATTAAAATCAAAGAAAAAGATTGGATTTGCGATTGCTTATTGTGACAATGATCGAAGTAAATTTAGAGAAAACTTTATTGGCTCTGTTTTGGTGAAAGGTGATAATAAAAATCAAGGTTGGATAAATGCTGATATTTTTGGAACTATTTTATTAAAGAATAAGTAATAAATTTAAAAAAAGCACAAATACTATTCAGCTATAAAATAAAGCTTAATTTTTTAAAAATTTTAGTCATTTGGTTAAGAACTTAAAAGATTTCTCAGTCAAATAGGATGTCTATTTATTACCTCAAAATTTAATGTACATAATTGAAAATTAGATTATTACAAAATTAATTTCTGACACATTCCGTTGTTAATGTTTTCCTAAAAAGAAAAAGTGTGTTTAATCTTTTATTAGATTTGTTATGAAACAAACATTAAATTTAAAACAATGAAACTATCTTTTTCTAAAAAAATCTCTTTGTTATTATTGATTTTTTTTACTTCACAAATCTTTGCTCAAAAGTTTCAAGGTAAAGCTTATTATTTTTCTAAATCAAAAATGGAGTTAGGAAATTGGGGTGCTAGAATGAGTGAAGCACAAAAGAAACAAATACAGAGTCGTCTCAAAAACAGATTAGAAAAAAAATATATTTTAAATTTTAATATGCAAGAATCTACTTTTTTAGAAGAAGATAAAATAGATGCTATATCAGGAGCAACAGATTCGTGGGGAGGATATTTTTCAAGAGGTGATTTACACAAAAATATTAAAAATGATAAGTTAATTCAAAGTCAGGAGTTTTATGGTAAACGATTTTTAGTGAAAGATGATTTACTAAAAATTGAATGGAGTTTGGGAACCGAAACAAAAAAAATTGGAGACTATACTTGTTACAAAGCTGCAGCAATGGTTCCAAAATCAGAATTAAGTTGGTTTGATTTTTCTTGGAGTGATCTTAGACAAAATTCTGAAAATGAAAAAAAGGAAGAGCCTTTAATAATCATAGAAGCATGGTATACACCACAAATACCTGTTGCCCAAGGACCAGCCGAATATTGGGGTCTTCCGGGGTTAATCTTAGAAGTTAGTGCAGGAAACACAACTTTATTATGCTCAGAAATAATTTTAAATCCTAAAGAGAAAATAAATATTATAGCTCCAGATAAAGGAGAAAGTATTACAAAAAAAGAATATGCCTCAAACATTCGAAAAAAAATGGTTGAGATGCGAAATAATAGAATGGGGAGAAGAAGGAGCCGTTAATTAATTATTTTAATCCACTAATAAAATTCCCGTAAGGGTCTTTAAATTGAGTTCCTTCAGCATACCTATACTTACTAAGTTTTTTAAACTCTACCAAGGACCATAAAACAAATTCCTTCCAAAATAAAATTTCTGACTTAGTAACATCTGGCTGATGTTCTAACACAAATTCTCGTAGTGGTTTTACTTTCTTTAAAATAGAAGCATAGTCACTTTCCGGGACATCATCTAGAATATCAAAATCAGAATTGTTGTTAAAGAACCATGAAATTATATTGTCATAGGGCGCCTCAGCTCCTTGCTTTTCAATCTTCTTAATTTTTGGAAAAAATGTTGGATACAAGGTTTTAATTGCATTCCCCAAAAGGGTTAATGCAACATTGTAAGCCCCCTCCTGCTCACCCTCATAAACTAGTTCAATTTTTCCAGTAATAGCTGGAATAATACCAATAAAATCACTCATCCTAATAGATGTTTTGGTATCACCGGAGTAAATGAGTCGCCTTTCTGCAGTACTTAATAAATTTTCAAACGCAGTAATACTCAAACGCGCACTAACTCCACTCTTTGCATCAATAAATTCGCTATTACGGGCTTCAAAAACAATTTGCTCCAAAATATCTTTAGCTAATTCTGGCACAAATATAGATTCTGATTGACGTTGATCTAGTTTTGCTTCCTGGGAGGTTATTTGTTTAGCAATTTTAATGGTCTCCGGATAATGAGTTAAAATTTGAGAACCTATTCTATCTTTAAGAGGGGTTACAATACTTCCTCTATTAGTATAATCCTCTGGATTTGCTGTAAAAACAAATTGCATATCTAAAGATAATCTCAATTTAAAACCTCTTATTTGTATATCACCCTCTTGTAAAATATTAAATAGTGCAACTTGAATTCTAGCTTGCAAATCAGGCAATTCATTAATTACAAAAATACATCTATTGGCTCTAGGAATCATTCCATAATGAATTACGCGATCATCTGCATAACTCAATTTTAAATTTGCAGCTTTTATTGGGTCTACATCTCCAATTATGTCTGCCACAGTTACATCTGGAGTAGCTAACTTTTCAGCAAAACGATTATTTCTGTGTAACCAAGATATAGGAGTTTTATCCTCTTTTTTGTCAATTAACTCAAGAGCATAGCGAGAAATTGGCGATAGAGGGTCATCGTTAATCTCTGAACCCTCAACTATAGGTATGTATTCATCTAATAAATTTAACATTAATCTAGCTAAACGAGTTTTTGCTTGGCCTCGTAATCCTAATAAATTTATATTATGTCTTGACAAAATAGCTCTTTCTAACTCTGGAATAACAGTATCTTCATACCCATGTACCCCCGTAAAAACAGTTTCTTTAATTTTTATTTTATCAATTAGGTTATCTCTCAACTCATCTTTAATAGATTTGGATTTATAACCAGATTTTTTTAATTGTCCTAGTGTTTTAATGGATGTTATATTCATATTAACCTTTAATTCTTTTTTTTCTATTCGTTTCATAATCTTCAAAAATCATTTCACCTAAACCTTTTAATCCAGTATAAAATGCCTTTCCTTGATTAGCTTTTGTAAATTTTCTAACAAACTGCATCAAGTAACTATCTTGAGCAATCATAAAAGTTGTGATTGGTATATGAAGCCGTCTGGCTTGCTGAGCCATAGCATAACATTTATTTGTAATAAATGAATCCAAGCCATTACTATTTTTGTAATACTGACCATCTGGCATTTTAAGACAACTTGGCTTACCGTCTGTGATCATGAAAATTTGTTTGTTCGTATTTCTTTTCCTTCGCAATAGGTCCATAGCTAGTTGAAGTCCAGCAACAGTATTAGTATGAAAAGGACCAACTTTTAAGTATGGTAAATCCTTGATGTCTATGGTCCAAGAATCATTCCCAAAGACTAAAATATCTAAGGTATCCTTAGGGTACCTTGTAGTTATTAGCTCTGCCAATGCCATGGCAACTTTTTTTGCTGGTGTAATCCTATCTTCTCCATATAAAATCATAGAATGACTTATATCAATCATCAAAACAGTGCTCATTTGGGCCTTATGTAAAGTTTCTTCAACTACTAAGTCATCCTCAGTTAAATTAAAATTCTGAATTCCATGGTTTATTTGAGCATTGCGTAGACTCTCCGTCATAGAAACTTTATCTAGAGAGTCACCAAACTGATAATTTCTAAAATCTCCAGTGTGCTCATCCCCTAATCCCTGACCTTTACTTTTATGATTTCCAGTACCTCTTCTTTTTATTTTACCAAAAATGTGATTTAAAGCTTGTTGTCTTATAGCTCTTTCTGTCTTAGCTGTTATAGAAATAGTACCTTCATTGTTATTTGGATCAATTTCTTCTTTAATATAGCCTTTAGCTTTCAAATCTTCTATGAAATCATCTATTGTGTAATTATGATCAGTTAATTTATATTCAGTATCTAACTGTTTTAACCATTCAATTGCTTCCTCAAAATCACCTGACGTGTAAGTAATAATTTCTTTAAAAATTTCAAACAATTTATCAAATGGTGTTTGATAAGGAGGCACAAAAGAGCTAAACTTAAATCCTTTTTTATAAAATTCTTTCATAGGGTAACAAAAATAAGGCTTTAAACTATTTGTTTATAAAGATTAACAATCCTTTCACAAATGCATATCATTGTAAATTAACTATTTCAAATATTTTATAGAATTATTAACAATGAAAAGGCAATAAATAAGTAATTTGTCGTGAATTTTTAAGATCTCATTTTATGAAAATAGTACATTCAAGTAAACTACGTTTTTTTATGTCTTTTATTTTATTTACGGTACTCGTTGGTCTAAATAATGTAGATGCTCAAAGAAAAAAAAAGAAAAAAAAGAAAGGAAAAACTGAAGAAGTTATCAAGCCTAAAAAACCAAAGAAATCGATTGCTACTCTGACTAAAAGCAGTAAAAAAATTGAAGGTTTATTCACTATTTTTCAAGATACAGTTTCAGGTGACCTAAAAATGTTGATTAAAAAAAATCAACTAGATAAAGACTATATTTACTTTTCTCAAATTGCTGATGGAGTAACCGAAGCTGGAAAGTTTAGAGGAGCATACTCAGGATCTAGCATTTTTCACATAAAAAAATACTTTAACAAAATTGATTTTTATGTGCCAAATACATCATTCTTTTTTGATGAAGACAACCCAATATCAAGAGCCTCAGAGGCTAATATTAGTGATGCTATTGTATCATCATCTAAAATCTTATTTGCAGATGACAAAAATGACGAATACCTTATAGATGCAACAGGTTTATTCCTATCCGAGGAATTAACTAGAATAAAAAATCCAAGATTTCCTGGTCAATCTCCTTTAGCCTTTAGTCTAGGACGTTTTGACAAGAAAAAATCTAAGATAGATGAGATAAAAAACTATCCGGAAAACACAAATATTAAAACTGAATACGTTTTTAGTAATCCAAGTGTTTTAAATGGAGGTTCCAATGCTGTTACAGATGGAAGAAATGTTTCTATAAAGGTATTTCACACGTTTATGAATATGCCTGAAAACGATTATACCATAAGAATGGATGATCCAAGAGTGGGATATTTTTTAACTGAGACAAATGATATGACAACTACTTCTACAGTTAATTATAGAGATTTAATTCATCGTTGGAAATTAATTAAGAAAGATCCTAATGCAGAAATATCAGAACCAGTAACACCAATAACATGGTGGATAGAAAATACCACACCATTAGAATGGAGAGAAACTATCAAAGAGGGTGTGTTAGCTTGGAATATAGCTTTTGAAAAAGCAGGATTTAAAAATGCTATAGTTGTAAAGGTTCAACCAGACGATGCTGATTGGGATGCTGGAGATGTTCGTTACAATGTACTAAGGTGGACTTCTTCTCCTAACCCACCCTTTGGAGGTTATGGTCCTAGTTTTGTTAACCCTAGAACTGGTGAAATTTTAGGAGCAGATATCATGTTAGAATTTGTACATTTTACCAATAGAGTATTTGGTGATAAATTATATGACGATGCTTCATCCAATATGAGCTTAGAAACTTTAGAAGAATTAGATTTAAGAAAAAATATTGAACATTCTAATTTCATGTTTTGTTCAGCAGGTCATGTTTTACATGAAAATATGCAATTAGGAAATACTATTTTAGAAGTAACCAATGCCTCTAATATGGAAATGGAAAGAATGAAAAAAGAAGGAATGAAATCCTTAATTATGCATGAAGTTGGACATACATTAGGTCTAAACCATAATATGAAAGCTAGCCAGGTCTATTCACCAGATCAACTATCAAACGCTGATTTTATCAGAGGAAAAGCATTAACTGGTTCTGTGATGGATTATGCTGGAATTAATCTTACTAATGACAGGTCTAAACAAGGTCAATACTATGACATGAGTGTTGGTCCATATGATGTATGGGCTATTCAATTTGGATACACTCCTTTTAAAGGGAAAGATGAGAGAACCGCTTTACTGGAAAGGTCTACTGAACCAGAACTAATATTTGGTAATGATGCAGATGACATGCGTTCTCCAGGTAAAGCCATAGATCCTCGCGTAATGATTGGTGATTTATCTAACGATCAAATTTCTTATTCAATCAATAGATTTGAATTAGTGAACACTATGATGAAAGATATTAAATCTAGGTTCACTAACAAAGGAGAAACATATATGGATCTCAGAAGAGCTTTTTATACGCTAAATAACCAATCAGCAATAGCTGGAGGTGTAATTTCTAGATTTATTGGCGGAGTTTACGTAGATAGATCAACTTTTGGACAAGAGGGTGGTAGCAAACCATATACACCTGTAAGTCTTGAAGATCAAAAAAGAGCATTTAATGCTTTGAAAAAGTACATATTTGCTCCAGATGCTTTTTCTGTTCCTAAAGATATATACAACTACTTAGCAAAACAAAGAAGAGGTTACAACTTTTTTGGGGGCCCAGAAGACCCTAAAATTCATGCACAAGTATTAGGATACCAAACTAGGGTATTAGCTCATATAATGCATCCGAATACCCTTCAAAGATTAACGGATTCAGAGTTGTATGGAAATAAATATAGTCTATCTTCCTTCATGACAGACCTAAACACTGCAATGTTTAAACCAGATGTTTATGGAAGTATCAATACATTCCGTCAAAATTTACAAGCTGTTTATACTAAAAGGCTTATAAAAATGGTAGTAGGAAAATCAGCTAGTAGATTTTCTCCAACTTCACAGTCTATGGCTATATATAATTTAAAAAATATTAAAACTTGGGTTTCAAATGGTACTGGAAATATTTCAACCAAAGCCCATAAAAACCACCTAAAAACATTGATAAACAATGCAATGAAAGAAATTAAATAGATTTTTTAACTAATATTTACAAAAAACCGATATCATGTTTGATATTGGTTTTTGTATTTTTACATAATGAGTAAAGTCCTTATAACTGGGGGTACTGGATTGATTGGCAGCCGTTTATCAAGTTTGTTAAAAGCTAAAGGTTATGAAGTTATCATTTTAACTAGAAATTATAATTCCAAAAGTTCTCAAGATTTATTTCATTGGAATATCGAAGAGTATAACCTAGATGATTCAGCATTTAAAAATATAGATCACATTCTTCATCTAGCTGGTGCTGGCGTAGCAGATAAAAGATGGTCTAAGAAACGAAAAAAAGAAATTTTAACCAGTAGAGTGGTTTCAACTAATTTACTTTACGACACAATCAAAAGATTAAAAATTCCTTTAAAAAGTTTTGTTGCAGCTTCAGCTATAGGTTATTATGGTTCTACTACAACGGATAAAATTTTCATAGAAACAGATCAGCCATGTAATGATTTTCTTGGAAATGTATGTAAACTCTGGGAGAGAGCTATTCGTCAATTTGAAAACCTCAAAATAAGAACAGTTGTCCTAAGAACAGGTATAGTATTATCTAAAGATGGAGGAGCCCTAGAGAAAATGAAAACCCCAATAATAACCCCTATTGGAAATGGAAAGCAATACATGCCATGGATTCATATAGACGATTTGTGTAATTTATATATAAATGCTCTTGAGGATAATCAATACAGAGGTGATTATAACGCGGTGTCTCCGGAGCACATAACAAACTATTCTTTCTCAAAAATCTTGTCCGATATCTATAATAAACCTTTTTTAACTTTAACAATACCCAAGTTTATCTTTAAAATAGTTTTTGGAGAAATGTCTACAATCATGCTAAATGGAAGTAGAATATCGTCCCGTAAACTTTTACAAACTGGTTTTAAATTTAAATATGAAAAATTAAATAACGCTTTAAAAGATTTAAGATGAAAACACAGCTTATCATTCTTTTATTCTCATTGATATTAAACCAACAAAATTCTATTCTCATTGACTTTGGAAAAACAAAAGAAGGACGTTATTGGAATGTTGTTAATGATGGTGTAATGGGAGGTCTGTCTAGGGGAGGTAAAAAAATAACAAAAAATAGCCTTTTATTTATGGGTGAAGTTTCCCTAGACAATAATGGGGGCTTTTCTTCTTTACGAAGATCTTTCTCTAAGATTGACATCTCTAACTTTAATGATGTAGAGATAAGATATCGTTCCTCAGGAATTTCTTTTGCTTTTTCACTTGCTGTTAGTAGACGCTGGTATGTTCCAAACTATAAAATTAGTCTGGAATCAACATCTTCAGAATGGAAAACAACCACCTTCAAACTTACTGATTTAAGAAAGCACTATATAGGTAAAGCATTAAACGATCGATTGAAAAAAGAAACATTAAAAGATATAATTAGAATTGGATTTATTACAGATCAAAAAAAATATGGAGAGTTTGAATTTGAATTAGATTATATAAAATTCAAATAAAAAATCCACCAATTGGTGGATTTTTAATTAACTATATTTTAATTTCTATTTAAAATCTGATGAGATGTTAATCGCAACCTCAGACCAGGTTTTGCTAATACCATCCAATCCTTTATGTAATTCTTTACATATAAGGTTTAAAGAATCTATAGAGGATTGAGCGTTCCAATTTAAAACATCCATCTTCGTAGCCATAGAAAATTCTTTATCTTTTATTAGGTAAGAAAACGGAAGTTTTTCAGAAATCCCGTTCATAGTGATATCAGCATACCCTAAAGAATCATTTTCAATAACTAACTTACCAGATAATAGTTTTGTATTATCCATTACTCCAAAAAAGAATTTTCTAATCTTATAATCTCTACTACTGTCAGAAGTAAAAATACTACTGATGGGTATTGAAAATTCTGCATTATGAATTGCTTCTTTAACTGAATTCCCCTCTCCTCCAGAAGTGATCTCAACTTTTTTAAACCTCCCTTTAACAGGAACCTTTTCTGTAGTTTTATAAGCTGTCCATTCAACAGAATTCTTCGCATTATCTAAAACAAATGCTGCCGAAGATTTCTTTTCTTTATTAATTTGGGCTTTCTGTTCTTTTTTTTCTGAATTACATGCAATTAACAAAACTGCTATCAGAAAAATATAAATTGTTTTTATTAAATTTTTCATAGAAATTATTTGAGTTGATTTTTTAAAATACTTTTTACTAGTTTGATATATTGTTTTTTTGCTTCTTCTTGAGTCATTCCATTCAATTGAGTCCAAGCATTAAATTTAAAAGCATCTCTAACATCTACTTTACCATCATAAGAAAAATTATCACCTGCAAGTGCTTGCTTATAATATGCATATAGCTTAAGCATAACATCAGGAGCTAGACTTTCCTCTAATTTTGAAAGTTTATCAAAAGCTCTATTAAATTTAATATCTAGTTTTGGGGTCATTACTTTTTAGCAATTACTTGTACTCCTCCTTTTACTTTATCACCAAGTTTTACTGTTAATTCTGTTTCAAGTGGTAAAAAGATATCTACTCTACTCCCAAACTTTATAAAACCTGCATCAGTTCCTTGAACTACATGCTCTCCTTCCTCAGCATAATTTACAATTCTTTTTGCTAAAGCTCCAGCTATTTGACGGTATAATACTTCACCAAAAATTTTATTTTCAACTACTATTGTAGTTCTTTCGTTTTCTGTTGATGCTTTTGGATGCCAAGCTACTAAATATTTACCAGGATGATATTTACTGTATTTAACTAATCCATTGAGAGCATATCTAGTAACATGAACATTAATTGGAGACATAAAAATAGATACCTGAAGTCTCTTCCCTTTAAAATATTCTGGCTCCTCAACTTCTTCAATAACTACTACTTTGCCATCTACAGGTGCAATGATTTGGCGATCATTAATTATAGTAACTCTTTTGGGGTTTCTAAAAAATTGTAAAACAATAACTAAAAACAATAATAAAGAACTTTGAATACCTTTTTGAAACCAAAATGATTCAATATATCTTTCTGAAAATAAGATACCTAAGAGAACAATTAGGAATGTAAAAACTATAATTCTGTAACCTTCTTTGTGAAAACTTGGCATTATATTTAAATTATAAAATGTAAGTACAAATATACAAAGGGAGCAACAAACAACAAACTATCTAGTCTATCTAATATTCCTCCATGACCAGGCATAATATTGCCACTGTCTTTTGTATGAGCTTGCCTTTTAAATTTAGATTCTACTAGATCGCCAATGGTTCCAAGAAAAGAGGCTATAAATGAAATTACAAGCAAATTTGTTAGAGATAAAAATTCGCAAAAATAGGATAATAAAAAAGCAGAAATCAATGTAAAGAATACACCTCCAATAAAACCCTCTATTGTTTTCTTTGGTGATACACTTTCAAATAACTTTCTTTTACCAAAATTTTTTCCAACAAAAAAAGCAAAGCTATCATTTACCCAAATAAAAATAATTAAGGACAAAATAGTAGACACCTCATATTGTCCGTTAACAAATGGAATTAACATCAAGAAAATAATAGAAAGAAGTAGGTATCGAATAGAAATATCAAATTTCTGAATTTTATTTGAAGGATAATTTTCCTTCTTCATGAATAGATTTAAGGACAATTGAATAGACCCTGAAAAACAAAGCGTTAATAAAATCTTTATTGTTGTTTCTGATAAAGAATTTGTAAATGATAAATAGGTTAATACAATTAATAAAGCGAATACCAGAAAGTTTTTAAATTTTAATAATTTAAAAAATTCCCAAAGAGAAACAATACCAAATAATAAAATTAGAAGGATGTAGGTTTCTTTTGAAAATAGTATGGCACTGATAAAAAGCACGGCATAAACAAATCCGGATATAGCTCTTATGAGAAGTTTAGTCATATTTATAAATCTTCTAAAAGCAACAAATATAGGTTTTTGGAGTTATTATTCCCGTAGTTTAAAAAATTATCATTGTCTTCCTCTATATTATATTTTTTAACAGCACTAATATTTGTAGGAATACTTCCGTTCTTACAATTTGTTTTAATACCTGTTAATCCCTCACCTGTATTTCTTACGAATTGACTTGTTTTTGCAAAAACAATAAAGTCATCTGACAAGGAAGCTATTTTGTGAGTACTTAATTGGTTAGATGAAAAGAGTATATCACCATTATCAGAAATTAAATGTTCACATGAAGTAAAAAAAGGTTTTTTATTATCAACTTCTAACTGAAACGTTACATTCGATTTTTTTAAAAAATTATTTAACTGTTTATCATAACATGTAATAATATCCCAATTATTTTCAGAAATAATTTGATTTAAATTATTGATAATTTCTTTTTCAGAAATGCAATAAAGAAATTTCCCTCCTTTAGAGATAAAATTATGAACAAATGCATCATCTATTGATAATTTGACTATTGGTTTTTTCTCAGCAATTTCGTTGGATGGCTCTTTACTTTTAAATAATTTCTTAAAAAAACTCATTCAAAAATTAATTTTTATTTTCTTCTTTTGTTTCTTCTTGTTCTTCTTTTTTTATTTCTTTTTCTGGAGCTTTTTCTTCTGTTATTGTATTATCAAATGGTCTTTTACCAAATATTTTGGTAAGATCATCTTTAAAAATAACTTCTTTTTCTAATAATAATTCAGCTAGTACTGTTAACTTTTCTTTGTGATCACTTAAAATCTCTATAGCCCTTTGGTATTGAGATTCAATCATTTTTGATATTTCTTCATCAATAGTTTTTGCTGTATTTTCACTGTAAGGTTTAACAAAAGCATCATTACCTGAAGAATCATAATATGTTAAATTTCCAACTTTTTCATTTAATCCATAAACAGTAACCATTGCTCTAGCCTGTTTGGTTACTTTTTCTAAATCACTCAATGCACCTGTAGAAATTTTATTAAATATTATTTTTTCTGCAGCTCTACCTCCTAATGTAGCACACATTTCGTCTAACATTTGTTCGGTTTGAACAATCATTCTTTCGGCTGGCAAATACCAAGCTGCACCAAGACTTTGACCTCTTGGAACAATAGTAACTTTAACTAAAGGTGCCGCATGTTCTAACATCCAACTAACAGTTGCGTGTCCAGCCTCATGAAAAGCGATTGTTTTTTTCTCCTTGGGAGTAATGACCTTGTTTTTTTTCTCTAACCCTCCTACTATTCTGTCAACAGCATCTAGGAAGTCTTGATGATGTATCGCTTTTTTATTACCTCTAGCCGCAATTAGTGCTGCTTCATTACACATGTTTGCGATATCTGCTCCAGAAAAACCAGGTGTTTGTTGTGCTAAAAAATCTATTTTAACATCGTCTGACAATTTTAATGGCTTTATGTGTACTTCAAATATTTCTTCTCTTTCTTTGATATCTGGTAGATCAACATAAATTTGTCTATCAAAACGCCCTGCTCTCATAAGAGCCGAATCTAAGACATCTGCTCTGTTGGTAGCAGCTAAAACAATAACGTTTACATCTGTACCAAAACCATCCATCTCGGTTAGCAATTGGTTCAACGTATTCTCGCGTTCATCATTACCTCCAGTCATACTATTTTTACCTCTAGCTCTTCCAATAGCATCTATTTCATCAATAAATATGATTGAAGGTGATTTTTGAGCAGCTTGTTTAAATAAATCTCGAACTCTTGAAGCTCCTACCCCTACAAACATTTCAACAAAATCTGAACCTGATAAAGAGAAAAATGGCACCTCTGCTTCACCAGCTACAGCCTTAGCAAGAAGAGTCTTACCTGTTCCTGGAGGGCCAACTAATAAGGCTCCTTTCGGAATTTTACCTCCTAAAGCAGTATATTTCTCTGGATTTTTTAAAAAATCTACAATTTCTTGAACTTCTTCCTTTGCTCCCTCTAAACCTGCTACGTTTTCAAACGTTGTTTTTACTTTGGTATCTTTATCAAATAACTTTGCTTTGGATTTACCAATATTAAAGATCTGACCGCCACCGCCACCTCCGGCTCCACCTGACATTCTTCTCATGAAAAAAAGCCATATGGCAATTAAGAGTATGAATGGTAGGAATCCAATAATAGAATCAAAAAAACTTCCTCTAGAATCTGAATCTACGTCAAAATCTAAATTTTTGTCAACCCTGTATTGATTTAGTTTATTTTCAAAATTTTGAAGATCTCCAAAATCATATTGAAACAAAGGAGAACCTTTTCTAAAAAAAGGGGAACTGGATTGTTGTCTGTATTTATCCTTAGTTTCTGCTTCTTTTTTTATATAAACTTCAGCAATATTTTTATTAATGATGAGAATTTTATTAACATCATTTGATTCTAATATTTTAAAGAATCTATTCGTGGATATTTTCTGTGTAGAGAGAGAAGCCTCATTTAAAAAACTTACCCCTATTAAAACAACAAAAATTGCTCCATAAATCCAATACATATTAAACTTGAATTTTGGCACATTAGGTGTTGTATTTTTATTCTTTTCGTTCATCTATCTTTTATTAAACAGGATTGATTTCAGTTATCTTTGCATCTCCCCAAAGGCTCTCAATGTCATAAAACTCTCTAACATGATTTTGAAAAACATGAACTACCACATTTACATAATCCATTAAAATCCATTCTGAGTTGTTTTGACCCTCAACATGCCATGGTTTGTCTTTAAGTTCTTTACTCACCAACTTTTGAACAGATCCAGTAATTGCGTTAACTTGAGTATTTGAATTTCCAGAGCAAATAATAAAATAATCACAAACAGTATTTTCTATACCTCTTAGATCTAAAAGCTGAATATCATCTCCTTTGACGTCATCTATGCCTTTAATAATTACAGATATAAGGTCATCTGTATTAACTGATTTTTTTATCATTAATATTTTTTATATTTAAAACAAAGTTATTATTTTTTTGCGAGTATATTGCGCAGTATTAAATTAGTTTACACTTTCTTTAACACTTGAGATTAATCAAACTTGATGCCACTGAGTCTACCAATTCTTTTTTAAAAGAATTGGCTAATAATTCTCTGCTTGATAACTTTACTGTAGCTGTCACTAATATTCAGACTTCTGGCAGGGGTCAAATGAACACTTCTTGGCACTCAGAACCATATAAAAATCTGACCTTCAGTATATTCACCCCTCTTAAAAACTTAACAATAACACATCAACCTTATTTAAACTTCGCCATTTCACTTGCTATTTATGATGTTTTATTTCAATTTGGTATTCCTAATTTATCTATTAAATGGCCAAACGACATATTGTCAGCGAATAAAAAAATATGTGGCATTCTTATAGAAACTACTTTTTCAAATCAAAAAATTAAAAATATGATTGTGGGAATTGGTTTGAATGTTAATCAAGAGATATTTTCAAAAAAGATTTCTAATGCGAGTTCTTTAAAAATTATCATGAAAAAAGATTTTGATCTAGAAATACTTCTAAATAAAATTATTGAAAGAATTCAGTTTAGAATATCATTAATTGAAAATGGAAAATTTACTGAGACACATAACGAATATCATAATGTATTATATAGAAGAGAAATACCCACAACATTTAAAGACAAAGTAACTAATACTTTTTTTATGGGCAAGATCCAAGGAATTGCCTCTAATGGAAAAATAAAAATACAATTAAACGATGATTCCATTAAAGAGTTTGGGCTAAAACAAATTTCATTTGCTAAAGCTTAGACATATTTTCTGTAAGGGTTTCTATAAAAGTTGTTAGTGGTTTTTTTACCATCATTGCCATCATTGGATTAAAATCTCCTTTAAACTCTAATTGAACCTCAGAGACTTGGTCAGACAAAGAGGTTATGTTAGCTTCAAGAGTAAAAGATAATTTACTACTCGCTGCCCCCAGAACAACTTTAGAATACTCAGTACAATCTCCTAAAACAAGCCTAATTTCTGGCATGCCTTTAAGAGCAAATAAAAAGGAATTTCCATCTACCTCAAACTTTTCAGTATTAGAGGGCATTAATGATTTAAAATTATTAAGGGTTGTAAAAAATTCGTAAATACCTTTTTCGGATCTATCAATCGTTATTTTTTTTCCTTCTATATGCATGCTATTATGGTTTCCAATTTTCTGGATTTTTTCTCCAATCCGTTAATGTATCTAATTCTTTTTCGGTAATATATTTGCTATCCATTGCTTGTTCTAATAAATGGGAATAGTCACTCAAAGTAGTGAGGTCTACATTACTATTTTTAAAATTTTCAGAGGCCAAGTCAAATCCATAGGAGAAAATAGCTACCATTCCCTTTACAGTTGCTCCAGATTCCTTAAGAGCTTTCACTGCATTTAAGCTACTTTTACCAGTACTAATAAGATCTTCAATTACTACCACATTCTGACCATTTTCTAAATGGCCTTCTATTTGATTTTTACGACCATGACTTTTAGGTTCTGGTCTTACATAAATGAAAGGAACGCCTAACTCTTGAGCTACTAATACACCGATAGCTATGGCTCCAGTAGCAACACCGGCAATTACGTCTGGCTTACCATATTTAGACTCAACTATTTTTGAAATTTCTTCTTTTAAAAAAACACGAACAGTAGGATAAGAAAGAGTAACTCTATTGTCACAATAGATTGGTGATTTCCAACCTGAAGCCCAAGTGAATGGCTCTGTAGGGCTTAACTTGATGGCTTTTACTTGTAATAAAACCTCTGCAGTCTTTTTTGCTATATCTTTGTGTAAAATCATATTCGCAAATGTATAAAGTTTTTATTAATGAAAGACCTATTATTTTGACAGATTCTTTCTGTAAAGAAAGTGATTTTATTCATTTAAATTATGAAGAGATTACCATCCCTGAAATCATTTCTAAACTAACAAAAGAATCAATAGGCGGGATGGTGCTTTTTTGTAAAAATCTCGAAGAATCTTGGGACAATTTTAAAAGTAACTTTAAAGTTATACCAGCTGCTGGTGGATTAGTACTAAATGAAGAAAATGAATTTTTATTTATTTTCAGAGGTTGTAAGTGGGATTTACCCAAAGGAAGAGTTGAAAAAGGAGAAAAAATTAAAGAAACTGCTATAAGAGAAGTACAAGAAGAGTGTGGTATTTCAAATATAATCGTTCATGAATTTTTAATAACTACTTATCACATATTTTATTACAATAAAAAAATTAAATTAAAGGAAACTCACTGGTTTCTTATGAAATTAAATGGTAGAGAAGTATTAACTCCTCAATTAGAGGAGGGAATTACTGATGCTGTTTTTAAAAACAAAGAAGACTCTGTGAGAGCTCTTCAAAATAGTTATAAAAATATTAACTCTGTTTTTAAGGCTTTTTACCAAAATCAATACTAAAAAACGATCCTCTTATAAGTTTAATTCGCCAAGCACTTTATAGTGTGTTTGATTTATTCTACTATCTTTGCCGACTTTAAAAAACCCATCATATCATGAATGCATTTGTTAGGAAAAGAGTAAAAAACGTACAAAATGACATCCTTTCAGGAATTACAGTAGCATTAGCATTGGTTCCAGAAGCAGTTGCTTTTGCTTTTGTGGCCGGTGTAGATCCCTTAGTTGGTTTGTATGCAGCATTTATGGTAGGTTTAATCACCTCTATTTTTGGAGGTAGACCTGGAATGATTTCTGGAGCCACAGGTGCACTAGCAGTTGTAATGGTAAGTTTGGTTAGCGAAGGAAATGCAATGGGAAATGCAAGTGAAAACTTGGGACTATACTACCTTTTTTTGACAGTAATTTTAATGGGATTTATTCAGATACTTGCGGGAGTTTTTAAACTTGGAAAATTTGTTCGTTTGATTCCTCACCCAGTAATGATGGGATTTGTAAACGGATTAGCTATTGTTATTTTCCTATCGCAACTTGGAATGTTTAAAACTACTGTTGGAGGTGAGAAAGTATGGCTAGATGGTGAAAACTTATATATGATGATTGGCCTAGTAGGACTAACTATGTTAATTATGTGGGGACTTCCTAAAATTAAAGCAACTAAAAAATTGCCAGAAGCATTAATTGCCATTCTAGTAGTAGCTGGAATAGTAATCTTTTCAAATCTAGATGTCGCGACTGTTGGTTCATTTATTAGAGATGGTGGCGGTGACGGTCTTCGAGGTAGTTTTCCAACTATAGAATTAGATACTTTCTCTAAAATTCCTATGAATTTAAGTACGTTTTGGTTTATTCTTCCTTACGCTCTAATTTTAGCTGCCATAGGTTTAATAGAGTCTTTAATGACCCTAAATCTTATAGACGACTTAACAGAAACTAGAGGAAACTCAAATAGAGAATGCATTGCTCAAGGAAGTGCTAATATCATTACTGGTTTGTTTGGAGGTATGGGTGGTTGTGCTATGATAGGACAATCCATCATTAATATTAAAGGAGGAGGAAGAGGAAGACTATCTGGAATTACAGCAGCTGTAATGCTGTTGATTTTTATATTATTTGCTTCTTCGTATATAGAACAAGTTCCAATTGCCGCATTGGTCGGAGTAATGTTTATGGTTGTTATTGGAACATTTGCATGGTCTAGTTTCAGAATTATGAATAAAATACCCATGTCAGATTTGATTGTATTAATTTTAGTTTCTGGACTTACTGTTATTTTTGATTTAGCCATAGCCGTAATAGCGGGGGTAATAGTAAGTGCATTAGTATTTTCATGGGAAAATGCAAAAAGAATTAGAGCTAGAAAAAGAATTAAAAAAGATGGAACTAAGGTTTATGAAATATGGGGACCTCTTTTCTTTGGAAGTATCACTGCATTTAATGATAAATTTGATGTAAAAAATGATCCAGATTCTGTAGAGATAGATTTTGTAGAATCTAGAATTTCAGATCACTCTGCATTAGAAGCAATTTTTGTACTAGTAGAAAAATATCAAGCTGTTGGAAAAAAAATCACCTTGAAACATCTAAGTGCAGATTGTAAAGTATTATTGTATAAAGCTAATCCTATATTTCATCAGGTAATAGAGGAAGATATTGAAGATCCTCGTTATCACCTGGCAGCAAATCCAGAAAAATTCCCAAAATCACTATCTGAATATAAATTTTAATATTTTATGTCTAGCTTTTAACTCTACACCATTCCGTGATCAGACAAGGGTAACGAACGAACTCGCTTTCCTGTAGCACTAAAAATCGCATTGGTAATAGCAGCGGAAACTGGCGGAACACCTGGTTCTCCAACTCCAGTTGGATCTTCGTCATTATCAACTAAGTGAACATGAATATTTGGTGCGTCTATCATTCGAGTCATTTGATAATCGTGAAAATTACTTTGATCTACAACACCATTTTTAGTGGAAATTTTACCAAACATCGTAATAGACATTCCAAAAATTGCCGCACCCTCCATTTGATTAATTACTGCATCTCTGTTCACGTACATTCCACAATCTAAAACAGAATATATATTTTCAATTTTTACTTTTTCGCTTTCTACAGATACCTCTACTACAGTAGCAACGTAGCTATAAAAACTATAATGAATAGCTACTCCTAGACCGTGACCTTCTGGAAGTTCTCTTTCCCAGTCAGATAGTTTTTTTGCTTCTAATAATACATTTTTCAGTCGTGCTACATTAAATGGATGAGGAGATTTTTCGGTTGAAATTTTATCTTCTCCTAATAAATTAAGTCTAAAATCTATAGCATCTTTTCCAGACGCAACGGCCAATTCATCAACAAAAGAGTTAATTCCAAATCCACTGATAATATTGGAAACAGAACGCAACCAACCTATTCTCAAATGAGATTCTGCTTTGGCATTTTCTATTTGCATATTTGGAATATTATATGGATTATTGGTAAAACCCATTCCTAACTCAAATCCTGCAATATAATCAGACATTGGTTTAAAACTTGATGTTATAGATGGAAACGCTACACGGTGTAACCAACCTGTCACATTACCACTCTTGTCTAGTGAGCCTTTCACATATTGTGCATTTTGAGCATGGTAAAAACTATGTTGAATATCATCCTCACGTGACCAAACAACTTGAACTGGTGCTTTAATTTTTTGAGATAATGAAACCGCTTCCACTACAAAATCAGATTTTGATTTACGTCCAAACGCACCCCCTAACATCATAACATTGATTGTAATATCTTCAATGGCAAATCCGAAAAAATGAGCAATTTCAGCACGAACCGTCTGTGGATCTTGAACTGGGGCCCAAACATCACATTTTCCATCACGAACCCAAGCCAAAGCATTTGGTACTTCCATAGGCGCATGGGCTAAATGAGGCATTGTATAAGTAGCTTCAATAACTTTATCTGCATTATTAAAAGCCTTAGACACGTCTCCTTTATAAGGGGGAACTACTTTAGCTGTATTATGAATTCTGTCAATAAGTTTTTCTTTAAATTTTTCAGAATCATATGATTCATTAATTCCAGAATTCCATTCTATATTTAAGTTATTTTTCCCTTGAAAAGCAGACCATGTATTGTTAGCTACAACAGCTACACCTCCTAGCATTCCAAAAAATTGACCAGCAGGAGGAATTAATCTATCTAACTGAATCACTTGCTCTACTCCAGAAACTTCTTCTGTATCTGAGCTATCATAGCTTTTTACTGAACCAAAAGTAACAGGGCTTCTTGCAATAGATGCATATTTCATGTTTGGTAATCGAGCATCTAATCCGTATTTAGATTTTCCATGAAGAAAATCTTCCATATCAATACCTCTAATTACTTTTTTCCCAATGTATTTAAACTCTTTTTTATCTTTTAAAATAATATTTTCATCAGATGGAATTGGAATTGTTTTTGCCTCATCTACTAAATCTCCAAAAAATACTTTTTCGCCTGAAGAACTATTAACAATAAAATGGTTTTCGGCTTTACAATTTTCAACAGATGTACCCCATTTTTTTGCAGCTGCTTGCTCTAGTATAGAACGGGCCATAGCTCCCATTTTCCTCATAGGCCTTAGAAGAGTTCTTATACTTCTAGATCCATCTGTATTTTGATTTCCAAACTTAGCATCACCTGTTGCTTGCTGAACGCTAACATATTGCCAATCCGCCTCTAAATCTTCAGCAATTGCAGAGGCCATAGAGGTTCTAATACCTTGTCCCATTTCTGATCTTGCGACTACTATAGTTACTTTACCGTCTTTTTGTAATTGAATAAAAAGATTTGGAACAAAAGAAATACCGTCTTCCAGAGTATTGATAACTATTTTTTCTGGTGACACATTGCATCCAAGAATTAATCCTCCAGAAGCTAGTCCAACTATTTTTACAAAATCTCTACGTTTCATTTGAATCTTTTCCATTAAGCTTGTTTTTTAAGTTCAACTGCTTCTTTTATTGCCTTTTTTATTCTAACATAGGTTCCACATCTACAAATATTTCCACTCATGGCATTGTCTATATCTTTATCAGTTGGATTTTCGTTGGTATCTAATAACTCAGCTGCAGAAATCAACTGACCAGATTGACAATATCCACATTGTGGCACACTGTTGTTTCTCCAAGCTTGTCGTAACGCTATTAAACTGTCTGATGATCCTTCAATTGTTGTAATTTTCTTGCCAACACCTTGGCTAACCATGGTACTACAAGAGCGAACCACTACTCCATCTATCATTATAGAACAAGCTCCACACTGAGCTACACCACAACCAAATTTGGTTCCTGTTAACCCAATTAAATCTCTTATTGCCCAAAGTAATGGCATACCCTCTGGGGCTTTAATTTGATAATCTTGACCGTTTATTGTAAGTGTTTGCATAGTTTATTTTATTAATGGGTACAAGTTAAGAAAAATAATACTTTTAAAAATATGTAAAATCTACTTGTGTACCTTATACACAGGTAGTAATAGATGAGCTTTTTCATAATATAAACTTCTCTTGTAAATAAAGTCAAGCTGTGCCCTAGGGTTTTTTGAAAATTCTTTATCGGAAATCATCTTATCTCTAAAAATAGAATTAAGAGAAGAGTTTTCTTTCAAAATTTGCTCGGCAACATCCTCAAAAACATATGATGAGTACCCCTCTTTTTGTTGCAATACAGTATCAAAAAAATTCCAATTAAAAAAAGAATCTGTGGCCTCTGGTTCCAGAGTTTCAAACACATACCTTACTCCTTTCTGATTTGTTGGGATATATATATCTCCTTTGGAAAAAGTAACAGCTGAAAACTCTTTTTTAACACTTGTACTATAATGCAAATAATGACCTTCATATGCCGTCTTTCTTGTTTTATAATCAGCTACATGAAGTGTTTCTACAACAAATGTAGTATCTGATTTAAACTGGCTATATTTTATATTGTTGTTTTGTAAACGTTCTAGAACCCGGTGCCATCCTTTTTTTAAAATATATGCTTTTGGAATGATAATCTCTTTTTTTGGCCTGAACTCATTTACATACTCAACAGGCTCCAAATAAGGTTTAGCTTTATCATAAAACAAGCGTTTTCCGTTAGTTACTTTACTAGGAATTTTCTCTCCTTTGAAGCCTCTAAATTGAATTATAGAAGGTTCTTTTTTTGAATTAATTTCAAAGGTGATTGGATAAGTCTTCTTTTTTAAAATTTCATGTATTGCATTTTTACGAACTCTCTTAATGTCACTAGATCGATCTCCTATAAAATCTAACACAGAGAACATCAATTCATAGGTTTGATTTACTCGAACATCATATGGCTTTAACATATGTGTTTCTACCATCATCCCTAAAGTATTAAATAAAGTAGAATAACCAGTTGAATACCTTGGAGAATCATAAAATTGAGACCATCCTTCTTTTGGAGTTTTCCCCCAAACATTTACATAAGGGGTTACAGGCATATTCTTTATTGCCATAGAACTTTCTAGTGCAGGTCTCATTTGAGTTTCAATAAACCTCCCTAAAGATCCACCTAATTTGTTATGCTGAGTAAATAAATGGGAAATAGCATATTGGTAATCTGCCCCATTACTAACATGATTGTCTATGAATACATCTGGATCAATCACATGAAAAATTTGTGCAAATGAAGCGGCATTTTTAGTGTCTTGTTTTACAAAATCTCTATTTAAATCAAAATTTCTTGCATTTCCTCGAAATCCATATTCTTTTGGTCCATTTTGATTAGCTCTTGAATGTGAATTTCTATTCAGTGATCCACCTATATTGTAGATGGGTATCACCGAAATAATTGTATTTTGATATTTATTTTTGAGGGAATCATTTTGAACAATATCTCTTAGCAACAACATAGAAGCATCAATACCATCAGATTCTCCAGGGTGAATTCCATTATTAATTAACACCCTGTTTTTTGTAGAATTTTTAATAGAATTTAATTGTGTTTTACCATCAGTATTATAAACTATCAAATGCAATGGTAAACCAGCATCTGTTTTCCCCATCTCAAAAAATGAAATTTCCGAATATGATTTGGAAAGTTCTTTATAATAATTAATTACATCAACGTATTCTGGTGTTTCTGTGCCCTCTGACTTTTCAAATTGAGTGATGAAATAATCACTAGATTTTTGTTGATTACAGGAGGCAACAGATATTACAAACAAAAAAATTATTATTTTCTTCATGAATCTAAGAGACAATATTTGAAGAAACACAACTTGGCACTAGACTTGAAACATCTCCTCCATTAATTAAGACCTCTCTAACTATAGAGGATGAAATGTAAGATGTTTTTGCTGCAGTTAATAAAAAAACAGTTTCAATTGGTGCTAAATCTCTGTTCGTATGTGCTATTGCTTTTTCAAACTCAAAGTCTGCAGGGTTTCTTAAACCTCTTATGATATAGTCAATATCATGTTTTTTACATAAATCTACAGTTAAACCCTCATAAGTAATAACCTTCACATTCTTATATTCTTGGAAGCATTCTTCAATAAATTTTTTTCTTTGATCTAGGGAAAACATATATTTCTTGTTGGAATTAATTCCAATAGCAATATAAATTTCGTCAAACAATGGAATTGCTCTTGAAATAACATCTTCGTGACCCAGTGTAATTGGATCAAATGAACCTGGAAAAACTGCTTTTTTCATGTGGTTTAATTTAGCGCCATTTGAATGGCATTATCAAATAAATCAGTTAAGCTTATTGATGCTTCTTTAGCTTGTTGGGGCAATAAGCTTTCCTCTGTCATTCCTGGAACAGTATTTATTTCTAAAAAATAAGGCTCTCCGTTAACTAATATAAATTCAGAACGTGAAAATCCACTCATATTCAGAACTCGATAGACTTTTCTTGCAGTATGAATGATTTTATTTTTTTCAACTTTTGTTATTCTTGCAGGGGTAATTTCTTTAGATTTACCCTGGTACTTGGCTTCATAATCAAAAAAATCATTTTCTGAAACAATTTCGGTTATTGGTAAAACCTCTATCTTTCCCTTATACTCTATAACACTTACAGAAACTTCCTTACCTTCCAAAAACGACTCAATTAAAATTTCTTCATCTTCTTTACAAGCTTTCATAATGGCTTCCTCTAGGTTTTCTTCCTTGTATACTTTGGAAATACCAAAGCTAGAACCAGATCTATTTGGCTTCACAAAACAAGGCAATCCAACTTTTTTAATAATTTTAACTGTATTTATTTCATCTCTTTGATGCATGTAATAAGAATTGGCTGTTTGAATTCCATACTCTTTGACAACACTTAAAGTATCTCGTTTATTAAAGGTAAGAGACATCTGATAAAAAGGTGCAGAAGTATGCTTAATTCCTAGCAAATCAAAATAAGCGATTAGTACTCCATTTTCTCCCGGATTACCGTGTATAGCATTAAAAACACAATCAAACTTAACTGGAACACCTTTTTTTTCAAATGTAAAGTCATCTTTGTTAATTTTGTATTCTTTTTTACCTAATCTCACAAACCATCTATCTTTTAGGATATAAACTTTATACAAAGCATACTTATTATTATCGAGAGAGTTATAAACTACATCACCACTTTTTAAAGAGATTTCAGCTTCAGAGGAATAACCTCCCATGACAATGGCAATATTTTTTTGCATTTATCTATTGGTTTACACACAAACTTAGTTAAAATTTCGTTGATAGATAAAAGAAATGTCAATTCGATTACTTCAATTTTTACATTACATTTGTTCTAAAATAAAAAAAGAAAAAATGAATTTCTTTAGATTTTTAAAAAGTAAGTCATTCCTCATTCAAATTGCAATTGCTATTGTAGGGTTGTTTATGTTAATATTCATATTAAAATGGTGGCTTGGTTTTACAACAAATCACAAACAAAAAATTCAAGTCCCTAACTTAAATAAAATGTCATTAACTGAGGTTGAAACAACATTAAAAGAATTGAATTTAGACTTTTTAGTGATAGATTCAGCTAGTTATAACCCTAACTATCCAAAAAAATCAGTTATTGATCAAACTCCAGAATTTGGAGATTTTGTTAAAGAAAAAAGAAAAATATATTTAACCTTAAACCCAACAAAATATAGAGACGTTACTATTCCTGATATAAATGGACTTTCAAAACGTCAAGCTGTAACTCAATTAGAATCTATCGGATTTAAAATTGGAGAGTTCTCCTACATACCTGACCGTGGAAAAGATGTAGTGCGTGGTTTAAAATTTAAAGGAAGAAAATTAACGTCTGGAGCTAAATTATCAAAAAATGCAACCATAGATTTAATTTTAGGTGATGGAAAGCTTTAATAAATTATGACGAACAATCAAAACACAGAACTTGAAAATGATGAATTATACGAGCATCATAGAGTCATAGCTACTGATGGACAACTCCCTCTCCGTGTTGATAAATTTTTAATGAATTTTATTGAAAATGCCTCGAGAAACAAACTTCAACAGGCTGCAAAAGCAGGTAATATTTTAGTTAATGACGTCGCTGTAAAAGCAAATCATAAAGTAAAACCAAAAGATGTTGTCAGAATTGTTTTAGCATATCCACCAGCAGAAAACTTATTGGTTGCAGAAAATATTCCTATTGATATAATTTATGAAGATGAAACTATCATGGTTGTAAATAAACCTGCAGGAATGGTTGTTCATCCTGGACACGGAAATTCTAGCGGAACCTTAGTCAATGGACTAATTTATCATGTAGAAAACCTACCCAATAATAGTAACGAAAGACCAGGTTTGGTTCACAGAATTGATAAAGACACTAGTGGATTACTGGTAGTTGCTAAAACTGAATTTGCCATGGCTCATTTATCCAAGCAATTTTTCGATAGAAAAACCAACCGTAAATATATTGCATTAGCTTGGGGGAATATTGAAGAAGATGAGGGAACCATAGAAGGAAATATTGGAAGAAGCTTTAAAAATAGATTGCAAATGGATGTTTTTCCAGACGGTGAATATGGTAAACACGCAGTTACTCATTTTAAAGTTTTGGAACGTCTTACATATGTAACCTTGGTAGAATGCAAATTAGAAACAGGAAGAACTCACCAAATTAGAGCTCATTTTAAACATTTTGGGCACACATTATTTAATGATGAACGCTATGGAGGAAACGATATTTTAAAAGGAACTACCTACACAAAATATAAGCAATTTGTAGAAAACTGTTTTAAGATACTGCCAAGACAAGCGCTTCATGCAAAAACTCTTGGATTTAGACACCCCATTACCAAGGAGATGATGCAATTTGATAGTGAAATTCCGGAAGACATGAGTAAATGTCTTCATAAATGGAAAACGTATACAATTAACTCGAAAGATTAATTTTATATTTTTCTCATATTTTCAAATAAAAGACTATTTGCTTCAAATTATTTGTTAAGTAAAATTTAAATTTCTTCTAAAACTTGACTATCTCTGTTAGTATCTTTATTTTTACTATATAAATATTTAATCAATGAAAATCATAATTTCTCCTGCTAAATCTCTTGATTTTGAGAGTTCTGCCAAAACAACTATGTTCTCTCACCCTTCTTTTTTAGAGGCATCTTCTCAAGTTATAAAAGAACTAAAAGGTTTGTCTAAAAACAAACTGAGTGAATTGATGAAGATTTCACCTAATTTAGCAAGCTTAAATTACGAAAGAAATCAAAATTGGAAAACCCCTTTTACTACAAAGAATTCAAAACAAGCAATATACGCTTTCACCGGTGAGGTTTTTAAGGGAATTGAGGTATCTTCACTTGCTGATGATAAAATAAATTTACTTCAAGACAGACTAAGAATTTTATCAGGATTATACGGCTTATTAAAACCTTTAGATTTAATTCAGCCCTATCGTCTAGAAATGGGAACTCGTATTAAAATTGGTCAAGCAGACAATCTCTATAAATTTTGGAATACAACCTTAGCAGAGTCTCTTAATAATGAAATGCATGATGACGAATTACTAATAAACTTAGCTAGTTCAGAATATTTCAAGGCAGTGCCAAAAAAAGTATTAAAAAATCAGATGACAACTCCAATTTTTAAGGAATTAAAAAATGGAGAATATAAAATTGTAATGACCTACGCAAAAAGAGCGCGTGGTTTAATGGTCCGTTATATTTTAGACAACAATGTTAACTCATTAGAGGAACTTAAAGGGTTTAATGTTGAAGGATATGGATTTTCAGAAGCTTTATCTTCAGATTCTGAATTTGTATTTACTAGGTAGATCTTATTATTTTTTCATCCTACTCATAACCCACACATGGGGTGCTGTCACAGCAAATAAAACAATGAAAATCACTGAATTAAATAAACTTTCACTCAAAAAGTAGTAGGCGCATACTAGTCCAATAATACTAATCATCCAATAAATTAAGGCGGTTTTCAAATACTCATAAATTGTTTTAAAAGAATATACTCCAGATAAAAATTTAGTTTGCTCTATAATTGAAGGTAAACTATGCCATAATACAAAATAGATAGCAAAACCTAAAATTAAGGAGCTTGTTTTAAAAACTAAGTACAATAAAAGTATGTAAAACAATTCTTTAAAAACATTTAATTTATTTTTTACCCCCTTAAAAAACTGAAAGAAATAAAGGCTTAATAAAACAATACAAGAAAAAATAAGCATTCTAAATATCCAAGTCTGAGGAATAATTTCACCCGTTAAGTTTAGCATTATTAATTCTACATCTTTTATATTTTCAATAAAAATCAAAGAAAAGATCAATAAACCGTATGATATATACAGGAGAGATTTAAAAATAACTGTTCCGGTAAATTTATTTTCTAAATGTTGCTCACCAAAGTGGTACGAACTTAAAAAGACAAAACATATGATAGAGTAAAACGGAACTATAATGTAAATTACTACACACAAAATAATAAGTGACAAATAGAAACCAGTAGATTTTAAGAAACCAATTTTACTGATTTGTTGTTTTTTTAGAATTGTAAAATCATTTGAACCATGAATAATCCCTATCGATAAAACAATTATGTAAGCGATCGAATCCTCAATAATTTGACCAAATTGGATGCTTATCCAAAATAGCAGAAATGTAAAAAAAATCATAAAATCTTGATAATGTACTTTCAAAAGACTTGTTTTTTTCCAAAGTTAATATTTTTTTTGTATTTTCGTTCGGGTTATTTTAATAAAACCTAAACAAAACTAATTACTAACAAATCAAATTTTTTTATGAATTATTTAAATTTTATGGCAATTTCTGTTCCAACTGATGGTACAGGATTTACGTTCTGGCTTGGAGCCATGGCTATGATGGCAGCATCAGTATTTTTCTTCCTGTCTATGAACAGTGTTGATTCTAAATGGAGAACATCTCTTTTAGTCTCTGGACTAATTACATTTATTGCTGCAGTTCACTACATGTACATGAGAGATGCTCATGCAGCAGGTGACTCTACCACAGTGTTCAGGTATGTAGATTGGATTTTAACAGTACCACTAATGTGTGTTGAATTTTACTTAATACTCAGAGTTGCTGGAGCAACTAAATCACACATGTGGAAATTAATTGGATTTTCAACCATAATGTTAGTCACAGGATTTTTTGGTGAATCTGGCTGGGATGGCGGAATGTTAAACGCTTCCATGTGGGGATTATTATCTGGTCTAGCTTACTTCTATATAGCTTACGAAGTTTGGTTAGGAAGTTTGAAAAAATTAGCTGTTGAAGCAGGAGGTAACGTGTTAAAAGCTCACAATACCTTATGTTGGTTTCTTCTAGTTGGTTGGGCTATTTATCCATTAGGATATATGGCAGGTACTGATGGATGGTACAACGGAATTGAAAATGTTCTTCCTTCTATGGAGGTTATTTACAATATTGGAGATGCAGTCAACAAAATTGGATTTGGTCTTGTAGTTTACACATTAGCTGTAAGCAAAGACTAATACTCTTTTAAACAATCAAAAAACCCAAGTAATCTGATTACTTGGGTTTTTTATTTAACAAAAAAAGCAGTTACTTAGATTTAAATGGTAAGTAGGGATTCTTTATGAAGTTTACAAAACTAGAAATAATACCATAGAAAAATTTATAAATTGCTAATGCAACATATAATTTAGCTAATACTACTACAACACCAACGTATTCCCAAGCTACCGACATTAAACCTTCCCAACTCCATGCACTTCCTGATGCCATTGTTGGATCCCAGTTAGCCCAATCATTAGCAAGAATATTACTAATAAATTGTAGATTTAAAAGACTAGCTAACTCTGCAGTGGCTGCCATTGGTAGTGCATACGCATAACTGATGTTTTCAACCCATTCAGTAGCAAAATCTCCTGAAACACTTAACGAAGTAGCCCACGATAATGTCATTGCAAAAGCTCCAAAAAGAGCAACTATAGCAGCAACATGACCTAATACTTTAATATTAGTAAGTGCTAAATCTTTAAAAATAAAATCAATTGTTCCGCTTTTAGATTCAGCTAAGCTGTCTCCAGCTGCTCTAATTACCTGCGAAATTGGAAATGCTGCATACACCCATATCAACATAGATAGAATATTAGCAACAATGTCCATCTTTTCACCCATTCCTCCATTCCAGAGGGGGGAAAGAATAACAACTAAAGATGTTAATAGTACTACAAGAGCAGAAACTGTGTAAAATTTACCTACCCAACTAGGTATGTTACTCTCAGAATCTTGAACCCAAGAATTAAAAGTGTTTCCTGGTAATTTAGAATTAACTACTTGAGGTAAGTCGAGTAATCTGTTTAAAATTTTCTCCATTTTTAAAAAATATTTATTGGTTAGTACCCTCAAATTACAATTAATTAATTAATTAACAATATTTTAACTTTTTAAAGACTGCTTTTTTTTGATTATTTAGGTTAATAAAAGAAAAATAAAAAAAGTCAGTTTATTAACATATTAGGTACTTAAGGCGGTATTGTAGAGATTAAAAGTGGTGTAAAGTGCTTGTTAATAACTTATTGAAATTTAAAAGCCTTGAAAATCAGTATTTTAGCGATTTTAATACTATATATGAAAAATATTTTGTGAAGTTTAAATAAAACATCGTAGTGATTAACAGAACATTAATATGAAAACAAATTTTAATTTGGTCTAAAATTTTGATTCTTGAGCTAATTCTTTAACAAGTAAATAATAAAAAATTGCTCTGTACTTAACTCTGTTCGTTTTGCCCATCAGGTCAGACACTCTCGAAATAGCATCATCCAAATACTCACCATCTTCCAAACTTAGTTTATTGATTAAAAAATTATTTTTTACGGTAAATAGTTCCTTTGGATCGGAGGTTGAAACAGAGGCAGCATCCCTCTTAAAAATTGAAGGACCTAAACCTCTAGTTACTTTATTAAATAATTCATCTTCATATAACAATCCCATAGAATCCATTTTTTTTTTGTAGAAAATAATTTTCTTATCAATTTTACTCATGCTTAATTTTTTACAATACTATCAGACCAAATATAACTAAAAAACAAATTTGTGAAGTTTTTAAAATTTAGATAACAAATATTTATTTCTGTCAAAATGTCATCAAAAAAAGAGAAAACAGTTTAAAAATATGACAAACTTTAATTAATAATCTATTGGCATACAAATTGACAATATCAAGTAAATAAATTGAAGAATTTAATTATAAATATAAAATTATGAGTAAAA
>CAXHZP010000002.1:0-104440 GCA_964021805.1 uncultured Flavobacterium sp.
TGATCAAAGAAGATTTATAATCAGAATCTTCAAAATTATTAAGAATAGTCAATGCTTTTGTTTTGTAGTCATGCATCTTGTTTATTGTAAACTCTATTCCTCCACTTTTTTTCACAAATTCAATTACCTGTTTTACGCGTTTTTTTTCTTTGTTATGTTTTTTAATGGAATTAATTAACCACGCTTTTTCTTTTTTGGAGCAATTGTTTAATGAATAAATTAAAGGAAGTGTCAGTTTTTGCTCTTTAATATCTATCCCAGTAGGCTTCCCAATTTTCTCTTCAGAATAGTCAAATAAATCGTCTTTTATTTGAAATGCCATTCCTATATACTGCCCAAACTTTCTCATTTGTTGAACTATAACCTGATTGGCACCTACTGATGCCGCTCCAATACCACAACAAGCTGCAATTAGTGTTGCTGTTTTCTGACGAATTATTTCATAGTAAACATCTTCAGTAATATCTAATTTCCTTGATTTTTCTATCTGTAATAATTCTCCTTCACTCATTTCTTTAACAGCTATGGAAATTAGCTTCAATAAATCAAAATCTTGATTATCAATTGAAAGTAACAAGCCTTTAGATAGTAAATAATCCCCTACTAAAACTGCAATCTTATTTTTCCAAAGAGCATTGATTGAGAAAAAACCTCTTCTTCTATTGCTGTCATCAACAATATCATCATGAACAAGAGTAGCTGTATGAATTAACTCTACTACAGAAGCACCTCTATAGGTTCGTTGATCGAAACCACCATCAGAAACCATTTTAGCAACTAAAAAAACAAACATTGGTCTCATTTGCTTTCCTTTTCTTCTAACGATGTAATATGTAATTCTGTTGAGTAATGGAACTTTAGATATCATAGAGTCTTTGAATTTTTTTTCAAAGAGTTCCATCTCCTTTTGGATGGGTTTTTTTATTTCCTCTACTATCTTCATAAATGATTACAAAATTACAAAATATATCTACAGAAGTATACTAAGATTTATTAGCTAGTTGACCACAAGCTGCATCTATATCTTTTCCTCTAGATCTTCTCACATTTACAACAATATCATGCATTTCAAGGTTAGATATATAATTGTCTATAGCTCTTGAACTAGCCTGTTGAAATTCTCCATCATCAATAGGGTTGTATTCAATCAAATTAACTTTACATGGTATATGTTTACAAAAATTAATTAGCGCTTTGATATCCTCTTTTTTGTCATTTATCCCATCCCAAACTACATATTCATAAGTAACTTGACGCTGAGTTTTTTCATACCAGTAAATTAATGATTCTGCCAAATCCTGTAATGGAAATGTTTCATTAAATGGCATAATAGAAGTTCTAACCTTATCTATTGCGGAATGTAAAGAAACAGCTAGATTAAATTTAACCTGATCGTCTGCCATTTTCTTTATTATTTTTGGAACACCTGATGTTGATACAGTAATTCGCTTTGAAGACATTCCTAATCCTTCTGAGGAGGTTATTTTATCAATTGATTTAATCACATTATTATAATTCATCAAGGGCTCTCCCATTCCCATAAATACAATGTTGGTTAATTTATGATTGTGATATAATTGACTTTGTTTATCTATAGCGACTACTTGATCATAAATTTCATCAGGATTTAAGTTTCGCATTCTTTTTAATCTCGAAGTAGCACAAAAACGGCAATCTAAACTGCATCCAACTTGGCTAGAAACACATGCCGTTGTTCTTTTTTCTGTGGGTATTAACACAGACTCTACAATTAATCCATCATGCAACCGAATTCCATTTTTAATAGTTCCATCTTTACTTCGTTGCATAGAGTCTACCTCTATATGATTTATGACAAAATTTTCTTGTAACATTAATCTAGTATCTAAAGAAATATTAGTCATATCCTCAAAAGTATGAAGAGATTTATTCCAAAGCCATTCATATACTTGATTACCTCTAAAAGCTTTGTCTCCATTCTTTACAAAGAAATCTCTTAATTGTTCTTTGGTGAGCGATCTTATATCTTTTTTCTTTGTTTTCATCGGTGCTTTTAAACTCTTATCAATTGATTTGTAAAAATACAAAAACCTCTTAGCTTAGCTAAGAGGCTTTTATTTTAAATTAATTTTGTGATTAAATAATTAACATAGCATCTCCATAAGTATGGAACTTATATTCTTCTTTAACAGCTATTTTATAAGCTTCCATTAGAAAATCGTATCCTGCAAAAGCAGCAGCCATCATCATTAATGTAGATTTAGGTGAATGGAAATTTGTAATCATTGAATTAGCAATACTGAAATCATACGGAGGAAAAATAAATTTATTAGTCCATCCATTGTAGCTATTTAATCTAGCACTCGCAGAAACAGAGGACTCTACTGCACGCATGACCGTTGTTCCTACCGCACAAATTTTTCTTTTACCAACTATAGCATCATTTATTAAACTGGCAGTACCAGAAGAAATAATAATTTGTTCAGAATCTGTTTTATGCTTAGATAAATCTTCAACCTCTACTGGGCTAAAGGTTCCTAAACCTACATGAAGTGTTAATTCAGCAAAGTCTACCCCTTTGATTTCCAAACGTTTCATTAGATGCTTAGAAAAATGTAATCCTGCTGTTGGAGCAGCAACAGCTCCTTCATTTTTTGCAAATATTGTCTGATAACGTTCTTTGTCAGAATCTTCTACACCTCTTTTAATATGTTTAGGTAACGGTGTTTCTCCAAGTTCTAATAACTTTTCTCTGAACTCTTCATATCCACCATCATATAAAAAACGTAATGTACGCCCTCTTGAAGTAGTATTGTCTATTACCTCTGCAACTAAACTATCATCCTCTCCAAAGAAAAGTTTATTTCCAATTCTAATTTTTCTTGCTGGATCTACCAACACATCCCATAATCTGTTTTCAGCATTAAGTTCACGTAATAAAAACACTTCAATTCTAGCACCAGTTTTTTCTTTATTACCAAACATTCTAGCAGGAAAAACCTTCGTATTGTTTAACATTAACACATCTCCTTCGTCAAAATAGTTAATAACATCTTTAAACATTTTATGTTCAATGGTTTGTTCTTTACGATTTAAAACCATCAGGCGAGATTCATCTCTGTGCTCTGAAGGGTACTCAGCTAATAATTCCTCTGGTAATTCAAAATTAAAATGGGATAACTTCATATGTACTTAGTATTGATTTATTTTTTGTGGTAACGGCGGCAAATATACGATTTGAGGATAGGGGTTGTCAAGTGTTTAACAATATTATTTAGAGTTTATTTAACTGAAAACCAATTTGCTGCATATCTTCCCAAAAATTTCTATAAGATTTCGTTACAACTCCTGCATCTAATATTTGAATTTGTGTTTTAATTGCTAGAGGTGAAAATGCCATAGCCATTCTATGGTCATTGTAGGTTTCAATAGAAATATTAGAGTTTATTTTAGAGCTAGCTTGTAGATCTAAGCTATCATCTGTTACCAAAATAGTTGCGCCAAGTTTAGATAATTCTTTATGTAACGCTTCAAGCCTGTCTGTTTCTTTTATTTTTAAAGTATGAAGACCATTTAGGTTACATGAAATTCCTAACCCAAAACAAGTCACAGCAATAGTTTGAGCTATATCGGGTGCCTTGTTTAAATCAATTCTTAAAAGGTCTTTACTAGATTCTTTAGTTTTTCTTAAAAGAATACTATTCTCTTCAAAAGAAGTTTCAACGCCAAAATGAAGATAAATTTTAGCTAAGACTGAATCTCCTTGTAAACTTTCTTTACTGTAAGAAGATAATCTTATCTCTGAACCAACTTTACTTAAAGCTATAATAGAATAAAAATAGGAAGCAGAACTCCAATCTGACTCCACTACTAATGTTTGCTCCTTTTTATTTACAAAGGGCTTTACGTGTATATATTGACCATCAAAATTAGTAGAAACCCCAACTTTATTTAGTAATGATAAAGTCATTTTAATGTAAGGAATAGAAGTAATATCCCCTAACAGTTGAATACTTAAACCATCGGGTAAACTTGCAGCAATTAGCAATAAGGCAGAGATATATTGACTACTAATATTTCCATTGATTTTTACATTATTTTTTGTGAGTTTTTTCCCTCTAATTTGTAATGGTGGAAATCCATCTTTTTCAGTATATAAAATCTCAGCCCCCAAACTTCTTAGTGCATCAACTAAAATTTTGATAGGCCTTTGATGCATTCTCTCAGAACCTGACAAAGTAACAGTTCTATTAGACTGAGTGGCAAAAAAAGCAGTTAAAAATCTCATTGCTGTTCCAGCATGACCAATATTAATAGAAGTATCATTTGTTAAAAGAGCATGTTGTAAATGATGTGTATCATCTGAATCCGATAAATTATTGATAGTTATGCCATCAAATAATTTCTGTAAAATGAGCAATCTATTAGATTCACTTTTAGATCCAGATATAAAAATATTTTCTATAATTCTCTCATTATCAATACCTTTAATACAAATTTTCATAATCTCCTTCGTCTCATTTTAAATTCTTAAATTTATGCTTCAAAAATAAACAAACATGAAAAAAATATTTTTTATCTTATTATGTCTTCTCTTTTCTGAAAACTACAAAGTTAATGCTCAAAAGAGTTCTACCAAATATTCTGAGGATTATTATAAAGCAACTAAATGGAGAAATATTGGTCCTTTTAGAGGAGGAAGAAGTGCTGCTGTAACAGGTGTATCTGGAAAAGCTAATTTATTTTATTTTGGCTCAACTGGAGGTGGCGTATGGAGAACTACAGATGCAGGAAATACTTTTGAGAACATCACAGATGGTTTCTTTGGAGGATCTGTTGGTTCGGTGGCTGTAAGTGAATGGGATAACAATGTAATTTATGTTGGGAATGGTGAAAAAACAGTACGTGGTAATGTTTCTTCAGGGGATGGTATTTGGAAATCAGTAAATGCAGGAAAAACATGGCAGCCCATGGGATTAAAGAATGCTAGGCATATTCCAAGAGTTCGTATTCATCCTAAAAATCCAGATATTGTTTTTGCAGGGGTAATGGGAGATTTATACAAATCTACTGATGAAAGGGGAGTTTATAAATCAGTTGATGGTGGAAAAACATGGAATAAAAAATTATTTGCAAATAAAGATGCTGGTGTTGTTGATTTGATTATTGACCCAAATAATTCAAGAGTTTTATATGCTAGTACTTGGAATATTAGAAGAACTCCATACAGCTTGTCCAGTGGTGGTGATGGTTCTGCTTTATGGAAAAGTACTGATGAAGGTGAAACTTGGACTAATATATCTACTAACAAAGGACTTCCAGGTGGAATCTGGGGGATTAGTGGGGTTACGGTTTCTCCAGTAAATTCAGATATAGTGTGGGCTTTAATTGAAAATGAAAAAGGTGGTGTATATAAATCTACAGATGCAGGAAAAACTTGGAAATTAATTAATAATGAAAGAAAGTTGCGTCAGCGAGCATGGTACTATACACGTTTGTATGCAGATACACAAGATGAGGATATATTATATGTTTTAAATGTTAGATATCATAAATCTACAGATGGTGGAAAAACCTATACAACTTTTAATGCTCCTCATGGTGATCATCATGATTTATGGATAGCCCCAGAAGATAACCAAAGAATGATTATTGGTGATGATGGTGGTGCTCAAGTTTCTTTTGATGCAGGTATTAATTGGAGTACCTATAAAAATCAACCAACTTCACAGTTTTACAGAGTTACCACAGACAATCATTTTCCATATCGTATTTATGGAGCTCAACAAGATAATTCTACTGTTAGAATTGCCCATAGAACACAAGGCAGGTTTATAGGTGAATCTGACTGGGAGTCTACAGCCGGAGGAGAAAGTGCTCATTTAGCAATCGATCCAACAAATAATGATATTGTTTATGGAGGAAGCTATGGTGGTTTATTGACTAGACAAAATCATACAACTGGAGAAACAAGAGCAATTAATGTATGGCCAGATGACCCAATGGGGCATGGAGCTGAAGATTTTAAATATCGTTTTCAATGGAATTTCCCTATCATGTTCTCTCCGAATCATACTAATAAGTTATATGCAGCCTCAAATCATTTGCATATGACTACAAACGAAGGGCAATCATGGGAAATTATAAGTCCTGATCTAACAAGAAATGATCCTAGTACTCTAAAATCTTCTGGTGGACCAATTACAAAAGACAACACAGGTGTAGAGTATTATGCAACTATTTTTGCTGTAAATGAATCGAAGCAAGAAGATGGATTAATTTGGACAGGTTCAGACGATGGTTTGGTTCATGTTACGCGAGATGGTGGAAAAAATTGGACTAATGTAACTCCAAAAAAAATGCCTGAATGGATGATGATTAATTGTATAGAGATAGATCCGTTTACTAAGGGAGGTGCTTATATAGTTGGAACAAAATATAAATCTGGAGATTACCTACCTTATGTATACAAAACTGAAAATTATGGAAAATCATGGAAGTTAATTACAAATGGAATTGGCCCTGAAGACTTTACTCGTGCTTTAAGAGCTGACCCAAAGCGTAAAGGGTTACTGTATGCTGGAACTGAAAGAGGAATGTATATCTCATTTGATGATGGAAATAATTGGGAAAAATTTCAATTGAATTTACCTATTGTTCCTATTACTGATTTGGCTATTAAAAATGACAATCTCATTGCAGCTACTCAGGGAAGATCTTTTTGGATGATTGATGACTTAACTCCTTTTCATCAATTAAATACTAGCATAATAAAAGATGATGTAATTTTATTTAAACCTCAAGATAGTTATAGAATGTCTGGTGGAAATGGTAGAACTTCAAAGACTGCTGGTACTAATCATCCTGGTGGTGTTGCTATCAACTATTTTATTAAAGAAAATGATAAAAAAGAAGTAGTATCCATTCAAATTTTTGACAGCAATGATCAATTAATTAAAACGTTTAGCACAAAACCTAACAAAGAAAAAAAGGAAGCTAAACTTAATACAGAAAGTGGGAATAACATTTTTTACTGGGATATGATGTACCCTGGAGCAGAAAAAGTAAAAGGCATGATTTTGTGGTGGGCTTCACTAAATGGACCAATGGCATTACCTGGTAATTATAAAGTTTCTTTAACAGTAGGTGAAACAACTAAATCTCATAACTTTACAATTCTAAAGAATCCAATTTCAGAAACTAGTCTATCAGATGCTACTGCTCAATTTAATTTCATAAATGATATTAATACTAAAGTAACAGAAATTCATAAAGCACTAAAAAACGTTAAGAAAGTAAGAGCACAGGTAACTTCTTTACAAAAATCAATAAGTGATAAATTAAAGCATTCAGAATTATTAGACTATGCAGATAACTTACTTAAAGAGATGACAGTTATAGAAGAAACCCTCTACCAAACAAAAAGTAAGAGTAATCAAGATCCTTTAAACTTCCCAATTAAATTAAATAATAAATTAGCACACCTTAATTCTTTAACTAGAATTGGAAGTTATGCTCCTACGGAGCAAGCAATTAATTTTAAAAATGAAATAACTAAAGAAATAGACAATCAATTATCACAATTGTATGATCTCTTCAAAATAAAAGTAAAAGTTCTAAATCAAAAAGTAAAAGACAGTCAGATTGATTTAATTCAATTAGACTAAATAACCTTTTACATAATAAAAAAGCGACCAATGGTCGCTTTTTTATTGTGATTATTTGATACTATTCCTAGAGGGTCCCTTATTTCATATTCTTATTAGAAACATAGACTCCATAAACAAAACCTGCTATAACTTTGGTAGAAAAGAAACGTTTCCATAATTGATTGCTAAAGTTTTGTTCTAAAACTGCCTGCCAGTTACCTGAAAAAATATCTGAAAAACTATTTAAAAGAAGAGAAACTATACTTAAAAAGAAAACAAATACAATTCCAATTTTAATAGCATTTATCCAAAATAAGGATTTTTTTATATTTTCAGATAAGGCCATATTATTGAAGTTTTTCATTATTTTGATGACGATTATGATCTCGTTTAGCTTTAATTTCTAACTTTTTATTAAAGGATTCCTCTAAATTAATTCCTGTTTGGTTGGCTAGGCATAAAACAACAAATAATACATCTGCCAGTTCCTCTCCCAGATCTTTTCCTTTGTCTGATTGTTTCTCTGATTGCTCTCCATATCTTCTGGCTATTATTCTAGCAACCTCTCCTACTTCTTCGGTTAGCTGAGCCATATTGGTTAACTCATTAAAATATCTAACACCATGATTCTGAATCCATTGATCTACTTGCTGTTGTGCTTTTTTAATACTCATTTTAATATAAAGTTATGACTTCAAATATAGGTAACTAATTTTTATGTTTAGACATTTTTAAACTTTGACTATATGATTAATTAACATAAGTTGAGCAAAAGTGTTTTTGCTGTTTTTTTTTAATCGTGTGAAAATATCCGTTGGTCGATGTTCGAATTTCTTTCATCGAATCAGTAAAAACCAAGGTAATTTAATTAATTAAATTTGGGTTGTGATCCCTAAAGTTACAAGAAAAATAAAAAGATTCTTTTTTACCGAAAAAGATAGTTCTAGCAGTTATATTCCAAATTGCTGCTCTGTAACTTTTGATGATTATTGCAGAAAAGTTGATCCATTTACACAAGCTAATAATAATAAATCATTTTTTAATGATTTCGAATTTGGATGCTCTTCAAAAAGTATGCAAAAAAAATTAGGAAAGCCAATTTTTACAAAAAAACAAGATTCAGTTACTATTCTAGTAACTAAGAGGAAGGTCGCTGGATTTAAATTTGTTTTTAAATTATACTTTATTGAAGATAAATTAGTTCATTTTGAATCTGAATGCAGAAACACTTCGAAAATTTTTCAAAAAGCACTACTTGAAACTGTGATCAAAAAATATGATTGTGATTTAGAAACATATAGCTTTAATCAAAATTGTGCTGTAAAGGTGAGTAATCTATTAAATGTACGTATTCAATTTTTTAGTACCAATAGAAAACACATTGAAATGATGAAGAGTTTTAAAAATAAAAATTCAATAGATTATTCTATCAATAAAATTTTCAATCTACAGGATGTTGTTCTCAACCAATACATTTAATTTTAGTTAAAAAATCATCTCTCAAAATTTCTCTCGCACCCAAGCTAGCCAGATGATTATTATAAACTTGGCAGTCTATAAATTGATAATTGTGATTGTTAACCAAATGAATAAATGCAATTTTTGAAGTATTAGAGACTTTTGAAAACATACTTTCACCACAAAAAATATTTCCAATTTCTAATCCATACAAACCTCCCACAAGATTTTTTTTACTCTTCCCTAACGCAGCAGAATTAGAATCCAAACTCCATACCTCAATTGACTTAGCATATCCTTTCTCATGAAGCTTAATATAGGCCTGTGCCATATCATCTGTTATCCATGTTCCTAAATTATCATTACGAATAATGTTTTTACATTGATGAATAACCTCCTCAAAAGCCTCATTTTCTGTAATTTCAAATGTATGATTTTTGAGAATTTTAGTCATTGATTTGGAAATTTTCAACTCTTGAGGAAATAAAACCATTCTCTTTTGCGGACTATACCATACTATTGGTTCATCTTGAGAATACCAAGGAAAAATTCCATTCCTGTAGGCAAAGAGTAACCTTTCGGGAGATAAATCTCCCCCTAATGCCAGAACCCCTTCTTTTGTAGCGGTTTCATGAGGGGGAAATTCAATTTTTTCGGAGAGCCATCTCATGAAATCAAAATAGTAAAATTCCCACTATATAAATACTCCCACCAATAATCATTGCCAATAATGAATATGGTAAAATTTCTTTAGCTTTTAGTTTTGTAATTCCTAAAAGAGGAAGCGCCCAAAAAGGTTGAAGCATATTTGTTATTTGATCTCCATATGCCAAAGCCATGATAGCTTTATTTAAAGGAACACCTAATCTTAGTGCAGATTCAACAACAATTGGACCTTGTATAACCCATTGCCCACCTCCACTTGGCACAAATATATTAACCAATCCAGCACTAAAAAAAGTGACTACTGGAAGAGTTGTGACATTAGAAAATGATACAAAAAAATTTGATATTTGAGAAACCATACCGCTGCTACTCATTATTCCCATAATACCAAAATATAATGGAAATTGTATGAGAATTCCTGAAATATCGGAGATTGATTCTGAAATAGCATTAGTGAAATTCTTAAAAGTACCATGTAAAATAATTCCTAAGCCCAACATCAAGAAATTAATAAGATTGGGAGTAATTTTCATAGCTTTTACATCATCAAAATAGCTGTAAAAAAAGGCTAGAATAATTGTAAGCCCAAAAATAACAGCTAATACTTTTGAATTATCTAATCTTTCAGATTTAGTTGTAATATTTTCATCTTGTGTCATCTTATAGATGGGTAGGTTAATCTTGGTAGGCTTGGAGTTTTTTCCTAAAATGTAGAAAAATGCTGTAATAACAATGACTACAGTAGAAAAAATCAACAAATTAGATAAACTAAAAATTGTCTGACTAAAATCTATCGAGGAGGGTATTTTTTCAGAGATATTAGAAGAGGAAATATTTTTCATTAAAGAGGAAATATGCCCATCCTCATTTATTTTTATTGGAGCAGACCCTGAAATACCACCATGCCACACCATTAATCCTACATACCCTGCAGCACCAATGATTGGGTAATTTATTTTAATATTATTTTGCTGGGAATTCTCTGCAACTTTCCTAGCTAATAATGCTCCAAAGATTAATCCAAGACCCCAATTAAAAAAAGCCACTAACATTGTTAAACAAGCCACAATAGCAGCACTTGTAGCAGTGTTTTTACAATAAAAAGTGATTTTTAAAATAAGGTTACTAACAGGCTTACTTAATACCAAAACATGGCCTAATACTAAAATAAGCATCATTTGGTAAGCAAATTCTAATAAAGATGTAGACCAAATTCCTTTTTCCCAGAAGGTTAAAATATCTATTAAATAATCTACTGAACTTGTTTCCTCCGGAACTGTAAAAATTAACGCTAAAAAAATAGTGGTGATAGTTAATAAAATGGCAATTGTAAACGGTGAGGGTACATATTTTCTAAAAACAGTTTCAATTGATCCAATAATATTCATACAATTATATATTTATTAAGCTAAAGTATAAAGAAAAGTTAATTATTTAGATTTTGGTTTTTAAACAGGTTTTTACTTATTATTTTTGTGTCCCTTAAACTATGAAAAGAAAAAAATCTAAAGCAAAACTTTTACACCAATACTATAAATATACTGGATTTTACTCTTTTGTTGTTGATAGCATAAAAAAAGTAACAATCCCAGTATTACTTATAATCGTAGCTCTATTTCTATTTAATAGATATGTATTTACAATTGACGATGGTTTAGATTTACTTACCAAAACATTTTCAAGAACAGGAGTCTTAATCACATTTTTTTTGTCTGAAACTTTACTAGGCTTAATTCCTCCTGAAATATTTATTGCTTGGTCAAAAAAAACAGCTACTCCATTTGCTAGCTTAGCAATACTAGCATCACTTTCATACTTTGGTGGATTACTATCCTTTTTAATTGGAAAAACTATTTTAAAAATAGCTAGTGTGAAAAATTATCTAGAAATAAAAATGGCCAAGTATTTAAAGAACACCAGTAAATGGGGTGGTTTTTTAATTCTCATTGGCGCTCTTTTACCAGTTCCTTTTTCTATTACATGCATGGCAGCAGGAATGATAAAATATCCATTTAAAGGAGTGGTTCTTTTTGGATTATTTCGTTTTCTACGGTTTGCTTTGTATGCCTGGGCCATTTTTAGTGTAGTCAGTTAAAACTACTATCTTTATCACATGGGATTAACAAATAACGATATTTTTAAAAAATTACGTGTAGCACACAAGCTTCGTGATAATGACATAGTAGACATTTGTAAACTAGTAGATTTTAAAGTCTCTAAAAGTGAACTAGGTGCTTTCTTTAGAAAGGAAGACCATCCAAAATACATGGAATGTGGCGACCAAATTTTACGCAACTTTTTAAATGGATTAGTGATTCATCTAAGAGGCCCCATGCCTCCCAAGAAAAAATAGTTTATTCTATTTTTCTCCCAGCTGTTTTTTAAAATCTGATACTACCTGACTAATAGCTGAATCTATTTTTTTATTGTCATTATCGTAATTAGGCTCAATTGATTTTTTTTCAGGAAATTGTTCAATCATAACAGTTGTTGAAGGAAAAGCAAAATCAACCCCTAGTTCTTTTGCCAATTTAACAATAGCAATATGAATTTGATGTCTTGATTTTTGTTCACTAGACCACGCTAAGTTTTTTAAATACATGTTCATCAAAATTAACAACGCAGAGTCACCAAAGCCAGTAAACTCTACATTATAAGAATCAGATTTAGTATCGGGATGTGCAACAATAATTTCACGAACACCCTTTACAAAAGCTTCTATTAATTCTGGAGGTGTATCATAACGTAAGCCTAGTTGAGTATTATATCGCCTGTAAAGTCTTAGACCGCTATTATTTATTACTAGCTCGGATAGTTTACTGTTAGGGATTTGAAATATTGAGGTATCTGCAGATCTAATTCTAGTTGATCTAAAACCTACCTCTTCAACAGTTCCAACAACTTCTCCAGCTGAGATCCAATCACCTATATGAAAAGGTTTGTCTATAAAAATCATAACCGTTCCTATTAAATTCTTAACTGTATCTTGAGATGCAAATGCAACAGCTAATCCACCAATAGAAGCACTCGCTAATATAGTTGTAGCATCTACTCCAAATAAAACTAGTAATTTGAAAGATCCAAAAACAACAATAATTACGCTTGCAAAATTTCTTAAAATTGGAGTTAATTGATCATCTAGTTTAGCTTCTGTCTTTTGAGTATAATCATGAAATAAACTCAATAAAACTTGTGCTAATTTTAAAAATACGTATATCCAAAAAATTGTTGAAGCTATATTTACAGCTAGAAATAACCATTTATTAATTTCTAAACCAAACTGAAGTGAGGGTAAAACCTTATCTATTAATGAAATAGATATTAATAAGCTTATAGGATGTGCTAATTTTTTTAAGGTAATATTGATGTCACTATTCTTGTTTGTAGTGTACTTATTTAAAATTTTTCTTAAAAATAAGAAAGCCAACCGTTTTGCTATTACAAATAAAAATATTGATAAAATAATCAATATCATAAATGCAAAATATTGCCAAATTTCAACCGATAAAATTTCTTTATGTCCTACACCAGGAATTATTTCTTGAATTTTTTCAATGTACCAAGGAAAAGTTTCAGCATATATAAAATCTATATTTTCTATGGTTTCAGAGGAATAATACCATAAATCACCTTTCTTTTCAACTGATATAAGAGGCATTCTTTCAGGAAATAAAACAAATTTGTGCTGAGTTAAGAAAGCAGTACTATCTTTATAATTAGCATTATCAGAAATTAAATTAAAATCTACTTTTAATCCTTTTCCATCTAAAATTCTTTTAATTTTTACAGCTGCCTCAATTGAGTTTTTCTCATCCAATCCATATATAGTTTTAGCAGCGTTCTTTGGTTGGTAAGAATTATTTTGTAAAAAATAGACATGTGTATATACCGTAGCTCTTGGACTAGACAAATCTACTATTGGAACTTTTTGACCAAAAGCATAACAAGAAACAAATAGCAATAAAAACAGTAATTTTTTCATATATAAATTGTTAATGATCCGTTAATTGAAAGACCAAATTTAAACCTTTTATGATTTTATTGGTCAAAAAAGTATAAAATAAACTATATAAAAAATACATCATGGTAAGAATTGTAAGTCTTTTAGCACTATTTATTTATTTTTCTTTAACTACAAATGCGCAAAACAAACAACTTTTTAAAAATAAAAAAAGGTTAACAACAGAACAACTAACTACACTAAAAGTTAAAAAAATGACTTTAGAACTTGAGTTGTCTGAAGTGCAACAAAAAAAACTAACACCAGTTATTACTAAACTAATTTCTGAGCGAAAGATTGAAGCGGATAGAATGAGGAAATCTATAAATGAAGTCAAAAATATTGATGTTAGTAATCGTTATGAAATGGCTAATAAATTTTTAGATCGTAAAATCATGTTCCAAAAAAAAATGAGATCCATTCTTACTGAAGAACAATATAAAAAGTTTAAATCACTTGAAAAAAAGAGAAATCAGATGATAAAAAAGAGATTTCATAAAAACTAAATGAAAGAGAAAATTTAGTAATTTTTTTAGGGCTTGGTATTAAAATCACTAAGCCTTTTTCTATTCTTTAAACCAACTAGAATAGTTAATATAACTATTAGCAATCCTATCAATTTCTCCGGAAATCATTTCTTGTGATATATTTTTTATCTTTTTTGCTGGGACCCCTGCATATATGCTCCCACTTTCTACCCGAGTATTTTTTGTAACAATTGCACCAGCAGCAATTATAGAGTTACTTTCTATCACGCAATCATCCATAACAATACTACCCATACCAATTAAAACGTTATCATGAATAGTACAACCATGAACAATAGCATTATGACCTATTGAAACGTTATTACCTATAGTTGTGGGTGATTTTTTATAAGTGGCATGAATAACAGCTCCATCTTGTATGTTTACTTTATTTCCAATTTTTATGTAATGAACATCTCCTCTAATAACTGCATTAAACCAAACACTACATTGAGTTCCTATAGAAACTTCTCCAACGATAGTAGCATTTTCTGCAATATAGCAGTCTTCTGATATTTTAGGGTGTTTCCCTTTCACAGGTTTAATAATTTTCATGTTAGAGTATTTATTTTATTGTAGTTTATTTGATGGTAAGTTGTTGACCAATAGAAATGTTATTGGTAGAGAGATTGTTTGCATCCTTAAGATTCTCTACTGTAGTTTTAAATTTTTTTGCAATAGAATATAATGTATCTCCCTTTTTAACTTTATAATTTTTTTGTTTATTTTTTTTAGAGTTAGTAATTGTTTTAGCCTGACTTCTTTTGGTTTCTTTTTTTATTTTTTTTAAATCTTTTTCACGAAACTTATCGAACTCATATAATTTATAATCTTCAATAATTTTAATTAGTTTTTTTGGATATTTTTTGTCTGTTGCATACCCCGCTTTTTTTAAACCTTTTGCCCATCCTTTGTAATCTGATTTTCTTAGTTTAAATAAGCTGGCGTAACGCCTTCTTCCGCTTAAAAATTCTGAATGATCTTTATAAGAAGTCTCTACATATTTATACTTTCTAAAACATTCTCCTTTTTCATCATCATCATGATAAACGCGACCACCTTTCCAACCTATATGACATTTAATTCCAAAATGATTGTTAGATTTAGAAGCCAATTGGCTTCTGCCATTTCCTGATTCTAAAACACCTTGAGCAAGAGTAATACTTGCAGGTATTTTATATTTATGCATTTCTAAAACAGCTAATGACGCATATTTTTTAATATATTGAAGAGTGTGTTTATTTAAAGGTTTATTTCCTTTTTCTAGCTTCTTTACGTGTTGTGACTGTTTTACTGATGGTAATTTTTTTATTTGAGTTTCATTAGCTTTTGACTGAGTTCTTTTCTTAGCAGTAGTTGTTCTACTTGAGCTACAACTAGCTAGAAAAAGCACACAAAAAGCCAAAAGAAATAGTTTACTCCTCATTTAAAATATTTTTAAATCACTCTTTTTTTTCATTAATAACTTATTAAATCCGTCTATCCCCTGCAAACCTCCAGTGTGAACTATCAAAATTTTACTTCCAGCCGGAAATAGATTATTTTTAATCATATCTACCACACCATACATCATTTTACCTGTGTATATGGGATCTAAAGGGATTTGTGTTATTTTTTTAAACCTATTAATAAAATGAATAAGTTCATCAGTATATTTTCCATAACCTCCAAAATGATAATCATTAATTAACTCCCAATTATCTTTAGATTTAGAATATCTTTGTACTTCTTTTTTTAAAAAACCTCCCTTTAATGCTGGAAATCCCAAGATCTTTTGATGCTTTTGAGCACTGTTAATAATTCCAGAAATTGTTCCACCTGTTCCTACACAAGAACAAATATAATCAAACTGATAATCTTCTTTTTCTAAAATTTCTTCACATCCCTTTACCGCTAGATCATTGGTACCTCCCTCAGGGATAATATAGAAATCCTTATACTTATTTTGAAATTTATGCAGAAAACGTTCTGAAGTCTTATTTCTGTAATCCTCTCTTGAAACAAACTCAAATTTCATCCCCAACTCATAGGCAATTCTAAGAGTAGGATTAGTCTCTAATGTTTTAGAGCAATTTACTCCTAATTCATCTCCTCTAATCACTCCTACCGTTTGTAACTGATTTAAATTCCCGGCTGCAGCTGTGGCAAGAATATGGTTAGAAAAGGCACCTCCAAAAGTAAGAAGTGTTGTGTGTTTTTGTTTGACAGCTTCTTGAACATTATATTTTAATTTTCTGAATTTATTTCCAGAAACTAAGGGATGAATCTGATCTTCTCTTTTGATAGTAATCTGGCAATCGATATCTGATAATTCAGGGAGAACTATCTCTTGGTTTTTAATGGATATTTGATTGTTAAAATTCACGAATAAAGATCATAAATTATGAAAATTTTTCAACCTCTTCTTCAATTAATTCCCAATCTGACATTAACAACTCTACTTGTGCTTTTTTAGCTTTGTAATTTTCAAAAAAATTAGGTTTACTAGAAACCTCATCATAATTTTCTGCTAATTGTAAATCTATCTTTTCAATTTCAGATTCTAAGTCACCTATCTGACCTTCAATTTTTGTTAGCTTATTTTTTAATTTACGAAGTTTTTTCTCTTCTTCTCTAGATAATTCATTTTGTTTTTTTAAAACACTTTTATCAACTTTGAGAACAGTCCTTTTTTCAGCTTCCCGAAGATTTTCCATTTTATGCTGTTCAAGGAAGTAATCTATATCTCCTAAATACTCTTTTATCACTTTATCCTTAAAACCAAATACAGTTGTTGTTAATCCTTGTAAAAAGTCTCTATCATGAGATACTAAAATTAAAGTTCCATTAAATTGTTTTAAGGCTTCCTTAAGGACATTTTTGGAAGCTATATCTAGATGATTTGTTGGCTCATCCATGATTAAAACATTAAATGGAGACAATAATAATTTACATAGTGCCAACCTATTTCTTTCTCCTCCAGAAAGTACTTTTGCTTTTTTATCTACTGCGTCTCCACCGAATAAAAATGCCCCTAACATGTCTCTAACACGCATTCTGTTGCTATCTGTAGCAGCGTCCTCCATAATTTCTAAAACAGTTTTTTCCGGAGGTAGATGCTCTGATTGATTTTGAGCAAAATACCCAATTTCTACATTATGCCCCAATTTTAAATGACCATCAAAAGGAATATCTCCAACCATCATTTTTGCCAAAGTAGATTTTCCTTGTCCGTTTTGACCAACAAAGGCTATTTTACTATTTCTCTCTATCAAAAGATCTACATTTTCAAGCACCTGTTTTTCTCCGTAACATTTACTAATTTTTTCTGCCTCAACAACAATCTTTCCAGGTTCTTTTGAAATTGCAAAACGTACATTCATCGTAGCATTATCATCCTGATCAACTTCTATAAGCTCAACTTTGTCTAGTTGTTTCATTAATGATTGCGCCATAGAGGCTTTGCTAGCTTTTGCTTTGAATTTATTAATCAACAACTGCTTTTGCTTGATTTCTTTTTCTTGATTTTTTTGTGCTTGTAATTGTTTTTCCTTGATTTCTCCTCTTAAAAGCAGAAACTGAGAATAAGGTTTTTTGTAATCATAAATTTGTCCTAAAGAAATTTCAATAGTTCTGTTAGTAACATTATCTAAGAACATTTTATCATGAGAAACTAATACTATTGCTCCACCATAAGATTTTAAGAAGTTTTCTAACCAAATAATAGATTCGATATCTAAATGATTTGTTGGTTCATCTAATAGAAGAATATCATTGTTTTGTAAAAGTAACTTTGCTAATTCTATTCGCATTCTCCATCCTCCCGAAAAAGTATCTGTTAATTTATCAAAATCTTCTCTCTGAAAACCCAAACCTTGCAATATTTTTTCGGTATCTCCTTGATAGTTATAACCTCCTAGTAGTTCATATCGTTCCGTTAAATCGGTTAAATCTATTATTAATTGACTGTATTCCTCACTTTCATAGTCAGTTCTTGTTGCTAACTGATTATTTATTGTTTCTAATTTAAGTTCAATGGATTTAATTTCTTCAAATGCTTGATAGGCCTCCTCGAGTATTGTTCTTCCGGCTACAAAATCTATATCTTGACGTAGAAAACCAATCTGTATGTCTTTATCAAAAGCCATGGTTCCAGCACTACTCTCAATATCTTTTGATAAAACCTTTAACAAGGTAGATTTCCCAGCTCCATTTTTACCTATCAATCCAATTCTATCTCCTTTGTTCAGTTTAAAAGTAATTCCTGAAAATAGATCCGTCCCCATAAAAGAGACCGTTAAGTTATGTACGTTAAGCATTAATTTATATCATTTTTAACGTTGCAAAACTAACTAAAAAAAGAATACAATAGTATTTCAAAACCTGGATCTATTTTACTCTTCCTACTTTTTATTTTTAATTCTATATCTATTAATTATGGAACTTAGCAAACGATAGTTTTAAGAGACTAATTTGAGTACTTTTACTTTAATTTTAATTTTTTGATTTCAAATACGCTAAATGCTTAGGAAGGGAAATAAAATATATAGTATTTTAGGAGGTAAATGTCCTCGATGTCATCAAGGTAATTTTTTTAAATATCCTTTTTCTATTCATCCTATGAGGATAAACAAATTATTAAAAAAATGTTCATATTGTGATCTTAAATATATGATTGAGCCTGCATTTTATTTTGGTGCATTGTATGTGAGTTATGCAATCACTGTAGCTGTTTGTATCATAACTTTTATCATTTCTAAACTATTAATAGGACTTCCTATCTTATCATCTTTTGCTATAGTTTTTATCGTGTTAATTATTTTTATCCCTATTAACTTACGACTTTCAAGAATTCTTTGGATAAATATGTTTGTTAACTATGAAGAATGAAATTAATTTTATTCAAATCTTTTGATATTGATATCTTGATCTAGTTTTTTCCCAAACTCTAAATGATTAAACAAATTTTCAGCTACTGTTGGAGCTATCAACACTCCACGAGTTCCCAAGCCATTTAAAACACTTAATTGCTTGTATTTGTGATGAACTCCTACCATTGGCCTTCTATCTTTAACAGTTGGTCTTATACCTGCTGACTGTTCCTTGATAGTATAAGGCACAGAGATTACTTTTTTTAATTTTTCAATTAATTCCTCTTTTCCTTCAACAGAGGGTTTAGAAGTCTTATCCTTATGGTTAAATGTAGCACCTACTTTATAATGATTGTTCCCTAACGGTAAAACAAATAAAGTTGATTTCAGTAAAAAATCTATATTTAAGTTAGGTGCGTAGATAGTAATTATTTCACCTTTAACCTCCTCTAATGGTAAATGATTAAAATAAGGATTTTGTTTAATACCAAATCCCTCACAAAAAACAATTTTACTTGCCAGAAGATTATTGTATATAGCCAAGTTACCATCAAATAAAATATCATGATGATAAAACTTCTCAAAGCGAATCCAATGATTATTTTTAAGATATTGTCTGTAAACCTCCACTAATTTTAATGTATCTATTCTTCCCCCCTCTTTTACATTGCCAAAATAATATTCACCTATAACACCTTCATAGGCTAGTTTGTCTAATTTTGGATCTAAAAATGGAGCTACAGTTGGTTTATCAAACGCAGTAAACCAATTGTTTTGATCTTCTATAGATTTGAAAGCTTTTTTAATACAAAATTTTTGATCAAACTTTTGAGCGAATTTTTTTTCCAACTTATCATAAAAAGGGAGAGCTACTGATAATTGTTCCTTTGCATTCCAAACTGGTGAAAATCGTTTTAAAATTACAGGGTTATAAACACCTCCAGCCACAAGAGAAGAGGTTTGAGAATCATCCTCAAAAACAATGAAACTTTTTTTAGCTTGAATAAGTTTCTCTACAAAAACCAATCCTGCTAAACCTAAACCAACTATTATATAATCTACTTTCACAATTCAAAAATACTCTTTTACAATAAAAAAGCGCTTCGAATAACGAAACGCTTTTTATGTATTTAACATTATATGAAATTAATAATTCCACATGTCTATTTCTTTATCTCTAATAGATTCTTTAATTCTATCTGCTTCTAGAAGTTGAAACAATGCATTTCCTCTTATATAATCTGCAATTTTTCTATTTCCATAAATATTCTCTTCTCGTACAATTACAGAATTAAATCTTCTAGCATTTAATAAATGATCATAGGAAATTGGTTGTGATACATTTTTTGGATTGAAAACTTTAGCTTTATGTAAAATATTTCTCGCTGAAGGATAAAATACCCAAAATAGCTCATAAAGTTCATCGTCTTCTATATCTGGTAGCCCAAGAGTTAATACATCTTTACCCATAGGAGCCAACGCTAATAATCTATATTTTAATTCCCCTAATCGTTTATCAAAATACCACATCCCTTTCATCATATACCCTTCAATATCTTGTGTTTGAATTCTAAAAGTATCTGGATAATCTCCATTTAAACGAATATTTACCAACTTTTCATTTATCTCAGAACCAGTTATTTTGGAGGTAAAAAAAGAATCTGAATACACGTTTTTTATATCACCTTTTCTGATCCCTTTTAGTAAAGTATCAAATAATGAGCGTCTATCATTAGATATATTTGCAGTGTCTATTGGGTAATAGTATGGTAAATTTATTTTTTGATTTAAATCTACAAATTCCCATACAACTTTAGACCATAAGATGTCTCTATCATCTATATAGCCGTAAGATAATGGACTATCATTGTCTGCTGCAATTTTTTCTTTTGTTTGCTTACCTATTTGATCAACCTCTGTTGCATTTAATAAGTTAGACTGGCTATTGCTATAACTAGAAACTAACAATGCAATAAAGACTAAATAATAAACCTTCCAATTCATATTACTTTCATTTTATTCTAATTTGTAATCTGTATACTTACTGGTAATACCTTTTTAATACGTGTCCCTTTTTCTTTTTCAATGGCTTTGATATCAAAAATAGTAATTAAATCACCTCTTCTTGCCTTTGCAAGGGTTTTCTTAGCTTTAGCGCTTAACCTAGCTCCAACACATTTCACAGCTAATTGACCTGGTACTTTAATAGTAAATCCTTGAACGACTAACTCTAAATCAAATACAAAGTCTGGTAACTCAGCTGCTATTGGCGTATTTCCTAAACTAGATTTTGGCATAGGTACTACCCCAAAATCTCCTCTTACAGTTCCAGCGGCTGCGGGAATATCTTTAATCCTAAATATTTTAGGTGTTTTAATGTTTTTACCACTACTTAATTTTGCTGAAACATTAATGGTAACCTCCTTACCTGATCCTGGATTTAAAATATATTTACCATTACCAGTTTTAGTTAATTTATTTCCCTTTCCAACTGTGGGTGTAATATCTTTATCACCTACTCCTGGAACTGATATCGATATCGGGTTGTCTAAACCTCTGTAAACCACATTCATTTTATCTGCTGAAATTACAGCCTCACTAGGTTCTGCTATTACAGAATAAGAGCTTTCAAAAGGTATATCTTGAGCCTCACCGTCTTGCATAAATGTGATAACGCCTTTAAACTCTCGTTCTCCAACATTTCCAGCTGGCATGTCTAAAAGGACTTGGCCATTCTCTACGTTCTTAGTTATATCTTTTTTACCTAAAGTAACCTTACTAGGTACTAACTGATCATCATATCTACCTAGAACTACCTGTCCTTTAACTCGTTCTCCAGAAAAATAAGCTGTCTTCTCAAGTCTTACAATTCCTTTATAATTATTAGTAGTTAATTTTGAATCTCCTTCTAGTTGGTTCCCTAGCAAAGCAGATAAAATATCACTTTCTGTATTTTTTATATTTCCTTGAATTTGACTAAAACTAGTTAAAGATGCTACAACTGGAAACCCTTTGTATCTGTATTCAATCCAATCAATTTTCTTACCGTCTTTATTCTTATAATCGTCGGTATTAAATCTTTTATTAATCACCGAAATTAATTTTGAGTCAGCAGATCCTAGGACAGAAACAACAGAATCTCTATAACTATTTATTTTGTCTTTAAATTCTTTTCCTTTTTTTGATAATTTATCTCCTACAAAAAAGTATTCATCTAAAACATCCGGCTTATCCATCGATTCATAATCCTTTAAATCATCGATATCCTTTGTTATTTTTGCCTTTAACGTATCTAGATATATATTTAAATCATTTGATAATGATTTAATTTGATCAGATTTAATTTTTAAAGGACCATATTTTTCCTTTTGATCCTGAGCCTTAATATTCAAGTTTGAATACGATTCATTGTTTTTGAAAGAAGTAGTTCTAATACTTTCTGTTAATTCTTCATTCATAAAACCAAAAGCTGACAAAACCTCCTTACTCATATTCATTGCTAACATTGCAATAAATACAAGGTACATTAAGTTGATCATCTTTTGCCTTGCGGATAATTTTCCTCCTGCCATAATAATTAGTTTTTTAAGTTATACAATTTATTGTACTAATTATTTACTAGACATTGCTGAAAGCATTCCTCCATACACTCCATTTAGAGACGATAAATTACTGGCTAATGATTCCATTTGTTCTTTTAAAAGCTCTGAATTTTCAATCATTGAGTTGTTTAATTCTGCCTGTTTATTAGAATTCTCCATTTGAACTTGGTATAATCCATTAAGAGATTCCATTTGTGTAGCTGCCAATTCTACTTGTTCGTTATATTTTACAGTTGAGGAAATTGATTCTGAGGCAACACTTAAACCTTCTGCAGCAGTGTGAAAACTCTTAATACTGTTTCCAAGATTGGTCATAAGCTCAGTATCTACTTGAGCTTCCTGTAATAAATTATCTAATTTTTGGGATAACATCCCGTTTACTCCTGCTCCTTCACCTTCAGCATCACCTAATTCTGGATATACCTTCGTCCAATCTAAATCTTCTTCAACTGCATCAAAAGCAGATATAAAGAATACAATAGCTTCTACTATCATCCCAATTGTTAAGATTAAAGATCCGTAAGGCCAGTGTTGTATTTTGAATAATGCTCCTACTATAACTATCGCGGCTCCGATTCCGTAAGCCATGTTGAACATTTTCTTAGTTGATTTTGATTGTGCCATAATTTAATAATGTTTTAGGTTGGGGTTAATTAATTATTAGTATTTATTGAAGGTCCTACAGTTGATTGAACAGTTCTAAAACCGATATAACTTCTTGCGGTATCAGCATATTCAAAATCTCTTGTACTTACTTCTAAATAGTAGGCAACATCTTTCCATGAGCCACCTCTTATTATTTTTCTCTTATTATTTCTGTCTTCAACATTTGAATTCATCGTAGAACCCATATAATAGGAACTGTTATTAAATGATGAATTAGTCCATTCTGAAACATTTCCAGACATATTATACAATCCATAATCGTTGGCATTGAATGACTGAACTTCTACAGTGTAAAGTGCTCCATCTACTGCATAGTTTCCTCTGACAGGTTTAAAGTTTGCTAAAAAACATCCTCTATCACTAGTAGTATTTGGACCACCCCAAGGATACTTGGAGAATTCAAGACCTCCTCTTGCAGCATATTCCCATTCTGCTTCTGTAGGAAGTCTAAAACTAGGAATATTTACAAAGTTTTTTTTGTCTCGCATTCTATCATTTTTATTTTTGGTTCTCCAATTACAAAAAGCTTGAGCTTGATTCCAATTTACTCCAACCACTGGATAATCTTGATAGGCTGGATGAAAAAAGTAATCTTGATGCATAGGATCATTGTATGAATAATTAAAATCTTTAACCCAAACTGTTGTATCTGGATATACGTCTACTGTTTCGTTAATTAAAAAATTTCTTCTGTTACTTGAGTTTTTTACTGCGGCATTTCCATCAAACCATGAATACGTATATTTTAGAAGTTTGTTATTGAATGTTCTAATTCCATTTCTAGCGTCATTCTTTTTTATATACAATGAATCCATTACTTCAGTATAATATTCGTCTGGATACTGGCTCGTATCCCAAATAATATCGTTGTCTTTATTTAGTGGTTTAAGAGAATCTAAACCTGTTCCAAGGTCATAATAATTCTCAAACATATATTTTTGATAAGCTGTTTGGTTTGTTGTGTCTGTAACTGCATAAGCGTAGTCATATATTCCACCAGAAATTGGCTGACCGTTATCGTCTGTTAAACTACCTCCAGATGCAAAGTCTGCCATAAGTGCAAGTTCTGTTCTTACAATAGAATCTTTAACCCATTCTACAAATTGTTTGTACTCTGAATTTGATATCTCTGTTTCATCCATGTAAAATTTACTAAGACTTACAGTTCTTGGTGGAGCGCTCATTGTTCCTGTTAAATCTTCATCTTGTTTTCCCATTGTAAATGAACCACCAGGAATGGAAACCATTCCAAAAGGTCTTTCACTAAACCATTTGTACTTAGTTTTAACTCCTACTAACTCACCACGATCATTTGAACCGCATCCATACATGATGGCTATCAAAAATGTATACAATATTGCTTTCTTCATATTTTATAATCTTTCCTAAAAAAGGACGTAAACCTAAAGATTTTTTTGTAAAAACACAATGTAATAATTGTATTTTAACCTAACCTTATGATAGTCTATTATTTAAAGCATTTTTCTTTGTGCTTTAAACCACCTATTTGGTATTAGTTGTTTTGTTGTTTCCAAATAATCTTCATATGTACATGGTATTAACGCATGCCTTTTATATTTATTATCTTTAATTAAGTTTATCTCCATCCACCATCTCCCAGATTTATTACTTTTATAAAAATTTATAGGATCGTCATTTTCTAATAAAACAGTAAATTTTTGGTAGTCTTCTTTGGTGCAATATGGATAATCTTTGGCCCTATAATTTACACCTTCTATGAAATACCAAATCATTTGAGCAATTAAATGAGCTGTTTGATAATTAGAGTCATGTTTAGAGTTGTATTCGTATATTCCAAATGATGATACTTTATCACTTATACCTGCATATCTTGATATTGCACAAATTTCTTCACCATAAAAACCATTAGGAGACAAATTGTTATTAGCTGGGGCATCACTCTGTCTAACTACTCCAATATCTATACTTACAATATCTGCGTCCCTAAAAACAGGCTCAACTATCTCTAAATTTTTTGCCTCTCCTAAACGGTATGCATCAAAATTTAAGCCTTGAATTAAATTAATTTCATCTTGAGAATTAAAATACGTTTGGTATCCAATGTTACTGTAATTAAACAGATTGCTTGGAACTTCCATAATTATTTTACTAAGATATGATTTTGAGGATAATTCGTCATCTATATTCCCTAAATCAAACATGTTATCTACAGTGACTAAATTTACAGTTTGTTCTAGTTTATCATAAGCTTTGTAGTTAGAGAATGTTGCATCTTGACCACCGCCTATTATTATGGGTAAAATATTCAATTTTAAGAGACTTGTTACAACTTCTTTAATTGCAAAGTGAGAATCTGAAATTAACTCTCCTTTTTTTATATTACCAATGTCTGCTATTGAAGTGTTCCAATTTCCTGGATATAATTGATATAAGTGTCTTCTGATGTGATAAAGATTTTTACCACTTCCTAAATTATTTTCAGTATTTCTATCTTCCTCAATACCAAAAATTGCGATATTAACTCCTTGTAAGTCTGGAAAACCATCTGTGTGAGTATGGATTCGCATATTTGCGCCAAGAGAGGTCGAAGGCAACAATATTGAATGCGCTACTACAGAATCTTTTATAGGGGTTAAAAAATCAGCGTTCATTTATTCTTTGATAATATAGTTGCAATATAATGATTAATTATTTCTTTTTTGTTGCTTTTTTGTTGGTAGATGATTTTTTTGCTGCCTTTCTTTTTGGGGTCTTTGACTCTATCATCTTAACAGCTTCTTCTTTTGTAATTTTATCAATATTTGTAGTTTTGGGAAGTTCTATCTTAATTTTTCCTTTTAAAATATGAAATCTTCCCCAACGAGCTTTTTCTACACGAATTCCAACATCTTTCCAATCATGAATTAATTTGTCTTTCTCTTTTTGAATCTTTTCTTCTATTAACTCATTCATGTCTGTTGAAGTAAGGTTTTCAAAATCATACCTTTTGTTTACATTAATAAACATAGAATTCCACTTAAGAAATGGTCCAAATCTCCCCACACCCTTTTGTATTGGGAGTTCTTGGTAGTAACCAACAGGAGCATCTGCTTTTCTCTTGGCTTCAATTAAAATTTTAGCTCTCTCTAGATCTACAGACATAGGATTCTCTCCTTTGTCTAATGAAACAAACATCCCGTCAAAACGAATGTAAGGACCAAATCTTCCATTAGCAACAATCACTTCATTATTTTCGAATGTTCCAATTGTTTTGGGGAGTAAAAATAACTCTAGCGCTTCTTCTAGGGAAATAGTTCCCAAATTTTGATCTTTGTTTAGACTCGCAAATTGTTTCGTTTCATCTTCAGGAGCACCAATTTGGGCAATAGGTCCAAATTTTCCTAATCGAACTAAAACAGTCTTTCCAGACTCAGGATGATTTCCTAAAATACGCTCTCCACTTTCCCTTTCTGCATTTTCTTTAACATCTTCAACATTATCGTGAAATTTAGAATAAAACCCTCTAATCATTTTGGTCCAATTTTCATCTCCCTCAGAAATATCATCAAAAGAAGACTCTACTTTAGCTGTAAAACCAAAATCTAAAATATTAGAAAAATTAGCTACTAAAAAATCGTTAACTATATTCCCGATGTCTGTAGGTATCAATTTATTTTTATCTGAACCTGTTTTCTCAACTAAATTTTGAGTTTTTAAAGTGCCATTTGTTAAAATTAACTGCTCATAAGACCTTTCAACTCCTTCGTTTTGACCTTTTTCCACGTACCCTCTTCTTTGCACTGTAGATATTGTTGGAGCGTAGGTAGATGGCCTACCAATTCCTAATTCTTCTAATTGTTTAACCAGGGAAGCTTCAGTGAATCTATATGGTGGACTCGTAAATCTTTGAGTTGCATTAATAAAATTATAATCTATTTGCTCACCTTTAGTTAAGTTAGGAAGCATACCTGCTTTTTCTTCATCTTCATTATCGTTTCCTTCAAGGTAGACTTTTAAAAACCCATCAAATTTTATCATCTCACCATTAGCTGTAAAGATTTTTTCATTTTTTGAATTCTGTATTTTAACATTGGTTCGCTCTAATTCCGCATCGCTCATTTGAGAGGCAATTGTTCTTTTCCAAATCAAATCATATAACCTGTTTTGATCATATTCTTTATCTATGGAGTGAGTTTTCATATTAGTAGGTCTAATAGCTTCATGAGCTTCCTGGGCACCTTTAGATTTAGACTTAAAAACTCGTTGTTTGCTATACTCATTACCATAAAAGTCTGATATTTCCTTTTCAGCATCATTTCTAGCATCAACAGATAAATTTACACTATCAGTTCTCATGTATGTGATTAATCCTGCCTCATAAAGTCGTTGAGCAACTTGCATTGTTTTACCAACAGGATACCCAAGTTTCCTTGAAGCTTCTTGTTGGAGAGTAGAGGTAGTAAATGGTGCTGCGGGCGATTTTTTAGCGGGTTTTTTTGACAATTCTGAAATTGAAAAAATTGCGTCAGAACAAGATTTTAAAAAATCCTCTGCCTCATTTTTTGAGCCAAAGTTTTTAGGAATTGTAGCCTTAAAATTTCTTCCTTTAGAATTAGAAAATTGTGCAACCACTTTGTAGTGAGTATGTGCCTTAAAATTCTGAATAGTTCTTTCTTTTTCGACAATTAATCTAACTGCAACTGATTGGACCCTTCCAGCAGAAAGACCACCTTTAACCTTTCTCCATAAAACGGGAGATAATTCATACCCCACTAATCTATCTAACACTCTTCTGGCTTGTTGAGCATTAACCATGTTATAATCAATATCCCTTGGATTTTCAACAGCCTTTAAAATTGCTTTTTTAGTTATTTCGTGAAATACAATACGTTTGGTATTACTTTCCTCAAGCTTTAATTGTTCTTTCAAGTGCCATGCAATAGCCTCTCCTTCTCTATCCTCATCACTTGCCAGCCATACCATATCAGCTTTTTTTGCTAGTGACTTTAATTTTTTTACAACAGGTTTTTTATCGTCTGATATAATATATTTTGGTCTGAAATCTCCATCTACATCTATACCTAATTCTTTAGATGGTAAATCTACAATGTGGCCATAACTTGATTCAACTTGAAAATCTTTCCCTAAAAATTTTTCAATAGTTTTTGCCTTTGCTGGTGATTCTACAATTACTAAATTTTTTGCCATATACAATGTTTATTTCACAAAAATCAAGACTTAAAAGAACTAGATTTTGGTTTGCAAAAGTAGAAAGTTTTTTTTTATATATGCCCAATTATATAAAATCTACTCCTTTTTAACAGGACTTTAGCTTTAATTTTTCTGCCAATATGTCATATTTTTTCTATTTTGGTTGTATCTTTGTATCATAATTGAAAGATGAAAAATACAGTAAAAACCATAGACGAAAAAATTCAAGGTAAGGCCCTTGTAACGGAGAAAAGAATTGAAAACTCAAAAAAACTTTTCATTGAAAGTTACGGATGTCAAATGAACATGAATGATAGTGAAATTGTTGCTTCTATTCTAGATAAAGAGGGATATAACACAACACAAATACTAGAAGAAGCAGATTTAGTTCTAGTCAATACATGCTCAATTAGAGAAAAAGCTGAGACAACCGTTAGAAGACGCCTACAAAAATACAATGCGGTTAAAAAAGTAAATCCTACCATGAAGGTAGGAGTGCTAGGTTGCATGGCAGAACGTCTTAAAGAAAAATTTTTAGAAGAAGAAAAGATTGTAGATTTAGTTGTTGGCCCAGATGCGTATAGAGATATTCCAAACTTACTAACTGAAGTAAACGAGGGAAGAGATGCTATCAATGTAATCTTGTCTAAAGATGAAACTTATGGAGATGTTTCTCCCGTAAGATTAAATTCTAATGGTGTTTCAGCTTTTGTATCTATTACAAGGGGATGTGATAACATGTGTACTTTTTGTGTAGTTCCTTTCACAAGAGGAAGAGAAAGAAGTCGTGATCCTAAAAGCATAATAGAGGAAATTCAAGAAATGGTTGATAAAAATTTTAAAGAAATTACACTTCTTGGACAAAATGTAGATAGTTATTTATGGTTTGGTGGTGGATTAAAAAAAGATTTTAAAAAGGCTTCCGAAATTGCTCAAGCAGCATCAGTTGATTTTGCTCAATTGTTGGATATGTGCGCTGCCAAATTTCCAAAAACAAGATTTCGTTTTTCAACATCTAACCCTCAAGATATGAGCCTAGATGTTATTCATGTAATGGCAAAACACAAAAATATATGTAAATATATTCACTTACCTGTTCAAAGCGGAAGCAATAAAATGCTAAAAGCAATGAATAGACAGCACACCAATGAAGAATACAAAAAATTAGTAGACACTATTTTTGATATTATCCCTGAAATGGCTTTGTCTCAAGATATGATTGTAGGTTTTTGCGGAGAAACCGAAGAAGATCACAAAGATACTCTTAAACTAATGAACTATGTAAAATATGATTTTGGTTTCATGTTTGCATATTCTGAGAGACCAGGAACATTGGCTGCAAAAAAGATGCCCGACGATGTACCTCTAGATGTTAAAAAAAGACGCTTACAAGAAATTATTGATTTACAACAAGAACACAGTCTATTCAGAACAAAACAACATCTTGGAAAAACTGAGGAGGTTCTTATAGAAGGCACATCTAAAAAAGATCCTCAGCAATGGAAAGGAAGAAACACACAGAATACAGTAATTGTTTTTCCAAAAGAAAACTATCAATTAGGTGAGTTTGTAAATGTAAAAGTTGAAAGCTGTACATCAGCTACACTTAAAGGTATTGCTGTTGGTTATTCAGATAATAATTAGATATCATGAGATAACTACATAAGATATTAATAAAATGGACAACATACAGACAGTAAAGCAACGATTTGGTATCATAGGTAATGATATTCAACTTACTAGAGCCCTTGAGAAAGCTGTAAGAGTTTCTCCTACGGACATCTCTGTATTAGTAACAGGTGAGAGTGGAGTTGGAAAAGAAAGTATTCCAAAAATTATCCACCAACTATCTCATAGAAAACATGCTAAATACATAGCTGTTAACTGTGGAGCAATTCCAGAAGGGACCATAGATAGTGAGTTGTTTGGACATGAAAAAGGAGCCTTTACAGGAGCCTCATCTACCCGTAAAGGATATTTTGAAGTAGCAGACGGTGGAACCATTTTTTTAGATGAAGTTGGTGAACTTCCCTTAACCACACAGGTTCGATTATTGCGAGTTTTAGAAAATGGAGAGTTCATTAAAGTTGGATCTTCTCAAGTTCAAAAAACAAATGTTAGAATTGTAGCTGCAACCAACTTAAACATGCAATTAGCTATTCAAAAAGAAAAATTTAGAGAAGATTTATATTACAGACTTAGCACTATTGAAATTAACCTTCCACCCTTAAGAGAGCGAAAAGAAGATATTCATTTACTGTTTAGAAAATTTGCGTCAGATTTTGCGCAAAAATACCGAATGCCTACAATCAGGTTAGACGATAATGCAACAAATCTTCTCTTAAATTATCGCTTTCCGGGTAATATAAGACAATTAAGGAATATTGCAGAGCAAATATCTGTAGTTGAAGAAACAAGACTTATAACTGCCGAAAAGATTACCCAATACTTACCAAATAATAAAGGAAATCTCCCCGCTTTAGTTGGAGCTTCATCAGAAAGTGATTTTTCAACAGAAAGAGATATTATGTACAAGGTTCTTTTTGATATGAGAAATGATATTAATGATTTAAAAAAATTAACTCTTGATTTGATGCAAAGTGGAAACACAGAGAAAGTTCAAGAGGAAAACCACCAGCTAATTGAAAAAATATATCAAGAGAAAAAACCTGAACATTACCCTGTAGAAGTTGTTAATCTTCCGCAACATCATGATCTTAAAAAAAATTATGACTTTGTTGAGGACATTGAGGAAAGTGAAAGCCTATCTCTTCAGGAAAAGGAAATAGAGATGATTAAACGCTCACTGGAAAAAAATAATAACAAGAGAAAATTAGCTGCAAAAGAATTAGGCATCTCTGAAAGAACTTTGTATAGAAAAATCAAACAATACGATTTATAATTAAATTGTACATTTGATCATACGTATGAAAAAAACAATCAACATTTTATTTTTTCTTATAATTACCTCGATATCTTTAAGCTGTGGTATTTATAAATTTAATGGAGGATCTACTGGAGATGCAAAAACAATTCAAGTAGATTTTTTTCCAAATCAAGCAGCACTAATTGAACCTCAACTTAGTCAACGTTTTACGCAAGACATGCAAGATTTATTCTTAAGACAGACAAATTTAGATTTAACAGCCACTGGAGGTGATTTACGTTTTGAAGGAGAAATTACAGGATACCGTGTAAATCCCATGAGTGCAACATCTCAGCAAACAGCAGCTCAAAATAGATTAACCATTACTGTAAATGTTCGCTATTATAATCGTTTAAAAGAAGAAGATGATTTTGAAAAGCAGTTTTCATTTTATTCAGATTTTGACGCAAATGCCCAATTAACAGGAGGAGTTTTAGATGCTGCTCTTGAGGAGATTTTAGAGCGTATTATCCAAGATATTTTTAATGCTTCTTTAGGAAACTGGTAATGAATACAGAAATTTTCACAAATATAATCTCACATCCTGAAATTTTAAAAGACTTTCAGGTAGCGGAACTAAAAAATATTACAAAAAAATATCCTTATTTTCAGTCTGCAAGAGCTCTCTATCTTAAAGGGTTAAAAAACAACGATAGCTATAGGTACAATAATGAATTGAAAATAACTGCTGCCTATACAACAGACAGATCAGTATTATTTGACTTTATAACTTCGATACAATTTGAAAAAAAATCTGACATTCACAAACAAATAATAGAGAAAATATCTAAACACAAAACAACTGATTATCAAGAAATTAATCCAGTTAAAGAAAAAATAATTGATATTGGTTCACCTATAAAATTTGATAAAAATGAAACTCATTCTTTTAATGAATGGTTACAATTATCTACACACAAACCTATAAATAGAGGAAAAGTTGAAAAGATCAAAATAAAAAAAGATAGTAAGGATTTTTTAATCAATCGTTTTATAGAAAATAATCCTAAGATTAGCTCATTAAAAAAAGATGAAACAATAGATGTAGTTATTCCTAAAAATAAAGTAGATAAATCATTAATGACAGAGACTTTAGCAAAAGTCTACTTAGAACAAAAAAAGTTCTCTAAAGCCATAAAAGCTTATGAAATTTTAAGTTTGAAATATCCAGAAAAAAGTGGTTTCTTTGCAGACCAAATTAAAGGAATAAAAAAATTAACAAAACAATAAATCATGAGTTATAATTTATTTTTAGCGGTTATTTTACTTATAGCTGTTATATTGATTTTAATAGTAATGGTTCAAAATCCAAAGGGTGGAGGATTATCTTCTTCATTTGGAGGAGGAGGAGCTCAATCTATGGGTGGTGTTCAAAACACAAACAATTTTTTAGATAGAACTACTTGGACATTAGCTATTGCCATGTTCGCACTAATTTTATTATCAAACTTTTCAATTGAAAGAGATAATACTTCAAATATTAAGCTAGACAATACACTAGAAGATGTAAGATCAACTCCTAAGTCTTCAAACAATACATTACCAATTACAAATGATTCGCTTTAACATACAAAAAGTATGAATTGTAATTAAAAAAATGCCAACGAAATGACACGTTGGCATTTTTTTTTCGAAAAATTTGGATTTCAAATCAGTAACTTGAAAAAATGTCAGTTGATTAAAAATGGCATAATTTCTGACTATTTATATTTAAATTAAAATAATATACTAATGGGAATAAAAATTCAACCTCTAGCAGACAGAGTTCTTGTAGAACCAGCTGCCGCAGAAACTAAGACAGCTTCAGGGATTATCATTCCAGATAATGCTAAGGAAAAGCCTCAAAAAGGAACTATCGTAGCTGTTGGGAATGGCAAAAAAGATGAACCATTAACTGTAAAAGTAGGGGACACTGTTTTGTATGGTAAATACGGAGGTACAGAACTAAAACTTGAAGGAAAAGATTATTTAATGATGCGCGAAAGCGACATTTTAGCAATTGTTTAAACTTTACTAAAACGAATAAAAATGGCAAAAGACATAAAATTTGATAGTGATGCTAGAGATGGCCTTAAAAGAGGTGTAGATGCTCTTGCAAATGCAGTGAAAGTAACTTTAGGTCCAAAAGGACGAAATGTTATTATTTCTAAATCATTTGGATCTCCAACAGTTACTAAAGACGGTGTATCTGTAGCTAAAGAAGTAGAATTAGAAGATGAGCTTGAAAACATGGGTGCTCAAATGGTTAAAGAGGTAGCTTCAAAAACAAATGATTTAGCGGGAGATGGAACTACTACAGCTACTGTACTAGCTCAATCCATTGTTAAAGAGGGTATAAAAAACGTTGCCGCAGGAGCCAATCCTATGGATTTAAAAAGAGGGATTGATAAGGCTGTTCAGGCAATTATAATTGATTTAGAAAAACAGGCACAAAAAGTTGGAAACTCCTCAGAAAAAATAAAACAGGTTGCAGCTATTTCAGCCAACAATGACAATACAATTGGAGATCTTATTGCTACTGCATTTGAAAAAGTTGGTAAAGAAGGTGTTATTACCGTTGAAGAAGCCAAAGGAATGGAAACTTACGTAGACGTTGTAGAAGGTATGCAGTTTGATCGAGGATATTTATCTCCTTATTTTGTTACTGATGCAGATAAAATGATTGCTGATCTTGAAAACCCATACATTTTATTGTTTGATAAAAAGATTTCTAATTTAAATGAAATTTTACCAATATTAGAACCGGTGGCTCAATCAAGTAGACCTTTATTGATTATTGCTGAAGATGTTGATGGACAAGCCTTAGCTACTTTAGTTGTAAACAAGTTAAGAGGTGGTTTAAAAATTGCTGCTGTGAAAGCTCCTGGGTTTGGAGATCGAAGAAAAGCAATGTTAGAGGATATTGCAATTTTAACTGGTGGTACTGTAATTTCTGAGGAAAGAGGTTTCTCTTTAGAAAATGCGACACTAGACCTATTAGGTACTGCTGAAACAATTACCATAGACAAAGACAACTCTACAATTGTAAATGGAAATGGAGATGCTGAAGCAATAAAAGCCAGAGTTAACCAAATAAAAGCACAAATAGAAACCACTACCTCTGATTATGACAAAGAAAAGCTTCAAGAACGTTTAGCCAAATTGGCTGGAGGAGTAGCTGTTTTATATGTAGGAGCAGCTTCAGAAGTTGAAATGAAAGAAAAGAAAGACAGAGTAGACGATGCCCTTCATGCTACAAGAGCAGCAGTTGAAGAAGGTATTGTTGCTGGTGGTGGTGTTGCTTTAGTAAGAACTAAAAAAACACTTGAAAAAATAGCGACAGATAATTTAGATGAAACAACAGGAATTCAAATTGTAAATAAAGCGATTGAATCTCCTTTAAGAACTATCGTTGAAAACGCAGGTGGTGAAGGTTCTGTGGTTATAAACAAAGTATTAGAAGGAAACAAAAACTTTGGGTATGATGCAAAGTCAGAAACCTATGTAGATATGTTAGAGGCTGGTATTATAGATCCTAAAAAAGTAACTCGAGTTGCATTAGAAAATGCTGCTTCAGTTGCAGGCATGATTCTGACCACAGAATGTGCATTAATTGATATTAAAGAAGATGCTCCTGCTGGTGCTGGAATGCCACCAATGGGTGGAGGAATGCCAGGAATGATGTAAGATTACATTGTTCAGTTGACAACAAATCCCAATCTAAAAGATTGGGATTTGTTGTTTTATTTCTTTAAAACAACTTTATAATTTGAATAAAAATAAGCTGCTCTTGTATAATCTTCTGTACCATCCTTATTCATAAAAACACTTACTCTTTCTGAATTAAAAACAAAAGGTGTTTTAGTGTTAAATTTTGTGTTTTTAATAAAGCTTATTGTAGGTGAATGAAAAACTTTTGCTGCTACGACTAAAAATGTCTTGGCGTTAAAAAAATAAGTCCATTGATCTGGTGTTCTAGTATTTTCATCTTCTCTGTAAGAAACATCCACTACAAATGTTTTTTCACCATCTAAAATAGTGTCTTTTTTATAAACAAGTAATGCATTACTTTCCCTCAAATTAAAAGGTTGGCTTATGACATAATATGCTGATTTAAAAGAATTATTAATGGCTTTAATTTCATCATCAGTTATTGAAACTAGAGAATCTCGAATGCTCTTGACATAGACACCATTTATGACTGATATACTTGACTTTTCAGTTCCAAGTGAAGATATTTTTCCATGTAATGGAATACCTCCATAAAATGATTGATGTTGGATAATTTCTTTCTCTTTAATCCCCTTTTGATTGTATAAAATTGTTTTCTTCGTAAAGGAGAGTGTGTCAATTTTCTGCCAGAGCTCTAGACCTCCATGAGCTTTTAAAGACTTTTTAAGTATTTGTTTAGCAGTTGGTTTTGTTTTCTGACAAGAAAACAGAAAACTAATAACAATCATAAAAATGACTTTAAAAAAACCTTCAATCAATGAGTCTAATTTTTATGGGATTCAACAACATTCTTGTCTCTGTATTTACAACAAGGGTCTATTTGATTGTAAACATGATCTTTTGCTCTAATACCTTTAGTGTCATGACCAACAGCAGCAACATTTTGTTGAATAATTTTTGTAGCTGTTTTATTTTCATCTATGATAAGGGAAAGCTGATGTGTTTTAAGATCCCATGATGCAAACTTTACCCCCTTGGAATTTAATGCCGCTTTTTCAATACGTTTTTTGCACATCATACAGACTCCGTCAACTTCAATTGCAATTTTTGAATTCTTTTTTTTCTTTTGTGCTTCTGCAGAAAATCCTATCAACAGTAGGCAAACTATAAGGATGATTTTTTTCATTTTAATCTATTTTAAATCGTAAACCGCTATATAACATTCTTCCAAAAATAGGTGCATAAATAATTGTTGAATCAAAATTTTCACCAAAAGGATTATCAGCTGCTAAAATAGGGTTTTTCTGTTTCAAATTTGTTAAATTTTCACCTCCAACATACAACTCAAACTTTTTAGAGAAAACTTTAGTTACTTGTAAATTAAACAAACTATAGGAATTTGAATAATCTTCTAGTTGATATTGCAAGGGGTTCATTGATGTGTTTGGTAATCGTTGTTCTCCGATAAGATTAAAAGTCATATCAAATTTCCATTGATTATTTAATTTTAATTGCTTGGTCTCGTATGAGATATTTGCAAAAAAACGATGATTTGGAGTCAAAGGTTTTGATAATTTACCTGAAGTATAATCAGTTTGAATATCATAATATTTATAGGCCAAACGAAGGTTTAAGTAATCATTAATAAAATAATTAATTTCAGTCTGAAAACTATTTGCATAACTATCACCTTCTAAATTATAAAAGGAAATTCTTTGTGCATTTTCCCAATCTACTACAACTTGGTTTTGAAAATGAGTCCTATAAAAGTCTAATGAAATATCTCCTTTTCTATCAAAAAGATTAAATCCTTGTAAATATGATACCCCATAATTCCATGCAACCTCTGGATCTAACCCATAAATTTTACCTCCAGAAGATTGAATATCTATCTGTCTACTACTTGCAAATAGTTGTTGGTTTTCTGCAAATATATTTGCACTTTTTCTACCCTGTCCAATAGATGCTCTTAAAACTCCTTTTTCCCAAGGAACAAATCTTAGATGAACCCTAGGTGTTACAAAAGTTCCTAATAAGTTATGGGTATCTATTCTCATACCAGCTGTAAGACTAAAGTTATCTAAATTATCATAAGCATATTCGAAAAACCCTCCAAAAGAATTTTCATTTCTGGAGAAATTTATCAAATTTACAAACTCATCATAAGCATCATAAGTGAAATTTAATCCCGTAGTAAATTTATTTCTAGTATCTCCTATTATTGAACTAAACAATAAATTAGAATAAATACTTTGATGTTGAATATCATAGGTTTTTAAACCAAAATAAGAATCTTGCTCGTGATTACTATACGCAAATTGAAATCCAAAACTTTGAAAAGGAAGCTCAGGAAAAACATACCCTAACTTTAAAGAAGATTCAAAACGTTTTGTATCGATTTCCCCACCCCAGATATTAGTTCCTCCTTTATCTATAGTAGGATTAAAATTAATTTCTCCTGTTTGTTTTGCATCATTCATATAACGAACATTAATAAAGCTTACCCAGCCTTTTTCTGCATCTAAATATTGCCACCTATTCATTACATTAATTTGATTTGTAAGCGGATTATCTAAAAACCCATCTTTATTTCTATCAAACTTTTGCCCTCTATAATCACCATGAATATAAACTCCTGTTTGCCACTTTTCAGATATTTTATGATTAAAATGTGTATTTAATTCTAATCTACCCCCTAACGATCCGTATGCATTTAAAAAAAATCTTTTATCCGTTAGTGGTTTTACTAATTCTGCATTAATTTGTCCAGAGATACTCTCATAGCCGTTTATTACACTACCTGCACCTTTAGTTATTTGTATACTTTCTACCCAAGTTCCTGGTGTAAATGTGAGTCCAAAAACTTGTGCAGCCCCGCGAATTGAAGGGATATTCTCTTGTGTAATGAGCAAATAAGGACTTTTTAAACCTAGCATTTGAATTTGTCGCGTTCCAGTTAAAGCATCAGAAAAATTAACATCTATAGAAGGATTGGTCTCAAAACTTTCTGCTAAATTACAGCAGGCTGCCTTTAGTAATTCATCACTATTTACCGTAAAAACATTTTGTGTTTGAACAAAGGATCTTTGTGTAGCTTTCTTTTTACTTTTTACACTTATTTCATCTAACTCATTTTCTGGGCTTATAAAATGATGGATTGGAGATAAATCAGTAATATTTAGTGTATCTGTCTTATAGCCTACATAACTAACTACAAGCTTCTTATAACTTTTTTTATAGGGAATTGTAAACCATCCTTTTTCATTAGTTGTGGCTCCTACAGAGGTATTCAACCAGTAAAGATTAGCTCCAAAGACTCCTAGATTATCTTTTGGATTATTTTTATCCATAATCATACCTTTTAATGTCTCTTGTGAGAACAAAAAAATCGGTAAAAATAAAAATATGATAACGAAACTATTTTTTTTCATTGAATTGTATTTAACTTTAATAATAACTAGACGATAGATCATCTAAAAAGATGATAATACTGTGTTATTATTTAAAATTAAATTAGAAAAGTCTGATATAAAACCTGAATATCTTTGGCTATATCAGGTGGAGAAAAGTCTTTGTAATATTTTAATTTAAGAGAGCTATTTTTATAAAATACTGAATAACAGGATGCTTCTGGCAAAGAAGTTTCTATATCTGTATTTTGCAGATTTATAAGTTTTTCTTTATTAAATATTGATGATTGAAGAAGGGTTATTTGATCTTTACAACAATTATTTTTTTTAAATACTGAAATATTTGAGGACATATCTATTTCGTCCATCCCACAGTTATCAGCATCTCCAAAATAAGACACATCCATTAACCTACTTCCACAGAAATGCTCATCTATTGCAAAAGACATAGATGAAAACATCACTATAAATGATAGGATTGTTGCGCTTATATTCCTGATAATCAATTTCATTATTTTACAAATTTACAACAGATATTTTTAAAAATATGTTAAACTATTAATTAGATCTATTATGATAGTAAAACGCAGGGACAAGAATTAATAAAAAAAGAGGATGAATTATAAACCTACGAACATAGAAAGAAAAAAGATACCCTTCTTCTAAATTATTTCTGATAGAAATGAAAAAAATTATTATAAGAAAAATAAAGGCTACTGTAAAAAAGAGCAGTAAAAAATTTATCATTTTTTTATTTCTAAAAATCAAGTAAATGATTCCTATTGAAATTAAAGAATTAAGAGTGTATCTGTAAAAAAGGTTAACGAGCAATTTCCATCTATTTATTGAAGGGATTTCTCTGTATAAATATTCATTTTGAAAATAGCTATTTAACGGATCATAAAATAACTCAAGCTCAAAAGCTCTGACAAAAAACAAAAGTCCAAAAAAGAATAAAATAAGTACTATTCGTAATATAATTCTCATTTTTTATAATTTGAAAATTTATGAACCCAAACAATCCAGAGTAGAAAAGTAGTTCCATAAATTATGAGTGGAAAAACAATATTGTGTAATACATCTTGATAATGTTGATATTCATAAATCATTGCAGTTAAAAATGAAATTCGTACAATATTGACTCCATAAATAATTATACTTCCAATTGCACCAAAAATAATTGTCTCCTTGATCCCTCCACGAAACGCTACAATAAATGCTATAAATAAAATAATAATACTGATTGAATTACAACCCTCTATAACCCTTGAAACGTATGTGTTATTTAAAATAACCTTCATAGACATTTCATCTGTATGCTGCAATGTTTCAACTTCATAATCAAATACGGATAACAAAGTCTTTGTTTGATTTGCCACAGTTTTAGTAATGGGTGAACATGAAAATACACCTTCTTTCTGCTGAGTTTTATTTAGATAGAAAGAATAAGTTCCAAATAGAATAAAATAAGTAACAAAAAATCTTATCAAAAAAAGAACAGTATTTCTTTGTCCTTTCATAGAGAATTTGAATTAATTTTACATAATCTTTTCATAGAACGTAAATATAAAAAAAACATGAATATTAATTTTATAAAAGAAAATATAGTAAATATTGTATCCTCTAAGAAAACAATCTCATTAAAGCAACAAGCTATTTGTGATTTTTTAGAAAATCAAATATCCTATTATCATTGGGTTGGTTTTTATTTCAAAAATGGTGATAAGCAAGAATTGAAATTAGCTGAATTTACTGGAGAGCCAACAGATCATACCATTATCCCTTTTGGTAAAGGAATTTGTGGACAGGTAGCACTGAGTAACAAAAATTTTGTTGTTCAAGATGTTAATGAACAAGAAAATTATATTTCTTGTGGGTGGAAAGTGAAATCAGAAATTGTAATTCCTATTTTTGTTGATGGTGAAAATATTGGTCAAATAGACATCGATTCACATGATTCTAATCCATTCTCAGAACATGACGAACTATTATTAGAATTTGTTTGTACTAAAGTTGCTGAACTTTATAAAAATTGAACTCACTAATACATAAATAAATTCTCATAAAAATCTATTTCACTAAAAATAGGTAGTTTAAAATTTACCTATTTATTGGTATTGTTTCTGAAAATCTTAAAGATTATTTTTACATTAAAAAACATCCCCGTTAATCATGAAAAAATATAGAAAAATTAGTTCTCTTTTAAAATTATTGAATAAAAAAAAGAAATTAGAAAAATCCAAAAAAGACTATAATTTTCTTGTAGAATCTTTTACAAAAAAAATTTATTCACAATTGTAGTATAAGTTTCTTTATTTCAAATTAGTTTCTGTTGTTTTAGCAACTCACTTTTAGTAGATTTGTGTGCTTAACTAAGCACACAAAATGAGCAATCTAAAAATTATCCAATCTGCATTAATTTCCGTATTTCACAAAAATGGCCTAAGGCCAATAGTTGAAGAGTTACACAAAAATAATGTCACTATATACTCAACAGGAGGTACAGAAAAATTTATCAAAGAATTAGGAATTCCTGTTATTCCTGTAGAGGATGTTACCTCTTATCCCTCAATTTTAGGTGGTAGAGTAAAAACATTACACCCAAAAGTTTTTGGAGGAATCTTAAATAGACAAGATCATCAAGGAGATATTTCAGAAATGAAAGCATATGAAATTCCACAGATTGATCTTGTGATTGTTGATTTATATCCATTTGAAAAAACTGTGGTATCTGGGGCATCAGAACAAGAAATTGTTGAAAAAATTGATATTGGTGGTATTTCTCTTATTAGAGCCTCTGCAAAAAATTTTAAAGATACTTTTACCATCTCATCGATGGACCAATATGAAGAATTTTTAAAACTCTACAAATTAAATAATGGGGCTTCAAGTCTTGAGGAAAGGAAAAAGTTTGCTGCAAAATCTTTCAATATTTCTTCTCACTATGACACTGCTATTTTTAATTATTTTAATGAAGATGAAGTTGTGTATAAGGCAAGTGAATTAAATTCAAAAACTTTACGTTATGGTGAAAATCCTCACCAAAAGGGATATTTCTTTGGTGATTTAGAAGCTATGTTTGATAAACTTCATGGTAAAGAGTTAAGCTACAATAATCTATTGGATGTTGACGCTGCTGTAAATTTGATGAATGAATTTATATCCGAAGATCCAACATTTGCTATTTTAAAGCATAATAATGCTTGTGGTTTTGCTCAAAGAGAAACAATTTGCAAGGCATATGTTGATGCATTAGCTGGCGATCCAGTTTCCGCTTTTGGAGGTGTCTTGATTTCAAATACTGAAATTGATTTGGCTACCGCAAATGAAATTCACCAACTTTTTTGCGAAGTAGTTATAGCACCCTCTTATGATCAAGAAGCTCTTGCAATTTTAAAAGGCAAAAAGAATAGAGTGATTCTAATTCAAAAAGGTTTTGAATTACCCAAACAAATTGTTAGGACCTCATTAAATGGATTATTAATCCAAGATAAAGATGATAAAACAGATACTTTAGAAGAATTATCTTATGCAACTAACAACAAACCAACAGACAAAGAATTAGAAGATCTATTGTTTGCTTCAAAGATATGTAAGCACACTAAATCAAACACCATTGTACTAGTTAAAAACAAGCAATTATTGGCTAGTGGAACTGGACAAACAAGCAGAGTTGATGCTTTAAGACAAGCAATAGAAAAAGCTATAAATTTTAATTTTAATCTCGAAGGAGCGGCTATGGCTAGTGATGCTTTTTTCCCTTTTCCTGACTGTGTAGAAATTGCTGATAAAGCTGGAATTACAAATGTAATTCAGCCAGGCGGTTCAATTAAAGACCAATTAACCATTGATTATTGCAATAAAAATAATGTTTCCATGGTAATGACTGGCACCAGACATTTTAAACATTAAAAATCAATGTAATTACTAGCTTATTTTTATTAAATTTGTAAGTAATCACACACATTTAGAAAATTAATCATTTTATGGGCTTTTTTGATTTCATGACAGAAGACATTGCCATCGATCTAGGAACGGCAAATACACTTATTATTCATAATGGTAAGGTTGTGATAGATAGCCCATCTATTGTTGCAAGAAATAGAGTTACTGGAAGAATTATTGCTACTGGCAAGGAAGCTAATTTAATGCAAGGTAAAACGCATGAAAATATAAAGACAATTCGCCCACTAAAGGATGGTGTGATTGCAGATTTTCAAGCATCCGAAGAAATGATTAAGGAATTTGTAAAAAAAATTCCTGCTATAAAAAAGAAGCTTTTCCCACCAGCACTCAGAATGGTAATTTGTATTCCTTCTGGCATAACCGAAGTTGAAAAAAGAGCGGTCCAAGATTCTGCTAGGCATATGAACGCCAAAGAAATATATTTAATATATGAACCAATGGCTGCTGCAATTGGGGTTGGTATCGATATCATGGAACCTAAAGGAAATATGATTATAGATATTGGTGGTGGAACAACTGAAATTGCAGTAATAGCTTTGGCTGGTATCGTTTGTGATCAGTCTGTAAAGGTAGCAGGTGATTTATTTACTAATGACATCATGTATTATATGAGGACTCAACATAACCTCTATGTTGGAGACACCACAGCTGAAAAAGTAAAAATAAATATTGGTGCAGCCACAGAAGACTTAGATAATCCACCAGAAGATATGTTAGTTCAGGGTAGAGATTTGCTTAGTGGGAAGCCAAAACAAGTACAGGTTTCTTTCAGAGAAATAGCCAAAGCATTAGATAAATCAATTTTGAGAATTGAAGATGCTGTTATGGAAACTCTCTCTAAAACCCCTCCAGAATTAGCTGCCGACATTTACAACACTGGAATTTACCTTGCTGGAGGAGGTTCTATGTTGAGAGGTTTAGACAAACGTCTCTCAAGAAAAACAGACTTACCTGTTTACATTGCTGAAGACCCGCTTAGAGCTGTTGTAAGAGGTACTGGAATAGCCCTGAAAGAATTAGATAAATACAAAAGTGTCCTAATGAAATAATCACAGACATCTTTACTTCTTATGCAACAACTCATCTATTTTATTCAGAAGTATCGGTATTTTTTATTTTTTTTGCTTTTAGAATTTTTAGCAATTAATTTAGTAGTTAATAATCGTAGTTTCCATAAAAGTAAATTTGTGAACTCTGCCAATTCATTTACAGGCGGATTTTACAATAAAATAAATTCTTTCACTGATTATTTACATCTTAATAAGGAAAACCTTTTACTTGTAAACGAAAATTTAGTATTAAAAAATAAAGTTCAGAAATTTTCGCAATTGATAGCTGAAATTAAGTCAAAAAAGTTTGATGATACCACCAGTTTTAAACAAAGATTTTATTTTATTGAGGGTAAAATAGAAAAAAATCAATTTGGTGGGAACTATAATTTCTTAACTATTAATTTAGGGAAAAATGATAGTATATCAAACGAGATGGCTGTGATTAACTCTAAAGGAATCATAGGTATTACAGAGCAGGTATCTAATAATTACTCACGAGTTCAATCTATTTTAAACAGAAATAGTAAAATTAATGCCAGACTAAAAAATAGCTCATATTTTGGTAGTTTAATGTGGAACGGTATTGATTATAATATTTTACAACTATTAGATATTCCTAGACAAGCAATCATAAAAAACGGGGATACAATTGTAACTGGCGGTATGTCAACAATTTTTCCTGCTGGAATACCTATTGGAAAAGTAATTGACACTGAAGAAGAGGCTTCAATAAAAAGGATTGTAAATATTGAACTTTTTAATGACATGAGTAATCTGAAAAATATTTATGTAATTAAAGATTTTGATAAACATGAAATAATGAATCTTGAAAACAACAGCAATGAATAAAATACGAGTATTTATTTGGACTGTTTTGATTCTATTTCTCCAAATATTGGTGTTTAATAACATTAATTTTTCAGGTAATATTAACCCATATTTATACATCACATTTATTTTTTTGTTCCCCTTAAACAAAAATAGATTCATTATTTTATTTTGTGCTTTTTTATACGGCTTAATATTAGATTTTTTCTCTGATACTGGTGGAATACATGCTGCATCTCTATTAATAATAGCATTTCTACGTTTATATTTCATTAAACTATTTTTTAAAAAAACCAATATTGATTACCTCCTATTTGATCTTCATTCAGAAACATTTGGACAGGTCTTTAATTATGTTGTAACCATGACTATTATTCACCATTTTGTATTGTTTTCACTAGATAATTTTAGTTTTCAAAATATGGGAACAGTTTTATTAAATACCTTGTACTCAAGTGTTTTTACTTTGATTCTTTATTTTGCAGGTTCTTATATACTAAGAGAAAAACAACTTAATTAACTATGAAAAGGAGTTTTTTACTATATTTTTTAATTTCTGTAATAGGAGTACTATTTATTGGGAGATTATTTCAATTACAAATATTGAAAAGTCGTAACTATAATCCTGTAAAAAATTCTGCTGTAAAAGTTATGTTTGATTTTCCAGAGAGAGGTTACATATACGATAGAAATGGTGAATTGTTAGTAGCTAATCAATTATCATATGATGTAACTATTGTTCCAAATGAGGTGATCCCTCTAGACACCATTGAACTATGCTCTTTGTTGAAAATAACCAAAGAAGATTTTTTAAAAAGATTTAAAAAAGCTGTGAATTATGCCCCTTGGCTAGAGTCTGTTTTTCTTAAACAACTTGCTAAGGAAGATTTTGCTTTTCTTCAAGAAAAATTACACAAATTTCAGGGGTTTAATATCCAAAAAAGAATCATACGAAATTATCCCATAAAATCAGCAGCAAATATTTTAGGGTATATTAATGAAGTAAACGAAATAGTTGCTAAGACTGATGATTACTATGAGCAAGGAGAGTTAATTGGAAAAGCGGGGGTTGAAGCCCAATATGAAAAGGTACTTAGAGGAAAAAAAGGGAAAAAATATTTTAGAAGAGATCGGCTAAATAAAATTATGGGAACTTTTAAAAATGGTATTTACGATTCTTTGCCTGTAAACGGAAAAGACATTACACTTACTATAGATAGTAACCTACAACAATATGGAGAGTCATTAATGAAAGGAAAAAGGGGTGGCATCATAGCACTTGAACCCTCTAGTGGTGAGATTCTTGCACTAATAACAGCGCCAAGCTATGATCCTAATATGATGGTAGGACGTTTACGATCTCCTAATTCTGTAAAACTGCTTGGTGACACAATCAATAAACCAATGTATGATAGGGGCTTAAAAGGAACTTATGCTCCAGGTTCTCCTTTCAAACTAATTAATGCTTTAATTGGTCTTCAAGAGGGAGTTATAAATGAAAATAGCCATTTTTATTGTAATGGAGGCTATCGTTACGGAAACCGAAAGAAGGAGTTTATGAAATGTCATTGTGATATTTTTGGGAAACCTATTGAATTACATTCAGCAATTTCAAAATCTTGTAACAGTTATTTTGCAAATACCTACAAAAGAATTATTGAAAAAAACAACACCCCAATTGAAGGCATGAATAATTGGAGTTCTCATGTTAGAAGTTTTGGTTTAGGTAACTATTTAGGATATGATCTACCTGAAGGCGATAAAGGATTAATTCCAAATGGAGATTATTATAGCAGAATGTATAAGTATAAATGGAATGCCTCAACAAATATTTCAAATGCAATAGGGCAAGGAGAAGTACTAACAACCCCCATACAACTGGCAAATGTTACTGCAGCAATTGCTAATAGAGGTTTTTTCTTTACTCCTCACGTAGTAAAAAATATTGACAATAAAATAATAAGTGATTCAGTATATATGCACCCAAAACAAACCTCTATTGATAAGGAGCATTTTGAACCAATAATTGAAGGGATGCATGAAGTGTTTAAAACTGGAACAGCTAGTTGGGTTAATATAAAGGGTATTGATATTGTTGGTAAAACTGGGACATCAGAAAATTTCATGAAGGTTGACGGAAAAAAAATTAAATTACCCGATCACTCAATTTTAGTTGCATTTGCACCTAAAAATAATCCTAAAATTGCAGTTGCTGTATTTATTGAAAACGGAGGGTTTGGTTCTACTGTGGCAGCACCAATAACAAGTCTTTTAATTGAAAAGTATTTAACAGGACAAGTAAAAAGAAAATGGATTGAAGATCGAATGTTAGCTACGGATTTAAGTTCAATATATCAAAGTCAAATTAAAGAACCTAATAAAGTTGAGGCAGGAACAAAATAATATTTTTTTAGGTATCGATTGGCTCCTAGTATTCTTTTTCATAATACTAGTAGGTTTTGGCTGGATAAATATTTTTGCTGCTACCTATTCAGAGGAAAGTATCCAAATTTTTGATTTTTCTACAAAATATAGCAAACAACTACTATGGATTTTATTGAGTATTCCACTTATTATATTGATTCTCTTTATTAATGCTAAATTTTTTCAGCAATTTGCCAGTATTTTTTTCATCTTGTCATTATTCTCATTAATTGGTTTATTTTTTTTTGGAACAGAAATTAACGGGGCAAGATCATGGTATCGATTCGGAAGTATCGGTATTCAGCCATCAGAATTTGCCAAAGCATTTACTGCGCTAGCACTAGCAAAATTATTAAGTGATAGAAAATATAACTTAAACATAATAAAAAATCAACTCAAAGCTTTCATCATTATTTTTTTACCGGCATCTTTAATTGCTCTTCATGATCCTGGTTCTGCAATCATATATTTAGCTTTCTTTTTTGTTTTAAATAGAGAGGGCTTAACATTAGCATATATTATTCTTGGGTGTGCTTCTATACTGTTATTTGTCCTTACGATCTTATTAGGGGTCAAAATAATTATCGGTTATCTTTTTATTTTAATAACTCTATACATGCTATATAACATCTATAGAAATAAACGTTTTTTAAAATTTAATTGGACTAAGATTTTAGGGATGTACTTAATTTCTTTCCTTTTTATTTTTTCTGCAGATTATTCATATAATCATGTTTTAAAAAAGCACCAAAGAGATAGATTTGAGGTAATACTCGGAAAAACATCAGATACAAAACAAATTGGTTATAATTCAAATCAATCTATGCAAACTATTAGTTCAGGAAAATTTTGGGGGAAAGGATTTCTAGAAGGCGACAAAACCAAAGGAGATTTTGTTCCTGCTCAAGACACAGATTATATATTTAGTGTTGTTGGGGAAGAATGGGGGTTTATTGGATCAAGCCTTTTAATTCTTGTTTTTATATCACTTCTTTTTAGAATAATCTACAGAGCAGAAAAACATGCTAATAAATTTGGGAGAATATATGGCTATGGTGTAGCTTCAATTTTATTTTTTCACTTAATTGTAAATATAGGAATGGTTATTGGTCTCATCCCTACTGTTGGCATACCACTTCCATTCCTAAGTTACGGAGGATCCTCCCTTTGGGGTTTTACTTTATTACTATTTATTTTTATAAAATTAGATGCTCAAAAAAGTTACGATTGGTAAATAACTTTTGATAAGCCAAAAAAAAACGCTCTGATAGTATCAGAGCGCTTATTATGGTTTTAGTAGTCTATACAATTAAAGTGTAGCTACTTGTTTTGTTAATTTAGACTTTAAATTAGCTGCTTTATTTTTATGAATAATATTATTTTTAGCTAACTTATCTAACATAGAAGTTACCTTTAACAACATTCCTTCTGCCTCTTTCTTATCGGAAGATGCTCGAAGATCTCTAACAGCATTACGTGTAGTTTTATGCTGATGTTTGTTACGCAATCTCTTCGTTTCGTTACTTCTTATTCTTTTTAATGCTGACTTATGATTTGCCATTTCTAAAATGTTTTTTTTATAAAAATTGTAGTCCGTACGGGAATCGAACCCGTGTTACCAGGATGAAAACCTGGCGTCCTAACCCCTAGACGAACGGACCAAATGCAATCTTATAAAAAATATTTATCCCGATTGCGGATGCAAATATACAACGTTTTTAAAATTGTACAATATTTTTTTACAAAATTTAATATGCCTTGGCAAACAAGACTTTTCTTGACGATTTTTCTCCAGTTAAAACACAAGTACCCACCTCTTCTTTTGCCTTATTTGGTATACATCTTATCGTAGCTTTGGTTAATTCTTTAATCTTATTTTCTGTCTCTATGGTTCCATCCCAATGAGCAGACACAAAACCACCTTTATTCTCTATAACTTCTTTGAACTCTTCGAAAGAATTCACATCAGTAATGTGATTATTCCTGAAAGAAAGCGCCCTATTAAATAAATTTTGCTGAATTTCTTCAAGAAGCTCACAAATATATTCTGATAATTGGCCTTGAGGGATTGTTTGTTTTTCCAGAGTATCTCTTCTAGCCACCTCTGCAGTATTATTTTCCATATCTCTATTGCCAATTGCAATTCTCACAGGAACCCCTTTTAACTCATATTCTGCAAATTTAGCACCAGGCCTAAAGGTATCTCTGTCATCAAATTTTACTGAAATATTCTTTTCTCTAAGTGACTTCACTATTATTTTTACTTTCTCTGAGATTAGTGTTAATTGATCCTCTCCTTTGTAGATTGGAATAATAGCAACCTGAATAGGAGCTAATCTAGGAGGTAATACCAATCCAAGATCATCAGAATGTGTCATTATTAAACCACCTATTAAGCGAGTAGAAACCCCCCAAGAGGTTGCCCACACATATTCTTGCTTACCCTCTTTTGAAGTATACTTTACATCAAAAGCTTTAGCAAAATTTTGTCCTAAAAAATGTGATGTTCCAGCTTGAAGTGCTTTACCATCTTGCATTAATGCCTCTATAGTGTATGTTTCCTCTGCTCCTGCAAAGCGTTCACTTTCCGACTTAAACCCTTTTACAACTGGCATAGCCATAAATTCTTCCGCAAACTTAGCATATACATCTTGCATTAGCTTGGACTCAACGAGGGCCTCATTTTTAGTTGCATGAGCTGTATGCCCTTCTTGCCATAAAAACTCAGCCGTTCTCAAAAACAATCTTGTTCTCATTTCCCAACGAACTACATTGGCCCATTGATTAATCAATAACGGTAAATCTCTGTAGGACTGAATCCATCCTTTGTAAGTATTCCAAATAATAGCCTCAGAAGTAGGCCTAACAATAAGTTCTTCCTCTAATTTAGCCTCAGGATCAACTCGAAGTTTTCCTTCTTTTTCAGGATCATTTTGTAATCTATAATGAGTAACAACAGCACACTCTTTTGCAAAACCCTCAGCATTTTTTTCTTCTGCCTCAAATAAACTCTTAGGAACAAATAAAGGAAAATAGGCATTCTGATGACCTGTTTCTTTAAACATTCTATCAAGTTCTTTCTGCATATTTTCCCAAATAGCAAATCCATAAGGCTTAATCACCATACATCCTCTTACAGCTGAATTCTCGGCCAGATCTGCTTTAAGAATAATTTCATTATACCATTTTGAATAATCTTCCGCTCTCTTAGTTAACTTCTTACTCATAATATTATTTTTGGCATGGATGTTGTTAAATATTTGTTGTTATATTTATTGTAAATTTGTTAATGGGTAAAAATACGAAAGCAAAACTAAAGCATTTTAAGTATAGTGAATAAAAAAAAATATGCTTTTTAATCACCAATTTGTTTTTTTACTACTAAAAAAAATCATTATGAAATCAATCTGCTACTTCAAATCGGCTCAGTTACCTCTAACAATTTTTCTGTTATTTATTCTTTTTTCATCATGTACTGTTTATCAAAATATTCCAGATAACGATGGTATTTATACCAAAGAAATTAAAAGAACAAGAGTCATTGTTGATAATACTAAAGATTATGAAGAATATGAAAACAATTATTTCACAAAAGAACTTGAACGATTAGATGGAATTAATGGTTCTGATATATTTACAGATATTGAAACATACAGTTCCTCAGACGACAATACAAATAATTCCTCAGAAAACAGTGAGGGATATATGATGAATAGCGCTTGGGGTAGTTCAGATAGCGACCAAATAGTAATTAACTTAAACCTTAGAAGTGCTGGTTACGGGTTCAATAATTATTGGAATTTTTACGATCCTTACTTTAGTTATGGTTATTTGAATCCTTGGAATAGGAGAACATGGAGACTTGGATGGAGAAGTAGACTTGGTGACCCTTCTTTCTGGCCAGGTTATGGATATTTAAATCCTTCATTTTTCAATCCATTTTTTAACAACATGTATGGTTATGGTTTTTTTAACTGGAGAGGTTATTACGGTAATGGATATATCTATAATGGATTTAGAAATTTCAATTATGGCCGAAGAAATTATTCATACAATACCCTAAACACTAGGAATTATACAAATTCTCGTAGGATAAATAGTAGCAATAGAAGGGTAAATTTCACAAATGGAAGAGCAAAAAACACTGCTAACAACATTAACATTGATAATTTAGCAAGTAGACTTAGACTAGACAAGAGTAAAATTAATGTTTATAACAGACCTAAAAACGTTCCTGCTAAAAGCAGACCGTCTAGAAGTACCGGTAGAAAAAACTCCTCTGTTCGTTCTAACAGTTCAACCAAAAGATCGAGTTACAAAGGAAGATCTTCAAGAAATAACAGTAATTACTCACAAAGAACTAGAAGTAGTAATTCGTCTAGAAGTTCTTCAATTAGAAGTGGCGGCTCTTCTAGTAGAGGTAGTTCATCAAGAGGCGGTAGTTCATCAAGAGGTGGTAGTTCATCAAGAGGTGGCTCTTCCAAAAGAGGAGGATAAAAATTTAATCAAACTTTTATGAGAAAAATAATTTTTTTTGTGGCTTTTGCCGCTCTTAGTTGTGTGTCTAATTCTCAATCATTAGGTTATCAAAATTTATCATTAATGTTTTCAAGGAATGACGGAAATGGTAGTGCCAGGTTTGTTGCTATGGGTGGTGCTTTTGGAGCTGTTGGTGGAGATGTTACCTCAATGATAATTAATCCTGCTGGAATATCAGTGTTTAACGGTAATAATGCATCTTTAACATTTCAAGCTCGAAATACCAATTATTTAACAACCTACTACAATAACTCTTTAACAACAGAAGAAGATTTTTTCAAAGTAACAAATGCAGGTGCTGTGTTAACTTTTGAGAATAATTTTAACAATGAATGGTCTAAATTAGCTTTGGGAGTAAATTATAGAATTTCTACTGATTTTGAAGATAGATTTATTGCTAAAGGAAACAGTGGTTTTTCATCATTTAACAGTTTTCCTTTAGATACAAGTCAAAACCCTATAATTTACGATATTTCAGAAGATCAGGAATTATCTAACTATTATGATGGTGAAATTTCTGAATTAAATTTTGCCTTTTCTGGTGTTTACCAAGAAAAATTGCATGTTGGAGCTGGTTTAAATTTTTATGATATTAGTTTTAGTCAGCAAACAGTTCTAAGAGAGACTAACAATGATGGAAACGACAACACATTAAATTCAAGATTTTATCAAGAAAATTATACTAATGGTGTTGGTTTTTCTTTGAGTGCAGGTTTCATCTATAAACCAACAAATACTTTTCGTTTTGGTATAAGTTATAAATCACCCACATGGTTTACAGAAATAATTGAAAATACCAACATTATAAATAATGATGGCTATTTTGGAGATACTGAAATAGAAGTAAGTAATAGTGATGTAATTTATAACAATACTTTTGGTGGTAATTTACCTATTCAAGAATTACTTTATAAACTAAGAACACCAAGTAAAATAACCGCAAGTACAGCAATTATTTTTGGAAAATTTGGATTGATAAGTTTTGACTATTCAACCAATAATTACAAAGGTTTATATTTATCTGGTGACAATTTTTCACAAGAAAATTTATTTTTTGACAATCAACTTAAAAGAGCTGATGCAATTCGTTTAGGTTCAGAATGGAGAATTAATAACCTTAGTGTTCGAGGTGGCTATGTGTTCGAACAAAGCCCATTCATAAATTCAATTTCTTCAGATAACCTAGAAAGCTATTCCTTAGGTCTTGGATATAATTTCGGAACTGTAAAATTAAATTTATCCTACAAAAAAAGTAATAAAACTGATCAATATGACTTTTACCCTCAATACAATGAGGTTGAAGCCACTCAATTAAGCATAAACAATACGATTATTACTATTGGATTCTCAGTAAATATTTAACAGAAAGTAGTTTTTTTTTAAGAATAATTCTTTCATTTTTACAACCTTATTTATATTTATTTAACATATCTATTCATTTTTTTTGCAGTAATTTTGCAATTCATTTTCTAATATTTAAAAATGAGTTCACAAAAAATTACGATTCAATCAACCAACAATAAAAATATTTTAAAATTTGTAAGCACTCAAATTTTAATTAATGGAGGGAGTTATGAATATAATAACATAGATGATGCTAAAGACTCCCCTCTAGCCCAACAATTATTCTATTTACCTTTTGTAAAAAAAGTATTTATTACTGCAAATTTTATTGCAATTCAAAGATTTGATATCGTTGAATGGAGTGATGTTCAAGAAGAAGTTAGAGAGCAAATTGAAGCCTATTTAATTGATGGTGGTATTACTGTAACCGAAACTAATAGCTCAAGAAAGAAAGAACCTATTGAAGTCTACGCAGAGGCAACTCCTAATCCATCTACTATGAAGTTTGGAACAAATAAATCTCTTACCAATACAGATGTTGAGTATGTAAATATTGAAGAAGCAAGTAAATCTTCTCCTTTAGCAAAAGCTCTCTTTGGATTTTCATTTGTAAAAGAAGTTTTTATATCTGAAAATTACATTTCCATTACTAAATTTGATATTGTAGAATGGAACGATGTATACTCGGAAATAAGAAACTTCATTAGTTCATATCTTCAAGACAACAAGACAATTATTAAAGAACTTCCTAAATCAAATAGTACACTGAATAAACCTAAAGAAAAAGAGGATGATATCATCAACTTTGAGGGGACTTCTGCAAAAATTATAGCTATTTTAGATGAATATATTCGTCCTGCAGTAGCATCAGATGGAGGAAATATAGCATTTAAATCTTATAATGAGGAAACTAAGATTGTTAAGGTTGTATTGCAAGGGGCTTGTAGTGGATGTCCCTCATCCACTATCACTTTAAAAAATGGAATAGAAACAATGTTACAAGAAATGCTTCCCAATAAAATTAGTCAGGTGGTAGCTATTAATGGATAATTAAAATTGAAATCTATCTAAAGATTTAAAATGTCAAAAATAATAAAACCATACAAAGACTCCTCGTTAGGTAAAAAAGATCAAGTAGCAACAATGTTTAATAACATTTCAAAAAACTATGATGATTTAAATAGGGTTATTTCTTTTGGAATAGATATTAGCTGGAGGAAAAAAGTGGTTCAGATTGTTTCTAAAAACAATCCACAACAAATTTTAGATATAGCTACAGGGACAGGAGATTTAGCATTAATGATGTCTACTTTAGGCTCAGAAAAAATTATTGGACTTGATATCTCTGAGGGAATGCTTGCAGTAGGGAAAGAAAAAATTTCTAAAGCTCAATTAAATGACAAAATAGAAATGGTTGTAGGCGATTCTGAAGATATTCCATACGCAGACAATACATTTGATGCAATTACAGTTTCATTTGGTGTTAGAAATTTTGCGAATTTAGACAAAGGACTAAGCGAAATTAGACGAGTTTTAAAACCCAAGGGGACATTAGTTGTTCTTGAAACTTCAAACCCAACAAAATTTCCCTTCAAACAAGGATATAAGTTTTACACCTCATTTATTTTACCTGTTATTGGTAAACTTTTTTCAAAAGACAAAATAGCATATTCATATCTTAGTGAATCGGCAAATTTTTTCCCTTTTGGAGAAGCCTTCAACAATATTTTGAAAAAAAATGGGTTTATAAATACAACTCATACCCCCGTAACATTTGGAGTAGCTACCATATATTCTGCATCAAAATAATATGAAAAAATTCTTTTTTTTTATAATTACCCTTTCAATGGTACTATCAGCATCTTCTCAAAAAAGAAGAAATGTTGATAACCTTCCAACCTTTGATGATCCAAAAATTCATTATGGTTTTTATTTAGGTATTAATCAAAATGATTTTAAAGTTAATTACAGACCCAGTAACTTCCCTAGTACCATAGTAGAAATAAAACCCACCTTGGGGTTTAATGTTGGCTTAATTGCTGATTTTAGAGTTCATAAAAATGTTAATTTACGTTTTGAGCCGGGTTTAATTAGTAATTCAAAAACTATTTATTTTAACAATAGCCCAACACTAAACACTGAAAGAGATAGTATTCGAGAGATTGGATCTACCTACTTGCATCTACCTCTGGTTTTAAAATTAAGTTCAGATAGATGGAATAATGTAAGACCCTACGTACTTGCTGGAATATCTTACGATCATAATTTTTCAAGTAATCAAGAAAATTCTGATGATAATTTTAGTGGAGAGTTCAGAATGAAAACAAGTAATTTCATGTACGAACTTGGTGTTGGTGTAGATATATACTTATCCTTTTTTAAGTTTTCTCCTTCAATTAGAGGAGTTTTTGCGATGAATAGAGAATTGATTGACGATAATAACAGCAATAGTCCATGGACATCACCTATTAATATATTTTCTACACGAGGTGTTTTCTTAAACTTTTCTTTTGAATAATTTCATCTACGGAACTCACTCAATAAAATAGCTGATGCTGTCGCTACATTTAGACTCTCTGTTTGTTGAAAGGCTCCATACCTAGGGATTGTAATTTTAGTAGTTACTAGTTGTTTTATATCATCAGAAATTCCGTTTGCTTCATTACCTAGGACTAGCACAGCAGAATCTGGAAGTTTAGTTTTATAAACATTAAGACCATCCATATCTGCAATAAAGATTGGAACTGAAGCATTTTGTAAATATTTTTTTAAATCAAGGTAGGAAATGCCAACTCTGGTTAATGAACCCATACTAGCTTGGACTACCTTGGGGTTAAAACAATCTACAGTTTCATTTGAACAAACAAGCTGTTCTATACCAAACCAATCACACAAACGAATAATAGTTCCCAAATTACCTGGATCATTAATACTGTCTAGAGCTAATATTAAACCTCCAGTAATTGGATTAATTGGATTAGGTATTTTAAAAATTGCTAGAACTTTATTGGGGTTTTTTAAACCGCTTATTTTTTTTAATTCTTGATCTGAAACTTTGATGAATTTATTGGTAAATGAAAAATCATTTTCTGTAGAAAATAAGATTTCTAATTCATATGATGAGCTTAAAAACTCTTGAACAACTTTAACACCCTCAACAATAAATAATTGATGCTTTTGTCGATACTTTTTGCGTGATAAACTTGTTATTAGTTTAATATGATTTTTAGATAAACTCATTAATTATATTGTTTTATTTCACTAAAAAAACCATAAAACATTAAAACTGATACTACTGCAAAAGCTTTAGATAAGTTTTTTATCTTAATATACTTATCAAAAGTAGTATTTTTGAGTTTATATTGCGAATACGTTTCATGAAAAAAATCTTTATTTTATTTTTTTTAACATTGTTCTTGTCTAATTGTAGCTCAATAAAGAGAGTTGGAGAAGGAGACTTATTATTAAAACAAAATACCATTGTTGTAGATGAAAAGAAAAATAAGAATTCAGATCTAAACGAATTATTAGTTCAAAAACCCAATATTAAAACATTAGGCCTACCGCTTTCCTTATATTTCTATAATTTGGGTGATAAGAGCAAACCTAATACCGTAAACGAATGGGGTATTAAAAAACCTAAAACTTATAATTTTATTAAAAATATTTTTTCAGAAAAACAAAGTATTTCTTATGCTAACAGCATGATTGGTCTTAATAATTGGTTTTTAAAAAATGGTCAAGCGCCCGTTATTATTAAAGATGAGAAGATTAATAAAACAGTTGAAAATCTTAGAGCCTATCACAAAAACAATGGGTATTTTAGGGTAAAAGTTCAATCTAGTATTGAGGATCAAAAAAACAAAAAAGCAATTGTAAAATACACCATAAACAAAGGAAGGCCAACTTTTTTAGATAGCATATTAACAAATATTAAATCACCTGTTTTAGATTCATTATACGAATCTCAAAAATCGTTATCCTTTTTAAAAAAAGGAGATCACTTTAAAGAAGCTAACTTTATCAAAGAGGCTTCAAGAATAACAAATCTTTATCGAAATAATGGAATTTATCACTTTACAGAAAATGATTTAGGATACTACAATATAGATTCAGCAAGCACAAATACCTACAAAACAAATGTAGACCTTATTATTTTTGATAAAAAAAGAGTTTTAAAGAAAAATGGACAATATGAATTAAAATCATTTGATATCTTAAAGCTCAGAAAAATTAATGTATTTACAGACTATTCTTTCAATAAAAAGGATAGACCATATCTAGACTCTATAAACTATGAAGGAATTACGTTTCTTGCTCATAAAAAAATAAAGTACAATCCTAGATTATTATCAGAATCAATTTTTATTAGACCCAATCAAGTTTATGCAGACTCAACTAGAAACCTCACCAGAAAACACTTAAAATCATTGAGAAATTTTAAGATTACAAACATACAATATGAAACAATTAAAGATAACGATAAGCAACTTGATGTAAATGTTTTTCTTACTCCTTTAGATAAATTTAGTCTGGATCTAGAAACAGAACTAACTCATTCTAACATAAGAGATTTAGGAGTTTCTGGTAAATTTTCATTTATTAACAGAAATATTTTTAGAGGTGCAGAAATTTTTAAATTATCTTTTCTTAGCTCATTCTTTAATGCATCTCAAGACGCCAATAAAGAAGGTAGTTTTTTCAACTCATGGGAAATTGGAGCTGACATGTCCCTAGAAATACCTCGTTTTGTAGCACCTTTTGGTCTGAGTAAGTTAGTCCCTAAAAGAATGTCTCCCAGAACAATGTTTACATTAGGGACTAGTATTCAGCAAAATATTGGTTTAGATAGAGAAACCGTTACAGCTTTAATTGATTATAAGTGGCAATACAACGATAATAAAACAATACAACTAGATGTTTTTAATACTCAATACGTAAGAAACTTAAGAATTGGTAATTATTTTGATATTTATAACTCAGAATACATAAAACTTAACTCTATTGCAAAAATATTTTTCGATGATCCGAATTATACATTAGAACGGCAAGGTGAAACAATCTCATTTATGAGAACTGTTTTTAATGACAATGAATTTCAAACAAGTAATCCTGATCAATATAGAAATAATTTAAATATTTTAGATAGATATAATATCATCACATCAGATTTCTTAATTCCAACAATAGCATATTCATATACTTTTAATAATCAAAGTGATTTTAGAGATAATAATTTTTCATTCTTTAAAGTTAGAGTAGCAAACTCGGGAAATATTGGAGGATTATTATCTAACAAAAAAGACAGTAACAATAGAAAGACCATTTTTAATATTCCGCTAGCACAATATTTTAAAACAGACATAGAATATAAAAAGTTTTGGGAGGTGAATAATAATTCTGTCGTTGGCTTTAGAAGTTTTATTGGAGCCATCATGCCATACGATAATTCGGCTATCCCATTTACCAAAAGTTATTTTGCAGGAGGGTCAAATGATATTAGAGCCTGGCAAACATATGATCTAGGCCCCGGTAGTCGAAATTCTGGTTTGGAATACAATATTGGTAGTTTAAAGTTTTTAACAAGTGCAGAGTATAGATTCGATTTATTTGGTAGCTTAAAAGGGGCATTATTTATGGATGCAGGAAATATATGGGATATCACTAACTCAATCTTTGCTGAGGAAAAAGCAACTTTTAACGGATTTAAATCAATAAAAGATATAGCTGTTGGCTCTGGTTTTGGACTCAGATATGATTTTAGTTTTTTGGTCTTTAGGCTAGACCTAGGCTTTAAAATGCATGAACCTTATTTAGAAACTAATAAATGGTTTAGGAATTACAATTTTTCAAATGCAGTCTACAACATCGGAATAAATTATCCTTTTTAAAAAATTTACTTTTACCTACAACGATTTCGATGATTTTTAAGGTTATCAGCCTCAAAATCTTACTCTTGTAAGTATATTTTGATTACTTTTGAGCCTCAATTTTCAATCATTAAATTCAACATAAATGAGTCATCATGTCAAACCAGGTGTTGCAACTGGTAAAGAAGTTCAAGCTATTTTTAACCTAGCCAAAGAAAAATCATTTGCTTTACCAGCAGTAAATGTTGTAGGCTCAAATACCATTAATGCTGTACTAGAAACTGCAAGAGATTTAAATGCTCCTGTAATTATCCAGTTTTCAAATGGAGGTGCTCAATTTAATGCAGGTAAAGGACTGTCTAATGAAAATCAAAAATCAGCAATTGCTGGAGGTATTGCAGGTGCTAAGCATATTCATTTATTAGCAGAAGCATATGGAGTTCCTGTAATTTTACATACAGACCATTGTGCTAAAAAGTTGTTACCATGGATTGACGGTTTATTAGATGCAAGTGAAGAACATTTTGCCTTAACAGGGAAGCCTCTTTATAGTTCTCACATGATTGATTTATCAGAGGAACCTATTGAAGAAAATATAGAAATATGCAAAAAATATTTAGCGCGTATGTCTAAAATGGGAATGACCTTAGAAATAGAATTAGGAATTACTGGTGGTGAAGAAGATGGTGTTGATAATTCTGATGTTGATGTCTCAAAACTTTATACTCAACCAGAGGAAGTAGCTTATGCTTATGAAGAACTAATGAAGGTTAGCCCTCAATTTACAATAGCAGCTGCATTTGGAAATGTTCATGGTGTTTATAAACCTGGAAATGTGAAATTAACCCCTAAAATCTTGAAGAATTCACAAGAATATGTTTCTGAAAAATTCAATCTGCCTCATAATACAATTGATTTTGTATTTCATGGTGGTTCTGGATCTACATTAGAGGAAATTAGAGAATCTATAGGGTATGGTGTTATAAAAATGAATATAGATACCGATTTACAATTTGCATTCACAGAGGGTATTAGAGATTACATGCAAGGAAAAGCAGCATATTTAGCTAATCAAATTGGAAATCCTGATGGGGCAGATCAACCTAACAAAAAACATTATGACCCAAGAAAATGGCTTCGAGAAGGAGAGGTTACTTTCAAGAATCGATTAAAAAAAGCATTTGAAGATTTAAATAATATAAATACTCTTTAAAATAAAGACTATTATAGATTACAAAAAGTCTAATAGGAGAGATGATTGAATTAGTATAATCTTATCTTCTATTAGACTTTCTTTTTTGTTAGAAAATTAAATATTAATCCACTAAATTTGTAAACTTAGTTTTGAATTAAATTTACTTAAATTTATCAATTCTTAACAGACAACTAACTTTTAGTATATGGCTTGGTTTAAAAGAAAAGAAAAAGGAATTAATACTCCTACAGAAGCAAAAAAAGACACTCCTAAAGGATTATGGTACAAAACTCCTAGCGGTAAAATAATTGACACTGAAGAGTTAAAGCGAAATTTATATGTAAGTCCAGAGGATGGATATCATGTTAGAATAGGAAGTAAAGAATACTTTGAATTACTATTTGATGATAACAAGTTCAAAGAATTAAACACTAAAATTACTGCTAAAGATCCGCTTAAGTTTGAAGACACAAAAAAATATCCTGATCGATTAAAAGCCGCCCAAGAAAAAACAAATTTAAAAGATGCAGTACGAACAGCTGTAGGAAAATCTTTAGGTAAAAATATTGTTATAGCAGTAATGGACTTTTCTTTCATTGGTGGATCGATGGGAAGTGTTGTTGGCGAAAAAATATCTAGAGCAATTGAATACTCAATTCAAAATAAACTTCCTTTTTTAATGGTATCTAAATCTGGTGGAGCAAGAATGATGGAAGCTTCTTTGTCTTTAATGCAACTAGTCAAAACCTCTGCAAAATTAGCTCAACTTGCAGATGCTAAAATTCCATACATATCATTGTGTACAGATCCAACTACGGGAGGAACTACAGCCTCTTTTGCTATGTTAGGAGATATAAACATTGCAGAACCTAATGCTTTGATAGCATTTGCTGGCCCTAGAGTAGTAAGAGATACTACTGGAAAAGATTTACCTGAAGGCTTTCAACGCTCCGAGTTTGTTTTAGAACACGGGTTTTTAGATGGTATTTATGAAAGAAAAGACCTAAAACAACAAATTAATCTTTACATTGATCTGATACAAAATCAACCTATTAGAGCATAAAATAGCTGTCATTTTCACACTAGTCTTCAATAGATTAGAACATATCTAGCACTAAATTCATCTAAACTTATTTTGTAGGTTACCTTATAAAATAATTGTACATTTGCAACTTCAATGAAAAAATCATTGATGTACATAAAAATCATTTAAATAATATTGGCATGTATTTAACAAAAGAAGTAAAAGAAACAATCTTCGAAAAACACGGTAACAGTAAAACTAATACCGGTTCTGCCGAAGGACAAATTGCGTTATTTACGCACAGAATTAATCATTTAACTGGACACCTAAAGCAAAATCGTAAAGATTTTAACACTGAGCGTTCTCTAGTAAAAATGGTTGGAAAGCGTAGAAGTCTTTTAGACTATCTAAAGAAAAAAGATATCACAAGATATCGTGCAATAATTAAAGAATTAGGAATTAGAAAATAATACCTACTCAAAAGAGGTAGCTTTAAAGCTACCTCTTTTAATTTTTACTTCCATTGGATTAAAACAAACACACAACAACACACACAACAAGAAAAGTTTAATTAAGAAAGAATTATTAAAGTATGATTCCAAAAGTATTTAGAGAGGTCATAAACCTTGGAGATGGAAGAACCATCTCATTAGAAACCGGTAAACTAGCTAAACAAGCTCACGGTTCAGTTGTTGTTCAAATGGGAAAAGCAATGTTGTTATGTACAGTAGTATCTAACTACAAACAAAGCCCCGTTGATTTTTTACCATTAACAGTAGATTACAGAGAAAAATTTGCAGCAGCTGGTCGTTATCCAGGTGGATTCTTTAAAAGAGAAGCTAGACCTAGTGACGGAGAGGTGTTAACAATGCGACTAGTAGACCGTGTTTTGCGCCCATTATTTCCAAAAGATTATCATTCAGAAGTACAAGTGATGATTCAATTAATGTCTAATGATGAAGATGTTATGCCGGATGCATTAGCAGGGTTGGCAGCTTCAGCAGCTATTCAATTGAGTGATTTCCCTTTTGAATGTCCTATCTCAGAGGCTCGTGTTGCTAGAGTAGATGGAGAGTTTATAATCAACCCAAGTAGAGCTCAACTTGCAGAAGCTGATATAGACATGATGGTTGGTGCCTCTGCAGATTCAGTAATGATGGTTGAAGGTGAAATGGATGAAATTTCTGAAGAAGAAATGGCAGACGCAATTAAATTTGCTCATGAGTCTATTAAAATACAAATTGAGGCACAAGTTCGCTTAGCAGAAGCATTTGGGAAGAAAGAAGTTCGTGAATATGAAACTGCTGAACAAAATGAAGAGCTAGCTAAAAAAATACATGATTTAGCATATGATAAATGTTATGCAATTGCTAAACAAGGTACGTCTAAAGCTGAGCGTGGAGCTGCATTTTCTGAAGTAAAAGAAGAAGTAAAAGCTGCATTTTCTGAAGAAGAAATCGAAGAATACGGAGCTTTAGTATCTAAATACTACAGCAAAGCAGAAAAGGAAGCAGTTAGAGAATTAACTTTAGCTGAAGGTATTCGTTTAGATGGAAGAAAAACTGATGAGATTAGACCTATTTGGTCAGAGGTAGACTACCTTCCTTCTGTTCACGGTTCTTCAATTTTTACTCGTGGAGAAACTCAAGCCTTAGCAACTGTTACTCTTGGTACTTCTAGAGATGCCAATAAAATAGATATGCCATCATATGAGGGTGAAGAAAGTTTCTACTTACACTATAACTTCCCACCATTTTGTACTGGTGAAGCTAGACCTCTAAGAGGAACTTCAAGAAGAGAAGTTGGTCACGGAAATTTAGCACAACGTGGATTAAAAGGGATGATTCCTGATGACTGCCCCTACACTGTAAGAGTAGTGTCAGAAGTATTAGAATCTAACGGTTCTTCTTCTATGGCAACTGTTTGTGCTGGAACTATGGCTTTAATGGATGCAGGAGTTAAATTAACAAGACCTGTTTCTGGAATTGCAATGGGATTAATCTCTGATGGAGATCGTTATGCAGTTCTTTCTGACATTTTAGGTGATGAAGATCATCTAGGTGATATGGACTTTAAAGTAACTGGTACCTCTGAAGGAATTACAGCTTGTCAAATGGATATTAAAATCAAAGGATTACCTTATGAGATTTTAGTGAATGCATTAAAACAAGCACGTGACGGACGTTTACACATCTTAGAGAAAATAACTGACACCATAGCTCTTCCTAATGAAGAAGTGAAAGCTCATGCTCCTAAAATGATAAATCGAAGAATACCAAACGAACTAATTGGTGCATTTATTGGACCAGGTGGTAAGCACATTCAAGAATTACAGAAAGAAACTGAAACTACTATTGTAATTACAGAAGATGCAGTTACTGAAGAAGGTATTATAGAAATTTTAGGAACTAAACCTGAAGGGATTGAAGCAGTAATAGCTAGAATAGAATCGATGATGTTTAAACCTGAAAAAGGGTCTGTGTACGAGGTGAAAGTTATTAAAATGCTAGACTTTGGGGCAGTTGTTGAATACACTGAAGCTCCTGGTAATGAAGTATTACTTCATGTTAGCGAATTAGCTTGGGAACGTACAAATAATGTTTCTGATGTAGTTAAATTGGGAGATGTACTAGATGTAAAATACTTTGGTTTAGATCCAAGAACTAGAAAAGAAAAGGTTTCTAGAAAAGCTATTTTACCAAAACCTGAAGGTTTTGTAGAAAGACCTCCAAGAGATAACAATCGTGGAAGAGACAATAGAGGAGGAAGGGATAATCGAGGTCGTGATCATAGAAGAAATGATCGCAGAGATGACCGGAAACCAAGAGAAGAAAATAAGGAAGATTAAATATCTTTCAACTTCATAATAAAAAATCGCCAAAATATTTTGGCGATTTTTTTATTTCATGACATCCCGTCTAATTTAATTTAGTTTCTTTGTAACTCTGAATGAAAATACAACGTCTTACTTATTTGTCACTTGGTTCTAATCAAGGAAGAAAGTTAAATAATCTTCAAGAAGCTATCTTTGAAATAGCAGAATCTATTGGTGCCATTCATAAAATTTCATCTGTTTACAAAACGGATTCGTGGGGTTTTAAAGGAGATGATTTTTATAATATATGTATTGCCGTATCAACCTATTTGCCTCCAGAAGAACTACTTAAAAACATATTGAATATTGAGGCTAAGCTAGGTAGAAAAAGAAAACAGAATAAAAAGTACACTAACAGAAAGATTGATATTGATATTTTACTTTTTGAAGATGAAATAGTTTTTTCAAAAAACATTATTATTCCTCATCCAAGGATGCTAGACAGAAAATTTGTTCTTGTACCATTGGCCGAAATTGCCGGAAGCACACTTCACCCTATTGAAAAAAAAACATTGAATATTTGTTTAAATAACACAATAGATACCTCTGAAATTCATAAAATTTCATCAAAGCTAGAAAGACCTATACCTCTTATAGAAAAGTATAATTATGTAGCTATTGAGGGAAATATAGGTTCTGGTAAAACATCTTTATCTAATTTAATGAGTGATGAATTTAACGCTAAAATAGTTTTAGAGAGGTTTGCGGATAATCCATTTCTTCCAAAATTTTATGAAGATCAAGAACGTTTTGCTTTTCCGCTAGAAATGAGTTTTTTAGCAGATAGGTACCAGCAATTAACGGATGATTTAGCTCAGTTTGATTTATTTAAAAACTTTATTGTTTCTGATTATTATATTTTTAAATCATTAATTTTTGCCCAAGTAACACTTCAAAAAGAAGAATATGCTTTGTACAGAAAAATGTTTGACATTATGTATAAAGAAATTTCTAAACCAGATTTATACATCTACTTACATCAGAATACAGATCGTCTTTTAGAAAATATAAAAAAAAGAGGGAGAGATTACGAGCAGAATATTGAGGCTAGTTATCTTCAGAAAATTCATGTCGGTTATATTAATTTTATTAAAACAGAACAAGATCTAAATACATTAATTATAGATGTCTCTGAATTAGATTTTGTCAATAATCACAAAGATTACAGAGAAGTTTTAAAGATAATTAATACACACCCTTCATCTAAAGAAACAACCTAAAAAGGCAATTATTATTTCTTTTTTAACTCAAGTTTTTCAGCAAAATAATCACAAAAATCTCTCATAGTAGCCGTCATTTTTTGATCATCTGTAGCACGTTCAAAACTTCCTGCCATAGAAACTAATGTTTGATGGAAAAATTGTTTCATTTCATCAACTGGCATGTCTTTAGTCCAAAGATCCATTCGTAAAGTATCTTTCTTTTTGTGATCCCAAACAGAAAGCATTATAGCCTTAGAAGATTCGTTATCTATACCTCCATCTTCGGCTTTCCAACTTATACTTTCAGGAATTTTATTTTCATCTAATTCAACTGTAAACTCTATTTTTGAGGTATGTGCAATAGCCATTATTTTCGTGGTTTATATTTAGAATTCTTAAAAATCTCTTCTTCATTCATAGATAAAAGATCCTGTAAAGATACGTCATTATTTACCATGTAAGAACGTACAATTTGCCAGCCAATCCATTGACCTATTCTACCGGGAGACTTTGTGTCTTCACTTAGATAAAATTTAGAAAAGGGAGCGTTTTCTATGAATCTTTTATTTAATTGCGTATCGGTACTATATAGTAAATCATTTTCTATGAAGTATCTCCATACTTGCTCCTCGTTTATAGTTGCCCAATCAAACTTATCCTTAGAGTATCCAATTTTAATAGGATCTGATTTCGATGGTAAGTAAAGGTCTAGTAAATACATTTTTTTTCCCTCATGAATCATTTTTGCCAGAAAAGATCGGTTATTTGAAAAAGAGATTGTTGAATTTATAATGTTAGAGGCTACATCAACAACAATTCTTTCATCAGTATTATTTTTTCTTATATAAGATGGATAATCACTATAAAATGGATGGTCACCTCCCAAATAAACATCTAAAGAAATAAATAATAAATTATCTGTATAAATTGTTCTGTAGGTATAATCTATATTGCTTAAAATAGTGATAACATCTGGGGCTAAGAACGAAGGATTATAATACTTAATATGTTTAAATAAGTTAGACAACTCTTCCTCAATATGTAAAAGTGAATTGTATTTTTTTTGAGTTTCTTGAAACAACTCTTGTTCGTCTGGGTTATTTATTTTGGCAATCCAAATACTATCTGGTGTTTCATCAGGAAATAATAAAGGAAAATTTTCTTTTAATTCAACTAAATTTTTCCCTTTATTAGTATAAAAGTCTTGTTCAAATCTGAAAACCTTAAAATTTGCTTCAATATTTGAGATATCAATATTATTCTGAGTTTCTTTTTGACAAGAAATGAAAAATAATAGTACCCATAAAAATTGAAAATAATTTCGCATTTGCTTTGTATCTTAGCTACGTGTTAAGAATGATAAAAATACTAAAATAGTTTTCTATGCAAGTTGAAAAAGTTACCAAATATATAATTTCATGGTTAAAGGAGTATGCTACTAATGCAGGAGTTAAAGGGTTTGTGATTGGTGTCTCTGGTGGTATTGATTCTGCCGTAACTTCTACTTTGTGTGCAAAAACTGGACTTCCAACACTGTGTCTTGAGATGCCAATACATCAAGAGGAAGATCAAGTAAGTAGGGCTAAACGTCATATTTTATCACTTCAAAAACAATATGAAAATGTGTCTATGAATCATATAAATTTAACTCCTGTTTTTGACAGTTTAGTAAAGGCAATGCCTATAGTTGAGGATGAAAATGAACGCTTTATGAGTTTAGCTAACACAAGAGCTCGTTTAAGAATGACTAGCTTGTATTATTTTGCAGGATTAAATAATTTGTTGGTAGCTGGAACTGGCAATAAGGTTGAAGACTTTGGAGTAGGATTTTACACCAAATATGGAGACGGTGGTGTTGATCTTAGTCCTATTGCAGATTTAATGAAATCTGAAGTGTACGCTGTCGCAAACTATTTAAAAATAAATAAAGAAATTCAATCTGCAGCACCAACCGATGGTTTATGGGGGGATGACAGAACAGATGAAGATCAACTTGGAGCTAGTTATGATGAATTAGAATGGGCGATGATAAAACAAAAAGAAGGAGCGTCCCCAAATGTCTTTAGCGGAAGAAAAAAAGAAGTATATGAAATTTATCTAAAATTAAATAATACTAATAAACACAAAATGAATCCAATACCAGTATGTTTAATACCAGAAGAATTAAAATAAAGCCGATTTAAATAACTTTTTTGCTTTTAGAAAATTTCTTCTACGTTGGCCTTTTGAAATCTCTATTGGAGTCAATAAAACTAAAATAAATGATTTTGTTAGGAGGTTTATTTTTTTCATAGGGGAGTTTTTTTTTCAAAGATAAATAAAAAATAATTGAGGTTCTTCTTAAGAAATTTGTTTTTTTAAACAACCCGCATTAATTTATTATACAATCTTTTTTTTAATTCAATATAGTTTTTAATCATTTCTAAATCATTGTTCTCCGCAGAATTTGTCTTTGATGGGTCGATAAGTTGTTTGATTTTTTTATCTATAAGTATTCTTCTTAGGTTTAAAATAGCATCTGTAACTAATTTTGATAAAATTTTTTGAGGTTCGGTGACAAAAATATTTTTACGTTCCCAATCACTCAAAGCATATTTCTCGTCATCCATAAGGATGGAGGTTACTACTTTAGAAATATTTGTATTAGAATGATTAATAAAATTATCTATTTCAATTTTATCTGCTTGACTCAATTGATGAATCATTTCGTAATATATTTTCTTGAAAATTTCATTTGAAAATTCTATTTCATCATCCTGTAAGTTTAGATACAATTCTTTTGAAACCTGATTTGTGTATTGTTCTTTTTCTATATGTATCGTTCCATCTTCATTCTCAACCTCAACAAAATCAACAAAATCTGCTTCTTGATTTCCAAAAAGTAATAAAATTCTAATAATTTCTTTTTCCAAAATAAATAAAGAATCTATTTCTTTTAATTTTTCAGTTTGTTTTTTTACAACCTCAAAAGTCTGTTTTTCTTTTTGAATATTTTTGGAAAATTCTTTAGAATTTTTAGATATTAATTGTGCTAATTCACTAAATAATACTCTCTCTGAAATTTCCATAATTCGAGAACATTCTTGCACATAAACCTCTCTTTGAATACTATCTGGAATCTTAGAAATACTGGTGACAATATCTCGGATTAGTCCAGCTTTTTTTACGGGATCATTACTAGCCTCTCTCATCAATAATGAAACTTTAAAGTTAATAAAGTCTTGTGATGAGTTCTCTAAATATTCTTTTAACGCTGTTTCAGAATGCTTTTTTGCAAAACTGTCTGGGTCTTCTCCATCTGGAAAAGCAACTACCTTAACATTCATTCCTTGTTCAAGAATTAAATCTATTCCTCTTATAGAGGCTCTTATTCCGGCAGCATCTCCATCAAATAGTACAGTTATATTTTTTGTGAGTCTATTAACCAGTCTAATTTGATCTGAAGTTAATGCAGTTCCAGAAGAGGCAACAACATTTTCTATCCCTGATTGGTAAAAAGAAATCACATCTGTATAGCCTTCCACTAAATAGCAATTATCTTGTTTGGCTATTTCTTTTTTAGCCTGATAGATCCCATATAAAATTTTACTTTTATGGTAGATATCGCTCTCTGGAGAATTTACATATTTAGCGGTCTTCTTATCTGTTGATAGAGTTCTACCTCCAAAACCTAAAACGCGGCCAGACATACTATGTATAGGGAATAATACACGTCCTTTAAAACGATCAAATTGTTTATTTTCTCTGACTATAGTTAATCCTGTGCTAGCCAAGTATTTTATATCATAGCCTTTTTTTAGTGCTTCATTGGTAAAAGAATCCCAACTATCTAAACAATAACCTAATTCAAACTTTTTTATGATTTCGTCTTCAAAACCTCTCTCTTTGAAATAAGATAAGCCTATCGCTTTTCCTTGATTGGAATTTAATAAAACATCTTGAAAATATTCTTTAGCAAAATTTGAAACTAAGAACATACTTTCTCGTTCGTTCATTTGCTCTTTTTCCTCATTAGATTGAACTGTCTCCTCTATCTCTATATTATATTTCTTTGCAAGATATTTTATAGCCTCTGGGTACGAATAATGCTCGTGTTCCATTAAGAAAGAAACTGCATTTCCTCCTTTCCCTGTACTAAAATCTTTCCATATTTGTTTTACTGGAGAAACCATGAAGGACGGAGACTTTTCATCAGTAAAAGGACTTAAGCCTTTGAAGTTGCTTCCTGCTTTTTTTAATTGAACAAACTCACCGATTACCTCCTCTACACGGGCAGTTTCAAAAACTCGATCGATGGTACTTCTTGATATCATTTAAAATAGACTTGAAAAAGTTAAAACAAATATAGTAATTAGAAATTTTGAAAGATTTGAAGATTAAAAAACCTCACTAATATAATTAGTGAGGTAAGTATGTTGTTTAATTCCTATACTTAAGAAGCTGCTCTTAATTTTTTTAAGGTAGTTTTTGTCATTTTTTCTTCTGCATAATCCCTTGTAACAACCAGTTTTTTTTGATCAGAACTAGGCAATTCAAACATGGCGTCTGTGAGAATAGCCTCACAAAGTGAGCGCAATCCTCGTGCCCCTAATTTATATTCAACTGCTTTTCCTACAATATAATTTAAAGCACCTTCTTCTACATTAAAATCTACATCATCCATAGAGAAGAGCTTCTCATATTGTTTAATAATTGAGTTCTTAGGTTCTGTTAAAATTGACCTCAATATTTTTTCATCCAGAGGATTCATATAACTTAAAACTGGAAGGCGGCCTATTATTTCAGGTATTAATCCAAATGATTTAAGGTCAGAAGGAATGATATATTGCAATAGATTTTCTTCATCAATTTTATCTTCTTCAACAGAAGCACTATAGCCAACAGCTTGCATATTTAAGCGTTTACTGATCATTTTATCAATCCCAGAAAAAGCACCTCCTGCAATAAAGAGGATATCTTTTGTATTAATTTCTATAAATTTTTGTTCGGGATGCTTTCTCCCTCCTTTAGGGGCTACATTAACCACAGACCCCTCTAGTAACTTTAATAATGCTTGTTGAACACCTTCTCCAGAAACATCTCTTGTAATTGAAGGATTATCTCCTTTGCGAGCAATTTTATCAATTTCATCAATAAAAACAATCCCTTTTTGGGCTTTAGCTACATCATAATCTGCTGCTTGTAACAATCTACTTAAAATACTTTCTACATCTTCACCAACATACCCTGCTTGTGTTAACACAGTTGCATCTACAATAGAAAAAGGAACATTTAGCATTTTTGCGATACTTCTTGCTATCAGTGTTTTTCCAGTTCCAGTTTCTCCTACTAAGACTATATTACTTTTTTCAATTTCAACATCGTTTTCATCATGAACCTGCATTAATCTTTTGTAGTGGTTATAAACTGCTACTGACATTGCTTTTTTTGTTTCATCCTGACCAATGACATATTGGTCTAAAAACGTTTTTATCTCTAAAGGTTTTTTAAGAATAATTTCTTTTGAATGACTCCCTGAGGAAGCTTCAGATATCTCTTCTTCTACAATACCATGAGCTTGCTCTATACATTTATCACAAATATGAGCATCCATCCCTGCTATCAATAGATCTGTATCAGATTTTTTCCGACCACAAAATGAACATTCTAAATTTTCTTCTTTTGCCATTACTAATTACTATTAAGTTTATAGTAGTTATTTTCTAATCAATACTTCATCAATCATACCGTAAGCTTTTGCCTCTTCAGCTTTCATCCAATAATCTCTATCTGAATCATCGTGTACTTTTTTTACAGTTTGCCCAGAATGTTTAGCTATAATTTGATACAATTCATCTTTAAGTTTCATGATTTCGCGAGCAGTTATCTCGATGTCAGATGCCTGTCCTTGAGCCCCTCCTAAAGGTTGATGAATCATTACTCTAGAATGAGGAAGTGCTGAACGCTTTCCTTTTTCTCCTGCACACATCAAAACTGCTCCCATTGAAGCTGCCATACCTGTACAAATCGTTGCTACGTCTGGTTTTATAAATTGCATAGTATCATAAATACCTAATCCTGCATATACTCCTCCACCTGGTGAATTAATATATATGGAAATATCTTTTGAAGAATCTACACTTTCTAAGAATAATAACTGTGCCTGAATGATATTTGCTACTTGGTCATTAATTCCAGTTCCTAAGAAGATGATTCTATCCATCATTAAACGAGAAAAAACATCCATAGCCACAGCATTTAATTGACGCTCTTCAATGATATTTGGAGTCATATTTGTAATTAACTGATTGTAGTAGGTGCTACTAATTCCACGATGTTTGGTTGCGTATTTCTCGAATTCTCTTCCGTAATCCATTGATTTATTTTTAAAAAATTATACTTGTAAATATAGTAACTATTAGCGAATAATTTTAAGTCTGTAGGAAGCAAAAAAAACTTCTCTTAAATTAAAAGAGAAGTTTTTTATTTCTTGATTGAATCTTATTTATAGACTTCTTTTATGAAGCCTTCATAGGTAACTTTTTTTGTTTTAAAAGTCATTTTCTCTTTATAAAAAGTCATTAACTTTTGGCTCATCAATTGATCTTGAAGTTTTTTTGCTTCTTCTTGATTACCAAGAATTCTGTTGGCAATGTCATCTAGTTCAGTATCTTCTGGATTCATATTCCCAAATTGTGCCATTTGAGTTCTTATAAATCCTTTGGCATACTCTTTTAATTCTTCGTAATCCAATTTAATATCATTTTCTTTTAATATTTTCTCTTGAATTAGTTGATAACGTAACCCTTTTTCTGATTTATTATATTCTTCAGCCGCTTCTTCGGGTGTTAATTGTTTTTCTCCTGCAGTAGCTAACCACTTTTGTAAAAATTCTGAAGGTAAGTCAAAACTTGTGTTATCAATTAAAAATTCTGTAACTGAATTTAATAATTGTTGGTCTGCTTGTTGTAAAAATTGTTTTTCTGCATCTTCTTTAATCTTATTTCTTAACTCAGTTACTGATTTTACACTTCCGTCAGTAAATAATTTATCAAATAACTCTTGATCTAAGTCAGCTAATTCGATTTCAGTAGTTTCCTCAATTGTAAATAAAACCTTTATATTCAGGCCTTCTATTGCTTCATTTGAAAGACCAAGAGCTCCCATTAGTTTAGAATTATCAGAAAACAAACTTTTAGTTTTTAACTCAATAACATCACCCACTTTAGAACCTACAAACTTTTTTAAATTTGTTTTTCCTTTTATGTCAGAGAGGTTAATGGTAGACTTATTCTCAATCTCTTTTTCTTCATTAACAAAAGTTCCTGTAACATTTGTATTTTCATTGATGATGTCTACAGCAGACATTTTCCCATAACGTGATTGTAGGTTTTCTACTTCCTTATCTATTAGAGAGTCATCTGCATTAATAACATATTGAGTTATTTTCTTTTTTGATGTTAAATTAACTTCAAACTGAGGAACTAAACCTAGTTCAAACTCAAAAGAAAAATTCTTGGCATCCCAAGTAAAGTTTTCTTGGCTTCTAGGAATTGGATTTCCTAAAATTTCTATTTTTTCTTCAGTAAGATATTTATTTAAAGAATCTTGTAAAAGCTTATTTACTTCATCAATCATAACTGATTTTTCGTACTGCTTTTTTATCATTCCCATAGGCACATGACCTTTTCTAAAACCAGGAATATCTGCTTTTTTTCTATAATCAACTAAAATCTTATCAACTTTTGGCTGATAATCATCTGCGATTATATCTACTTTCACAACTGCATTTAATGCGTCAGTATTCTCTCTTGTAATATCCATTTTTATGTATTCTTCTTAAAAAATTGAGTGCAAAACTACATCTTTTTCTTAATTCTTACAATGTTTAAATACTTGAATTTCAGGTGACTCTTATTGAGGCGAATAATGGTTAGCTACTTTTCATTTTCTTCAGTTGCTTTTCTTTCCAATTCTGCCTGAAATTCTTCCATAACTGGATTAACAGTACTTTCTGGAATGTCTGAAACTTTAATGTACATAAGTCCATCAATAGCATTATTAAATTTTGGATCTACATTAAAAGCAACTAATCTCGCATTTTGTTTTACATATTTTTTTATCAGTACTGGGATTCTGAGAGCTCCAGGTTCTATTTCATCTATTACTTTGTCAAATTTTTGCATATCTGCTTTAGCAGCGTCAAAAACAAAATCTTTATCTGCGTCTTTTAGTTTAACTTTAAATTCTTTTTTAGGTTGAATATACTGAGCTATGTATGGATCATAGTAATGAGATTTCATAAATTCTATCATTAACGATTTTGAAAAATCAGAAAATTGATTGCTAATACTAACACCACCCATCAAATACTTATACTCAGGATACCTAAGGGTTATATGTACAATACCTTTCCATAGTAAGAAAAGTGGCATCGGCTTTTGTTGATATTCTTTTATGATAAAAGCCCTACCCATTTCTATTGTTCTTTCCATCATGCCATGTAATTCTGGCTCTAAACGAAACAAGGTTTGAATGTAAAAACCAGAAATTCCATATTTTTTATAAATATCTTTTCCAAGACCCATTCTATAGGCACCAACCAAAGCCTTCGATTGTCTGTCCCAAAGGAATAAATGATGATAATACTTATCAAATTTATCTATATCTATTGACTTATTTGTTCCTTCTCCTATATCTCTAAAAGTAATTTCTCTAAGTCTCCCAATTTCATGTAATAGATTTGGTATTTCTTTGGCCGACGCAAAAAACACTTCATAATTTTTACTTTCTAAAAGTCTCTTACCCTTTTTTCTTAATAAAGTAACTTCTTTGATAAAACCATAAGTGCTTTTTTGAGAAGTTATTTTTTTGGGAGGTATTGTAATTTTTAAATTTTGAGTTGAAAGAATGTTTTGTGGATTTTTAACAAAAGGGTTTGCCAACATATATGTTTTCTTTCTTAAGTATTCGTAAAAAGAATTGATGTCTTTGTACTCCAATTGATCTTTAACAGATATAGGTTTTCCTATTCTAACCTTAATGACTCTATTTTTTTGAGATAATAACTCTGAAGGTAATTTAGCAGTTCTAAACGTATCGTTAATTTTTGATAATATATAAAATAACTTGCTGTTTTTGGCATGAAAATATATTGGAATAACTGGAACTTCAGCTTTTTTTATCAATTTAACAGCTCCTAATTCCCATGGCTTATCAACCATTAACTTTCCATCTCTGTATGTAGAAACTTCTCCGGCTGGAAAAATCCCTAAAGGACAACCGTTCTTTAAGTGATGAAGTGAGTTTTTTAACCCAAGCAAACTTGATTTAGCATCCTTGTGGTTCTCAAAGGGGTTTACAGGCATTACATAGGGTTTCAATGGTTGAATTCTGTGTAATAAAAAATTTGCAATTATTTTGTAATCTGGTCTGTGTTCAATTAATAATTTCAATAAGAGAATTCCATCGATTCCTCCTAAAGGATGATTTGAAACTGTAATAAAAGAGCCATTTTTTGGTATTCTTTTTAAGTCTTCATCTGGAATCTCAAACTCTATTTGAAATTCATCTAAAATTCCATTCAAAAAAGGGAGATCTTTTTTGTCTTTGTGCTTTTGATATATTTTGTTGACTTCAGATATTCTAAGTAATCTCAGTAAAATCCAACCAATAAAAGTACCTATAAAACCAAATTTATCAGTCCCTATTACTTTGGCAATTTCTTTTGATGTTACTAACTCCATAGATAAAACTTCATCCAAACACAAACATAACCAAAAAAACAAAAATCAACTCAATTATTTTTTTTGAATTATTATTTGAGCAGTATTTTTATTGATTTGAGATACTAAAGAAGTTCCTAGTTTATAAATTCCCTCGAGTGAGGTTTCTGTAAAATGTCTGACAGTGAATAAATCAACATTTTTAACAAAAGATACTTTGTACATGTTTTTAATTTCATTGTAAAATAGATCAAAGTGATTAAGATTATTATCAACACACACTGAGAAACTAATAGCGGAATTTTGTATTAAATTTACTTTTAGTTGGTATTTGTGGAAAAGCTTAAAAATATCACTGATATTCTCCTCTACTATAAACGAAAAATCTATTGAAGAAATTGAAACTAATACTTGATTTTTTTTAACTATAAAACATGGAATGGTCGGCTCTAGAGTAACTCCCTCACTTACTTTAGTTCCTGAAGAATTAAGATTTTTAAAAGATCTTACAATCAGGGGTATTTTTTTGTTTTGGATTGGTTTTATAGTTTTTGGATGAATTACTGATGCTCCATAAAAAGCCATTTCTATAGTTTCTTCGTAAGAAATATGCTCCAATAATTGAACCTCTTTAAATTCTTTAGGATCTGCATTTAATACTCCTAAAACATCTTTCCATATAGTAAGGCTTTCAGCATCTAAGCAATAGGCAAAAATTCCTGCAGTAAAATCAGAACCTTCTCTTCCCAAAGTAGTTGTGTTACCATTTAAATCAGCCCCAATAAATCCTTGAACTATCGCTAATTTTGAAGAATCTATCTTCATCTTAATACGTTTTTCTGTTTCTTGCCAGTTAACTTTGGCATCTCTGAAAACAGCATCAGTAATAATAATTTCTCTTACATCTAACCAATTATTATAAATTTTTATTTCATTTAAATAATCACTGACAATTGTTGTAGACAACAGCTCACCATAAGAAACTATTTGATCGTATAAATAATCATAATTTCTTGATTTATTTTGAGTTAAAAAACGCACTAATTGTCCAAATAAAATAGTGATTTTTTCGTGTATTACATGATTTTCTACAAAAAGATTATTGATAATTTTTAAATGAAATTTGGAGGTAAAATCTATAGATTTTATGAGTTTTTCTTGATCATTATTAAAATATGCATCAGTAATTTTTTCAAAAGCATTGGTCATTTTTCCCATAGCAGAGATAACCAATAAACAATTACTTAGATCTTGAGAATTAAGAATTTTAGCTACGTTTTTAATTGCATTTGCACTTTTTATGGAAGCTCCACCAAATTTAAAAACCTTCATGTTAATTATCTTGAATAAATTTTTCTAAATTTTCTTTATTCATTTGAACCACAGACCAATCATTTAAGTAAGTAGCTCCTGTACTTTTATAAAAATCAATAGCATTTTTATTCCAGTCTATTACTTCCCAAGCAACTCTATTAAAATGATGATCATAAGCATACTTTAGAACTGCAGTGTAAAGAGCTTTCCCTGCACCTATTTTTTGTTTACTTTTTGTAACAATTAGGTCTTCTAGATGTAATGTTCTCCCTTTCCAAGTTGAAAACCGTTCATAAAAAAGTGCTATCCCAATAATGGTATTTTTTTGTTCTGCAACAAATACCCTAAACTTTGGAGGTTCAGAAAAACCATCTCTTATTAAGTCATCAACGGTAATTTCTACTGCATGTGGTTCTTTTTCAAAAACAGCGAGCTCTGTAATTAAATTTAGCACTGATTCCATATCTATCCTTTGGGCTAATCTTACCGTAAAATTCATTTTGTATAATTTTTTTCAAATATAGTTTTTTTTAAAATCAGCTGAATTAATTTAGTCTTTAAAATCACTTACGAAATCGTTGTAGTTATCTAAAAAATCAGCATCTTTGCATAATAAAAAATTGACTTAAATGGCTACTAAAAACCAAACCCTTGGCGAATTTATTATTGAAAATCAATCTTCATTTAAATATACTTCGGGGGAACTCTCTAGATTAATAAATTCTATACGCCTTGCAGCTAAAGTTGTGAACCACGAAGTAAACAAGGCAGGCTTAGTTGATATTATAGGAGCAGCAGGTGATACTAATATTCAAGGAGAAGATCAACAAAAACTTGATATTTACGCCAATGAAAAATTTATACAAACACTTACAAACAGAAATATTGTTTGTGGAATTGCTAGTGAAGAAGAAGATGATTTTATTACTATAAATAGTCAAGATGAAAATCATCAAAATAAATATATTGTTTTAATAGACCCACTAGATGGTTCCTCTAATATTGATGTTAATGTGTCTGTAGGAACAATTTTTTCAATATACAGACGTGTTACTCCAGTTGGAACTCCTGTTCAATTAAAAGATTTTTTGCAAAAAGGAAACCAACAAGTAGCAGCCGGTTACATTGTATATGGAACCTCTACAATGCTTGTATATACAACAGGAGATGGTGTTAACGGATTTACATTAAATCCTGCAATTGGAAGTTACTATTTATCACATCCAAATATAAAGTTTCCTGAAAATGGAACCATTTACTCGGTTAATGAAGGAAATTATATTCACTTCCCGCAAGGAATTAAAAACTACATAAAATATTGTCAAGAAGAAAAAGAGGAGGATAACAGACCCTATACAAGTAGGTATATAGGATCTTTAGTTTCAGATTTTCATAGAAATATGATTAAGGGAGGAATTTATATGTATCCCAAAAGTTCAAAAAACTCTAATGGAAAACTTAGATTATTATATGAATGTAATCCAATGGCCTTTCTAGCTGAACAAGCTAATGGAATGGCTAGTGATGGTTTTAGTAGAATTATGGATATTGAGCCATCAGAACTTCACCAACGTGTGCCTTTTATTTGTGGAAGTAAAAATATGGTCATTAAAGTAGAGGAGTTTATGAAATTTGCTAAATAATCTTTCTTTATACTCCTATAAGTTTTCACAAAGTCAACTTCTTGTTTGCATCATTATTAATAGTTAAATTTGTTCAAAATTTTTGCAACACCAATTAAAAACTCAAAATTATGGCTTTCGAATTACCAAAATTAGGATATGCATATGATGCACTAGAACCTAACATAGATGCTAGAACTATGGAAATACACCATAGTAAACATCACAACGGATATACTACAAAATTAAATGGCGCTATTGCTGGAACAGACCTAGAAGGAAAATCTATTGAAGATATTTTAAATACTCTTGACATGTCTAATGGAGCTGTCAGAAATAATGGAGGAGGATTCTATAATCATTCTCTATTTTGGACAGTGATGAACCCCGACAACAAAGGAGAGCTATCAGGAGATTTAAAGAATGCTATCATAGAAGCGTTTGGATCTTTTGATGCTTTTAAAGATACTTTTTCAAACGCGGCAGCAACTCAGTTTGGATCGGGCTGGGCATGGTTATGTGTTCTTCCAGGAGGAAAAGTAGAGGTATGTTCTACTCCAAACCAGGATAATCCATTAATGCCAGGTGTTACTTGCGGAGGAACTCCTATTTTAGGTCTTGATGTTTGGGAACACGCTTATTACCTAAATTATCAAAATAGACGTCCAGATTATATCAATGCATTTTTTAATGTAATCAACTGGAATGAGGTAGCTAGCAGATACGAGGCTAACAAATAAATTTATAAGGAATATTGTTTATAACAAAAGGCACCCAATTGGGTGCCTTTTGTTATAAAATGCGCTTAGTAAGCCCTCTTTTTATTTCCCTCATAAAAGTTTATAAAGGCTTCATTTACTACTCTGTGACCACCATCTGTTGGGTAATTTCCTGTAAAATACCAATCACCAGAATTACCTGGGCAAGCCCTGTGAAGATCCTCTACATTTTGATAGATAACCTCTACCTCTGCATTAATATCTTTTGTTTTTAGCATTTGAGCAATTTTTTCAGACACTTGTTCTGTTGTAAATGGATTATAGATCTCTTTTACATAATTAACAATTTCAGCATCTTCTTTTTCTCGTTGATCAATTGCTTTTTTATAAACTGTATCTACTACATGATATTGATTGGTTTCTTTAAGCAACTCTAGGGCTGCTTTAAAAGCAATAAAATCTTCAATTCTAGCCATATCAATTCCATAACAATCTGGATATCGAATTTGAGGTGCAGATGAAACTACTACAATTTTCTTAGGATTTAATCTATCCAAAATTTTAATAATACTTTTCTTTAAAGTAGTCCCTCTAACAATACTGTCATCAATAATTACCAAGTTATCAGTTGGTTTTACAACGCCATAAGTAACATCATAAACATGGGCAACTAAATCATCTCTACTACTATCATCTGCAATGAAGGTTCTCAATTTAGCATCTTTAATTGCTATTTTTTCAAATCTTGGCCTTTCTGATAAAATTTCTGTTACTTTTTGGGCTGATAAAGATTTCCCTCCAGATAATATTTTTGAAGTTTTCTGCTCGTTTAAAATATCTTCAGCTGCTTCTGTCATCCCATAAAAAGAAGTTTCGGCAGTATTGGGTATAAATGAAAAAACACTATTTGAAATGTCATTATCAATAGACTTTAATATTTGAGGAAAAACAAATTTTCCCAAGTTTTTACGTTCTTGATAAATATCTGAATCGCTACCTCTAGAAAAATATATGCGCTCAAATGAACAAGATTTCTTTTCTCTTGGCTTGTTTACCTCTTTTATTGACGTAACACCATTCTTTTTTATAATGAGCGCATGTCCTCTCTCTAACTCTTTGACATCGCTAATATTTGCGTTAAATACTGTCTGAATTACAGGTCTTTCGGAGGCTACTACAACTACCTCTTCATCTTCATAAAAATACGTAGGCCTAATTCCGTTTGGATCTCTTAACACAAAGGCATCACCATGCCCCACTAAACCAGCCATAGCATAGCCTCCATCCCAATTTTTAGAAGATCTTTTTAAAACATTTTTTAAATCTAAGTTTTCCTCTATATATGGTGAAGCATCCTTTTTATTAAATCCTTTTTCTTTAGCTTCTGTATATAATTGAGAAACCTCCTCTTCTAAAAAATGTCCTATTTTTTCTAAAACTGTAACAGTGTCTGTAAATTCTTTTGGATGTTGTCCTAATTCAACTAACTCTTCAAGTAATTTTTTTGAATTCGTCATATTGAAGTTTCCAGCTACGATTAAGTTTTGATGTTTCCAGTTACTTTGACGCAGAAAGGGATGAACACTCTCGATACTATTTTTACCAAAAGTTCCATATCGAACATGTCCTAAAAATAAATTACCTAGGTATGGAAGATTCTCCTCTTGCCAGGATACATCATCAATTTTGTCTTGATTTTTTTCTAAAACCCCATTTAATCGATCATTTATTTGAGCAAATATATCTTGTATAGGTTGTGATTTATTAGACCTTACTCTACTGATATATCTTGTTCCTGGGGAAACATTAAATTTTACACTTGCAAATCCAGCACCATCTTGACCTCTATTGTGCTGTTTCTCCATTAGTAAATACATTTTATTAATTCCATAAAATGCAGAACCATATTTATCTTTGTAAAACTGTAGGGGTTTCTTTAATCTTACTAGGGCAATTCCACATTCGTGTTTAATAGCGTCGCTCATAGTTTGGTCATTTGTTTTTAAAAATAAAAAAATCCGCGCAAGCGCGGAAATAAGTTTATGCTAATTTAATTTCAAATTGTGTTAACTCTTTAAAAACTTTTAATCTGTCATTTACTTCATTTGCCTGTAAACTCTCCATTCGTTCTGTTCCAAATTTTTCTACACAGAAAGAGGCTAGGTTTGATCCGTAAATAACAGCATTTTTCATATTCTCAAAAGAAAAATTTTCAGTTTTTGCTAAATATCCAGAAAAGCCACCTGCAAATGTATCACCAGCTCCAGTTGGATCAAAAACCTCAGCAAGAGGTAATGCTGGGGCGAAAAACATTTTTCCTTCATTAAATAACAAAGCTCCGTGTTCTCCTTTTTTAATGATAATAAATTTAGGTCCCATTTGATGGATTTTATTTGCTGCATTTACTAGAGAGTATTCTCCACTTAATTGTCTAGCTTCTTCGTCATTAATCGAAATTACATCAACTCTTTTTAATACCGAGTGAAGATCTTCTAGTGCTGCGTCCATCCAAAAGTTCATAGTATCTAAGATCACTAATTTCGGTTTTTTAATGAGTTGATCTAACACAGAATTTTGAGTTAACGGGTGTAAATTCCCTAACATAACAATAGCTGCATCTTTAAATGCTTTTGGCACTACAGGAGTAAAATCTGCTAATACGTTTAATTCAGTAACTAGGGTATCTCTAGAGTTCATATCATTATGATATTTTCCACTCCAAAAAAATGTTTTCCCATCCTTTACAACTTCAACACCCTCTGTATTTATTCCTCTTTGATTCATCATATCAAAATATGCTTGAGGAAAATCTCCACCAACAACAGATACAACTCCGGTTGTAACTCCAAACTGAGCAGCAGCTAAACCAACAAAAGTTCCTGAACCTCCTAAAATTTTATCTGTTTTGCCAAAGGGAGTTTCTATGGCATCAAATGCAACAGTTCCAACTGCTAATAATTTACTCATTTCTTATTTTTTTAACGTAATTTTGTTTTACGCAATACATCCCAATTGTAAGAGATCAAAAATAAGTTTTAAAAATGACAATCAAAGAAATACAAGAAGAAATAATTGACGAATTCAATCTATTTGATGATTGGATGGAACGTTATGAATATCTTATAGAACTAGGTAAGTCACTTCCAATTATTGATCAACAATATAAACTAGATGAGAATATTATTAAAGGGTGTCAATCTAAAGTTTGGTTGTATTCAGAAATGAATAATACTAAAATTAATTTTACCGCAGATAGTGATGCAATTTTAACCAAGGGTCTTGTTGCACTTTTATTACGGGTCTTCTCAAACCAAACACCTGAAGATATATTAATGGCAGATACACTTTTTATTGATCAAATTGGGTTGAAAGAACATTTGTCTCCAACTAGAGCAAATGGATTAGTTTCTATGCTTAAGCAAATAAAACTATATGCAATAGCTCAACAGGCTAATGCATCAAATTAATTACAACCTTAGTTAAGTAAATTTTTAAAATGACAGAGCAAGAAGTTCAAGAAATAGGTGACAAAATAGTAGGAGTTCTTAAAACTATTTATGACCCTGAAATACCAGTAGACATCTATGAATTAGGGTTAATTTACGATGTATTTGTAAATGATGAGAATAATGCAAAAATACTAATGACATTAACCTCACCCAACTGCCCAGTGGCAGAAAGTCTTCCAGTAGAAATTGAGGATAAAGTGAAATCTCTGAAAGAGATAAACAATGCAGAAGTTGAAATTACTTTTGATCCTACCTGGACACAAGAAATGATGAGTGATGAGGCAAAACTAGAACTGGGGATGTTATAATAAGTAATCATTTTCTATATATTAACTAATAAAAATGTCGGAAGAAATAATTAATAGAGTTTCAAACAGCAGCCTTATAACTATTGATTTAGAGGAAATATATCCTGCTGGCAAAAGAATTTTTATAGATATCAAAGATTGGTTGTTTGAAGGGATTGTTTTGAAAGAGAAAAGTTTTAGAGCTTCCGTAAAAAATCATGATTGGTCTATTTACAAAGACTCTTTTGTTGCCTTAACATGTTCTGAAGATGCTATTATACCCTCATGGGCTTATTTATTAATTTCAGCTGAACTAGCTCCTTTTGCAAAAAAAATTGTTGTGGGAGATTTAGACCTTTTAGAAACCATCATATTCAGTGAAATACTACAAAATTACAACATTGAAAGGTTCAAAGATAAACCTATAATAATTAAAGGTTGCGCTAACAAACCTATACCCTCATCAGCTTTTACAATGTTAATTCAAAAGTTACATCCAATAGCAAAAACTATTATGTACGGAGAAGCTTGCTCTACTGTTCCAATATCTAAAAGAAAAAAAGATTCTTACACTATTTGATCGGTTTATGAAAAAACTATTCATCATATTCTTTTTGTTTTCAGTCGCTTGTTTTTCTCAAATAAAAAAAGATTCTATTAGAAGGCTTGACTCCATAAAAAAAGCTGAATTAAAAAAGAACATTGCATCATTGCAACTAAAGCTAGACTCAATTTTAAAAAATGAACAAAAAGAAAAAAAAGAAGCTCTAGAAGAATGGTCTGTAAACGGAAGAGTTAATTTTATTTTTAACCAAACATCATTTTCAAATTGGCTAGCAGGTGGTGAAAATAATGTTGCAGGAAATATTGGTGTTAATTATGATTTTAATTATAGAAATAAAAAATGGAAATGGGATAATAAAATTATTTCTTCATTTGGCATAACTCATGCAAATAAACAAGGTTTTAGAAAAACAGATGATCGATTTGAATATAACTCTATTCTCGCGCTGGAGTCTATAGAAGAATGGTATATCTCTTTTTTTTCAAACTTTATATCTCAATTTTCTAGAGGATTTGATTACTCTAAAGACCCTAGATTAGAAGTTTCATCTATTATGTCTCCTGCATATTTTAGTTTTGGTCCAGGTATACTATGGCGTAAAAATGAAAATTTAAGAGTAAATATAGCACCTGCTACTTCAAGATTTATTTTTGTTTCAAAACCATTTTCTGGGATGTACGGTGTTCCTGAAGGAAAGAGATCTATGTATGGTATCGGATTAAATATGTCTGCTTTTTTAAAATTTAAATTAATGGAAAATGTTACTGTAGAGAACATTATTGCTTTATACTCAGACTACACTGACAACCCTCAAAATATAGATGTTAATCATCAGGCAAACTTTGAGGTTGATGTAAATAAATACTTATCTATGAACTTAACATTGCATTTAAAATCTGATACAAATGCTTCAAGTAAAATACAATTTAGGCAACTTTTTGGGCTTGGCGTTAATTATACTTTTCATAAAATATAATTTTTGGGCAATAATTAAGTTTAAAAAGATTTTTTATAATGTCTAAAATGTGACAATTCATAAAATGAAATAGTTTCAAGTTTTCTTTTTTGATATATTTACTATTTAAAATTAATTAATGACATTATTACTTGTTTACGCAACTGTTTCTATATTTTTCTCATTTCTTTGTTCTATTCTAGAAGCTGTTTTACTAAGTGTTAGCTCTACATATATTAATTTAAAAAAGAAAGAAGGATTTGCTTATGCTTCAATTTTAGAGGAGTTAAAAAAAGATGTAGATAAACCCTTAATTGCAATCTTAACAGTAAATACTATAGCGCATACAGTAGGTGCAATTTTAGTTGGAGTTCAGGCTGAGCAACTTCCATATAAAATTGAATTTTTAGGAATTAATATAGTAGGGATCGTTTCTGCTATTATGACTTTATTAATCTTAATAGTCTCTGAGATCATCCCAAAAACAATAGGAGCCACTTACTGGAAACAATTAGCACATTTTACATCAAAAGCACTACTTATCTTAATTTTTCCTCTAAAATACACCGGAATTCTTTGGCTACTTCAACTCACTACAAGCTTGATTGGCGGAAGAGGACATGGCAGTGTTTTAAGTAGAGAAGACTTTACAGCAATGACTGAAATCGCCGAAAAAGAGGGTGTTTTTCAAACATCAGAAAGTAATGTCATTAAAAATCTATTAAATTTCAAAGAAGTTAGAGTAAGAGATATTATGACACCTAGAACTGTTTTAAAATCTGCAAATGAAGATCAAACTATTCAAGATTTTTTTGATGAAAATCAAATGTTACGCTTTTCGAGAATTCCAATCTACAGCGAAAAGTCAGATAATATTTCAGGCTATTTTTTAAAAGATCAGTTACTGGAAGCCATTATAAGAGGAAACGGGAAACAACCTCTTAAAAATATTAAACGATCAATTTTAATTACAGAAAGAAATTTACCAATTCCAAGTTTGTTTGATAAATTGATAGATGAAAGAGAGCATATTGCACTGGTAGTTGATGAATACGGCTCAGTTAGTGGTTTAGTAACTCAAGAAGATATGATTGAAACGCTTCTCGGCCTGGAAATTATGGATGAAAGTGACACCATAGAAGACATGCAACTTTTAGCCAGAAAAAGCTGGGAACGCAGAGCTAAACGCCTTGGCATTATTGAAGATCAAACAACTGACGACTAAGTTAGTCTTCTTTGTATTCATAATACAAGAAATCATTATAAGGAAATCTTTGAATATGAATTTCTTTTACTTTTTCGTATGTATTCTCTTTAAAAGACTCTAAATTTTCTTTATTTAATGCTGAAATAAAAATTGCTGCGTTTTTTTCACTACTCATCCACGTTTTTTGCCAGTCTTCTAAAGAATAATGTTCAGATGTTTTTTCAGTAACCAAATCATCTTCTTCTATTGTTTCATGGGTATAAGCATCTATTTTATTAAAAACCATCACTGTTGGTTTGTCTACACAATGAATTTCATCTAAAATGGTATTAACCGAGGCTATATGATCTTCAAAATTTGGATGTGAAATATCTACTACATGTAATAATAAATCTGCTTCACGAACCTCATCTAGTGTAGATTTGAATGATTCTACTAACTGTGTAGGTAGTTTTCTTATAAAACCAACAGTATCTGTCATCAGAAAAGGGATATTTTTAATGACTACTTTTCTAACGGTAGTATCTAGGGTTGCAAACAATTTATTTTCTGCAAAAACATCACTTTTACTAATTACATTCATAAGGGTAGATTTTCCAACGTTGGTGTATCCTACTAGGGCAACCCTCACCATCTTCCCACGATTTTTTCGCTGAACAGCCATCTGCTTATCTATAGTGACAAGTTTTTTCTTTAACAAAGAAATTTTATCGCGAATAATTCGTCTATCTGTTTCTATTTCTGTTTCTCCAGGACCACGCATTCCAATACCCCCTTTTTGCTTGTCTAGGTGAGTCCATAGCTTTGTTAAACGGGGTAATAAGTATTGATGTTGCGCTAATTCGACTTGAGTTTTAGCAGAACTAGTTTGTGCTCTTTGAGCAAAAATATCTAAGATAAGATTGGTTCTGTCTAAAATTTTACAATCGAGTATTTTTTCAATATTTCTTAATTGAGCTGGGGATAATTCATCATCAAAAATTGCAGTTCCTACAGCTTTGCTATTAATATAAGATCTAACCTCCTCAAGTTTTCCAGCTCCTAAAAATGTTTTTGGATGAGGTTTTTCTAATTTTTGAACAAAACGCTTTACAGCAACTCCACCTGCAGTATTTGTTAAAAATTCTAATTCATCTAGATACTCTTTTGATTGAGATTGGTCTTGTAATTGAGTAATTACTCCTATTAAAACTACTTTTTCTGAAATGGCTTCTCTCTGATCAATCATAGGCTACAAAGGTACTAAGAAACTAATTGAAAAGGTTTAAAAAAGTGGGTTTTGGCAGAATTGAAATCATTCTTCTTTTTTCATTTCACCTAGCAAGGTCTTATCATTAATAATGTATTTTTTATACTTCCCATCTTTATATCTCCAATAAATAAAAATAGGCATAAAAATAAATGATAAATACATCACTCCTAATCCCATTACAATGGGACCTTTAGAATGATTAATATATTCTAGGTACCCTCCTAAAAACATCCAAAGGACAAAAATGATAAACAGAATTTTTAATGTTAATTTCATAAAACAAAACTACAAAAAGTTCTATCTTTAAGTAAATTTATTTCTTAATGAGAACCTCGGCATATTTACTTCTATTTTTAATGATGATTTCATGTGATCTCAATCAAAATAAAGAAGATAAATCACCAAAAAAAATAACAATTGTAGCCCATAGAGGAGCATCTGGTTATTTGCCCGAACACACCTTGGCATCTAAAGCGATGGCGCATGCAATGAATGCTGATTATATTGAACAAGATATCGTATTAAGTAAAGATGATATTCCTATTGTAATTCACGATATATTACTAGATGATGTAACCAATGTTTCAGAGAAGTTTCCTAAAAGAAAAAGAGAAGATGGCAAATACTATGTGATTGATTTTACTTTTGAAGAACTTAAAAGCTTGGAGGTTACTGAACGATTTGATTCAAAAACAGGGCTCCAGATTTACCCTAATAGATTTCCTAAAGGGATTAGTTCTTTTCGATTACATTCTTTGCAAGATGAAATAGAACTCATTCAAGGCCTCAATAAAAGTACCGGTAAAAATATTGGAATATATCCTGAAATTAAAAAACCAGAATTTCATCACGAAAACGGAAAGGATTTTTCAAAAATAGTTTTGGAGATATTAACTAAGTATGGTTATTCTAAAAAAGATGATCAATGTATTTTACAATGTTTTGACGCACAAGAATTAGAACGGATAAGAAATGAATTAAAGTCAGAATTATTTTTAGTTCAATTAATGGAATTTCCTGAACAAAAAAATCTTTTAGAGTTTTATGCAAGTTATGCAGATGGTATAGGCCCTTGGTATAAACATATAATTTCCTCAAAAACAACCTCAGGTTTTTCTTTTACTTCTCTAGTTGAAGAAGCTCACAAACTAAGCCTAATCGTTCATCCATACACCTTTAGAGAAGATAGTTTAGATGAATTTGATTCTTTTGAAGAAATGATTGATGTTATTATACATAAAGGAGGAGCAGATGGTGGATTTACAGATTTTCCTGACAGAATGAAGGAAATTTTAGAAACAAAATTAGGAGTTGGTCAGCTCAATTAATTTATTTCTATAAGCTGTTAGTAATTTAGATTTTGAAATAAAACCTACATATTTTTTATTTTTAATAACGGGTAAATTCCACGCTCCAGACCCTTTAAATTTCTCCATAATGCTTTCCATAGAATCATCATAAAAAATAACATTTGGTGCAGACTTCATAAAAAGTGAAACTGTTGTATTTTCGTAAAGACTTTGGTCAAACATTACAGATCTAACATCATCTAATAAGACAATTCCTAAAAATTGTTCGGTTTCATCTACGACCGGAAAAATATTTCTGCTAGACCTAGAGACACCTTTTCTAAGGAGTTCTCCTAAAGTCATTTCAGATGATATTTTTATAAAATCTGTCTCTATAATTCTATCTATATTTAACATCATCAATGCATTCTTATCTTTATCTTTAGTAATGAGTTCACCGCGTTTTGCAAGTTCTGCTGTGTAGATAGAATTTGGCACAAAATACTTAGTGAAACCAAATGAAATGGTAGCTACTAACATCAAGGGAACAAACAAATCATACCCCCCTGTAATTTCTGCAATCAAAAAAATTGCGGTTAAAGGTGCATGCAAAACTCCAGCCATTAGACCTGTCATGCCAATTAAGGTAAAATTAGATTCTGAGACCTCAAACCCAAACTGATTAATCACTTTTGCAACTGAATTTCCAAGAGCACTTCCCATAAACAAAGTAGGAATAAAAATTCCTCCTACACCACCAGCAGCAAAAGTGGTTGTCATGGCAATGGCCTTAAAGACTGCTATGATAAGCAATATGCCAATTACGATCCAAACATTGTTAAAGTCTATTTGGTATTGAATACCATTAAGGGCAGCCTCGATTTCACCATTTAAAAGATTATTTATTAATCCATAACCCTCTCCATACAATGGTGGAAACAGATACAACATAAGCCCAATAGCAAGAGCAGCAATTCCAATCTTAACGTATGCATTTGAAAACCATGCAAAAAAACGAGTAATTAAAAAATACATTTTAGAAAAGTAAACCGAAGCAATACCGGTAGCTACCCCCAATAATATATAGAAAATTATGTCTTTAACTCGCCATGCATCTAATAGCTCAAAACTAAACAACACATCTGTCCCTCTAAAAAAATAAGAGGTAATAACTGCAGCAACAGATGCTAAAAGTAAAGGTACTAAAGAAGTGAAAACCAAATCTAAACTAAAAATTTCTACTGCAAAAACTATAGCTGCTACTGGTGCTTTAAACATAGAAGACATGGCTCCAGCTGTTGCACAGCCAATTAATAACATTCTAGTTTTGGCGTTCATATGAAACATACTTGCAACATTAGAACCTATTGCTGCTCCTGTACTTACTGCCGGACCTTGCAACCCAACAGAACCTCCAAAACCAACTGTTATTGGCGCCACCATAAGTGAGGCAAACATTTTATATCTTTCTATGATTCCACTTCGTTTAGAAATAGCATACAGGGTAGTAGAAATTCCATGACCAATTTCTTTTTTTAAAACGTTTTTCTTAATTAAGTAAACCAGCCAAACCCCTACAATTGGAAAAATAAAATATAAAGAATAGTAGTAATTTCTTATGAAACCTCCTTCTAGTACAGATTGAATAAATAGCGTAAGGTATTTTAATAGAACTGTTCCTAAACCCGCTAAAAATCCAACAAGAATGCTCAATACTAGAATAAATTGACGCTCTGAAATATACTTATATCTCCATATCAAAATTTTAGTAAAAATAGATCGTTTTTTATTGGGCATTTTTATTTATTATTAATCATAACGTTGGCCAACACTTAAGAAATCTGTTCCTAAATATTTTTCTCCTTTATTATAATACCAAGCACGTTTTTTAGGCATTTTAATTCCATTTACTGTTTCTAAACCTGACAATAAAATAAATTCTCCGTCATTTTTTTCTTCTTCATGATAAAACTGATAAACTTCCATGGCATAGGTTAACGGATCAAAATAAAAATACCAAGTATCTTCACCTACTTCTTTTTCATAGGTGGCTTTTAATACGAGATAATCCTTTCCTTTAAACTTTTTTAGTGCTACTTTTTCATGAATGATTGTTCCAGTATCTTTCAATTTCATTGGTAATCCGTACAGATATGTATAGTAATCTTGATACATCTTTGCGCGTTCACAACTTAAATTATTGGCTGTTTTTTCTTCCTCTGTAGCGATGTGACCATTGAAATTAATATTGCACTTTTGATCTACTAAGGTGTATTGGTGTGAAGTTTTATCCTGAGCTGCAAATAACTGAAAATATTCATTTGACAAATCAATACTAATTATCGAATGCCGGTCTGATTTAGTAGGAGTTTTCATTGTTACATTGAAAGTTCCTGAGAATTTTGCCCAATTTCCATTGGGATCATGATATTCAATGGCTTTTTCTAAAAGTTGAGAACCTGTCATTTCTTGCCCAAAAAATTGACTAGTTGAAAAAATAACAACTAAAATGATAATACTTTTTTTCATTTTTTAATGTATAAAAAATCCCGCAGTTGCGGGATTAAATTTTTATTCTTGAATATCTAATTTAATATTCAATTCTTTCAATTGCTCATCGTCTATGGTAGCTGGTGAATCTATCATCACATCTCTTCCCGAGTTATTTTTTGGGAAAGCAATAAAATCTCTAATGGTTTCTTGACCTCCTAAAATAGACACCAATCTATCCAATCCAAAAGCGATACCTCCATGAGGTGGAGCGCCATATTCAAAAGCATCCATTAAAAATCCAAACTGTGCTTTTGCCTCTTCATCAGAAAAACCAAGTTTCTTTAACATAATTGCCTGAATCTCTTTATCATGAATTCTTATAGAACCGCCTCCTATTTCATTACCATTCAATACCAAATCATAAGCATTGGCTTTCACTTCACCGGGCTTGGAATCCAACAATTCTAGCTGACCAGGTTTTGGTGAGGTAAACGGATGATGCATCGCATGATAATGACCCGTTTCTTCGTCCAATTCTAATAGAGGAAAATCTACGACCCATAATGGTGCAAATTCATCTGGATTTCGAAGTCCTAAACGTTCTGCCATTTCCATACGAAGTGCACTTAACTGTGCTCTTACTTTGTTTGTGTCTCCAGATAAAACGCAAATTAAATCCCCTGGTTTAGCTCCAGTTACTTCCGCCCAATTTTCTAAATCATTCTGATCGTAAAATTTATCTACAGAGGACTTATAACTTCCGTCTTCATTGCATTTTACGTAGACCATGCCCAAAGCCCCCACCTGAGGACGACGAACCCAATCTACTAATTTATCGATTTCCTTTCTGGTATATGAAGCTCCTCCTGGAATGGCAATACCAACAACTAATTCAGCTGAATTAAACACTCCAAATTCTTTGTGCTGGGCTACAGAGTTTAATTCTCCAAACTGCATCCCAAAACGAATGTCAGGCTTATCATTCCCATACAATTTCATTGCATCATCATACTGCATTCTTGGAAACTCTGCTACATCTACTCCTTTAATTTCTTTTAATAAATGACGTGTTAACCCCTCAAAAGTGTTTAAAATATCTTCTTGCTCAACAAAGGCCATTTCACAGTCTATTTGAGTAAACTCTGGCTGCCTATCTGCACGTAAATCTTCATCTCTAAAGCATTTTACAATTTGAAAATACTTATCTAACCCGCCAATCATTAACAATTGCTTGAAGGTTTGCGGAGATTGTGGTAAGGCATAAAACTGTCCTTGATTCATTCTAGAAGGCACCAAAAAATCACGAGCTCCTTCTGGTGTAGATTTTATTAAATAGGGTGTTTCCACGTCTACAAATCCTTCCTCAGAGAGGTATTTTCGAACCTCCATAGACACTTTGTGACGGAATAATAAATTCTCTTTTACAGGATTTCTTCGAATGTCTAAATACCTATATTTCATTCTAAGATCTTCTCCTCCATCGGTACTATCTTCTATAGTAAATGGTGGGGTTTTAGCTTCATTTAATATGGTTAACTCAGAAACCAAAACTTCAATAGCTCCAGTTTTCATATTAAGGTTCTTTGACTGTCTTTCTATAACAGTCCCTGAAATTTGAATCACAAACTCACGTCCTAGGTTCTTAGCTTTCTCCATTAAATCTGCAGCAGTTCTTTCTTCATCAAAGATTAATTGTGTAAGACCATATCGATCACGAAGATCTATCCAAATCATAAATCCTTTATCTCTAGATTTCTGAACCCAACCAGCTAAGGTTACCTCTTTGTTAATGTCTGAAGCAGTTAAAGCTCCACAAGAATGTGTTCTATACATTTTTTATATTGTTGAATGTTATTTTATTATTACATAATAATAACCAAAACCACATTTTATAATTTCTATAACTATAAAATGTAACTGACCACAAATTTAATCAAATCCTATCAATAATAATGGGTTACCCTTTGCATTATTAAATGATTTAAATTTGAAGAACATTTTAAATGATGTGAAGACCTTTTTAAAATTTAAGCTAAATTAGTTTTTGTAAATTCGTGCTATGAACAAGGTGATTAATATTCAAGAGAAATTTAAACTTTTTAAAGACTTATGGTCTCCTAAAAGAATAGGTAAACTTAATGGTCAACAAATATTATTAGCAAAGATTAAAGGCGAATTTGTTTTTCATAAACACGATGATGAAGACGAATTATTTCTTGTTATGAAAGGGCAATTAGAATTGGTTCTTAAAGATAAAACAGTAGTATTGAATAAAGGCGAGTTTTTTATTGTTCCAAAAGGAGTTCTTCATAAACCCATTGCAAGAGAGGAAACTCATTTATTACTATTTGAACCATTGAGCACAAAACATACTGGTGATGTACTTGCCGATATTACCGTGGAAACCTACGAGGAAATCTAAAAAATTGATAATTAATACAACTAATGCATGAGTAAATTATATTTAGTTCCCACACCTATTGGAAATTTAGAAGATATGACTTTTAGGGCTATTACAGTATTAAAAGATGTCGATTTTATTTTAGCAGAAGACACAAGAACTAGTGGGAAATTGTTGAAGCATTTTGATATTAATACTCAAATGCATAGCCATCATATGCACAACGAACATAAATCTGTAAAAGGTATAGTGCAACGAATACAAAATGGAGAAACTTGTGCGCTAATCTCTGATGCCGGCACCCCTGCTATTTCAGATCCTGGATTTTTATTAACAAGAAGTTGTATCGAAAATAATATAGATGTTGAGTGTTTACCTGGCGCTACTGCTTTTGTTCCTGCTCTAGTAAATTCTGGATTTCCAAATGATCGTTTTATTTTTGAGGGTTTTTTACCCATAAAAAAAGGTCGACAAACACGTTTACTCAAATTGGCAGAAGAAACACGTACCATGATTTTTTATGAATCTCCACATAAATTGGTAAAAACCTTAAGCCATTTTTCAGAATATTTTGGAGAGGATAGAACAGTATCTGTATCTCGAGAACTTACCAAATTATTTGAAGAAACAAAAAGAGGTACAATTTCAGAGGTGCTATCTTATTACACAAACAAACCTCCAAAAGGAGAGATTGTTATTGTAGTAGCGGGTAAAAAATAGTTTGTTCTTACTGATGTTTACCTTTTTCCCAACCGTGTTTCCCTAAATACTGATTCCCAGACTCAACAGCTCCATCTTCTATAGAAGTTCCCATAGAATCATTCCAACGATTTAAATAGCCAAACAAAGAAATAACACCCAGCATTTCTACAATTTCTCCCTCATCCCAATGTTTATATAAGCGCTTCTTTATAGTTTCATCAACAGCATTAGGAACTTGACTTGCTAATAATGAAAAATCTAAGGCTACTCTTTCTGCTTCTGAAAACGCAGGATGAGTTTTATATTCCCATATGTTATCTAATTGCTCCTGTTCTGCACCATATCGTTCTGCAGCTCTAATAGCGTGTGCTTGACAATACCTACATCCTGTAGCATTACTAGAAACCCATGCTATCATTCTTTTTAGCGCAGAGGTAACTCTACCCTCGTTTGCCATAACTGCTTTATTTAAATTAATGAATGCTTTGGAAATAGCTGGTCTTCGTTGCATTGTTAATACAGAGTTTGGGCAAAACCCGAGAGTTTCGTTAAAAAATTCTGCTAGCTTTTTAGTTTCTAAATTGTGTTCTGCGGATAAAGGTGATACTAATGGCATGTTATGTTTAGTTTATTTTTAGTAATAAATATACATTTTTAATTATTATAATCTAATGGTGATCATCTTTTAAGATTACCATTCATAAACTATTAATTTATTTCATTCTCTATAAGAAACTACTAGTTATTAAATCTTTGTTATTACTTTTGTTTAAATAAATTATTACAAGAATTAATTATGGCCAATAATATAGTAACTACCGTTTGGAAAGAAAATATGCTATTTGAATCCAATAATCCAAGTGGTGAAATAATCCTCATGGATGCACCAGATGAGGGAATAGAAAACAAAGGCTTACGTCCAAAAGCTATGATGCTTTCTTCGCTTGCTGGTTGTTCTGGTTTAGATGTAGTTTCCTTATTGAAAAAAATGAGAGCTGAGGTTGATGATTTTAAAATGATTGTTCAAGGAGATCTTACAGATGAACATCCAAAATATTATCATAAAGTACATGTTGAATATCATTTTTATGGTAGTAATTTACAACAGGATAAAATTAATAAGGCAGTTACTCTCTCAATAGATAAATACTGTGGAGTTATGGAAATGTTTAGACAATTTGCAGAGGTAACTACAGAAATTTGTTTTCATGAATAATTAAAAATTCTATGCGTTGGACTTTAAAAACAGCACCCAATGAAAAGAAAGTAAGTCAACTTTCTAATGACTTATCTGTAAATCCGATATTGGCATCGCTTTTGGTTCAAAGAAATATAGATACATTTAAAAAAGCTAAAGAGTTTTTTCGCCCATCTCTTGAAGATTTACATGATCCTTTTTTACTCAAAGATATGGACAGGGCGGTCTCTAGAATAGAAAAAGCAATCATTGATAATGAAAATATTCTCATTTATGGTGATTACGATGTAGATGGAACCACTTCTGTATCGTTGGTATCCTCCTACTTAAAAACAATCACAAATCATATAGCTACTTACATCCCAGACAGGTATGATGAGGGGTATGGAATTTCATACCAGGGAATTGATTTTGCATCTGATAATAATTTTTCACTAATTATAGCATTAGATTGTGGTATCAAAGCTATAGAGAAGGTCAGTTATGCCAAGAAAAAAAATGTTGATTTTATTATTTGCGATCATCATAAACCTGGTGATGAGATACCGAAGGCATTTGCAGTTTTAAATCCAAAGAGAGTTGACTGTGCTTATCCTTATAAAGAATTATGCGGTTGTGGTGTTGGCTTTAAATTAGTTCAGGCATTGGCTTCAAGAAGAGGTCAAACAATTGAAGAGATACAACAATATTTAGATTTAGTTGCTGCCGCAATTGCAGCTGATATTGTTCCAATAACTGGTGAAAATAGAATCTTAACTTATTATGGATTAGAGGTGATTAACTCTAATCCAAGAAATGGAATTAAAGCAATCATCCATCAATTAAATAAAAAAAAATTAACAATTACCGATGTGGTTTTTATCATAGCTCCAAGAATCAATGCAGCCGGCAGAATTAAACATGGTAATTATGCAGTAGAATTATTAACTGAAATGGATTTTGAAGTAGCATTAGATTTTGCTGCCTCAATTGAAAAGTTTAATTTAGAAAGAAAAGAACTCGATAAAAAAATTACCTATGAAGCTTTACAACAAATTGAATCAGCTAATGAAAAAGAAAAATTTTCAACGGTTGTTTATTCTGAAAATTGGCATAAAGGTGTTATTGGCATTGTGGCTTCTAGACTCATAGAGTCTTTTTATAGACCTACACTAGTTTTTACAAAAAGTGGCAATAAACTTGCAGCTTCTGCTAGATCTGTAAAAGGTTTTGATGTATATGAAGCATTAAATGAATGTTCAGAATATCTAGAACAATTTGGTGGGCATAAATATGCTGCTGGTTTAACATTAGATCCAAAAAATTATAGTGCTTTTAAAAATAAATTTGAAGAAGTTGTAAAAGCCAGCATTGACAAAAATTTACTAATCCCAGAAATTACTATTGACTTAGAGTTAGAATTATCTGAAATTACTCCTAAGTTTTTTAGAATTCTACAACAAATGGGACCATTTGGCCCACAAAACATGAAACCTGTCTTTAAAACTACTTCTGTAAGAGACAATGGCTACGGCAAAACCGTTGGAGCAGACAAAAGTCACTTAAAATTAAATATTATCTACGGAGCTGACCAAAAAACCTACAATGCAATTGGTTTTGGATTGGGTAATAAAATCAAATCAATTAAAGGTGATTTTGACATTGCCTATAGTTTAGATGAAAATGAATGGAATGGGAATACCTCTATTCAACTGATTTTGAAAGACCTCAAAAATATACAATAAGTAAAAACGTGATTGCTTATTAATTTTTCTCCTTAATTAAATACATATATACTGGGTAATGATCACTGTACCCTCCTGTATAACTTCCAAAAGAAAAACTTCTAAAAGGGTAGCCTTTGTAACGCCCTCTTTTATTTGTAAGAAATCTTTTATTAAAGACCATGGCCTTAAACATCTTGTAGGTAGAGAAATCTTTATTACCAGAGTCTAATAATGGTGAAGTAATTAGAATTTGATCAAATAAATTAATATTATCTCTGTAACCCAACGTATTAAATCCTTTTTTAAACAGATCCTCATATGGATTATAAATGTCATTTTCCCCTACATTTTTTTTCTTCCCCTTAGCTTTCAAAACCTTTTTAAAGCTTGCATTAATGGGATCATCGTTAAAATCACCCATAACAATAATTTTTGCGTTTGGGTCTTTTTCTCTAACCTGTTCAATAATTTTTGTGTTTTGATAAGCTGCTTTTTCTCTCAACGGTCTACTTTTCATTTCACCTCCACTTCTTGATGGCCAATGATTTACTATCAAATGAATTAACTCATCATCTAAATATCCTGATACTAGTAATTGATCTCTAGTATATACCTTTCTATTATTTCTGTAAATATTTGGGTTAAATGATTGATGAAAAATTGGCTTAAAGTATCTCTTTTGGTATAACAAGGCAACATCTATTCCTCTTTTATCTGGAGATTCGTAATGAATAATACCGTAGTTTTTTTTCTTTATGTGCACAGATTTTACTAAATCTTCTAAAACACTAACATTTTCAATTTCAGACACTCCTATAATTGCAGGACTAGTTTTTGTTTTTTCTTCACCTATTTGAGAAATAACACTAGCTAGTTTATCAATTTTATCCCAATAAACTTTTGACTTATTCCCTTTAAGTTCCATCATAGGACTTGCTTCATCGTTTTTTGTAACGTCGTTAATAGTATCAAAAAGGTTCTCTAAATTATAAAAAGCAAGTGTTCTTATTTTATAAGTTTTCTCACCATTTTGAGAGAAAGAGGAATATACTGTGATTAATAATAGAGCTATTAACGATAAATATTTATTCATTTTTTTTCTTTTAATTACACAAAAATATAAAACTAATTTCAGTCAAAAATTTTATCTAGGTCTTTTAACAATTCAATTCATTTAAAAGTATTAATTTTGTGAACGTATTTGCAAACAACCCTATTAAAAAACTATTATTTTATGAGAAGATTTGTAATCCCAATATTACTGCTTTTGTTTTTCACAATCGGAATAAATGCACAAAATATTGTGAAAGGAATTATTGTTGATAGTGATTCTGAAAAACCTCTTGAAGGAGTTTCTTTATCTATTAAAGATAATGTCCTTAAATCATATGAAACAAACAAACTAGGTGTTTTTGTGATAGAAAATCTTGACAATGGAAATTTTATATTAGAAATAAAATTGCCTGGCTATGAAACTCAGAATTTCCCACTGGAGTTAGCTGGTAATACCATCGATTTAGGAACTATTTTATTATATCTAGATATTTCTGAAGAAGAAGATTTAAGTACAGTAACCCTTTCTGATGATGAATTAAATGATGATACTAGTGCAGCTGATAATATTTCTGGATTGCTTCAATCATCAAGAGATGTTTACTTAAGAACAGCCGCTTTTGAATTTAGCTCTTCCTTTTTTAGGATAAGAGGGTTAGATTCAGAAAATGGAAAAGTACTTATTAATGGAATAGAAATGAATAAGCTCTACAACGGCAGACCACAGTGGAGTAATTGGGGAGGATTAAATGATGTCTTAAGAAATCAAGAATTTAGCACTGGCTTAACTGCATCAGATTACACATTTGGAGGCATATTAGGTGCTACCAATATTAATGTAAGACCTTCTGAACAAAGACAAGGCACCAGAATTTCCTATGCATCTTCAAACAGAAGCTACATTCACAGAGCGATGGCAACTCATTCTTCTGGCTTATCTGAAGACGGCTGGGCTTATACCGTAGCTGCTAGTAATAGAAATGGAAAAGAAGGTTTTGTGGACGGAACTATGTATGATGCTACTTCTTTTTTCGCATCCATTGAAAAGAAAATTAATGACAACCACAGTTTAAGTTTTACTTCTATTACAGCTTTTAATAAAAGAGGTAAATCTGCACCACAAACTCAAGAAGTTTTTGATTTAAAAGGTATTCAATACAATTCCTATTGGGGTTCTCAAAATGGAAAGATTAGAAACTCTAGAATAAAGGAAGTGTCTGAACCAATTTTAATGCTTAATCATTATTGGAATTTAAATGAGAATACCTCTCTAAATACAAACATATCCTATCAATTTGGTAAAATTGGAAATAGTAGAATAGACAACAATGGGACTAGAGTTGACGGTGAAGCATTAGATGGAAATGGCAACCCATATATTGTAAATTTAGGTGCCTCTAATCCAGACCCAACGTATTATCAAAAATTACCAAGTTATGGGTTGAGACAAGGGTTTACAAATGTATATGAAATAGAACAAGCATTCTTAAATGACGGACAATTAAATTGGTTTAGTTTATACAATGCTAATTTAAATGCTAGTAATGGCGGTAATTCTTCTTATGTTCTTTATGAGGATCGAAATGATGATGTTCAATTTACAGTTAATACCATCCTAAATAAAGAATTATCAGAAAATATCACTCTTAATGCTAGAGTACAGTATACTCAATTAACATCTAAAAACTTTGCTGAAATTATAGATTTATTGGGAGGTAATGGTTACTTAGATGCAGATGCTTTTGCAGATTCTTTTGATGAAAAACAAAATAATTTATTAAATCCATTAAATATTGCTGGTGTTGGTGATACATTTAAATATAATTTTAATTTGTACTCAAATGTGGTTGATGGTTTTGTTCAAGGACAATTTAAGTATAATAAATTTGATTTTTTCCTTGCAGCTAGTGCATCAAATACAACACACCAAAGAGATGGATTATATCAAAATGGAGGTTTTCCTGACAACTCACTTGGTGAGTCTGAGGAATTATCATTCATGAACTATGGTGCTAAAGGTGGATTAACTTATAAATTATCTGGACGTCATTTATTTAATACCAATGCAGGGTACCTAACTAAAGCCCCCAACTTAAGAAATTCATTTTCAAATTCTAGAGAAAACAACAATACTGTTGAAAATTTAACAAGCGAAAAAGTACTCTCAGCAGACGCAAGTTATATTTTTAGAAGCCCAATTGTGCAAGCAAAAATTACTGGTTACTACACTAAAATACAAGATGCAACAGAAATTTCTTTTTTCTTTGCTGATGGTATTGGTGGAGACAATACAGCATTTGTTCAAGAAATATTATCTGGGATTGATAAAAAACATTTTGGAGCTGAAATTGGAATTGAGGCGCAAGTTACTCCTACTATAAAATTAAAAGGTGCTGCAAATGTTGGTCAGTACACATATGACAACAATCCAAATTTATACCTAACTACAGAAAATAATAGCCGATCTGAAGATGCAGGATTTGTTAACGGCCGTAAAGACTTTGGTGCATCTAATCTTGAAAACTACAAGCTAGCAGCAGGACCACAAACTGCATATTCAGTTGGTTTTGAATACAGAGATCCAGATTATTGGTTTGTGGGTGCTACAGCAAACTTTTTTGACAATGTTTATGTAGACATAGCTCCACTTACAAGAACTTCAAATTTTGCTGATGATGGGGGGATTCCATTTAATGATTACGATGAAAACATTGCCCGTCAATTATTACAACAAGAACAATTTGATAATTATATGGTTGTAAATATGATTGGAGGTAAATCTTGGAAGATTGGAAATCAATATATCAGCTTATTTGCTAGCATTGGAAACTTATTAAATACTAAATACAAATCGGGTGGATTTGAACAAGGTAGAAATGCAAATTACAGACAATTAAAAGAAGACAAAGAACTAGGCACTCCTGTTTTTGGAAACAAATACTGGTTTGGTAGAGGAACTACTTACTTTTTAAATGTTAATTACAGATTTTAAAAAATTGAAAAACTCATTAATACATATACTTATGAAAACTATTAAAAATTATGGCTTTTTATCACTTTTAACCATAGCCATTACAATAAGCTCCTGTGTTCAGGATGGAGATTTTACCGTTCCTAATGTTACAGTGGAAGAACCTTCTATAATTGCTAACTCTAGTATTACTGCAATTAAAACTGCTTTACAGCAAGAATTTAACTCAAACGACAACTTGGTGCATACATTTGATGTAAATGAAAATGCTCCAACTTATGTAGAGGGATATGTTGTTTCTAGTGATGCAACAGGAAATTTTTATAAAAAATTAATCATTCAAGACAAGTCAGAGAATCCAACGGCTGGAATTGAAATAGTTTTAAATAAAACATCTTTGAGTGAAACATATGATATTGGAAGAAAAGTATATGTAAAATTAGATGGTTTATCTGTTTCTTATGATGACGGAGAAAGCTCATTTAATAGTAGCCCAATGAATGGAGTAGCTGGAAAGTATGTGCTTGGTGTTTTAGATGGAGATAGAGTAGATGACATCCCTTCTACTTCTATAGATGATCATATTATAAGATCTGCAACTGTTGCATCTATAGTTCCTACTAGCATCTCTTTAAGTGAGATAACTGGTGTCCATATCAATACAATGATAGAATTGGCCTCTGCTCAAATATTAAAATCCGATTTAGATAAAACCTTTGCAGGTGAATCTAATGACGAATATGACGGATTTAGAACAATTTTTGAATGCGAAACCGAAGGAACTATCCAATTACAAACAAGTACATTTGCAAGTTTTAAATCAAATGTTGTCCCTTCAGGTAAAGGAACTTTTAGAGCAGTATTATCTAAAGACTACAGAGCAGAGTTTTTAGTTGTTATTGCAAATACTCCTTCAGATCTAGAATTTAATGACACTGAAAGATGTGACCCTCCTGTTTTGGAATGTGGTGAAAATGCTGTAGGTGGAAGTGTTGTGTTGTTTGAAGAGGATTTTGAAGACATTACATCTACTTCAGGAATTACAAATGCCGGTTGGACTAATGTAAATGTAAACGGAGGAAGTACTTTATACTCATCAAGAAGCTTCAGTGGAAACAGATATGTGCAAATTTCTGCATACAATAGCGATGAATCTCCTTTACAGGCATGGTTAGTGACTCCAGAAATTGATTTAGATGGTACTACAGACGAAGAATTAACCTTTGAAACCAATACAGGATATGATAACGGAAGTGCGCTTACAGCTTATGTATCTTCAGATTTTACTGGAGATGTAACAACTGCAACCTGGATTAAAATTGATGCACAATTATCAGAGGGTCCATCTAATGGATACAATAGCTTTTCAAGTTCAGGATCAATTAATATCTCTTGTTTAACTGGAAAGTTACATGTAGCCTTTAAATACGAAGGAGCAGATGGAGGGGTTACCACTACCTTTCAAATAGACAATGTTAAGATTACTGGTAACTAATAAAACAGTAGTAAATCAATAACCTCGAATTGTAGTGTTTATTGATAGAATTCATACTAAAAAAAATCCTGAACTAAATATTAGTTCAGGATTTTTTTATTGCTTACTACAATTATAACTGCTTAATCAACTAAAATTATAGCTTTATTGTTTTTTAGCTCAATAGTTCCAGAATTAACAGCAATAGTTAACACTTTATCATCGTCTGAATGAGCTACTATTTTTCCGTGTAACTCATCTAATTCTAAATGTTCTTGAGTGTGAACATGAATTTTTATAGTCCCTTGTTTTAAGGTAGAAACAACAGCTGCGTGATTATTTAGCATTTGAAATTCACCATCTGTACCAGGTACAGATATAGAATCTACAGTAGATGAAAATAATACAGCTTCAGGTGATACTATTTCTAAGTGCATAGTTTCTTGTTTTAAGCTTCAGCTAACATTTTTTCTCCAGCCTCAATAGCTTCCTCAATAGTTCCTTTCAAGTTAAAAGCTGCTTCAGGGAGTCTGTCTAACTCTCCATCCATAATCATATTAAACCCTTTAATGGTTTCTTTGATATCAACTAATACACCTGGAATCCCAGTAAATTGCTCAGCAACATGAAAAGGTTGCGATAAGAAACGCTGAACACGTCTAGCTCTTGATACAGCTAATTTATCTTCTTCAGATAATTCTTCCATACCTAAAATTGCAATAATATCTTGTAGTTCTTTATATCTCTGAAGCAACTCTTTTACTCTTTGTGCACAGTTATAGTGTTCATCTCCTAAAATATCTGCTGTTAAAATTCTTGAGGTAGAATCTAATGGATCTACCGCTGGATAAATTCCTAACTCTGCAATTTTACGAGACAATACCGTAGTTGCGTCTAAGTGAGCAAATGTTGTTGCAGGAGCTGGATCTGTTAAATCATCTGCTGGTACATATACCGCCTGAACAGATGTAATTGATCCTTTTTTGGTAGAAGTAATACGTTCTTGCATAGCTCCCATTTCAGTAGCTAATGTTGGTTGATATCCTACCGCAGATGGCATACGACCTAAAAGGGCAGAAACTTCAGAACCTGCTTGAGTAAAACGGAAAATATTATCTACAAAGAATAATACATCTTTCCCTTGTGCTTCTCCAGCACCATCACGGAAGTATTCAGCAATTGTTAAACCTGATAATGCAACTCTAGCACGAGCTCCAGGAGGTTCATTCATCTGTCCAAAAACAAAAGTTGCCTTAGAATCTTTCATTCCAGCTTTATCAACTTTAGATAAATCCCATCCACCTTCTTCCATGGAGTGCATAAAATCATCTCCATATTTAATAATACCTGATTCTAACATCTCTCTTAACAAATCATTCCCTTCACGTGTTCTTTCTCCAACACCTGCGAAAACGGAAAGACCTCCATGCCCTTTGGCAATATTATTAATAAGTTCTTGAATCAATACAGTTTTTCCTACACCTGCTCCTCCAAATAATCCAATTTTACCTCCCTTAGAATATGGCTCAATTAAATCGATAACTTTAATACCTGTGAATAAAACTTCTGTTGAAGTAGATAAATCCTCAAATTTTGGTGCAGATCTGTGGATAGGTAAACCATCTTTACCTTCTTTAGCAAGATCTCCCAAACCATCGATAGCTTCTCCTGTTACATTAAACAACCTACCATAGATGTCTCCACCAATTGGCATTTGAATTGGATTACCCGTTGCAACAACTTCTTGTCCTCTTTGTAAACCATCTGTTGCATCCATAGAAATTGTACGAACAGTATCTTCTCCAATATGCTGTTGAACTTCTAGAACTAAGATAGAACCATCAGATTTTTTTATTTCTAATGAATCATAAATTTTTGGAAGTTCATTAGAATCTGTATTAAACTCAACATCAATTACTGGACCTATAATTTGAGATACTTTACCTGTTATTGTAGACATTATTCTTACTTTAAATTAATTTCTTAGAAAGAGAGAAAAAACACTCTTATTTTAGGCTGCAAAGGTAATTTATTTACCTGAAGTTGAAAAGTTTTTTAATTATAATATTCTAAAAGAAATCAAAAAAAAAGCCTCATCCGAAGATGAGGCTTTTAAATATATTTTTGAATTAAATATTACTCGTTGGTAACTTTAATTTCTACTCTTCTATTGTTTGCTCTACCAGCTCTAGTTTTGTTAGAGTCAATAGGATTAGATTCTCCGTAACCTTTAGATTCTAATCTAGAAGCATCTATTCCGTTTTGAACTAAGTAATCTTTTACTGCAGCAGCTCTTTTAGCTGATAACTTTTCATTTAAAGAAACACTACCTGTACTGTCTGTATGACCTTCTATTAAAAAAGTAGCTTTAGAAAACTCTTTCATAATACCAACAATACCATCTAATTTGTCTGTACTTCCTGATTTGAAAGAAGATCTACTTGAGTTAAAAAGGATAGTTTTTGCAAACTCACCCATTTTTTTCTCAGCAACTTTAGTAATTACTGGCTCTGGACATCCTCCGTTAGAGGCTGGTCCTACTTCGTTTTTACAGTTGTCATCTTTATCTAAAACACCATCACCATCTGTATCTGGCCATGGACATCCACCATTTGCTCTTGGTCCTGCAACAGAAACACAGTTGTCGTCTTTATCAACAATACCGTCTCCATCTGTATCTGGACAACCGTTGTTTGCCTTCGTTCCTTTAGCATTAGGACACATATCATCTTTATCAGCGATACCATCTGCATCTGCATCTGGACATCCGTTTAAGGTAGCTAAACCTGCTACGCTTGGACATGCATCTTCACCGTCAATGATACCATCTCCGTCTGAATCAGGACATCCATTAAATTCTTTTAATCCGGCTACTTCTGGACATGAATCATATTTGTCATATACTCCGTCTCCGTCTGAATCTTTACCTCCAAACTTCACAACTATTCCTAAAGAATGTTGGAAATGAGTTGGCACCACATCTTTAAATTCTTGTTTAGTACCTGATTGATAAACTAAACCAACTGTTTCAGAAAGCCATACATTAAAACCAAAACCGTAGTTTAATACTCCTTCTCCTTCTCCGTCTAAAGCAGTGTAACCACCTCCTAAGTATACAAATGGACTAAAGTATCTTGTAGAATT
>CAXHZP010000003.1:0-97447 GCA_964021805.1 uncultured Flavobacterium sp.
AACATTGGCTAAACACCAATGCAGTTTATATCCTCCTTATACAACCTCTGGTAAACAACTGAATAGTAAGTTTTTAGGTAGAAAAAGTTACAGTCGTGTTTTGGTAGAGATTAATGGAAATTTTTTATAAAAATCTTAATAATATTCGACTCATACAATCCTCATAAGTAGTGAAATTTATTGCTCCCTATTTCTAGGGATGCGTTGAGAAAAGTTACTTGTTAAAATTTTTGATACTTCTCCACAAAGAAAGAGTTAGGTTAGTGATGCAGCTAAACATCTTATAAGCTAACTAACCAAATTAGTAGCCTTTAAAAATGTTGGGGTTTATTAACTTTTATGAATTTTTTTTCTATTAAGTTTGTTGTATGACTGTTTTTGAAACAAAATATACCGTTAAACCGGCTCACATAGATGAACTCAATCATGTAAATAATGTAGTGTATTTACAATGGATTCAAGACATTGCAAATTTACATTGGACTCAATTAAAAAGGGGGGTAGATACTACTGCTTATGTTTGGGTAGTTATTAGACATGAAATAGATTATATTGGCCAAGCTTTATTGGGAGATACAATTGTTGCTAAAACTTGGGTGGGTAAAACAGGAGGTATACGATCTATAAGACATGTAGAATTTTACAAAAACAATAAACTTATTGTAAGAGCTCAAACAACCTTTTGTTTGGTAAATGCCAAAACCTTTAAACCTACCAGAATAACTGATCAAATTTTAATGATGTTAGCTCCTAAATAACTGTACCTTTGCTTTTCTGAAATTTAAGTTAATTATGAGCACATTTGCTAGTTTAGGCGTAAAAAAACCTTTCATACAATCCATCAAAGAATTAGGAATAAACACCCCTTCTGAAATTCAACAAAAAGCCATCCCAATTTTATTAGACAAAAGAACAGACTTTGTTGGATTGGCTCAAACAGGAACCGGTAAAACTGCAGCTTTTGGTTTGCCAATTGTACAGCAGATAGACCCTAGTAATAAGAATGTTCAGGCATTAATATTGTCTCCAACTAGAGAATTGGTTCAGCAAATTAAAAAACAACTTTTTAAATACACAAAGTATTATGGTGCAAAGGTATTTGTTGAAGCTGTTTATGGTGGTGAAAAGATAGAGAAGCAAATTTATAACTTACAAAGAACTACGCATATAATTGTGGCTACTCCTGGAAGATTAATAGATTTAATTGAGAGAGGAGAGGTTCATTTAAAAGAAATTACAACGCTGGTGTTAGATGAGGCCGATGAAATGCTAAGCATGGGGTTTAAACAAGATTTAAATAGAATTCTAAAATATACCTCTGGCCACAGAAATACTTGGTTATTTTCTGCTACTATGCCAGAAGAAATTCAAAGAATAATAAAAACCTACATGGATGCTAATGCACCTCGTGTAGAAATAAATAGAAATGCCACGGTAAATGCCAATATTAGCCATCAATACGTTAAAACTTCTATCAAAGAAAAAACAAATACGATCATTCGTTTTTTAGAATCAAGACAACATTCACGTGGAATTATTTTTTGTAGAACAAAGGCAGGAACTCAAAATTTAAACAAGCTTCTACAAGAAGAAGGTTTTTCTATTGGAGCTCTTGAAGGCGATATGCAACAAAAAGAACGAGACAAAGTGATGCGAGCTTTTAAAAACGAAAGTTTACAGTACCTAATCTCTACAGATGTGTCTGCAAGAGGAATAGATGTAAGAGATTTAGCATTTGTAATTCATCACCAATTACCAGATCAGTTAGATTATTATACCCATCGAAGTGGTCGTACGGCAAGAGCAGGTAAAAAGGGAATATCCATAGCATTAATTCTTCCTAATGAACTTCAACGAGTTCATGAAATAGAAAAAGATTTAAACATTAAATTTACGGAAACTAACTTCTAGTTAAGACAACCATCTATTCTCTTTAGCTTTTTTAGAATACCAAATTAAATAAGCTCCAACAGCAATAATCATTAAGGGCATTAGCAGGCCTAATGGTCCATAATTATCTGTTTTTTCATCTAGTAGCAGACCATAAGACATTTGTGTAACAATTCCTACAAATGAAAGTATAAAGAAAGTGGAGGCAATCTTTTTCTTTAACAATAAAAAGACAGCACCTAGTGTTCCGGAAAATACCGCAACTGCAAATGCTGCTGTTACCCAGGCTGGAACATCTTGATACAAGAGTTGCTGGTCTTTTGGAAGAGATGCTAACACCTCATCTGACATGAGTACCTGACCTAAATAATTAAATACCCCCATTAAATTCCAAACAAGAGCCAAACTACTTATAACATAAAATAGCCTTCGCGGTTTTCTTAAATAACTAGTCATGATGTTAAAATTTTAATAAATTACTCTCTAAAATTAGACAAAAAATAACAAATGAGTTTACAACATCTTAAAAATGGTATTTTTGTGGTCCTAAATAGCTAATTAAACTACAATGACTTTTAAACCTAAACACACAACGTTATTTATTCTTTTTCTGATTGTTTCAACCCTTTCATTGGCTCAGGTAAAAACAAGCATTAGAGGAAATGTTGTTGATGAAAAAGGTGCTCCCATATTTGCTGCTTCATTATATTTAAATAATAACCAAGGAACCTTTTCTGAGGAAGATGGGACTTTTCAAATTTTAAATGTTGTTCCAGGATCCTATAATTTAACGGCTAGTTTTGTTGGTTATGACTCGCAGACTAAATTTAATATTATTGTTAAATCTAAAGGAAATAGATCGTTTAATTTTATTTTAATCGAATCTTCAGAATCTTTAGAAGAGGTAGTGGTTTCCAATAAAAACAAAATTAGTAGACCTAAAGAAACCCCTTTATCTACGCAATCATTGTCGGCTGTAGAAATAGCCACCTATCCTGGAGGAAATAATGATGTTGTGCAAGTAGCTCAATCATTACCTGGAGTATCTCCTTCTGTTGGAGGTTTTCGTAATGATTTAATTATACGTGGAGGTGCTCCTAATGAGACGGTATATTATTTAGATGGAGTAGAGGTTCCAAACATCAATCATTTTGCAACGCAAGGAAGTGCAGGTGGGCCAGTTGGCTTATTAAATGTGTCTTTTATTAATGATGTAACCTTGTCTACTTCTGCTTTTGGTGCACAATATGATAATCCTTTGTCAGGTGTTCTTCAATTTAAACAACGTGACGGAAACAAAGAGCGGTTTAATACCAATATTAGAGTAAGTGCTACTGATGCCGCATTTACGTTTGAAGGCCCTTTATTTAAAAACAAAAAGAAAGAAAGTAATACAAGTTTTTTACTTTCTGTAAGAAGAAGTTATTTACAAGCATTATTTAAACTAATAGGCTTGCCAATAAGACCAGATTATTGGGATTATCAATACAAACTATCACATCAAATAGACAAGTATAATGATTTGTATTTCATAGGATTAGGATCTGTAGATGATTTTACGGTTGAAGCTCCAGAAGACTATGATGAAGAGGCTCAAGCTGTTTTGGAACAAGCTCCTTTTATAAAACAAAAAACAAACTCAATAGGAGTTACCTGGAGAAAAAGATTTAAAGATGGAACTGGATACATGGAAACCACTTTGAGTAACAATCGGTTAGAAAATATATTTACAAACTATTTAGATCCAGAAAATGAAACTGGAATTATTTTTAGAAATGATGCTGTAGAATCTGAGACTAAACTTAGATATCAACTCACCAAATTCATAAATGATTGGAAGATTACAAGTGGTTTCAATATTCAAAATTCATTTTACAGTAATAATACCATTAACAATGCTGATGCTATATTCTATATTACTGAGATAGATTTTATGAAATACGGGATTTTTGCAAATGCAACTCGTTCATTTTTTGATGACAAATTAGATGTTTCTGTAGGCTTTAGAATGGATGATGATAGCTTTACAACTGCTAGTGATTTGTCTTCAAATTTTTCACCAAGACTTTCCCTTTCTTATGAATTTAAAGAAAATTGGCGAGTAAGTGCTACAGCAGGTCGTTATTTTAAAATAACACCTTATACAATTTTAGGTTTTAGAGATGCTAATGATAATCTTACCAACCAAGACAGTGATTACACACAATCTGACCATTATGTAATTGGAATACAACATTATTTAAATCCAGCTGCAAGTATCTCTTTAGAAGGTTTTTATAAGCAGTATTCAGACTATCCAGTTTCAGTATTAGATCAAGTTTCATTGGCAAATAAAGGAGCAGATTTTGAAGTGTTAGGAAATGAGGATATTGAAACCATAGGAAAGGGTAGAAGTTATGGTTTAGAATTTCAATACCAACAAAAGCTATTAAATAATTTTTATAGTATTTTCTCCTACACCTATTTCTTTAGTGAGTTTACAGGTTTTGATACTACTACATATATTCCCTCTGTTTGGGATAGTAGGCATTTGATTTCTTTCGTAGGTGGATATAAATTAAAAAAGAATTGGGAAATTAGTTCTAGATATCGTTTTGCAGGTCAAACACCCTATATACCAACAAACCTAGAGGCTACATTGATTTCTTATCCAGAAATTATTTTAGATTATACACGTTTGGGAGAAGAAAAATTAGAAACTTTTAGTCAGTTAGACATTCGAGTAGATAAAAAGTGGAATTACAATCAATTCAGTTTAAATATCTTTTTTGAAGTTCAAAATATTCTTGGTCAAAGCATTCCAAGACCCAATGAATATGGTCTTTCCAGAGACATGAGTGGTAATTTAACGACTCCTATTAGTTTGTCATTAATAAACCAAGATACGAGTACATCTATCCCTAGTATTGGTATTGTTGTTGATTTTTAATATAACAATAATAAGAGTGCTTTTATTTGATGATTTTTTTCTGAAACACCAAAGAATTTCTGTTTGAAATTCCTTTAAGAACATAAACTCCTTTTGCTAAGTAATCTAATTGTAAGTCTACAGATCCTAGATGATTAATTCTAGTAGTAGAAGATAAAAGTGCACCTGTAAGTGAATATAATTCTAATGTAATTTCTTCTAAGTAATTTGTTTTAATATGAAGAGTATTTAACACTGGATTTGGGTATATTTCAACACTATTTTTATTGATTGAAATGCTATGATCATTAAGTGTTGCTGTGAAGTATTGCTGAGCTAAATCAAATGATTCATTACCAATTTTTTCACCAATAATTCTACCCTTAATATCATCTATTGGTGGGTGTATTCCTCCCCAAATTCTAGACAAGCTTGTTTGATCTGAAGCATCTTGATACGTAGCCCATTGGAGAGTGAAAGATTCTGAAGGGCCTTCTTCAAAAACTAAAAATTCATTTTCTAATATATCAAATGTGCCCATACCACCTGGAAAAAATTCATTTCCTGTAATTTTTGTTAATGATGTTGCTGCTGCTCTCGAAAAAGTAGAATGTCCAGATAGGTATCCTGCAAATGGAGGTGTTACAAAAGTAGGTCTTTGATAAGGCCACCAATGTGTGCCTAAAATCCAATCTACCCCAGCCACATCTGTATCTTGATTATCTATGAAATCTGGTCCTTTCCAAGATTTTACTTTTATCTTACCAACATTAACATCATTTTCTCCTGCTAATTCATCTTCGGCACTAATCACTTCAATTAAGCCTGAAATTAAGGGCAATCCGTGAGAATTAAAACTTGGTAATGTGTTATCTGTGCTTTGACCTTTTGATGCCATATAACGAATAGCTGATATGGGTCTTACATAGTCGTAATACCCTTTAATCCCCCATGTATTTACAGCAGAATCATGCATTGCACCACCCAAAACTAAGTATGATTTTACATCCCATTCTAAATTGCTTAAAACACTTCCTTGCCCACCAAATTTCTTTACTGTTTCAGGATGGTCGCTCACATAATTTAGTATCGTAAACCAATGCCCTGGAGGTGTTTCAGAGTCTGGCCCATCTGCCCAAAACTCTGCTAAAACTCTAGCATAGTCAGATTTTTTTACCATTTGTGGAGTATAGGCCATTCCTGTAATAGGATTAATTTCATGTCCAGAACCAATAGATCCTCCGACTGAAAAATTATAGAAGTTCTGATATTCTTCAAATGAAGTCGGATAAGAAGTTATTGATGTATTTCCTAAAGATGCAGGAGAAATATCTAATAGAGTGTTGTCAGCTGGATCTAGATGTGCAGACCATGCTATCACCAAAGCAAAATTCCATTTATAAGGATCTTCAATTCCATTTGACGATGAATTCTGGATGAATTCAGGAGGTCCTGGATTGTTGTATACATAACTATCAAAACCATCATTTAAGATTGTTAAATCCTCTGTTTTTAAAGAAAAAGGAGTTACTTGTCCCCATTCAGGAGAAAGAAAATCTGGAGTTTCTAATGGATAAACGTTTCCACTTTGATCTATATAAACATCAAAAGCTAAGGGTTGCCATTTATTAGGGTTAATACTTGAATTTTCCTCATATAAATCTAATACTAATGGATCATTGGATGTTATATAATGTTGATTTTCATAGTTATTCTGTTCATTAGAGCCATCTTGTAAACCAAAACTTATCATTTCCTGGCCCAGGTAATTACCTAATGCAGCATAGGAGTTTGAACTATAGTCTAAAGAAGTTATAGCAGAATCATATCCGTAAGATTCAAATAAGTCTGTAAAACTGTCTAAAGTACTTGCTGCATTGGGAGAATTAGTAAATCTATGAACAAGTAAACGATACATCGCATAACTTATTATTTCATGAATTGCTTCATTTGGATTCTCAGGTGTTGAAATACCATTAAAATTGGTTGTATACCCACCAAAAGATTTTCCTAAAAATACAGTTTCAGCTTGGTCATCAAAAATAGCCCAAGAATCATACATTATTAAAGCACTGTGAAATAAATTTCTGGCATGAACTGTTGGCCTGGCGTAATCATTCCTAATGGCTTCTAGAAGTTCTTCATTCCAATCTCTAGCTACAGAATTTTGTGCGTTTACAAAAGATACCTGACCTATAATTATTAATGTTATTAAAGATAAAAGTGTTTTCAATAATTGAAATTTCAAGCTAAAATAAAACATATTATTTAATAAATTTCCTACGAAACTTTTTTTTAAAGTATTAGAATAAAACATGGAGTTATGAGAGTTATTTAAATTTTTACTTAATAGGTGGATAAAATGGTAAAAGGTTGCTTAAACTTTTATAAATCTATATATAATTAGTATTAGAAGCTGTTAAAGTGTGAGTACCTTTGCAAAAAATAATTTTATGCCATTACAGTTTTCTGATTTAGGAATTCACAAAGAATTGCAAGCACGTTTAGTAGATTTAGAAATCTCTGTTCCAACAGAGGTTCAAAAAAAAGTTATTCCTTTTCTTCTTGAGAAAAAGAAAGATTTAGTTGCACTGGCTAAGACTGGTACAGGTAAAACAGCAGCTTTTGGCTTGCCATTATTGCAACTAATGAATACTGAAATAAATACTATTCAAGCAATAATATTGGCCCCTACTAGAGAACTTGGACAACAAATTCATGCTAATTTGACTTTGTTTGCTTCTTATAAACCTGAAATTTCAGTTGTTGGACTTTTTGGAGGTGCTACTCTAAAATCTCAAGTAGAAGCATTAAAAAGAACTACGCATATAGTTGTTGCAACACCAGGACGCTTACTAGATCTAATAGAGCGAAAAGCTATAGGTATTACAACGATTTCATATCTAGTATTGGATGAAGCTGATGAAATGATAGGTACTTTACATAAAGAAGTAGAAACTATAGTTAAGGAAATTCCTAAAACTACAAGAATTTTGATGTTTACAGCTACCATGCCTGGAACAATTAAACAATTGGTGCAAAATTACCTTTCAAAAAATGTAACAACTATAGAAGCTGACATGCATAGCATTGGCCATCAAGAAATTATCCATCAATATACAGTTGTAAACCCCATAGAAAAACTAGATATGTTGCTTCATTTTTTATATGCTAGGGAAAGTCAACAAGGAATAATTTTTTGTAAAACAAAAGCCGCTGTAAATAAGTTGGGTAAAAATTTAGCTAAAAATAAATTTTCTTCTGGCACCATACATGGAAGCTTAACTCAAGGAATTAGAGATCGAGTTATGGGTCAGTTTAGAGAAGGTTATGTTAAAGTTTTAATTGCTACAGATTTAGCTGCTAGGGGAATAGATGTTAAAAATGTTTCTTATGTGGTTAATTATCATTTACCAGATACCTATGAGACCTATGTTCATCGAAGTGGAAGATCAGCGAGAGCAGGAGCAAACGGGCTTTCGTTAACTATCTTGCAAAAAGAAGAAGTAAAAGATATTGCAGATTTTGAAAATGAATTAGGAATTAAATTTAAAGAAGTAAAAAAAGCTGATTCTGTAAGTATTGAAGAAAATAACACATTATTATGGGCTAGGAAAATCTTTAAGACAAAACCGAACAGAGTAGTTTCTAATGATTTTAAATCTAAAATTAAAACTATTTTCCATCATTTAACTAAAGAAGAATTAATTGAAAAAGTATTAGCTAATCATTTAAATTATTTAGAACAAACAAATAAAGGTAAGCAGAACAAATAAATATTTTTTTTTAATTAAAGTAAATAGATATCTTTGAAATATAATTAATAATACATTTTAGGCAAAGAATGGCAAAATCTCAACAGACATTTAATAAAAGTGAAAAGGAAAAAAAGCGTTTAAAAAAACGTGAAGATAAGCGTAAGAAGATGGAAGCTCGTAGAGCAGAAATTAAAGAGAATGGAAGTAAAGGAATTGAGTTTGCATATGTAGATCATAATGGACAACTCACTGATACACCACCAGACCCATCTTTAAAGGTGAAAGTTAAAGCCAAGAATATAGAAATTAGTGTACCTAAAATGTCAGATGCTGATAAGGTTGATCCAGTTAGAAATGGTAAAGTTTCATTTTTTGATTCCTCAAAAGGTTTTGGTTTTATAATAGATACAGAAAATCAAGAAAAGTATTTTACACATGTAAGTGGAATTATAGACCAAATAGCTGAAAATGATAAAGTTACTTTTGAACTAGAAAAGGGCATGAAAGGAATGAATGCAGTTAAAGTTACCCTAAAAAAATAACCTACATAAAAACATATAAAAGCTGTAAATTAACTATTTGCAGCTTTTTTTTTGTAAAAAATTTATATTTTTTCTTTAAATTACAAAAAAAATGAACCCCTAAATATGAAAAAAAATCATCTATTCTTATTCTTACTCGTTAGTTTAATTAGTTGTAAGAATGAAAACTCCAAAAACAATTCAGCAACAAAACTATATTTTAATGGTGATATTCTCACTATGCGAGGTAATTCTCCTGAATATAAAGAAGCTCTTATTGTTAAAGATAAGATTATACAATTTGTGGGCTCTAAAGTAGAAGCCATGAAAATTATTGGAAATAATGTTAAAAGTATCGACTTAAAAGGGAATACACTTCTACCGGGTTTTATTGATGGTCATGCACATTTTGCATCTTTTTCTGCACAAGCAATTGGCGCAAAAATATTACCTCCACCAGATGCAGGAGCAAAAGATATTCCATCACTTATTGAAATTTTAAAAAAATGGAATACTCCAGATAATAGAGCTTTAACAGGATGGATTTTTGGGATGGGCTTTGATGATTCTGTTTTAGAGGAGAAAAGATTTCCTACAAAACATGATTTAGACCAAGTTTCTACAGAGTATCCAATTATGATTGTTCATATTTCAGGTCATTTTGCTGTTGTTAATTCAAAAGCACTTGAATTATTAAAGATTACCTCAACTACTAAAAATCCTGAGGGAGGAATCATTAGAAGAGAAAACGGAACAGAACCTAATGGTGTTTTAGAAGAATTAGCAGCTATACCTTATATGCTAAAAGTTTTAAATCCAACATCAAAGGAGGCAGCAGAACATTTTTTTGAAGCAGGTCAAGAAATGGCACTCTCGTACGGATATACAACTGCTCAAGAGGGAAGAGCTATGGAAAATCATGAACTTTTGGTTGCAGCATCCCAATCTGGGAAACTCAAGTTAGATGTTGTGAGTTATGTAGATTATTTGTTTGTAGATAAATTCATGAAATCTAAATGGAATTCATCTAGCTATCATAATCATTATAGAATTGCAGGGGTAAAGTTAACTTTGGATGGTTCACCTCAAGGAAGAACTGCTTGGCGAACCCTTCCATATTTAATACCCCCTGATGGTGCTAAAAAAGGGTATCTAGGATATCCTGCTATTCCCAAGGATAGTTCAGTAATGGCAATTTATGATAAAGCCTTTAAAAATAATTGGCAAATTCATACTCATGCTAATGGAGACGCTGCAATGGATCAAATGATTAGAACAATGAAACCCGTGGCAATTAAATATGGAAATAAGAACAGAAGAAATGTACTTATTCATGGGCAATACATAAGAGAAGATCAATTAGATTCATTTAAAGATTTAGATGTCATCGCTTCCTTATTTCCGTTACATACATTTTATTGGGGAGATTGGCACAAAGAAATCATAGGAGACAGTCTAGGTAATACGATAAGCCCTACTAGAACAGCCTTAAATAAAGGGTTAAAAATTACAATTCATACAGATGCACCTGTAGCTTTACCTAATTTAATGCGAATGGTAGGCATCTCAGTAGATAGAAAATCTCGTTCTGGTCAAATTATTGGTGAAAAAGAAAGATTATCTCCATATGAAGCCCTTCAATCCATAACGAGTTGGTCTGCATATCAACATTTTGAGGAGCATCAAAAAGGAACTTTAGAAGTTGGGAAGTTAGCAGATATGATAATTTTAGACAAAAACCCGTTGAAAGTATCTCCTTCTGAAATTAAAGAAATAAAGGTTTTAGAAACCATTAAGGAAGGGGTTTCTGTATACAATAGACAATAAACAATTGACTATTTTTAATAATGTAACTTATTTTTTTTCATAGCTCTACGGTAATTTAAAGCCACTGTATCAAATTTTAAATGAAGTTCCTCAGATAAATCGAATGGAACTTGAATAGGTCTTTGAGATTCAACAATACGTTTGTCTTGATCAAAAATTACTTTTTCAAATTCTTGTAAAATAGTGTCTGGTTCATTAAAATTATAATTTCTTCCTATGATACAAAATCCTCTACAAGAATTCTTTGAAATAGGCTGTGAGGTAAAAAAATAAACCATTCCTTTTTTTCCACCCCAACCTAAACGAAGAACTATGGTGTAGGGTAAATGAAGTTCATAAACACTTTTACGTTCTGGTTTAACAACTGTATCATTTGCAAAAACAGGAAAATCTTCACTATTTTTCGCTTCTGGCCTTAAAATAGAGTAGTGTAAAACTGATTTTTTTGTAGTAACCTGACAATCTGGAACTTCAGGCCGATTGGGATCGCCCAAAAGCCCAGGGTGAACCCATGGAAAATGCCCAAAGTCTGTAAAGTTCTCAACTTGTCTGGAGCTATCACATTTCCAATTAAAAGGACCTGTGTTTACTAACTTCCAATTGTCACTTTCAAATTCAGGAATGTCTGGTAAATCAAATTCGGGATCTTCAAGAGCAACCCAAATGATACCAAACTTTTCTTGACAGTGGTATCTTGGTGTTTTTGCTTTTGAAGGGATCTCAATTTCTTTTGCTTGAGGTATTAAAACACATGCACCCTCTTTGTTATATTGCCATGCGTGATATGGACATACTAGGCAATCATTTTCAACCCAACCTAAAGACAAAGCAGTTCCTCTGTGAATACACAAATCTCGCATAGCATAAGGGGTACTATCTGAGGTTCTCCATATTACTACAGGCTCATCTAATAAAATAGTTCCAAATGGTTTATCTAATGTAATTTCTTGACTATAGCCTACCGGATGCCAACATGCATATAGTTTTAAAGGAAAAGGTTTTGATGTTGAATTCATATGTAAATATAATTATTACGAAACAACTTTTAATAATTATAACAATATTGTCTATTTTATTGAATTAAAATCAATGTGAATTTTATTTTTTTATATATTGTAATTCAAATTATTTTAAAGATGAGAAAGTTAACTATAGTACTATTAATGTTTATTTGTTTTTTTTTAGCTGACTTCAGTGTATTAGCTCAAAAATCAAACTCTAATTTATTTGGAGGATTAAAATTTAGAAATATCGGTCCAGCAATGACCTCAGGAAGAATAGCTGATATAGCTATTCATCCAGAAAACGAAAATGTTTGGTATGTAGCTGTAGGTTCTGGAGGTGTATGGAAAACTAAAAATTCAGGAACCACTTGGAAAGCCATTTTTGAGAATCAAAAAGTATATTCTACGGGTTGTATAACTATAGATCCAAATAATCCAAGTACAATTTGGTTGGGTACTGGAGAAAATGTAGGTGGACGACATGCCGGATTTGGTGATGGTATTTATGTCAGCCACAATGATGGTAAATCGTGGAAGAATATGGGGCTAGAAAATTCTGAACATTTATCAAAAATTATAGTTCATCCTGACAATTCTGATGTTGTTTGGGTAGCTTCACAAGGACCTCTTTGGAGTAAAGGAGGAGATAGAGGAGTATACAAGTCAATTGATGGTGGTAAAACGTGGAAACGAACTCTTGGAGATTCTGAATGGGTTGGTGCTACAGATTTACTTATAGACCCAACAAATCCAGATGTTTTGTATGCTGCAACTTGGCAAAGACACAGAACTGTTGCTGGATATCTTGGTGGAGGGCCAGGATCTGGTTTACATAAAAGTATTGACGGTGGTGAAACTTGGAAAGCATTAAAAAATGGAATTCCAAATTCTAATTTGGGTAAAATAGGGTTAGCCATGTCTCCTTTTAATTCTAAGGTGATTTATGCAGCAATAGAATTAGATAGAACTAAAGGGGGTTTTTACATGTCTTCTAATGGAGGGCAAACTTGGGTAAAACAATCTGATGCGGTAGCAGGAGGAACAGGACCACACTATTATCAAGAAATCATAGCATCTCCACATCATGAGGGTACTATATATTTTATGAATAATAGTGCCTTAGAATCAAAAAATCACGGAAAAACTTTTGAAAGAATGCGTCGTTCTAATCAACATAGCGACAGTCATGCACTTGTTTTTAAAAAATCAGATCCAAATTATCTATTGATAGGTACAGATGGAGGTTTGTATGAAAGTTTTGATGGAACTGAAAGTTGGAAATATGTTCGCAATTTACCAATTACTCAATATTTTAAAATAGCAGTAGATGACGCAAAACCTTTTTATAATGTTTATGGAGGAACACAGGATAATGGTTCTCATGGAGGACCTTCCAGAACTATTAGTTCAGATGGAATAGCTAGTGCTGATTGGTGGAAAACTCTAGGTGCTGATGGAGCACAAACAGCAACAGAACCAGGAAATCCTAATATTTCTTATGGTGAATTTCAGCAAGGAGCTTTGTGGAGAATAGATAATAAAACTAGAGAAACTGTATTCATTCAGCCCCAAGCCAGAGAAGGAGATACCTACGAAAGATTTAATTGGGATGCTCCAATTTTAGTGAGTTCTCATAATCCTAAACGTTTATATTTTGCATCTCAAAGGGTGTGGAAGTCTAATAATAGAGGCGATGGTTGGGAACCCATATCATCAGATTTAACATTAAATCAAGAAAGAATGAGTTTCCCTTATTATGGTAAAACTCAAAGTTGGGATAATGCATGGGATGTGGGTGCAATGTCTAACTATAATACCATTACATCATTAGCTGAATCACCTAAGCAAGAGGGGCTATTGTATGCAGGAACAGATGATGGATTAATTCAAGTAACAGAGGATGAAGGAGTTAATTGGAAAAAAGTAGTATTGAATACTGTAAAAGGATTGCCAAGTACTCCTTTTGTAAATGATGTACGTGCAGATCTTTTTGATGCCAATGTTGTGTATGCGGCATTAGATAATCATAAATACGGTGACTATAGCCCTTATATAATTAAAAGTTCAGATAAAGGTAAATCTTGGAAAATAATAAACGGAGATTTGCCAAATAAACTCTTAATTTGGAGATTGGTTCAAGATCATGTCAATAAAAATTTATTATTTGCGGCTACAGAGTTTGGAGTTTATTTTACAACTAATGGAGGAAAAAATTGGATAAAATTAAAAGGAGGGATGCCAACAATTCCAATTAGAGACATTAAAATCCAAAGAAGTGAAAACGATTTGGTTGCGGGTTCTTTTGGAAGAGGAATATTTATTTTAGATGATATTACTCCTTTACGTACTTTCAATAAAACCATGATGTCTTCCGAAGCAACTATATTCCCAGTAAAAAATGCACATTGGTACAGACAATCTAGTAGAGTTGGAAGTCAAGGTGATGCAGAATGGATTGCTAAAAATCCTCCATTTGGAGCAAACTTCACTTATTTTATGCCAAATAAAATCAACTCTAAAAAAGAGGTAAGAATAGCAAAAGAGAAAAAAGGAAATCCTCAATTTCCTGGATGGGATGCTCTTGAAGAAGAGAGTAGAGAGGATGGCCCATCAATTATGCTCGTTATTAAAGACAAAAACGGTAATGTAGTTAACACTATTAAAGGGACTAATAGAAAAGGATTTAATAGAGTTAATTGGAGATTAAACTACCCTAGTAAAAGAGGTGAACGTCTTCAATCATCAACCAGAAGAGGCTTTAATAGAGGAGGGGGTATTATGGTAACTCCAGGCACTTATTCTGTAACTCTTGAAAAAAGAGTAAATGGTGTTCATACAACTTTACAAGAGCCTGTTAATTTTGAGGTAGTACCATTATTTGATGGAACATTACCTAGAAAATCTAATGAGGTGATTAATAACTTTAGAGAGGATGTAACTGCATTTCAACAAGATTTAACTTCTACTAATATTTCTTTATCTAGAAGTTTAAAAACTACAAATGCAATGTTAAGAGCATTAAACAAAGCTTCTAGACCTACTAATGAGTTATTTAAAAAATTAAATTCTACAAAAATATTATTATTAACAATTGATAAAGAACTCAACGGAGATAGTGTAAAAGATGAAATAGGTGAGCGATCTAATCCATCTGCTAGTGATGGAGGCTCATTAGGATGGACTGCTTTTGGAAACACCTATGGTCCTACAGATGAGCATATGAGGTTACTCAATAGGGTTAAAAGTCAACTTAAAAAAGTTAAGAATAAATTGTACCCTATAGTAAACTCAACATTGCCATCACTTAGAAATGAACTTATAAAAACAGGAGCTCCTTGGATTGAAGGGCAGGGATTAATTAAAGATTAAATACAAGGTCTAAGAGGTTCTTTATGAAATCTCTTAGACCAAAAAAATATTGTTTATAAATAAATTAAAAGAACAAAACTCATGGAAATTCAAGAATATATAATCATTTTTTTAAAAATAATTGTTGGAGTAAGCATCATAAATGTTTGGTTAATTCAACCAAATAAACCCTCTAGATGGAGAGGGGGAGACGCTAAAACTATTATTGAGGAATTTAATGTTTATGGATTATCAAAAACATTCTACAACTTTGTTTTTGTGATTAAAGTTGGATTAGCAGTTTTATTATTAGTGTCTATAAAATATGATTTTTTAACACTCTATAGTAGTATAGGCTTAGCTAGTCTTCTGGGAGGCTCTATAGCAATGCATATAAAAGTTAAAGATGCATTATTTAAATCATTTCCCGCATTCTTATTTATGGCAATGAATTTAATTATTGCTTATTTATCTATTTAAAAATAGGTTAGTAAAGTTTTTATAGCAATAAAGAGGTTTAAAATTGCAAAACTAAAAGAAGGGAAGGATTGTGTAAAACTGTCTTTAATTTTCAATCTCACAATAAAACCTCCTAACATAAGTAAGAACAATCCCGTTGATGCTAAAAACAAGATGATGGTATTGTAATATAATCCTACTAATAAACCAAATGCACCACATAACTGAAGAAACCCAGTAAGTTTTCTGAAACCAGGTAAATTATAGCGTTCAAATTCTGACTTTATAAACTCAGAAAAAAAACAATTGAGTCCAAAATAAATGAAAGCTACACCAGAAAACCATACAAATACGTTTAGTAAATTCAACTTGTTTTTTACTATTTTAAGTTTTAATAATACAAGATTACAACAAAAACATAATTTTTTAAGTTAATAAAATCATTAAATCTTCTATTACTTTTAAAAAAGAGAAGTTAAGGGTTTAATTTCAAAAGTTGCTTGTAAAAAGTTACACTAAACCTGTAAGACTTGAAAATATTTTTTATCGTATCCATATCACATATCAATTGTTTTCTCTCATAAAATTCAATTTTAAAAGATCCTTGTGTGCTTTTTTCACACGCTAAAAGTTGTTCTATACATACTTGAGCTCTTGAAGTAATTGTAGATATCTTACAAAGTGCTTTTATTGAATTACTATGATCATAGTCTAATGACATAAAATTAGTAATTACATTATCTAAAGTATTATTGTATTCATTAAAACATGTTTTTAAAGACGTTGCATTTGTAAATAGTGTTTGTTGTTTATTGAGGTAGTCTTTATGAATATCAAACATGTCATTGATTAACTGAATTAAATATCCTAATTCATAAATTGATTTTTCTTCATTTTTTCTAAGTGGATGATCTAAAATAAGCCTAAATAAAAAGATGGATATACCACCTTTCTCATAGGTTATGTCTTTGATAGCTTTTGTTTTTAGTTTTTTTTCTTGAAGTTGGGTGATACTTTTATCTTGAATTTCAAGAGCCCTATGAAAGGTGAAAATAAAATGTTCAGAACAATATTCAATTAATTTGAAATATAGATATCTGATTACTGGTATCGTTGGATGAAGAGTGTTATTGGTGCTTTTTAGATCTTTAATAATATCTTTAGAGGGTATTTTTAATGAATCAGTTAAATCATCTAACAGGGGCATTATTGCTGCTAAATATAATATTCGTTTTCTTTCCTTATTAGTAGCTTTAAATCCTCTTAGGGTAAAAAACCAATTAGTAATAAAATCACTTATGGTAATGTATAGCTTAATTCGTTTGACTATAGAAATATCTAGCCATTTTCTTTTAGTCAAAAAAAGACTGTTTAGTTCAATAATAATTTTTTTTGAGTTTTTAGGAGTTACAAAAAAAACTCTACATGCAGAGGATATATAAATAAAAAAAACATAGAGGAATTTTTTCATTTCAAGGCAAGTAAGTAAAAGTGAGATTTACTCTATGAATAAAAATTGATAAAAATAATTTTATTTTTTAGATTGATTCATTGTCATTTCATGATCATACTGACAGCATCCAGGCAAATTATTGTAAGCATCTAGATTACCTAACACTTTATCTGTATCATATCCTGATAATGCAATAGCTTCATGAATAGACATGATGTTTGTTTTATCATTTAGTAAAGAGACTTTTATTTTCTTTAGATCAACATCCCAATCCGCTTTTGAAACTCCCTCAACACTATTTGCTGCTTCTTCAATAGTGCTTTTACACATTCCGCAATTTCCTCTGACACCAAATGATATTTCTAATTCAGCTACTTCTTTAGACATTTCTGTTGGAGTAGTGGTGTCTTTTTTTATTTCTTTGTTACAACTTGTAAAACTAATAGCTAATATAGATAATAGACATAAAAAATATTTTTTCATAAAATATGAGTATTTAAATTGTTTAAAATTTTATTAATGTAAAAGTAACAAATTAGAATGTATTTATCTGCTATGAAATAATGAAACCTACTTGTAGAGTATTTTTTTATTCTCTCCGACCTAACTATTTATAAAACAACATTTATGTATCAATAAGAATTTAAAGAGTATATTTACGTCGACAAAAAAATACACGGTATATTCCACATTACAGTTCTTCTATGTTTTTATGTCTAAATTACCAAAAGAACATCAATTTATAGATCTCTCAGACTACGGAAGACCTGTTGCAAAATTTATTGCTAACTCGTTAAAGAGTAGCTCTTTTACACCTATTCATGTAACAATAGCCTTTATCATATCAGGTATTATTGCTATTTATTGTATCATTTTGGGGTATTATTGGTTAGCAGCATTTTTTTTAATTTTTAAATCTATTCTAGATGCAGCAGACGGAGAGCTCGCTCGTGTAAAACAAAAACCTTCATATACAGGTAGATATTTAGATTCAGTAGCAGATATTATATTGAACGCTTTGTTTTTAAGTGCTATTTGGTATATAACAAATAGTTCTATTTGGATATGCCTTCTTGCGTTCTTTGGATTGCAGTTGCAAGGTACACTTTACAATTATTACTATGTAATTTTAAGAAATAGATTTAATGGAGACACTACCAGTAGAGTATTTGAAGATAAAATACCCATAGCGTTAGAGGGAGAAAAACAACAACACGTTACCCTTCTTTTTAGATTATATAAATTATTATATGGTGTGTTTGATCAGGTGATTTATACACTAGATAGCAATGCTGATAAAGGTTTAATTTTACCAAATTGGTTGATGACTTGTATTTCAACCTTTGGTTTGGGTTTTCAACTGCTTATTATTTCAACTTTATTAGTAATTGGATTAAAATCAATTATTATCCCTTTTTTTATTTTTTACACTTTTATGATTTTTATCTTTATTGGAATCAGAAAGATATTTTATTAAAAAGTAAAGTTAGGATTTATCCTATAAAGTTATACAACATTTTATGTGACGGTATTAGTGAAGAGTGTTTATTAAAACAGTATTATTCTTGCTAATTTTTAAACATTTAAAGGATTCCAAAAATATAAACAAACTATTTCCTTTGGGTAAGAGAAGTACTTCATTCTTTATTGGATATAAAATCTAGAGGAACTGTATCACCAATACGCTGTTCTCCTAAATCACCATAAAACTGAATACTTAGTGGAGGTAGATGATTTCCAAAAGAATCAATATAAAATTCATTCTCTAAAACTTCTATCCTAGATTGATTTCCATTTTTATAGATAAGACTTTCCTTATAAATTTAAAACTTAATCCGTGAGAATCGCTTATTTGAAATTTTAATGACCCAAGTACTTAATATTAAATAGAATGACTACAGTTTCTGGGATATTATTCATAATAAAGAATTATAGCTATCATTTTAATAATAGTGCTAAATACTGTATAATCGCCAGCGCGCCAACTTTCTTGATTATTGCTTCATCCACAGGATAAACCAATAATGCAAAAATGTACTATAATTTATATTATGTTAAATAGATTTTTGTAATCATTCCCTCTTCAATAATTTTATAAAAAAAACTTAAAAAAATTAAACAGATAAATACTAGATGTAAAAAGGTTACTTTTGCGCAAATTAAATAATAAATAATTTCTTGACTACCAATAATAAAGAAACCTCACAAATTGAATTTATCCTGTTGATGGCATGTTTAATGTCTATAGTAGCATTGTCTATAGATACCATACTTCCAGCTTTAAACCCAATTGGACTCGCTATTGGTACAGTTAATCAAAACGAAAATCAGTTATTAATTACTATGATTTTTTTAGGGCTAGGATTTGGACAACTAATCTTTGGCCCTATTTCAGATAGTTTTGGAAGAAAGCCTGTTGTGTACATTGGATTTGCAGTATTTGTATTGTCAAGTTTTTTATGCATTGCCGCTACCAGTATAGAAATTATGGTAGCTGGGCGTATTCTTCAAGGTATTGGACTTTCAGCTTCAAGATCTATAAGCATTGCAATGATTAGAGATCGTTTTGAGGGAGATTATATGGCTAAAATAATGTCTTTTGTTGTCACTATTTTTATTTTAGTCCCAATAATAGCACCAACATTGGGTAAATTTTTGTTAGACAATTTTGGTTGGGAATCTATTTTTTACAGTCAATTATTCTTTGGAGTTTTTGTTTTAGCTTGGTTTTGGAAAAGGCAACCTGAAACCTTACCTCTGGCTTATAAGAAGAAATTTTCTACAGCTATTTTTATTTCAGGCACAAATGAATTTATGAAACATAAATCTGCTGTAATTTTTACTCTTATTTCTGGATTGGTAACTGGTTCTTTTATGGTATTTTTAAGCACTTCCCAACACATATTTGAGGTACAATATGGTTTAGTAGATGAGTTTCCCTATATATTTGGTGCTCTTGCATTTTCTGTTGGCATTGCAACCTTTACTAACGGTACACTAGTAGTTAGATTTGGAATGAGAAGATTGGTGAATATTTTTATTCTTTTATTTACACTAACCTCCTTACTTTATATTGTTATTTTTCAAGGAATCTTGAATCCAAGTATTTCTGTACTTATCTGTTTCTTAGCCCTACAGTTTTTCTCTGTTGGGTTCCTTTTTGGGAATGTTAGATCATTGGCAATGCAGCCTTTAGGACATATTGCAGGAATTGGAGCAGCTATTAATGGATTTGTTTCTACTATTATGGCTGTTCCAATAGCAACTTTTATTGGAGGTTTTGTTGACACTACTGCCCTGCCATTATTTATAGGTTTTGCAGCTTGTGGTTTAGGTTCTTTACTACTGTTATTGTTTGTTACAAAACCTGTTTATTAATGTCTTTGGAAATTATTTATCAAGATAGTTACTGTTTATTGGTCACCAAACCTAACAACGTATTGGTTCATCACGCGCATCATTCTAGAAATAAAATTGATGAAAAATCATTAGTGCAGTTAATTGAGGATCAATTAGGTAGTAGGTACTTCCCTATTCATAGGCTAGACAGGAAAACATCTGGGATTATTTTACTAGCTTCAAAAAAAGAATACGTGTCAACATTTCAAGCTTTGTTCACCAATAAAGAAATAAAGAAGGTTTATTATGGTGTGGTTCGTGGATATTCCCAAGAAAATAGGATAATTGATTCTCCTGTTAAAGGAAGAGATGCTTTAGTATATAAAGAAGCGGAAACTCATTTAAAACGCTTGGATAAGATTGAGTTGAATATTCCTGTAAAACCCTATGATTCTTCAAGATATAGTTTGGTAGAATTAACTCCAACAACAGGAAGAATGCATCAGTTGCGTATTCATATGAATAAACTTTCTACTCCATTAATTAATGATGCAAAATATGGAGATAAAAACCATGACACTATGTATGGAGAGCAATTTGGGTGGACAAACCTTTTTTTACATGCAGGATCTTTAGCCTTTACTCATCCTTTTTCGAATCAGGAATTAGTTTTAAAATCCTCATTTCCAAATGATTGGATTCAGTTGTTTGAAAAATTTTATTGGAAAAACCCACTCAAATAATAAACTTATTGCTCTAAAGACTGGCTCTCAAAAGTAATAAGTTCATGTTCATGAAATTCTGATGTAACTTCTATTGGGTTGCAACAAACCTCACAATCTTCTATATAAGTTTGTTTTTGTATGCTACTATCTAGAAGCATAGAAATCTCCTCCCAACAATGCGGGCATTGAAAAAAGTGTTCCAAAACCTAATCTTCTATAACTTTTAAAACTAACTTTCCTTTCTTATCACCATTAAACAAACGTGCATAAGTTTCCTGAAAGTTTTCTATACCAGTATAAATATCCTCTTTAGATTTTAATTTTCCTTGAGCTATCCACATTCCCATTTCTTGGGCTGCTTTTTTGTAATCTTTTGCATAATCCATCACTACCATCCCTTGCATAGTTGCTCTATTTACAAGAAGGCTTAAATAATTACTAGGTCCTTTAACTGCTATTTTGTTGTTATACTGAGAAATAGCTCCACAAATAACTATTCTAGCATGCATTCTCAGTTTAGTTAGAGCTGCATTTAAAATTTCTCCTCCAACATTATCAAAATAAACATCTACCCCTTTTGGACATTTTTCTTTTAAGGCTTCATAAATGTTTTCAGATTTATAATCGATAGCAGCATCAAAACCTAATTCATTTAAAAGATAATCACATTTTTCTTTTCCGCCTGCAATTCCAATAACAGTACATCCTTTAATTTTTGCAACTTGTCCAACAACACTTCCAACAGCGCCTGCGGCTCCAGAAACTAAAACAATGTCACCTTCTTTGATTTTACCTACCTCAGTAATTCCAAAGTAAGCAGTCATTCCAGGCATTCCAAGTGTACCAATAAACATAGGCATTGAAGCTATAGAGTCATCTACTTTAAACCAACCGTTTCCATCTGTTATTACAAATTGTTGCACCCCTCCCCAACCAGTAACACAGTCACCAACTTTAAAAGATGGATGATTGTTAGACTTGATTACTTTTCCTATAGATCCAGAACGCATTACTTCGTCAATAGCAACAGGTGCTATGTATGATTTACTATTGTTCATCCAACCTCTCATGGCAGGATCTAATGAAATGTAATGATGTTGAATCAAAACCTCTCCTTCATTAAGATCAGGAATTTCATTAGATTCTAAGCTCCATGTTGAATCATTTGGAAAACCAACAGGTCTTTCTTTTAAGATAATTTGTTTATTTATCATGTTATTATTTTAGGTGTTAATAGTCTATTAAGGTTTTTAATTCAAACGCAAAACGATGTTTTGGTAAATATTGTTTTTCCAATTCTCCTTGAAAAGGAATTGGAGTTTCTATACTAGCTACTCGCTTCACAGGAGCATCTAGAAATTCAAAACAATTTTCTGTAATTAATGCTGAAACATCACTAGATATACTTCCAAAAAGAGAATCTTCTTGTAAGAAAATTACTTTCCCTGTTTTTTTAACCGATGTAAATATAGCTACTTCATCTAATGGTTGTAATGTTCTAAGATCTATAAGATCTGCACTAATATTTGGATGTGTTTTTAATGTATCTAAAGCCCAATGAACTCCGGCTCCATATGTTATAATGGTAACATCATTTCCTTCTTTTAATAAAGATGCCCTCCCTATTTCTATAGTGTAATAATCTTCAGATACATCTTGATAAATGGATCTATACAAAGCCTTATGTTCAAAAAACAATACTGGATTTGGATCATTAATAGAAGCACATAATAACCCCTTGGCATCCACAGGGAATGCAGGATAAACTACTTTTAATCCAGGAGTTTTTGTAAACCAAGCTTCATTAGTTTGACTATGAAAAGGTCCTGCCCCTACTCCTGCCCCACACGGCATCCTTACAACTACATCTGCATTTTGATTCCAACGATAATTTGATTTTGCTAATAAATTTACTATTGGGTTGAATCCAGAAGAAACAAAATCAGCAAACTGCATCTCCATAACTGTCTTCATTCCATTTATAGAGGCTCCATAGGCAGCTGAAACAATTGCAGATTCACAAATTGGTGTATTTCTTACACGTCCTTTTCCAAACTGTTTTACAAAACCATCTGTTATTTTAAAAACCCCTCCATACTCGGCTATATCCTGCCCCATAATTACTAAATTATCATAACGATGCATAGATGCATTTAAGCCTTCAGAGATGGCATCTATGAGCCTTATATTGGTTTTATTATTACTTGGTTCAATAATTTCTTGATGATAATTTTTATAAACATCATTTAATTCAGTAGATAAATTAGGAACTATATGATTTTCTTCAAAAGCTATTTTTAAATTAGCATTAATTTCATTTTTTATTTCTTTGGTATAATTGGTTACCAAATCTTCAGTTAGGATTTCTTCTGACAATAAAAAAGCTTCGTAATTTTTTAGTGGATCCTTTTTACCCCACATATCCATTAAGTCCTCTGGTACATATTTTGTTCCACTAGCTTCCTCGTGACCTCTCATTCTAAAAGTTTTAAATTCTATTAAGATAGGCCTGGGGTTTTTTCTGATATCTGAGGCTATTTTAGAAACTTGGGTATAAACATCCAGTATATTATTACCATTTACAATATGGCTTTCCATACCATAGCCAATACCCTTGTCAGCAATATGGTTGCATTTATATTGTTCAGAAGTTGGAGTAGATAAACCATATCCATTATTTTCTACGCAGAATATAACAGGAAGATTCCATACGGCTGCAACATTTAGTGCTTCATGAAAATCACCTTCACTTGTACCTCCATCACCAGTAAAAACAGCACATGCATGGTTGTTCTGTTTTAATTTATTGGCCAATGCTATACCATCTGCAACACCTAATTGAGGCCCTAGGTGAGAAATCATTCCAATAATTTTGAATTCCTGTGTTCCGAAATGAAAACTTCGATCCCTTCCTTTTGTAAAACCATTCATTTTACCTTGCCATTGAGAAAATAATCTGTACAAAGGAATTTCTCTTGAAGTAAAAACTCCTAGATTTCTATGCATCGGGAGTATGTATTCTTCTTTTTTAAGAGCAGCAGTAACACCTACTGAAATAGCTTCCTGACCAATACCGGAAAACCATTTAGATATCTTTCCCTGTCTAAGTAAGACAAGCATTTTCTCCTCAATTAATCGAGGCTTTAGCATTTGAAGATATAAATTAATAAGTGTTTCTTCATTAACACCTTTTGGATTATATTTTAAAATATTAGCCATAAAATTATTTCCATTACATCTTTAAGTAAGTATGACGAAAATACTATTTTCATATATAAATATGATTATAATTTATTTAAAATCTTGTCAGTATTAAAAATTGAGTTAAATAGTAAATTTATGAGTTGAAGCATAAAAAAAACCTTATCGGTTAGTGATAAGGTTTGAGTTATATGTTTTAAAGAATTTGTTTACAATTCTTTGAAAATTGCATGCATCATTCTCTTTTTATCATTTATGCTTTCTTCTAAGGCTATCATAGTTTCGGTTCTACTAACACCAGGAATTTCATCTATTTTATAAATGATGTCTTTTGCATCATTGGTTCCTTTTGCTCTAACCTTACAAAAAATATTATATTTTCCTGCTGTAACATAAGCAACTGTAACGTTTGGGATTGAATTTAAATTGGAAATAACATTCTGAGTCATTGATGTTTTTTCTAAAAACACACCTACATGAGCTATGAAAGAATATCCCATTTTTTCATAGTTAAGAGTTAATGTAGAACCTTGTATAATTCCCTCATCTTCCATTTTTTTTACACGGACATGAATAGTTCCTGCTGAAACCAATAACTTTTTAGCAATATCTGTAAATGGAGTTCTAGCATTTTCAATTAGAATATCTAAAATTTGATGATCTATTTCATCTAGTATAAACTTTTTCATATTTTGTTTAATTCAAAGATTTAAACAAAAGTATACATTTAATTGAATACAATAAGGTTAATTATGAGAAAAATTCAATTTTTTAACGAACGAAATCGATTTCTTTATGGAAAAGTAGATTAGAAATATCCTCTTTTATCATTTTTGGAATAAATTTTATCATATCATCTATTAAAATTTCTTCATATAAATAACCCACATTTTCTTTATTTGGATATTTATGTAATAAATCACCAAAATTTTTAATATTATTAGGGATTTTAAAATAATCTTGATAATCATTAAAATTTTGAATAGAATTTATATGATAAATTCCTTGAAGGATAGATATAAAAGTAAAATCTCTTACAGTTTCTCTCTGATAATCATCTTTAAAATGACCAGATTCAATTAATATAGTGGGAAAGCCAAGTTTTTGAAAGTTGTCACCTGTTGCTGTTGGGTAAAATTCATCTGAGTATCTACCAACTTGACCAGGAATGATCTCTTGAAGTAAATTGTTCATAGAGCAAATAACATTCATTGTTTTTATTCGTGTGTTGGTCACTTTCCTTGAAATTTCTTCTGATGGTGCTAAAAAAGAAATTGTGGAGGGTTTATTTTCTCCTTCTACTCCAAATATAGTACGTTGATCATGAAGGTTAAAGCAAAAGTCAGGTTTAAAATCATCTAGTACTTTTCTCAGCAATTTACTTTCTATAGCATCTTTATTAACAGCATCTCTGTTTAAATCTATGGAATTAGCATTATATCTTGTATAGAATTCGGCTCCATCAGGATTTAAGAGTGGAATTATTTTAATTGTGGCGTTTGTGAGTATTTGTAAGCGTATCTTGTCTTTTGATTTATACAAGTAATTAATCAAATCTATTACAGCTTTTGTACCTGTACTTTCATTGCCATGCATTTGAGTCCAAATAAGTATTTTATTTGGCCCTTTTCCAATCGTAACCTCATGTATATTCCTTGATTCTTCTGAGGAACCAATGATTTTGGATGAAAAATAGGATGAATTTTCAAATTTAGATAGTGCCTTTTCTACATCGGATAATCTTATCCACCTCCCATAAATAGAATTCTCCTTGTGATTTTTTATAATCCCATTAATATATCCTAAGTCTAAAGTTGTATTCATCGTGTAAATATCAATGACAAAAATACAAGAATCATTTTAGTATTAACCTATTATATTTTTTATAAATACTTAATAATGTTACAATTGTATAATAAAAATTCATCAAATTGTTATAAATGTATTCACAATAGCAATAGATTACAATTGTAAATATAGCTTCATTATATGTAATCTATATAAATTATAAATAATTATATATAATATTATAAATCAGTATTTTAATATTATTTATTAAAGTATTAGTTTAATTAAAAATAAGCTGTTTGAATTTCTGTTTATTTTAATTTGGAATCTATTTATAGTAATTTTACATTTGTAATCTATATATTAGTTTACAATGGTGAACATTTTAGATTTTACAAATAGATTAAAAAAAATACTCAATTACCATCAATTAACAGCATCTCTCTTTGCTGATAAAATTGGTGTTCAACGATCTAGTATCTCACATATTCTGTCGGGCAGAAATAAACCTAGTCTAGATTTTATATTGAAGGTTACTAATACTTTCACTGATGTTGATATTTATTGGCTTTTAAATGGGAAAGGAGCATTCCCAAAAGAACAAGGAACAACCAATAAGGTTTTATCACCTGATAAGTCATCAATAGTAGAAACTATTCATTCGAAGTCATCAAAAAAAATGAATAGAATCGTTGTTTTTTATGACGATGGGACATTTGAAGAGTATAAAAAAAATAATTATTGAATTAGCTTTGCAATTCCCTCTCTAATTATCTCAATATTTTTATACTTATTTGACAAATTAGCAGTTTTTTGTTTTTGAACTAGTTGCCTCAGCAAACTTATCCCTATTTGATCAAAATTATACTGTTTGTATTGTTTTCCTTTAGCTACAATATCTTTAACTAAATTTTGAATGGCCTCAGTGTTATTACTGAACGCAATTTGTTCGTATGCATTCTTGTAAATTTCCTGTATTTTAGGGTTATTATTTAAATACATTCCCGCCAACACATTATTAGCCACAAAAGCCATTTCCGAATCATCTTTTTCCTCAATATATATTCTAGTTAATGGGGTAGCAATGATATTTTTTACTTCTACAGGGAGTTCTTTGGACTTTTTTACTGCAAGTTGTTTGTCTATATAGTACATCCCCACTAATGATTTTCCAATAACAGTATAGGAATCACTGGTGAGGCCTTTTTGAAAAATTGGTTTTAGTTCTGGATCAGTTAGCTTACCTAATGTTTCGATTGCTGCAGCTTGAACTAATGTTTTAGGATCATTATTAGCTATATTTTTAATAGTATTTATTACTGATTTTTTAGACCATTTATTAATTAAATTAATTTTTTCTAATGCAAGTATTCTTATTTTATAAAAATCATCGTTTAAAGCCTCTGCAATAGCGTTAAAAGCTTTCTTTTGGTCTTGATTCTCTGACACTTTTATCAATGCCTCTATTTTGTGCTGATAATTAGTTGAGTTTTTTAATTGAAAAATATAATCACTCAACACTTTATTTTCTGAGAAGTTCGCTAATAAAACGCCATCGGCATTTACTTGAATCAAATCTGGATTTTTACTTTTAAAAACAAATTTGAAGGAACTGTCTCTGTTGTCTACAAAAACACGATGCCTTGTTTTTATTCCATTTTCAAAAATATCGATAGCTATTGGAAATTTAAATTCATTTGTCTGTGTCTGAACAAAATTTACTGTGACTGTCTTTTCTAATAAGTTATAATCGTAAGAAACTTGAATATTAGGATGCCCAGCTCCAAAAAACCATTGATTAAAAAACCATTGTAAATCTAAACCACTCACCTCCTCAAAAGCTAAGCGTAAATGAGAAACTTCTGCTGATTTGTATTGGTTGTCTAATAAATATTTATTTAATCCTGTGAAAAAAGCGTTATCACCAAGATAACTTCTCAACATGTGAAGAATAGTTCCACCTTTATTGTAACTAATAAGGTCAAACATATCCTCTTTATCATCATAATAAAAACGCACTAATTTTTTATCATAATTATCAGAATTATCTAAATAGGCTTTACTATTTTCATACAAATGAGCATCAGCATTAGTTTTACCATATTTGAATTCTCTCCACAAATATTGACTATAATTTGCAAATGATTCATTTAAAGCCAGGTTACTCCAACTTTCTGAGGTAACTAAATTTCCAAACCAATGATGAAATATTTCATGAGCAATTGTATTCTCTTGTCTATTTTCATCTACTAATTGACCTTTCATTTGATATGCAGATTCACCATGAATAACAGCTGTGGTATTTTCCATTGCCCCACTTACATAATCTCTAGCTACTAGTTGACTATACTTATTCCATGGATAGTCCACTCCTAGTTTATTTTCAAAAAAACCAATCATCTCAGGAGTTAAACCAAATATATCTTTGGCTAATGGTGCATATTTTTTCTCAACATAATAATCAATAGGAATGTTTTTGTAGGAATCTTTTATAATTTCATATTCACCCACACCCATAAAAAAGAGATAAGGAGCATGCTTTTTATTGAACTTCCAATAATCTATTCTGTTTTCACCTTTAATTGTTTGGCTTACCAAGGTACCATTGGATAGTGTTTTATATTTATTTGGAACCGTAATGTATATTTCTTGACTAGTTTTTTGATTAGGTGAATCTATGGTAGGAAACCAACAACTGTTTGATTCTGTTTCACCCTGAGTCCATATTTGAGTTGGTTTGTTAGGATTTTCTCCTGTAGGATTAATAAAATACAACCCCTTGGCAGAAGTAATTGCATTACTTCCTTTGCTTTTTACCTTTTCGGGTCTAGCTGTATATTTTATATATAATGTAAAAGTTTCACCTTTTTTATATTCTCTGGGAAGCTCAATAGTTAATTTAAAACCATCGTAAGTATAATTTAAATTAGTATCGTTTAGAGCAACAGTATGAATGATCATTGCTTTAGCATCTAATACAACCTCTTTTGTTTTGTAAAAATGTGGTTGTAAAGTAACCCATTCTTGTCCATTCAACTCCTTATTTTCAAAATTAAAACTGACCTTAAGCTTGGTGTGAATAAGGTCATTAATTTTATCTCTTTCTTTTCTGTATAAAGTTGTAGGATCTTGAATTTGTGAAAAAAGAGACAAACACGTTAAGAGTAAAATGATAACAAAAAATAACCTTTGTAACTTCATATTTAATGATATAAGTTTCAAAAATACTAAATAATAAAAAGGCAGTTGTTAATCCCTAGTTAAAAGAAAAAAACAGCAGATTAGAAATCAGTTTTAAATAATGAATCACTTATTTTTTAATTTATTGAATTAAGAGCTTGCTTAAATTGCTGAAGATTTAACTGATTAGGATCTATTTTAAGGTATTCTGCCATTTGTGTAATTTCACTAGGATTCATATGGTTACCTATAACTCTTGCTACCCCTACTCCTATTTTTTTGGAATATCCAAAAACAATTACTTCGTTGATGTCGTTAGCATCGCCATTATAATAGATAGATACGCTCATTCCATTCATATCCATTTTCATTAATTTCTTATACAAAGTTGAATTATTGAGAATTAATGAAATTTCTTTTTTTTCAGTTTCATAGGCTTCATTATTGTTTAGATATGGAAGTCCCAATACGTTAACTTTTTTAATACTTTCATAGGCATCTTTTACATCAAGAGGAGCTTTGTCAGTTTTTAATTGGATTAAGCTCATGGGAAGATCTACGGACATGAAGCCAGGTTTTTCTTGCTTTTCAACGATATATGTTTGTATTGTTTTTTGTTGATTGCAAGAAACAAAAAGGGCTAAAACTGATAGAAGGATGACTGCTTTTTTCATTTTTAATTATTTTTTGTAAAAGTATCTACTAAAGTTGACATTTTATTTATGTCTATGCTGCCTCTTAATGAAACTATCAATGCTTCAGACATTCCATTGGTTCGCTTATCAATTCCTTTGACTAGCATAAGAACTTCACTAACAAGATCTTTATTGGAGGTTGTTTTTACGTAAATCCAAACTTTAGAATTGTCTTCTTTGAGTCTCATTAATTCAGTTAGTTTTTGATTATTTACAGCATTTTTCACCATATTCTCCATTTGTGTAGCTATTTCTGGTGTTTTTGTAGAAAAGGTTTTGAATTCATTTAAATTCTCTATCATTTTAAAGACTTCTGTCATTTCATTACCCTCATTTTCACTTTCAAAATTAAATTTTGATAAGATTTTAAAGGCATCTTTACTTATGACCACAGACATAACTCCGTCCATATCTTCTAATTTGTCAAAATTAGATTGCCCATAACTTATTGTTGATATAATTGCTAAAGCAATTAAAAGAATTGTTTTTTTCATTGTTGTTAAATTTAATTGATGATATTAATTATTATTTTTAAATATTTTATAAACTGAATCTTCATAAACATGAAGTTTATTTAATGCTTGATTTCCCTTTTTTAGATTAGTTGAAACTATTTTTAATACGTTGGTAATTTGTGCTAGATTTTCTGCTGCTTGTTTTTTTTCATTGTACTGATTAATTATATGTAATCCTGAATACGTACTTAATAATAGTATTACTGAGGCTGCTACCATTCGCCAATTATTGTTTTTGATTTTAGAATTTAAAATTATTTTTTTGATGTAAGTTTCATCAGTATTACTTTTAAAATAATTGAAAAGTAGTTGATATTCCTTTAAATGTGGAGCAACTTTATTTGAGGCGAAATAAGTTCTTAAGGCATCTTCCTCTTTTAAAGTTGTCTCAGCATTTTCATACTTTACTAATAATCTTTCAATGTTGGCTAACTCCATAATTATGTTGTTTAGTTAGTTGTTCTCTAATCGTTTTTCTTGCTCTAGACAATGAAACTCTAACAGCCGTAGGTTTCATATTTACCATTTCACAAATTTCTTCAAATTCATATTGTTCAATATCTCTTAATTGAATTATCAATTTTTGTTGATCTGGGAGATTGTTAATAAGTAAATGAACTCTATCTACACTGTCTATATATTCTAATTTATTTTCTAAGCTAGTCTCTTTTTCTTTATAGTTGCTATGAATTAATGTTAAGTTACTAGCCTGTTTGGACTTTAGTCTATCATAACAGTAATTCTTAGTCATAGTCATAGCAAAGGCTTCTGTATTTCTATAACTGGCTATTTTATCTCTATTCTTCCATAACTTAAATAACAATTCTTGAGTGGCATCCTCAGCCTCTTCAGTAGAAGTCAACAATCTTTTTGATAGTCTAAATACTTTATCTTTAAACGGTAAAACAACTTTTAAAAAGTCTGATTGATTCATTATTTACAAAGAGTTATTTTTTAAATTAATTTAATATTGATCTCTTACATTTTTATGACGAGATGCATTATATTTTGTTACATCTATAGATAAAAAAATACTAATTATACTTAAATTGCGTTAAATTGTTATTCAAAACAAGTTATGAAAGAAATAGTTCTAAAAACCCTAATTTTAATTTTATTTGTCTGTTTCTCATTTCAAAGCTGCAATAAAAATCAAGACGAATTAAATCCCGAAATTGAAGTTCAAGATTTTATTTGGAAAGCAATGAATGCCTATTATTTACATCAAGATGAAATTTCTGACTTATCTGACACCAAGTTTAACTCAAATAAACAATTAGAAAACTTTTTATATAATTTTGAAACTCCTGAAGAAATTTTCAACTCTTTAAAAAAAACATCTGATTCAAAATCTACTTTAATTGAAGATTATGTAATTAATGACACTCCAATTCCTCTCAGATCCTCGTTTACGTCGGGATTGGAATTTGGAATTTTTAAAAACCCAACTAGTTTAGATAGTGTAATTGGGTATTCTTCTCATATCCTACCCTTATCCTATGCGGAAAATGAAAACATTAGCAGAGGAGATTTTTTCTATGCTGTTATAAATCAAGATAATGACACAGTTCGTTTAGCGGAAAATAATTACAGAGAGCTTTTAATAGACTACCCACAAGACACGTTAAAATTACTTATGGCAGATTTTGACGGATCTAGCTTTGTAACTAATAATCAAAGAGTAGACTTGGTTAAAAAAAATTATCAGTACCCTCCTGTTTTGCTAAAAAAAGTTTTTGATTTGGGTGTAAAAAAAGCAGGATATTTATTGTATAACAATGATTTTTCTGCCAATTACATAGGAGACTTAAATGCTACTATGCAGGAGTTTAAAAATGAGTCTGTAAACGAATTGATTATAGATTTGAGATATTCAATTGGTAGTGATTCATATGCAAAAACAATTTCAGAAATAGCTTCCATGATTACAGGCCAATTTCCAAATGAAATATTTGTCAAAGAAACATGGAATGAAAAGGCTCAATCATGGTTTGAATTAAATCAACCAGACTCTGTTTTAACAAGATATCCAACAACTATTTACAATAATGAAACCATTAACAGTTTGAATCTTTCTGATGTTTACATCATTTTAAACGGTGAAGGTTTTACAGGATCTTCGTCTATAGAACTTCTTATTAATGGCTTACGCCCATACATTAATGTTCATGTATTAGGGAATACAACCTCTGGAAGTAACCTAGGTTCAATCTATTTATATGATTCGCCAGATTATGACTTTAATGATGTGAATACCAATCATATGTACTCTGTTGCACCTTCAGTACTTACCTTTTCCAATAAGGAAAATAACACCTACAGAAGTGGAATTTCACCAACTATTACGTTATGTTCAATTGAGAACCCTCTAAATTTAGGTGAACTCGGTGAAACATCTGACCCATTATTAGATATCACTTTGTCGTATATGTTAACAGGAGATGCTGCGATAACTGTGTTATGTAACCCATATGATTTAGACATAGTATATAACTCAATAAGTACTCAAAGAATTTTAGATAAAGGAACTTTTATAAAACAAGACTTACCAAATTTAGGACGATAATGAAAAATATAAAATCTAAAATAAGCATAGTGATAATTGTTAGTGCGTTATTTTTTACTTCATGTGAGAAAAGCGATAATTATATGGCTACTGGAAATGATGAAATCCATTTATTTATTTGGAGAGCTATGAATAATTACTATTTATGGCAGCCTAATGTTCCAGATTTATCTGACACCAGATTCACCAATATTGGTCAATTATATTCTGAATATTCTAATTTTTCGTCACCTAAAGATGTGTTTGAAAGCCTGCGCTACCAACCAGGGGTTGTAGATCGTTTTTCCTGGATTGTTGATGATTATGTAGCATTAGAGAATTCATTTCAAGGAATAAATTTAAGTAACGGAATGGAGTTTGGTTTGGTGAGGTATGATAGTGACGCTTCAAAAGTATTTGGGTACGTTAGGTACGTGATTCCAGGGTCTGATGCTGAAGCTCAAAACATAGAGAGAGGAATGTTGTTTTCAGAAGTAGACGGTGTTCAGTTAACAGAATCAAACTACAGAGATCTTTTATTTGATGATAGTACAAACTATTCAATAACTTTAGCAGATTTTAACAGTGGAAATCCTTTGTCTAACTCAACTATCATCAGTTTAACAAAAACTCAATTGCAAGAAAATCCTGTTGCAATTGTAAAAACCATTCAAGAGGGTAGTAATACTATTGGTTATTTACTATATAACCAATTTTCGAGTAGTTTTGATAGCAATTTAAATGCTGCATTTGCTACATTTCAATCAGAAAATATTACTGATTTAATAATAGATTTAAGATATAATGGAGGAGGTAGTATAAATACTGCAACCTATCTTGGTGCTATGGTGACAGGTCAATTTAATGGACAATTATTTTCAAAAGAACAATGGAATACAAAAATTCAAGAATTATTAGATGCTAGCATTTTTGAAAATAATTTCACTAATGAAATAGTAAAAAGAGATCAAAATCAAAATATAATTTTACAAGAACCTATTAATTCCCTTAATTTAAATCGTGTTTACTTTATTACAACAGGAAGTTCAGCTTCAGCCTCAGAATTAGTTATGAATAGTTTGTCTTCATATATTAATGTTAGCTCTGTAGGTAAAAAGACAGTTGGAAAAGTTCAGGGTTCTGTAACATTATATGATTCAGACAATTACACAAGAACTGGAGAAAATTTAGCTTCAAACCACAACTGGGCACTCCAACCCTTGGTATTAGAAATTAAAAATAAAGACAACTTCAACGAACCAGATGGGATTACTCCAACAGTAGAATTATCAGAGGATTTTGGAAATTTAGGTGAACTAGGTGAAAGAAGTGACCCATTATTAGATAGAACTATTGTATTAATAGCTACTGGAAGTAGATCTTTGTACCCTAAATCAAATGATTTTTCAGAACTGAAGCAAATTAGTAATTCAAAAGAAAATTATCCTTCTGGAAACAACATGTTTATTGAATTAAAAAATAAAAATTTAAATAAAAAGGTTCAATAAATATAGTAGTCTTAAAACTCTGGTCTAAACTCACTGTTATTTTCTTGGTTTCTTTTTTGAGCATAAGCAAAACCAGAATCCCACCATTTAGTCATTTTGTTTGATTCAAACACTAAAGAGTTTGTTGTTAACACTGTAGGCGTATAATACAAGTTTAACTTAACGTTGTTTTGTTTAGCAGACATTTTCCCAATTGTTATATTATGTTTTTCTACATGTTCCATCATAAATTCTTGTACGGTAAACAATAATGAAAAAGGATTTTTGATAGGCATTCTATTGATTTGGGTGACTTCAGTTTCTAAAATAATAGCATCTACTTCTTTAGCTCCTCTTTCAATTGCCTCTCTTATAGGAATTAAACAACCAAATCCACCATCACCGTATTGATGACCGTTTTTTTCTAACAAACTCATGAACGGAATGTAATTACAAGATCCCCAAATCCAATCACAAAAATTTTCATAAGTATTTTCTTTAATCGATTTATATTCTATCCTGTTAGCTGTAAAATTAGAGATGGTAACTACAACTTCTTTTTTTTCTTTTAAAATAGCATCATAAATTTCTTTGGTGATTTTTTTTGAAATTAGTTTTCTTAAATTCTTACTCTCACCAAATGTTTTACTCCCTCTGATAAAATTAAATAGGGTGGCAGAATGACGAATATTTACAATAGTTACTCCATTTTTATTGGTAATTCTAAATGGATTTACATTAAAAATACTACGTTGATTTACCTCTGTATATATTTTTTTTAGTGTATCAATTTCACCTAAAGCTAAATGTGAAACCATTAAACTACCAGTAGATGTACCTAAAAAAATATCATAAGTATTTTTCTTCTCTTTTAATAAATATTCTGCAACACCTCCTGCAAATGCCCCTTTACTTCCTCCTCCAGAAATTACTAACGCTTTCTTCATTATTCAACAAATGATTTATGTATTTTCGTTTTATAAAAATACCAAAATGAAATCATTATTTGCAGGAGTTTTTTTATTTGTTTTTTTTACTTCTTGTACTAAAGAATATCAACCAAGAGAAATTGATACTGTCTCAATTAAAGAATTTAAAATTGATAGCAACAGTATTCGTTCTATCGTGGCTATTGATTCTTTAACCATGTATTATGCCGGATCTAAAGGAGATGTTGGATTTACAAATAATGGTGGAAAATCTTGGGAAACAAAACAATTTAAATATCAAGATTCTATTTACCCTAATTTTAGAAGCATTTCGTTTAATGATAAGACAAATGTTTTGTACGCACTATCTATCTCTAACCCTGCTTTGCTTTATCAATATAATTTTTCTGATTCATTTATTGTATACAAAGAAAACCATCCAAACGTTTTTTATGATTCAATGAAGTTTTTTGATGAAATAAATGGCGTTGCTGTTGGAGACCCAACAGATGGAAATTGTTTATCTATACTATTAACAAATGATGGAGGTAATACATGGAAAAAAGTTTCTTGCCAACAAATTCCAAAAGTAGTTGAAGGAGAAGCTGCCTTTGCTGCAAGCAATACTAACATTAAAACTTTAGGAAATACTGTTTGGATTGTAAGTGGTGGAGTAAAATCTAGAATTTTTAAATCTATTGATTTAGGAGTTACTTGGAATGTTTATGAAACTCCTATTATTCAAGGTATTAGTTCACAAGGTATTTACTCTGTTGATTTTGCTGACGAAAATAACGGAATTGTAATTGGAGGAGACTATTCAAAACCCAATGAGAATTTCAAAAATAAAGCAATTACATCAGATGGAGGAAAATCTTGGACTTTGGTAGCAGACGGAGAAAGTCCCAACTATAAAAGTTGTGTTCAATATGTACCCGACACCAATGGTAAAGAAGTTTTTGCTGTTGGCAAAACAGGAGTCTCCTACTCTAATAATGGAGGTATTAGTTGGAAAGAGGTTAGTAAAGAAGCATATTACACCATTCAGTTTGTTAATAGTAATATTGCTTGGTTATCAGGTAATAATAAAATTGGTAAGTTAATTCTCCCGTAAAATGAAATGTAAAATTTTTCTTATAATCATAATTGCACTTAGCTCTTGTTCAGAAAAAACTCAATTTATTAATGAATTTAATTGTGAAGTAGCAGTTTTTCAAAACTTGGAAAGAATTGAGGATGTGAAAAAACTTTTTTCTGTTTATTATCCAGATAGTTGGAAAACCAATTTGTATTATGATAAAAATCAATCCTCTATATACACAGCAGATACAACAAAACAATTAAAAGAAACCATGTTATTGGATATCACACATATATCTAGTGAATTAGTATTTGACTCTAATTTTATTAAAAAATTTAATTCCAATTTAAAACAACAGCAATTAACTGAAATAAACTCTAACCAGATACTTTTTAGAGATAAACCAACTTTTTATTCAGAAGCGAAAGGATTCAAAAATAAGTTTAAGTATAGTGTGCTAAATCTATTCATAAAATTGAATGAAAAGAATTATATTCACTCTACAATAGAAGTTTATGGAGATTCCTTAAGAAGGAAAAGAATTTGTAGGGGAATTAATTTATTAGAAAAAACAATATTTTAAAGGCTATGAATAAAGAGCATATAATTAAAAGATTTATAAGTTACGTAACTATAGACACAGAATCAGACCCAAATAACCCTAACTTTCCTAGTTCAGATAATCAATGGGACTTAGCAAATCTTTTAGTTAAAGAACTAAAAGACATAGGAATGAGTAATGTAACTTTAGATAAAAACTGCTATGTTATGGCCACTTTGCCCAGTAATTTAGACTATGATGTTCCTACTATTGGTTTTGTTTCTCATATAGACACTACTCCAGATTATACAGGTTCAAATGTAAAACCAAAAATTCATCATGAATACGATGGTAAGGATATAGTTCTAAATGAAAATGAAAACATAGTGTTAAGTCCTTCTTATTTTGATGATTTACTTCAATATAAAGGACAAACTATCATTACAACCGACGGTACTACCCTACTGGGTGCAGATGATAAGGCTGGGATTACAGAGATAGTTTCTGCTATGGAATATTTAATCAATCATCCCGAAATAAAACATGGTAAAATTAGAATTTGTTTTACACCTGATGAAGAAGTTGGAAAAGGAGCTCATAAATTTGATGTTAAAAAGTTTGGAGCAGATTGGGCATATACCATGGATGGCAGTCAAATTGGGGAGTTAGAATATGAAAACTTTAATGCGGCTAGTGCAAAAATTACTATTAATGGAAAAATTGTTCACCCTGGCTATGCCAAAGGTAAAATGATAAATTCTATGACCATAGCAGGTGATTTTATTCATAGACTTCCATCTAAGGAAGTTCCTGAGTCTACAGAAGGCTATGAAGGTTTTTTTCATTTGCATCAACTAAAAGGCAACGTAGAACAATCTGTTTTACACTACATCATAAGAGATCATGATACAGATTTATTTAATAATAGAAAACAATTTATGATTGATTTGGTTGCTAAGATGAATAGTGAGTTGGGTAATGATGCCATTGAAATAGATATAAAGGATCAATATTATAACATGAAAGAAAAAGTAATTCCTGTTATGCATATTGTAGATATAGCTGAAGAAGTGATGAAGGAAATAGGAATTACCCCGCTCATTAAACCTATCAGAGGCGGAACAGATGGATCACAACTTTCTTATATGGGACTTCCATGCCCAAATATTTTCGCAGGAGGACATAACTTTCATGGAAGATATGAGTATGTGCCTGTAGAATCTATGATGAAAGCAACAGAGGTTATAATTGGAATTTCTGAAAAGGTAGCTTATAAATTCAAAAATTAAGACAATTCCGAATGTTTTCCTTTTACACCTTTAAAGAAGTTGTGAAAATGTTTAAAGTCTTTTTCTTTATTGTCGGTAGTTTCGTAGGGTTCTGAAAATTTTATTTGTTTGTTTTCAAAATCTAGGGTAGCCATTACAATAGGTACTTTTGCTCCTTTTGCTATGTAGTAAAAACCTGTTTTCCATTTGGACACTTTTTTTCTTGTACCCTCTGGTGAAATTCCTAGTCTAAACTCTTTTTTATTGTCAAAAATTTGCACAATAGCATCAACCATATTACTACTCTTACTTCTGTCTACCGGTGTACCACCTAAAGAACGAAATATAAATCCAAAAGGACCTTTAAACAGTGTGTTTTTACCGATAAAATTTACTTTTTCACCAGAAGAATTCCTTGCTAAAATTGCAATTGGGAAATCTTTCCAACTTGTGTGAGGGGCAGCTATTACAACATATTTCTTTAAATATTTTGGAAAGTCACCCACTAATTTCCATCCTAGAATACGTTTAAATATAAAGTTTGATAATTTTTGCATCTTCAATTTAAAAAGTTTTAAATTTAAGAACTTATTTTTTAATGATGATAGAATTACTTATTTACTTGATTATAACAATTGCCAGTATTTTTATTGGTCTTTTTTTAGGAAGAAACTTCACTAAATTAAAGTTTGAAAAGAAACAAGCTACACTCGAAGAAAGAAATACTATTTTAAGTAATAGTTTTCATGAAATTACTGAAGATTTAAAGAATTCTCAACTAGAAAAAGAAGCATTAATAGCCACAAAAACACGTTTGGATACAGAATTAAAAAATTCTGAATTAAAATTAGTTGAAAACAAACAAGAATTGGATAAGATTCAAGAAAAATTCACAAAAGAATTTGAAAATCTCGCCAACAAAATATTAGATGAAAAGTCTTCTAAGTTTACCGAACAGAATAAATTAAACATAACATCTATTCTAAATCCTTTAAAAGAAAAGATTGAAGGGTTTGAAAAAAAGGTTTCTGAGTCACAAAAAGAGAGTATTGGAATGCATTCTGCTCTTAAAGAACAACTTAATAGTTTAAAGGATTTAAATATTCAAATGAGTAAAGAGGCTATTAATTTAACTAAGGCCTTAAAAGGAGATAGCAAAACTCAGGGAGATTGGGGAGAAACACAATTAGAAATTCTTTTAGAAAAAGCTAACCTTGCAAAAGGTATTCATTTTACCACCCAAGGTGGCTACAGAGATGAAGAAGGAAGGCTTAAAAAGCCAGATTTTATAATTAATTTACCTGACAATCGTCATTTAATTGTAGATTCAAAAGTTTCATTAACTAATTATGAAGCATATTTTAATGAGGAAGATGAAAAACAAAAAGGAGATTATCTTAAAAAACATATAGAAAGTATTCGAAAACACATCAAAGAATTAAGTGATAAAAAATACGAATCACTATATGAAATTAATACTCCAGATTATGTGTTGATGTTTGTTCCAATTGAGCCTGCTTATTTATTGGCTCTAAGTAACAACAATCAATTGTATTTAGAGGCTTTAGATAAAAATGTTGTATTAGTTTCTACTTCAACTCTACTTGCTACATTAAGTACCGTGTCTTCCATGTGGCGTCAGGAAAATCAAAAGAAAAATGTATTAGAAATTGCAAATCAGGCTGGAAGATTATACGATCAATTTGTAAATCTAACAGATGATTTAATTAAAGTTGGTAATCAATTAAAAACAGTTCAAGGTAGTTATGATACTTCTATGAAAAAACTTACTGGTAAGGGAAATCTTATTAAAAAAGTTGAAAAAATTAAGGAATTAGGGGCAAAAACTAGTAAAATAATGAACAAAAATTTATTAGATAGAGCTTCCGAAAACTAGTTCAGAACTAATTTTATTATGCTGTTTTTTTGACTGGAAGAAAGGTTGGCTATATAAATTCCTTTTTTACAATGATTTAAGCTGAATTCATCGTTATCTTTTATGTTTTTAATTTTAACCATTAGCCTTCCTGAAAGATCGTAAACTTTTAATGTATGAGATTCATTGTTTTTTACAGATAATTTAAATACACCATCATTGCTTGGGTTTGGATAAATACTCAATAAACCTTCAATTGTATAGTTGTTATTACTTAAAATACCAATACCCTCTTTAATAGTTACCGACTGATTAGCTTCAATGTTGTTAAAGGTTTCTGTTACTCCCGTGGCTGTCCAAGTAACCTTGAGGTAATCAACTATATTAGACAAACCTGTTCCAAAAAACTCATAAAATGAATTTTGTGACAAATATCCCTCACCAGCTAACGTATATCTGTATTGAGATTCACCATCTATATTAATTTCTATGGTATTACCAATTCCATCTTTATTAGAAACAACCCCCTCTAATTTTACTTTTAACCAATTATTTTCATTAGAAGTATTGTTTTGCCATAAGAAATTATTTTCTGTATCATTACCCACAACAATTTCTGGTTTTCCATCATTGTTAATGTCTCCGATTGCATTAGAATAACTTTCTCTTAAATCTATATTGAATCCAATATCTTGTGGTATGATAAAAGTTTCATCAGTTTGCTGATGATAAAATGCAGATGATATCAATGAACCATTTCCATTTTCGCTACTACTTACATAGATATCTAGTAAACCATCGTTATCGGCATCTAAAAATACAGCCCCCCACCCTACACTATCAAATGATGTTCCGGTTTCAGTTGCTACATTTGTAAAAGTACCGTCACCATTATTTTTTAATAATACGTTTCCTTGAATTGATGAAACTTGACTGAATGGAGTGTTCGTTATATATATATCAAACCAACCGTCGTTATTAAAATCTCCTAATGTAGTAGACATTGCACTAACATCTACACCAGCGTTACTAGAGTCTGAAACATCTTGGAAAACACCATCTCCTAAATTTTTATATAATCTATTGATGTTTTCTTCTTTATCATTTGAAACATATATGTCTTGCAAACCATCTTTATCATAATCAAAAAAAATAGAGCAAAAAGACAATTGACCTTCCAATGATATTCCTGATGTACTAGTAATATCAACATATATTCCTGAGTCATTTCTGTATAAATAGTTATGATCTTCAGGGGATCTATTAGATATAAAGAGATCTAAATCACCATCATTATCAATATCACCAAATGAGGCTCCATAGGTAAACAAATCTGTTTGAAATATTCCAATTGTAGATGATATATCAGTAAAATTCATTTCTCCATCATTAGAATAAAATGCATTCTTACCCTCAATAGCGGTTACAAAAAAATCTTTGTCTCCATCATTATCATAATCTACCCAAATTACTTGTTTAGCTTTACTAGTATTTGAAATTCCATTAAAAGTAACTAAGTTATAAACACCATTAGTGTTTTTAAAAAAATAAAGATCAACTCCATTTTCTGAGGCATATGTTATATCATCCCAGCCATCGTTATCAAAATCCGCAAAAGAAACTCCACCTCCATACTCAGAATCACCATAGCTGTAATCAACACCTATTTGGGAAGCTACGTCATCAAATGCTAATTGAGCATATGATAAATTTGAGAATATTAAAAAGATAATGAAAACTCTAGAAGTCATGATTACTTAAATTGAAATATTGTTATGAGACAAATAAAGGTCTGTGGCTCATAAATTTATGAACTTTATTTGCAATAGTTGCTAGTGTTTCTTCATTTTCATAATCATTAATAACAGCATCAATTAATTCAACTATAGTATTCATATCATCTTCTTTAAGTCCTCTAGTCGTTACAGCAGGAGTTCCTATTCTGATACCAGAAGTTACAAACGGAGACTTGTCATCAAAAGGCACCATGTTTTTATTAACAGTAATTTCAGCTTTTTCTAATGCAGTTTCAGCATCTTTTCCTGTGATATTCTTATTTCTAAGATCTATAAGCATCACATGGTTATCTGTGCCTCCTGAAATTAAATCATATCCTTTAGCAACAAAAGATTTAGCCATTGCAGCTGCGTTTTTCTTTACCTGGATTTGGTAATGTAAAAATTCATCAGACAAAGCTTCAGAGAAAGCAATTGCTTTTGCAGCTATTATATGTTCTAGTGGTCCACCCTGATTTCCAGGAAAAACACCACCATTAAGAAGAGCAGACATTTTCTTTAATTTTCCATTCTTTAACTTTAATCCAAAAGGATTATCAAAATCTTTCCCCATTAAAATTAATCCTCCTCTAGGACCACGTAGGGTCTTGTGGGTAGTTGTTGTTACAACATGACAATGAGGTAAAGGATCATTTAATATTCCCTTTGCAATCATTCCAGATGGATGAGAAATGTCTGCTAATAATAATGCATTTACACTATCTGCAATTTTTCTAAAACGTTTAAAATCAATATCTCTAGAATAAGCTGATGCACCAGCTATAATTAGTTTTGGCTGAACCTTAAGTGCAATTTCTTGGATGGTATCATAATTTAAAACACCAGTTTCTTTTTCAACACCATAAAAATGAGGTTCATAAAGTTTCCCTGAAAAATTAACGGGAGATCCGTGGGTAAGATGTCCACCGTGAGACAAGTCAAAGCCTAAAATTCTATCTCCAGGCTTTAAACAAGCATGAAAAACAGCTGTATTAGCCTGTGAACCCGAATGAGGTTGAACGTTTGCATATTCAGCACCATATAATTCTTTTGCTCTGTCTATAGCTAACTGCTCTACTTTATCAACAATTTGACATCCACCATAATATCTTTTATTAGGGTATCCTTCTGCATATTTATTTGTTAAAATAGAACCTGCAGCTTCCATTACTTGATCACTAACAAAATTCTCTGAAGCTATTAATTCTAAACCGTTTAATTGTCTATTTTTTTCAGCATCTATTAATTCAAAAATTTCTGTATCTCTTTGCATTGTTAAAATTTAATTAAAGAAATTCAAATGTACTTAAAAAACGTTTTTAAGATGATATCTTTCCACTATATTTGAACAAACTTTATTAACAATTTTTAATGAAAATAACCGCTAATAACCCAAAAAGAAAATCTTGGTTAAAAGTTTTAGAAAACTCTGATTTTCCTATTCAAAATATACCATTTGGAGTTTTCATCACTAAAGACGATATTATTACTATTGGAAGTAGAATTGGAGATTTTGCCATTGATTTAGGAGCATTTCATCAACTAGGATATTTTGAAGGAATTCCTTTAACTGATGATATTTTTTTACAAGATAATTTAAATGATTTCATAGCAGATGGTAGAAAAACATGGCGACTAGTCAGAAATCGGATTGCTGATGTTTTTGATGTTACTAATGGATCATTACGAGACAATGCCTCCCACAAAGAAAAAATAATATTCAGAATGGATGAGGTAGAAATGTTATTACCAGTTAGTGTAGGTGATTATACAGATTTTTATGCCAGTAAAGAACATGCTACCAATGTAGGAAGCTTGTTTAGAGATCCAGAAAACGCATTGCTACCTAATTGGCTTCATATACCTATAGGATATCACGGAAGAAGTTCCTCAATTATACCATCGGGAACAAAGATTAGAAGACCTTATGGACAAACAAGACCAAAAGAAGGAACAAATACTCCTGGTTTTGGACCATCTAAATTATTAGATTTTGAATTAGAAATGGCATTCATCACAACTGCCTCCAATAATTTAGGAGAAAGAATTCCTATTGAAGAAGCTGAGGAATACATTTTCGGTTTGGTACAATTTAATGATTGGTCTGCTAGAGATATTCAAGCCTGGGAATATGTTCCGTTAGGTCCTTTTCTAGGTAAGAGTTTTGCTTCTACCATATCTCCCTGGATTGTAACTCTAGATGCATTAGAACCGTTTAGAGTTGAAAACCCAAAACAAGATATTAAACCCCTACCTTACCTTCAGAACAATAAAAACGGAAGTTTTGACATTCATTTGCAAGCAGCTATTCAACCAGAGGGACAAAAAGAAACGATAGTTACAAATTCTAACTTCAAATATATGTATTGGACAATGGCACAGCAATTAGCTCACCATACAGTTAATGGATGTCCTGTAAATGCGGGTGACATGATGGGTAGTGGAACAATTTCTGGTCCTTCTAAAGATAGTTTTGGTTCTATGTTAGAATTAACATGGAAAGGACAAAATCCGATACAACTTTTAGATGGCTCTGAGAGAAAATTTATAAATGATTATGATACCGTGATAATGAGGGCACATTGCAAAAACAATACAACTAGAATTGGTTTTGGTGAATGTATAGGTCAAATTTTACCATCTAAATAGAACACAAACATTCTTAAAAAGGTTCTATAAAACTTTTTTAAGAGTGTTTATTCATCTATTGGAGGATATCCATGGATTTTCTCAAAATCTTCATCAAAATTAGCTCTAAGGTAAGAGTTTAGCTTTTTTCGATAGTCATCCTTTAACCAAGTAATAAAATTATGAGTACTTTTTGATATGCATTTAGAATACCTATTAATCCTATCATCTATTTCTTCACCAAGCATTTTTGCTAATGCTAAAGCATCATAAACATCTTCACTATTCTCAATGCATATTTTAGCATGATGAATGATAGATCTTTCTAATACCTTTTTTGATGACTCTCCAGATCTTATTGTAGATAAATATTCTTTTTTAATATCAAAATAAAGTTCATTAGATTTTGAAAATTCATTCTTAATTTCTGGAGGAAGTTCAAATCGAAAAGCTCCTTCAATTTCTTCGTCAGATAAAATAGCATCCAAATAGTAGTCTGGAGCTTTAAACATTCTCTGCCAGTCTAAATCTGCTCCCCAAGGTCCAAATCTGTGAAAATTATTACCTAAATCTACCACATTGAATGTGGACTTATTGTTTAAAATTCTTGAACCACGACCTATCATTTGATAATATAGAGTCAACGATTTTGTAGCTCTATTTAAAATAATAGATTCTATGGTAGGTTCATCAAAACCAGTGGTTAAGATACTTACAGAGGTAATGATTGCATTAGGAGTTTTTTTGAACCATTTAAGAATAAAATCTCTTTCTTTTTTTGTATTTGTATTGTCTAGATGTGCAATTGGATATCCAGCTTTTTTAAATGCATGGAAAACTTGAATGGATGTTTGAATTCCGTTATTAAAAATTAAGGTTTTTTTGCCTTTGGAGGTTTCCTCGTAAGCTCCAACTAACTTAGACAGCATATCTACGTTAGTATACAAATCTTCAGATGATTTTACAGTATAATCTCCGTTAGCACCTACTTCTAAGGAAGTTAAGCCAACATTATAAGAAAACATATTTGCTCTTGCTAAATAACGGTTCTCAATTAAATCCTCTATAGTTTCCCCCACATATAATTCCTGATAATTTTCATACATGGGTAATTTAATATTTGAACTTAAAGGAGTAGCTGTAACACCTAAAATAAAAGAATCATCAAAAAATTTAAAAATTTTAGTAAATGAATTGTAGTGTGCCTCGTCAACAATTACAAGCCCTATATCTGATATATCCAATTTGTCATCATTCAATCTATTTTTTAACGTTTCTACCATAGCAACAAAACAATCATAGTTGTCTTGATCATCTAATTTTGCAGTACTGTTGATGACTTTATTTGGAACTCCAAACTCATTTAACATGTTTGAAGTTTGTTTACTTAATTCGATACGATGTGTTAACACTAAAACTTTCTTATTGAATTTAGAAATATAACGTCTAACAATTTCAGAAAATATAACTGTTTTTCCACCACCAGTTGGAAGTTGATACAATAAATGATAATCATCTACAGCATTATCAAACTTTTGAAATATTTCTTCAATAGCTATTTTTTGATAATTATAAAGTTCTTTTCCAGTGGTTACTTTTATGGTATTTATCTGTGACAAAATTTATATGAAATTTAAAATGTACATTAAAGGTAATCTTGAAGTTTTATACTTGTGATATCTTGATGAGATGTGTTAAATACAGAAACTTCGTTTTTAATTATTAATAATTGAGGTGATTGGTGTATAACTTTAAAAGCTAGTCCAACTTCATTGGAAACATCTCGGTATTTAAGTAAATCTAAATAATAAACTTTAATGGTATTCATTGATTCGTCAAACATATTTTCAAACCTTTTAATAACCATTTTGCTTATACCACAACGAGTTGAGTGCTTAAATATAAAAACAGTTTCTGATTTAGATAGGCTTCTTATTTGTTTGATCTGATCTACATTTGTTAGATGTATCCAATTAACATTCCCTTTGACTGGATGCTGTTGTGATTTTGTAAAGAATGAATTAAATAGTCCCATTGAATTGTATTTTTTATAATAATCACATCCTTTTTGTAATTGATGGGGTAAAATAAAGGTTACAAATTTAACTATTTTTTATGGAGTTTTGAACTATGTTAGATAAATCAATGTTTTTTTATTTCCTCATCATTTTCAAACTAAAAACAGTCTCTTGAAGAACGTCAAAAAGTCAGTTATAATCGGTAATTTAAGACATTTTGACTGTTGTATTTCTAATCTTAAGAATGGAATACTTTTTGAAAATATTTAAAAAAAAAACACATGAATTTTAACAATTACACCATAAAATCACAGGAAATAATTCAGAAATCACAGTCTTTAGCTCAAGAATTTAGTCATAGTCAAATAGAAAATGAACACATATTTAAAGCTATTATACTTATTGATGAAAATGTAATCCCTTTTCTTTTAAAAAAAACAAATATTAACGAAGACCTTGTAAAAAAAATATTAGATAAAGAATTAGAAAGTTTTGTAAAAGTATCAGGAGCTGAATTATCATTAACAAGAGAAACAATAAAAACATTAAATGAAGCTTCAATTATTGCGAAAAAAATGTCTGATGAATTTGTTTCTGTTGAACACATAGTTATGGCAATATTTAAATCAAAAAGTAAGATTGCTCAGGTTTTAAAGGATCAGGGTATGACTCAAAAAGATTTAAAAGCTGCTATTAATGAGTTAAGAAAAGGAAATAGAGTTACTTCTCAAAATGCAGAAGAAACATATAATTCTCTTAGCAAATATGCTAATAATTTAAATCAAATGGCCTTTGATGGTAAATTAGATCCAGTTATTGGTAGAAACGAAGAGATTAGAAGATTGCTTCAAATTCTGTCTAGAAGAACTAAAAACAACCCTATATTAGTAGGAGAACCTGGTACAGGAAAAACTGCTATAGCAGAAGGATTAGCTCATAGAATTATTAGAGGTGATGTACCTGAGAATTTAAAAGAAAAAAAAATTTACTCCCTAGATATGGGAGCATTAATAGCTGGCGCTAAATTTAAAGGAGAGTTTGAAGAGCGATTAAAAGCTGTTATAAAAGAAGTTACTACATCTAATGGTGATATAGTATTATTTATTGATGAAATTCATACATTAATTGGTGCAGGTGCAGGACAAGGAGCTCTAGATGCTGCTAATATATTAAAGCCAGCATTGGCAAGAGGAGAGCTAAGAGCTATTGGAGCTACTACTCTAGACGAATATCAAAAATATTTTGAAAAAGATAAAGCGCTTGAGAGACGTTTTCAAAAAGTAATGGTTGATGAACCTGATACTGAAAATGCTATTTCGATTTTACGAGGTATTAAAGAAAAGTATGAAACACATCATAAAGTGCGAATTAAAGACGAGGCTATCATCGGTGCAGTAAAATTATCTCAACGTTACATTACAAACCGATTTTTACCAGATAAAGCCATTGATTTAATGGATGAAGCTGCTTCAAAACTTAGGATGGAAATTAATTCTAAACCTGAGGAGTTAGATGTGTTAGATCGGAAAATAATGCAGTTAGAAATTGAAATTGAAGCTATCAAAAGAGAAAATGATAAAGATAAATTAAAGTCTTTAAATTCAGATATTGCGGAGTTTAAAGACAAACGTAACGAAATCAATGCTAAGTGGCAATCAGAAAAGTCAGTAGTTGATTCAATTCAAAATTTAAAAACTGAATTAGAATCATTTAAACTAGAAGCAGAACAAGCAGAAAGAAATGGTGATTATGGAAAAGTGGCTGAACTGCGTTATGGTAAAATAAAAGAAGTACAATTAAAACTAGAAGAACAACAAAGCATTTTTACAAATCAAAAAGGTACTCCACTAATAAAAGAAGAGGTAGATTATGAGGATATTGCTGAAGTTGTAGCTAAATGGACTGGAATACCTATTACAAAAATGATTCAATCTGATCGTGAAAAATTACTTCATTTAGAGGTTGAACTTCACAAACGAGTCGTAGGACAAGAAGAAGCTATTCAGGCTGTTTCAGATGCTGTCAGACGCTCTAAAGCAGGTTTGCAAAATCCTAACAAACCAATTGGTTCTTTTTTATTTTTAGGAACTACAGGTGTTGGTAAAACTGAGTTAGCCAAGGCTCTTGCAGAATATTTATTTGACGATGAAAATGCTATGACACGAATTGACATGAGTGAATATCAAGAACGACATTCTGTAAGCAGGCTGGTGGGTGCACCTCCAGGTTATGTTGGTTATGATGAAGGAGGGCAATTAACTGAAGCTGTTAGACGTCGCCCTTTCTCGGTAGTTCTTCTTGATGAAATTGAAAAAGCTCATCCAGATACATTTAATACTTTATTGCAAGTTTTAGATGAAGGACGATTGACAGACAATAAAGGACGAGTTGCAAATTTTAAAAACACGATTATTATAATGACCTCTAATATGGGAAGCCACCTCATTCAGGAAAAATTTGAAAATATAAAAGAATCTATCGATTCTACAATGGAATTGACAAAACAAGAGGTAATAGGATTACTAAAACAAACTATGCGTCCTGAATTTATAAACAGAATTGATGATATTATATTGTTTACGCCATTATCTAAAGACACTATTAAATCTGTAGTAAGTCTTCAAATAGAAAATGTAAAAAAAATGTTATTGAATCAAGAAATTACATTAGATGCTACAACAGAAGCAATAGATTATTTAACTTTAAAAGGATATCAACCTGAATATGGAGCAAGACCAGTAAAAAGAGTTATCCAAAAAGAAGTTTTAAATCAGTTATCGAAAGAAATGTTAGCAGGAAAAATAAATGCTGATAGTATTATATTATTAGATTGTTTTGATGATAGATTAGTTTTTAGAAATCAATTAAATATATTAGATGATTCAAAAATGAATTAAGAAATATAGCTGTATAAAATTTATTTTTTGGTTATATTCGTTATGGTTAATATTAAAAATTCATGAAAAAAATACTTCTAATTTATATATTCATTTTCACTTCTTTACTTTCAAATGCTCAAGAGGTGACCACCTATTATTTTATTAGGCACGCAGAAAAATTAAGAGTAGATAAAACTGACAGAAATCCTAATTTAAATTTAAAGGGATTTAAAAGAGCAGAAGCATGGAAAGAGGTTTTCTCTAATATTTCTTTTGATGCCATATATTCTACAGATTACACTAGAACCAAGTTAACAGCTAAGCCAACAGCAGATAGCAAAAACTTGCCGATTTTAATATATAATCCAAGAGATATGTATTCAAAAGCTTTTCAAAATCAAACAAAAGGCAAAACTATTTTAGTAGTTGGACACAGTAATACCACAAATGTTTTTGCGAATAAAGTAATAGGTTTTGATAAATACCAAGAAATTAAAGACGATAATAATTCGAATTTATATATTGTAACTCTTACTGATAAAAAAGCAAGTTCTGTTCTTTTGAAAATAAATTAGTAAAGGATAATTTTCTTAGTAATTATTCCAATCTCTGTTTTTATCTTTAATACATAAATACCCTTATTAGCATTAGTCATATCAATCTTTCTGTTGTTGAGTTTTATGAAATTTAATCTCTTTCCAAGAACATCATAAATTTCTACTTCTAAAATAGTTAAACCAGTATTAATATGTATTAAATCTTCAACTGGGTTTGGATAAATTATGATCTTATCATTCAATAAGTTATCAGTGGATAATGACAAACAAGTATTCAAATTAAAATTTGATTCAATTGGATCACCAGGTGTAACATCTTTACCTGTAAAGCCCTCATAATCTGTTGAATATTTTATTCCCCTAAAAGTAGAATTTCCAGACTCTAAGACATCTCCTTGAGATGAAATTTCACCAGTTGTATTATTCATTGGAATTATATAATTCCAAACAATATCATTTGTAGAGTTAATTTCAAATAATCTACCGGAATTACCATCACAAATCAAAAGATTTTCATTAGGTAATCTAATAGCGCCACTTAATATTCCAGAAGTAAAATCATTATCTTCATTCGATGAATATGTAAATTCTGCCGCCTGAGGACCATACGAGGAGTCTGGATCATATGAATATATACCTGGAGATGTAGTTGGTGCAGAAATTATCATAACCTCAGAAAACACAGGTTCCCTATCGGTACCATTATTAAATAGAATGATCTTTCCTTCATCCTTTAACCCGGGTTTTATAATATGAGGAAAATGCTGTCCAAATAAGGTTCTATCATCTTCATTTCCTTGACCATATGCTGCAGAATTACCCCATCTGTATAAAAAGTCACCACCTTTACCATACGTTCCTCCTGACTCTCCAGTTGCCTCCTCTGCAGTTGTAGAATGATCTATAATATATAATTCACTTAGATTTCTAGAACTAATAACTATTTGATCAAGAGTTTCATCATATTGAATAGAATTTACATGCAACCAATTTTCTGCTGGAATTCTATCGTTTAAAAAATTAATATCTAATTTTTCTGGATGCTCGTCTATAACTCCATAATTGTTTTTTGTATCATCGTAATCTTGAATTAAGTGATCTTTAAAATTCCACTCCCATTCAATACTGTAATCGTTTGTTCCTATAGGTTTTATTTCCAATATTTGTTCATTGTAAAGAATTCCCGCTCCACTAACTAGGTTTGGATTTCTTCCTGCTTGGAGAGTTTCTTCATTAGACATTACTGTTGCAGCTAGTACCAATATATTGCCATTAGGCATTGGGTAAATATCATGATGTAATCTGTGTTCATCATTACTATAGATAAATTCCCATACTAAATTCCCATCCCAGTCAAACATTTCAACAATACCTCCTACTCCACCAAAAGTAATAGTACTAGTATCTTTTCTCCCTGCTCTAATTAAATTTCCGTTGGGCAAAATATAAACAGAATGACCAGGTAAATAGTCACTAGACCATTGATTGATTACTTGACCACAATTATTAATTAAAAAAGTATTTTTATGAGAAGAAAACAAGGTATATCCATCATAAGCTTCCTCGGTTAAAGATATGGTTCCCAGAGTATTTACTTGACAAAGTAACGTTAAATTTGAAAAAATTAATAGTATACAAATAATTATTTTTTTCATCTTACTTGAAGTTAATTATTAATTGACAAATATATATTTTCAATTTCTATTTCAGATATTTTTTTTAATTGGTTATTTAGATATTCAGTATCAATATTTTCAAGTTTAATTGAACGTATAGGTTTGTAATTATTATAATTTAAAAATCTTACGCCTTTTACTATTTTACTATTTTTTATATCTCTAAAGCGAATTCCACCACCATTGCTTTTATAGGAATATGCTAAATAATCTAGTAAATAATCCTCTTTATGAATCCAATAGATAAACACATCATCATAATCTACTCCTCCTCCTTCTTTTGTGAAAGAAACTTTAATTTTAAAATAATTTTTTCCCTTTATATCAACAATACCTAAAAAATCTTTTTTAACCGCTTTATCATTTAAACCATAAGGAAGTATAGAAAAATAATGAACTGAATTTATAGACTCACTAAAATTCTTTGAATTAATCTGTGAAGTTGTAACTTTATTATTATTTATAAACCTTTGAAACCCATTGTTTGATAAAACATCTCTATAAAATGCAGAATCTTTATAAAAATTTCTTTCTAGAGAAAACATTCCATTATTTCGGATAGCTTTATAGTTATATTTCCTGAAATCAAACTCTAATGTAGAACTAGAAATTTTATTTGACCCAGAGGCAATTATTGATTTGTCTATAATCTTTTGTGCGTCAAATTTTGAATTATTCAATTTACAAGACACTATTATTAAACAAGTAATAGAAAAAAAAATAATTTGTTTCATATTATATTTTTAAAAAACTAATTGAAAAAAAATATTTACAAAATTACATTTTTTAATGATTGAGTTACTTATTTGATGTGTTAATAAAAAAGTTAATCTTCATATTTAAATCAAGTATATTTGCAAACACATGCAAAAAAACATCAACATACAAAATAAAAAAGCTCGTTTTGAATTTGAAATTCTTGACAAATTTGTTGCTGGAATTCAATTAACTGGAACTGAAATTAAATCGATAAGACTTAGTAAAGCTAGAATTACTGAAAGTTTTTGTGAATTTAATGATCGTGGAGAATTATTTGTTATTAATATGTTCATCGAAGAATACATGTATGGCCATCATTATAATCACAAGCCAACAAGTGAAAGAAGATTACTTCTTAATAAAAGAGAATTAAAAAGTTTAAAAAAAGAAATTGACACAAAGGGAAATACTATAGTTCCTCTAAAGTTATTTATCAATGATAATGGCTGGGCTAAACTAGAGATAGCCTTAGCCAAAGGAAAGAAAATTCATGACAAAAGAGAAAGTATAAAAGACAGAGATAATAAGAGAGATCTGGCTAGAATAAAAAAAGACTTTTAATACATGATTTCTTTTTTACATTTAATTCGTTATAAGAATTTACTCATGGTTTTCTTATCCATGTTTTTAACGAAATATTTCTTGATTGAATCTTTTATTTCAACTCCCTTACTTTCTGATATTGATTTTATAATCCTTACTACAAGTATACTGTTAATAACGATGGGTGGATATCTAATTAATGATATTTATGATATAGAGTCTGATAAAATAAATAAACCCGATAAAGTCTACATATCTACGATCATTTCTATAAAAAGTGGATTATTTCTCTATTTTTTAACTTCCATTACTGGTTTAATACTTGGGTTTTATCTTTCTATAAACAAAAATCTTAATCATTTATCTGGATTTTTTATTGTTACAGTAATTTTATTATTTATCTACACAAAAATTTTAAAAAAACTTCCATTAATTGGAAATATTATAGTTGCGTTATTAGTTTCTTTACCAATATTTTTGGTGTACGAATTTGATCATAGTATGATTTCTATTAAAGATATTTTTGATAATTTATTTTTATCAATCATTATATTCTTTTATTTATTATTCGCTTTTTTAACAACACTTATAAGAGAAATTATCAAAGATCTTCAAGATATTAAAGGTGATAACAAGTTTAAATTAAAAACACTTCCAATTATGATAGGGAATAAAAGAACTGTAAATTTTGTGGTTTTTTTGTCATTCTTATTACAATTACTCTTGCTATTGGTTTTAATTGATTCTTTTAAGAATGATTATTATCTTGTATTAATTTTTTCAATTACTCTTTCTCTTTTAGTAGCATACCTCATATACAAATTAAGAGTGCCTTTTAAAAATAATCCATACCAACTTTTAAGTTCTCTTATGAAAATTATTATGTTAGTGGGCGTTTTATCAATGACTATTTTTAAGTTTAACTAATGTTAAGAAATAAATTATCTAAATTCAATATCATTTTAGCTTCCGGTTCTCCAAGAAGACAACGCTTTTTAAAGGAACTAGACATACCTTTTACTATTGATATTAAAGAAGTTGAAGAAGTCTATCCAAAACATTTAAAAGCTGAGGAAATAACAGATTATTTAGCAGATTTAAAATCTAAGCCCTATACCAGCTTAAAGTCTAATGATTTATTAATTACATCTGATACCATCGTTTGGTTTAATGAGACTGCCCTTGGAAAACCAAAAAATAAAAAAGATGCATTTTTAATGCTCAAAAAAATGTCAGGAAAACAGCATTATGTTTATACATCCATTAGCATAAAAAGTTGTTTTTTTCAAAAAATATTTAATGATGTAACGATTGTTGAATTTGAAAAATTCACAGATGAGGAAATTAATTATTATTTAGAAAAATTTAATCCTTATGATAAAGCTGGCAGTTATGGCATACAAGATTGGATCGGATTAATTGGTGTAAAGAAAATAACTGGCAGCTATTTTAATGTAATGGGTTTACCTGTTCATAAATTGTATAAAGAATTGCTAAAAATTGCTCAATAAGGTTTAATTAATAACTTATTTTTACCATAAATAACAACACTATATAAAGATGAAAAAATATACATATACTGAAATGAAAGACACCAGATCTGGTTTTGGTGATGGTTTAACAGAATTAGGAAAAACAAACCCTAATGTAGTTGCTCTATGTGCAGATTTAATTGGTTCATTAAAAATGAATGAATTTAAAGAAAATCATCCAGATCGTTTTTTTCAGGTAGGTATAGCTGAAGCAAATATGATGGGTATAGCTGCTGGCTTAACCATTGGTGGTAAAATCCCATTTACTGGAACCTTTGCAAATTTTTCTACTGGACGAGTATATGATCAGATTAGACAATCTATTGCCTACTCAGACAAGAATGTGAAAATATGTGCATCACATGCCGGATTAACTTTAGGTGAAGACGGAGCTACACACCAAATATTAGAAGATATTGGACTAATGAAAATGTTGCCTGGAATGACAGTTATAAATACTTGTGACTATAACCAAACTAAAGCAGCAACAATAGCCATTGCAGATCATAAAGGTCCTGTATATCTTAGATTTGGTCGTCCTAAAGTACCTGTATTTATGCCAACAGATCAGCCTTTTGAAATTGGTAAAGCAGTCTTGCTAAACGAAGGTACTGATGTAACTATAGTTGCTACAGGTCATTTAGTTTGGGAATCTTTACAAGCTGCTGAAAAATTAGAATCTAAGGGAATTAGTGTAGAAGTCATTAATATTCATACAATAAAACCTTTAGATGAAGAATCGATATTAAAATCTATTTCTAAAACTGGTTGTATAGTTACAGCTGAAGAACACAATAAGTTTGGTGGTTTAGGTGAAAGTGTTGCAAGATGCTTAGCTGAAAACAATCCAATTCCTCAGGAATTTGTTGCAGTTAATGATACTTTTGGAGAATCTGCAACACCTTCTCAATTAATGGAAAAATACAATATAAACGATGAAGCTGTCGTTAATGCAGTAATGAAAGTCCTTAAAAGAAAATAAAATGAAAAAGATAGTATTAGTTTGCCTCCTACTAACAGGAATAAATCATCATTCAAACGCACAACTTCATTATGGAGTTAAAGCTGGAATTAATTATAATTCTGATTCTTTTGAGAATGCTTCTGATGATGTATTAAATGGAGCAAAGACAAAAACAGGTTTTCATACAGGAATTTGGTTTAGAGCTAAGCTTCCTGCTATAGGATTTTATTTAAGACCAGAGATAGTTTATACAGAATTAAAAAATAGCTTAAATTATGATAGCCCTTTTGCACCTCCAAGAGAGGCAGATTTTAAATTCAGAAAAATTGATGTTCCAGTTTTAATTGGTAAGAAAATTTTAGGTATTGGAAATGTATTTGCCGGACCTTCATTTCAATATATTTTAGCTTCAGATTTTGAGTTAAATGATTTGAGTGAGGTTTCAACTGAAAGTTTTTCTCTTGGAATTCAACTTGGCGGAGGTATAGAATTAGGACGTTTAGGTCTAGATGTAAGATGGGAAAGAGCTTTGTCTAAAACAGAAACTGTATTTCTAGATAATTCAATTAATAATAATTTTAGTTTTGACAAAAGAGTTAATCAAATTATTTTTGGTATTTCTTATAAATTAAATAAGATTAAAAAATAAAAATTATAATAAAGTTTAACAACAAAAAAAGCTCTTGGTATCAAGAGCTTTTTTAATTAATAAAATTATTTTTGATAATTACTTTATATCAGGATTTAGATAATCAGGTAAAGTAGGATTGTTTGGATCATTGAAATCGTTGGTAGGATCTCCGTCAGCACCACCTTCATCTTTAGTTAAAACACCATCATTATCATCATCAGGGTCTAAGAAATTTGGTGCTTGGTCTCCATCAGTATCATCGTTTCTAGGATCACCATCACCGTCTAAATCTTCTAATATACCTGGAATTGAATCACCATCATAATCTGTATTTTCTACTAAGTCATATAGTTCAATGTAAAAAAGTAACGTTGAACTAGAAGGAATTCCTGGTGTCGCAAATTTACTGTATGCCAATCCAGATGGTATAAATAACACTCCTTTACCTCCATTTATATAAGTTATAGGGCCGTTATTGGTAACATTTTCTCCACCTTTGAAATAACCAAAACCAAGAGACCAACCTCTAATCACAGAATGTAATGTAAACCATACTGGTTGAACTGTCCTTTCATCGAAATCAATTAATTCTGTAGTAGAATTAAAATATTGACCTTTGTATTTAACTAATACAGAATCAACTACTGTGGGATGACCTTTCACAGGGTTTGGACTTCCCTCGTCTTTAACAAAAATGTATAATTTATAATCTACATCTAACTCAGTAACATCTTGTGTTATGAGCCTGGAGTCATTTATAAGTGCTGTTGCTCCAGATACTAATGGCCGAACTGAATCTATGGCATCATTGTAATAATGTTTTCCTAAAAAATCAACTAGAGAGTCGTTATCTATTATCGCTTGTCCAGCATAATCAAAATTATCAACAGGTACACCAAAATTGTCATCGTCACAGGCATAACCAATGAATAATAATGACAAACACAAGATTAAAAACTTTCTATTAAACATTTATACTATTTTAGTGGTGCAATTTACCATTTTTATACCTTTGTAAAAAGTGATTACGCATTTTTTAACTTTTTTATGAGAATTGATAAATATTTATGGTGTATTCGTTCTTACAAGACCCGAAACATAGCTTCTCAGTCATGTAAAAAAGGTCATGTAAAAATAGAGGACTCTAATTGTAAACCATCAAAAGAAATCTATGGTGGAGAGATTATTTCAATTAGAAAAAATCAAATGAATTTAAAAATTGAAGTATTGGCTATTCCTGAAAGCAGAATTGGTGCTAAATTGGTTCACCAATTTTGTAAAGACATAACTCCTAAAAATGAAATTGAAAAATTAGATTTATTAAAATACTCGAAAGATTATTACAGAACAAAAGGGACTGGCAGACCAACAAAAAAAGATAGAAGAGATATAGATGACTATCATGAATCTCAAGAATAAAGATATATGAATACAACAACCACCATTTTAAACCATAATCAGATAGTTCAAAAAATTAAAAGAATAGCCTATCAGATTTATGAAGCAAATAGTTTTGAAAATGAAATTATAATAGCAGGGATTCAGGGTAATGGAATCTTTTTTGCAAAAGAATTAGTTACCTGTCTTCAAAATATTTCTTCATTAAAGATTGTATTATGTGAGGTTTACATAGACAAAAAAAATCCACTAAGTGAAGTATCTACCAATATAACTAAGGATCTTTATGAAAATAAATCAATAGTTTTAGTGGATGATGTGTTAAATTCTGGAACTACATTAATGTATGGAGTTAAGTTTTTTTTAGAAGTTCCTTTAAAAAGATTTAAGACTGCGGTTTTAGTAAATAGAAATCATAAGAAATATCCTGTAAAAGCAGATTTTAAAGGAATTTCTCTATCTACATCAACAAAAGAACACGTTGAAGTATCATTTAATGAAAATAGCTCTAAAGCATTTTTAATGTAATAATATCCTTATCTCTGTAACAATCTCTTGTATATCTTTGTTATCAATAGATATTTTATGTGTTGCTTTATCATAAAAAAGACTTCTTTCAAACAAATGCTTGGCTATGTATTCAGTGAGTTGATCGTCAGATAAATCACTAATTAGCGGTCTTTTAAATTTATTTTCTGATAATCTTTTAAAGAGTGTTGGAATACTGCCTCTTAGGTAAAAAGAGAGACTTTTTTTATCTTTTAAAATTAAATCTAAATTTCCAGCATAACAGGGTGTACCACCACCTAATGATAAAACATATGATTCATTTTCGTTTATAAATTGCTTCAAGTATTTATGTTCAATTTTTCTAAAATAAATTTCTCCTTTTTGTTTGAAAATTTCTTTAATACTTTGTTGTTCTTTTTCTTCAATAAAATCATCTAAATCGGTAAAATTAAGAAATAACTTCCTCGCTAATTGAATGCCAATAGTGGTTTTACCACTTCCCATATACCCTAAAAGAATAATTTTCATACATTAAAAATTTCATTACAAATATCGATAAAAAATAAAGTAAAAAAAGCTCTTTTCTATTTGAATGCGTTTATATTTGCACTCTTGTAAATTTAGACCTGGTAGCTCAGTTGGTAGAGCATCTCCCTTTTAAGGAGAGGGTCCTGGGTTCGAGCCCCAGCCCGGTCACAATATAATGTTACAACTGTAACAGCGCACGTGGCGGAATTGGTAGACGCGCCAGCTTGAGGGGCTGGTATCCGATTAGGATGTGGAAGTTCGAATCTTCTCGTGCGCACTATTGTATTTATTTCACAAAACATTAACCTACTCTTTTACCATATAATTCATACTTTTGTTGAATGTTAAAAAAGTACTCTTTTTTTTTATTTCTGTTTTTTTCTTTTCTATCAACATATTCACAAAATGATAGTTTACAGGTTAGAATATTAAAAGGTCAAATAATTGATTCTGATAATAAAAAACCCCTAAGTGCCTCACACATATTAAATTTAAACTCAGTTACTGGAACTATTACAAATGATCAAGGTTTTTTTGAATTAACTGCTAAAGCCAATGATACTGTAATGGTTTCTTATCTTGGGTATTCATCCATAAAAATTAAGGTAACTAATGATTTGTTAAAGGGAAACGAATTATTAATAGCTCTTTATGAAAAATCAGAAGAAGTAAAAGAAATCATTATCAAATCTAGTAAACTGATAGGTGTTTTAGAAGTGGATGTTAAACTTGTTCCTAAAGATAAATTTACTAGGATAAAAATAAACGGCATAAGACAAACATATGAGCTAGCTAGGCCAAAAACAAGTGATTTTTCAACACCTATAGCCGCACTTTTTAAACCTGTTGACTTTCTTTATAAATTATTTGGTAAAAAGCCAAAACAACTTAGAAAACTTCAAAAAATAAAAAAGGAAGATAATTTACGTAAGATAATGGCTGGTAAATTTGACAGAGAGGTAATGATGGAATATTTAGAAATGGATAGGAATGATTTGATGAAATTGATATCTGATTGTAATTATTCTGATTATTTTCTAAAAAATGCTAGTGATTTACAGCTAATTGAAGCTGTTTTAGATTGCTATGAAGTTTACAAAGCTTTAAAAATGGGTAAAATTGAAAGAAGTAGATTACCCCAAAAAAAGAAAAATTAAAAAAAGTCAAAATTTTTTCAAATCTTGACTTTTAAACTAACTAAAAACTACTCTTATTTAAAATTCAGAGCACTTGTAAGACGTATAATTTTTAGTTTAGTTACAATTTAATCAAAAAAAAACCAGCAGATAGCTGGCTTTTAATTTTCCTGATTAATTGTTTGTTATTGGTTTCCTAAAATTATAGGCATACCGCTTTTCCCTGATCCGATAATAACTACTTTGCTATTAGATGATTGAGATAGTTTAATGGTCGCTTCAATACCTTTATCTTGTAATATTCTGTCGTTTAGGGAAGCACTTAATATCTTATTAGCATCTGCCTTACCTTGAGCTTCTATAATTTGTTTCTCAGCCTCTTTTCTTGCTGTTACTAATCTAAACTCGTATTCCAAAGATTCTTGTTCTTGTTTTAGTTTACGTTCAATTGCAGTTTTTATAGTAGGCGGAAGAGTTACGTCTCTAACAAGCACTGAGTTTAATTGGATATATTGAGGTGCAAGAATTTTTTTTGTTTCTTCAAATATTTCTGTCTGAATTGCATCTCTTTTGGTAGAATAAAGTTGTTCTGGTGTATATCTTCCTACCACACTTCTAGTTGCAGATCTTATTGCTGGGATAATTACATCGTCTTCATAAGCTTCACCTCTTGTTTGGTGTAATAAAGCAACTGTTGATGTTGTAGCTTGATATAACACAGATGCGTCAAGTTTTATTTCTAATCCATTAGAAGATAATACAGACATTTTTTCTTCAAATAATTCTTGTTGTCTAACATTATATTTGAAAACCTTGTTCCAAGGCATTACTAGGTTAAAACCTTCATCTAAAGGTGGCTCATCTGTAACAACTCCTCCGATCCATTTATATAAAACACCACGTTCTCCAGAACCAATAGTTATTGCAGATTTTGAGACTAATATAATAGCTGTAAATATGATAGCTAAAGTTATTAATGCTCCTTTCGGAAATTTAAATTCAATTTGATTATTTGCCATTTTTTTTAATTTTAAAAATTTTTTACAAATTTACAACTAAAAGTTATCTAATGAAGCTATAAATTTTATAGATGTTATTTATTGATACAATTTACAAAATTAAATTTGTCCATAGTATTTTCTGATAAACCATTCTAATGATAACAAGCTCAAAATAATAATCAAACACCATTTCCAATTAATTAACTGATCGTAACTAATTTTTATTTTTTTTACGGAAGAAAATCTTTCATCGTTTAACAAATCAGGTATTAGTTCATTGTAATCATTTTCAAAATAATAAGCACCGTTTGTTTTATTAGTTAGTTCTTTTAATTTCACATAATTAACATTATTAAATTGTTTTTCAATATCAAATTCATTTACTTTAAAAGATCCCTTTTGTGAAAATTTTTGATTTTTAACATTTATAGAGTATTCGTATTTACCTGATTCAATTGGGTTTAACCTTAGTATGTATGATTTATTTGATAACAAAAAAGGGAAAGTTATTGTCTTCTTTGAATTCATGTTTTTTAATGTAAAATAGATGGTAGCTCGATCATCAAATTTATAATTTTCATCTACAAAAAATGCATTAATATTAATACTCGAATTTGCATTATAAGATGATTTCACTTCAACATCCAACCTGTTTTTTATTGTATTAGATGAAATGTACAGAACTATATTAGAGATAAAATTATCGAAATTTTGAAATGAATTAGTCATTAGATAACTGGTAGATCGCCATTTCCAAATACCTTCACCAAATAAAAAAACTTGTTTTTGATCATTGTTATTGGAGATAGCTAAAAGGGGTTCTTTAAATTTGTATCCCTTGACGTTTTGGTACAGCAATGGTTGGTATGGAATTGAAATTGAGGTTTTGCCAAACTTATCTATAAGTGGTGGGAAATTTTCAAATCCAATATTATTTTGATTAAAAATCAAAAAGTTTTTGTTTAAACTTGGTCTATAGTTTTCAATTGTATTGATATCATTTTTATTTAAACCTGTAAAATTTGAGTTAATAAATGACCAATCAGTATTAGAACCAGTAATTAACAGATAAGGTTTTTTAGACTTATTAATTTCATTAATTATTTTTTTAAAGTTATAGTTGGGTTGATAAATAATAATCGATTTGTAGTTAGATAGATTAATGTTGTCAATATTTCTTGTGCGTATAATTACCTCTCGTTGCTTATCACTTTCTATAGCTTTTTTTAAAGCTCCTAAATCTGGATGATTAAAAGGACTAACAATTAGAATCTTAGATTGTTTGTTTATAATCTCAATAGAGAATTCTTTTGTGTTATTTAATGTGTTTTTTTCGTTTTCTAAGTTTTCAATAGTTGCTTTGTAATAATGTAAGCCTTCTTTTTTTGATGTAATTTCTGTTTTTAATAAACGAGAATTATCCTCTTTATTTAAATTGATAGTTTTACTATAAATTATCTTTCCAGTATTCTCAATAGTATATTTTAATTTTACAGATTCTTTACCATTATACTGCAACAGAGATTCTACAGGAAATTTATTATTTACAAAACTATATCTGTTTGTATTTATTTTATCTATTCTAACATCATTATTTGTTAAAGTGTCACCTACTATCATAGAATATATAGGAACACTCATTTTTATAAACTCATAATCTTTACCAATAGTTTGATTTCCATCAGATAATAATATGATTCCATTATTTGTATTATTATAATTTTTTGAAATAGTACTTAAAGGGGTGAAAATGTCTGTTTGTTTTTCATCAAAATTTAAACTGTCTATTGCATTAAATTCTTCACCAAATGAGTAATAACTTACATCAAAATTTTTCTTTAAAATCTCGTTTGATTTTAAACTAGAAAGCATTGCATTAACAATACTGTCTTTATTTATATACTTTATAGACAGAGAGTTATCTACCAAAACAGATAAGGTAGGCTTTTCTATTATAAGATCTTTTCTTGGTATACTTGGATTAATTAACAATAAGAATAATAGAAAAAAAACTAATGATCGTATAATAAATAACCAAAAAGAATGATTAGTTCTGGTAGTGACTTTAAAATAATACTGATAATAACCAATTAGGATACTAAATAGTAAAGCTGTAAGAATAAATATGTTTGTAAGTTTTTCCAAAAATATAATTTAAAGATAAAAAAAAGATGATATAAAAAAACCTAGACTTTAATTAAAAATCTAGGTTTTTTATGTTTTAAATTATTAAATTCTTACGTCAACATCCCACCATCTACAGATAAGGTTTGACCTGTAATATAACTACTCATGTCAGATGCTAAAAAAACACAGGCATTTGCAATATCTTCTGGACTTCCTCCTCTTTTTAATGGAATTGCATCTCTCCAACTTTGGACAGTAGCTTCATCTAATTTTCCAGTCATTTCAGTTTCTATAAATCCAGGAGCAATAACATTACTTCTAATATTCCTAGAGCCAAGTTCTAAAGCAACAGATTTTGAAAAACCTAAAATGCCAGATTTAGATGCAGCATAATTGGATTGACCTGCATTACCCTTTAAACCAACCACAGAACTCATATTTATAATAGATCCTGAACGTTGCTTCATCATTGGTCTAATAACGGCTTTAGTCATATTAAAAACAGATTTTAAGTTAACATCAATTACTTTATCAAAATCGTCTTCTGATATTCTCATAAGTAAGTTGTCTTTTGTAATACCTGCATTATTAACTAAAATGTCTATACTACCAAATTCTTTAAGTATTTCTTTAGCTAATTCTTGAGCTGTATCAAATTCGGCTGCATTTGATTGATATCCTTTGGCTTTTATTCCTAGAGAATTTAACTCTGTTTCTAAAGCATTTGCTGCATCAACAGATGAACTATAGGTAAAAGCTACATTAGCTCCTTGATTTGCGAATTCAACTGCAATTCCACGTCCAATTCCTCGTGTAGCGCCAGTTATAATTGCAGTTTTATTTACTAGTAATTTCATATATTAATAAAAGTTAACAATCAAATATAATTATTTTTTCCACAAAAAATCCCGTACTAAAAAACGGGAGATTTTATATTTTGTTTTAACTCATTCTTATTGAAGAACACTAGCTATCATTTCACCAATTTTAGCTGGAGATTCAACAACATGAATACCATTTTCTGCCAAAATTTTCATTTTTGCTTGTGCTGTATCATCATCACCACCAACAATAGCTCCTGCATGTCCCATTGTTCTTCCAGCTGGTGCTGTTTGACCTGCTATAAATCCTACTACTGGTTTTCTGTTTCCATCTTGTTTAATCCATTGAGCAGCTTCTGCTTCCAATTGCCCTCCTATTTCTCCTATCATAACTATTGCCTCAGTATCATCATCGTTCATTAATAATTCAACAGCTTGTTTTGTTGTTGTCCCTATGATTGGGTCTCCTCCTATTCCAATTGCTGTAGTAATTCCATATCCTTGTTTTACAACTTGATCTGCAGCTTCATAAGTTAAAGTTCCAGATTTTGAAACAATACCTACCTTACCTTTTTTGAAGATAAACCCAGGCATGATACCAACTTTAGCCTCTTCTGGAGTGATTACACCTGGACAATTTGGTCCAACTAAAGTACAATCTTTATCTTGTATATATGCCTTAACTTTTACCATATCGGCAGTTGGAATACCTTCAGTAATACAAATGATTACTTTTATACCAGCCTCAGCTGATTCCATAATTGCATCTGCTGCAAAAGCAGGAGGCACAAAAATGATTGAGGTATTAGCTTGAACATTTTCTACTGATTCTTTAACAGTATTAAAAACAGGCTTACCAAGATGTTCTTGCCCTCCTTTTCCAGGCGTTACTCCTCCAACTACGTTAGTTCCGTAATCAATCATTTGTCCTGCATGAAAAGTACCTTCACTACCAGTAAAACCTTGAACTATAATTTTTGAATCTTTGTTTACTAAAACACTCATTATATTTTTTTTCTTAAAAATTTGTACAAAAATACTTTATTGTTAGATGTTAAAAAAGGAAAATTAATCTTTCTTTTCTTCCTTCATTAATCTCTTCAAATACGCAATCTCTTTTAATTTAGCTCTGGATTCAGTTATAGGTGTTCCGAAATAAGTTTTTCCTCCTGGAACAGATTTAGTAACACCCGTTTGTCCTAATATAACAGCGCCTTTACCTATACTTATACCACTATTTGTTCCTACTTGACCCCATAATGTTACATCATCCTCTATAATAACGCAACCTGCTATGCCTGTTTGTGATGCTATTAAACAATTTTTTCCAATAACTGTATCATGACCTATATGTACTTGATTATCTATTTTTGTTCCTATACCAATAGTAGTATCACCAGTAACACCCTTATCTATGGTACATGAGGCTCCTATATGAACATTATCTTTTAGGACTACTCTACCAACAGAAATTAATTGATCAAAACCTTCTGATTTTTTTTTGTAATAAAATGCATCAGCTCCAAGTACAGTGTTTGAGTGGATTATAACATTATTTCCTATAATAGAATTATCATAAATGGAAACATTAGGATGTATTAGACAATTTTTCCCAATGGAAACATTATTTCCAATAAAAACATTAGGTTGGATTAATGTCCCTGTATCAATTTTAGCAGAGTTTGATATGCTTTTACTTGAAGTAATAAATGGACTAAAATGTTTTGATATTTTATTAAAATCATCAAAAGGATTTTTAGAAATCAATAAAGACTTCCCATCTGGACAGGGTACTTCTTTATTTATTAAAATGGTAGTAGCCTTAGAATTTAATGCTTTGTCATAATACTTTGGATGATCTACAAAAACTATATCACCTGATTCTACTACATGTATTTCATTGATTCCAGTAATTTCAAAATCCGATTTACCAATAAATCTAGCATCAATAAGGGTAGCTATTTCTTGTAATGTTTGTGCGGATTTGAATTTCATCGTAAGAAAAACTATTCTTTAATTCGTTCTTGATATGTTCCTTTGGTAGTTTCTACTTTAATTTTATCACCTTCATTGATAAATAAAGGTACATTAACCGTAGCTCCTGATTCTACTTTGGCAGGTTTTGTAGCATTTGTTGCTGTATTTCCCTTAACTCCTGGCTCTGTATGTGTCACCTCTAAAATAACACTAGCTGGCATATCAACAGATAATGGCATATCATCTTCTGAATTAATAATAATTGTTACAATTTCACCTTCTTTCATTAAATCTGGAGCATCTAATGTATTTTTTTGTAATTCTATCTGACTGTAATCATTATTATTCATAAAATGATACGTATCTCCTTCATTATACAAGTACTGAAATTTATGAGTTTCTACTCTTACATCTTCAATTTTTCTACCTGCTGGAAATGTATTATCAATAACTTTACCATTGGTTACACTCTTTAATTTTGTTCTCACAAAGGCAGGTCCTTTACCAGGTTTTACATGTAAAAATTCTATAATTTTATAGATGTCATTATTATATTTAATACACAATCCGTTTCTAATATCTGATGTAGTAGCCATTAATTAATTTTTATATTTATTAGTTTGCTTTATAATAACCTTTCATAATTCCTCTGTGGGAGTCTTTTATAAATTGAATTATTTCGTCACGTTCTGGAGTAGCCTCCATTTCTGCTTCAATAATTTGAATAGCTTGTGAGTTATTGTAATTTTTTTGAAATAATATTCTATATATGTCTTGAATTTCTCTAATTTTTTCTGATGAAAAACCTCTTCTTCTTAATCCTATTGAGTTAATTCCTACATAAGATAAAGGTTCCCTAGCAGATTTAACATATGGTGGTACATCTTTTCTAACAAGTGATCCACCAGTTACAAAAGCATGATTCCCAACAGATGCAAACTGATGAACAGCAACCATTCCTGCTAATACGACATTGTGTCCAATAGTTACGTGACCAGCTAAAGTTGAGTTATTAGAAAATATACAACCATCACCAACAAAACAATCATGTGCTATGTGACAATACGCCATAATTAAACAATTATTACCTATAACCGTTTTCATTCTGTCAGAAGTTCCTCTATTTATGGTAACGCATTCTCTAATAGTAACATTATCACCAATTACTACAGTAGTTTCTTCATCATCATATTTTAAATCTTGAGGAATAGCTGAGATTACAGACCCTGGAAATATTCTACAATTTTTACCAATTCTTGCACCTTCCATTATAGTAACGTTAGAACCAATCCAAGTACCTGAACCAATGATTACATTTGCATGAATAGTTGTAAAGGGTTCTATTACAACATTTCGTGCAACTTTAGCCTGAGGGTGAACATATGCTAGTGGTTGATTCATAATTATTTTATCTTTGAAATTTGCGCCATTAACTCTGCTTCAGCTACTAACTTTCCATTAGCATAGGCATAGGCTTGCATATGGCAAATACCTCTTCTTATCGGGGTTATTAATTCGTTTTTAAAAATCAATGTATCCCCAGGTAAAACTTTTTGCTTAAATTTAACTTTATCCATTTTCATAAAATAGGTTAAGTAATTTTCAGGATCAGGAACAGTACTTAATACTAAAATTCCTCCACATTGAGCCATAGCCTCAACTTGTAATACACCGGGCATAACTGGTGATCCTGGAAAATGACCAACAAAAAAATCTTCATTCATGGTTACATTTTTCATTCCAACCACGTGTTTGTCAGATAATTCTAGAATTCTATCTACTAATAAGAATGGAGGTCTGTGAGGTAAAATTTCCATAATCTGATGAATATCCATCAATGGAGTTTGATTTAAATCTATTTGTGGAATCTTATTTCTTTTTTCCTGCTTTATAATTTTTGCTAGTTTTTTAGCAAATTGAGTATTTACTAGATGACCTGGTTTATTTGCAATTACTTTTCCTCTAATTCGAGTACCAGTTAATGCTAAATCTCCAATAACATCTAATAACTTGTGTCTAGCAGCTTCGTTAGCCCAATGTAAATTTAAATTATCAAGAATCCCGTTAGATTTCACTTTAATATCATCTTTTTTGAATGCTTTTTTTAATTTATTCATAGTAGGTTCAGATAATTCTTTGTCTACATAAACAATGGCATTATTTAGATCACCTCCTTTAATCAAATCATTTTCTAACAGCATTTCAATTTCATGAAGAAAACTGAAAGTTCTTGCATCTGCAATTTCATTTTTAAAATCAAGAATATTGTCTAATGTTGCATTTTGAGTACCAAGAATTTTGGTTCCAAAATCAACCATAGTTGTAATTTGATACTCATCTGAAGGCATTAATATAATTTCACTTCCAGTAAATTCATCTTTGTAAGAAATTATTTCCTTTACGATGTATTCTTCTATTTCAGCATCTAGTTCGGTTATTCCGGCTTTCTCTAGGGCTTTTACAAAAAATTTAGAAGAACCATCCATAATAGGTGGTTCAGATGCATTAATTTCTATAATTAGGTTATCAATATCTAAACCAACAGCTGCAGCCAATACATGTTCCGAAGTTTGAATAAACACCCCATTCTTTTCAAGATTGGTTCCCCTTTGTGTATTTACGACAAATTCAGCTCTTGCTTCAATTGTTGGACAACCCTCTAAATCTACTCTTTTAAAAGCAAAACCATGATTTTCTGGAGCTGGTTTAAATGTCATTTTTACATCGTTTCCTGTATGTAATCCAACACCTGTGAGGCTTACCTCTTTTTGTATTGTTTTTTGTTTTTTACTCATCATTTAAATTTTGAGTATTATTTTTTTTTTCTATTTCAGTTATTTTATTTGCCAACTTGGGTAAATTTTTAAAATAAACATAGGATTTGTTGTAATCTGAATATCCAAATGCTGGAGATCCCTGAACTACTTCATAATCTTTTAAATTTTTGGAAATTCCTGATTGAGCTTGTATTTTTAAATAATTTCCTAAGTTCAAATGTCCAGATATCCCTACTTGCCCCCCTATCATACAACCTTCTCCTACTTTTGTGGATCCAGCCACCCCAGATTGAGCTGCAATGGCAGTATTTTTTCCTATCTCAACATTATGAGCGATTTGAACTTGATTGTCTAACTTTACTCCACTTCTAAGAATAGTAGATCCTAGAGTAGCTCTATCTATGGTAGAACTAGATCCTATATCTACATTATTTTCAATGACTACATTACCAATTTGAGGAATTTTTGTAAACTCTCCCTTCTCATTTGGAGAAAATCCAAAACCATCAGAACCAATAACACAACCAGAGTGAAAAGTACAATCATTACCAATTTTGGTTTCAGAATAAATTTTTACACCTGAGAAAATTAAACAATTATCTCCTATAACAACATTATCACCAATATATGAGTTTGGATATATTTTCACATTACTACCAATAGTAACATTTTCGCCTATATAACTGAAAGCACCAATGTATTCATTGGTTCCAATTTTTGCAGTTTTTGATATATAATGTGGGTTTTCTCTACCTTCCTTATTGTTCTTTACCTGATTGTAAAACTCCAATAATTTTGAAAAAGAAGTGTAAGCATCTTTAACTCTAATAAGAGTTGTAGAAACCTCCTTATCTAATTTAAACGTATGATTAACAATAATTATAGAGGCTTTTGTTGTGTATAGATAGGAGTTATATTTGGGGTTAGATAAAAATGATAGGGATCCTTTTTCACCTTCTTCAATTTTTGATAATTTAGAAACTTCTGCTTCAGGATTACCCTCAATTTCACCATCTAATATTTTAGCAATTTGTTTGGCTGTAAACTTCATCTTTTGCAAAAGTATAAAAAAATGGATGATTAGGCTAATTCGTATTCTTTGGATAACATAAAAAATACTTATTTACAGGTTTAGAGAGTGCTTGAAGATTAAGTTGATCTGATGCATTTACTATATCTTCAATAGCACCATTTTTGTTTGCAATTTTAATTGGTTGATTTTTGTTATAAGCCTGATTTGAAATTTTACCTCTAAAAACAAAATAGTTAGCATCCTCCTCTGAGATCTGAGATATTTTAATGAATTTTTTGATGGTGTTAGAAAGGTGATCGTTTGATACTTCCTCATCAAACATTTCAATTTTAAGAAGATTTCTATTTACAATCATTAAAGATAATTTAGATAAGATTTCATCAGGATGATTTGTCCATTCTTTTATGGCAGAGAGCACATCATAATCATCCAGTTCTGAAAATAAATTTAATACCTTGTTGTCAAAATTATCTTTATGAGTTTTATGGTATAAGAAAAATTTTAAAGAAGTGCTACCAAACAACTCAACTCCCTTATTGGCCAGCTCTTTTGCCCTGGTTAAAATATTAACTAACATATATTCAGCAACTAAACTTGTTTTATGTAAGTAAACTTGCCAATACATTAATCTTCTTGCTATCAAAAATTTTTCAACTGAATAAATTCCTTTCTTTTCAATGACTAATTCATTATCTACTACATTTATCATTGCTATTAGTCTATCAGAACTTATATTACCCTCAGCAACACCCGTGTAAAAACTATCTCTTTTTAGGTAATCTAGCCTATCTATATCTAATTGACTTGTAATTAATTGATGAAGAAATTTTCGATGATACTCCCCATTAAAAACTGATATAGCTAAATCTAATTGACCATCAAACTCTTTATTAAGTTGATGCATGTATTTTAATGAAATCTCTTCGTGTGTAATTCCAGTAACTATACTATGCTCCAAAGCATGAGAAAATGCGCCATGACCTATATCGTGCAAGAGAATAGCAATATAAAGTGCATTTTCTTCATCTTCAGATATATTAATTCCTTTAAACCTTAAAACATTAACTGTCTTTTGCATTAAATGTAAGCAACCTAAAGCATGATGAAAACGCGTATGATTAGCACCTGGATATACTAAATTTGAAAATCCCATCTGAGAAACTCTTCTCAATCGTTGAAAACTCGGATGTTCAATAATATCAAAAATTAAACTATTAGGAATTCTTATAAATCCATATATTGGATCGTTTAAAATTTTTAATTTATTGGTAGGATAATTTTTCAAGATGTCTTTTTGGCTATTAAACTACAAACTAAAGATTAAATTTACTCTTTACAAAGTAGTTTATATGATTATTGGGAATATTTTATCATTTTCTATTCATTGATACCATAACAAATAAATACTTTTAACGTTTTATAAGAAATGAAATTAATTTTATGAATAGTATTCAAATTTTATGGGTTGACGATGAAATTGACTTATTAAAGCCTCACATTATTTTTCTTGAACAAAAAGGGTATCAAGTTTCCACCTGTACAAATGGAACAGATGCCATTGATTTAGTTGAAGAATCAAATTTTGATATCATCTTTTTAGATGAAAATATGCCAGGAATAAATGGGTTAGAAACTTTAAATGCTATTAAACAAATAAAATCTTCTGTTCCTGTAGTAATGATTACAAAAAGCGAGGAAGAGTATATTATGGAGGAAGCCATAGGGTCTAAAATTTCAGATTATTTAATAAAACCTGTAAATCCCAACCAAATTTTACTGAGTTTAAAGAAAAATTTAGATAATTCAAGACTAATATCTGAAAAAACCACTTCTAACTATCAACAAGAATTTCGAAAAATATCTATGGAATTAATGTCTGTAAATTCTTATGAGGACTGGTGTGATATTTATAAAAAATTAATTCATTGGGAACTTGAGTTAGATGATATAAATGATAGTGGTATGCTTGAAATACTGGAAAGTCAAAAATCTGAAGCTAATAATTTGTTTTATAAATTCATTAAAAAAAACTATCAAGATTATATAAATTCTACTGAAGATAAACCAACCTTCTCTAATACCCTTTTTAAAAATTACGTTGTTCCTAATTTATCTCATAAAAATGGAGTTCTTTGGGTAGTAATTGATAATTTAAGATATGATCAATTTAGAATTTTAGAACCATTTATCAATAACTATTTCAAGAAAGAAGAGGAGCATTCATATTTTAGTATTCTTCCTACAGCGACTCAATATGCTAGAAATTCAATATTTTCTGGGTTAATGCCCTTAGAGATGGAAAAAATGCATCCATCACTATGGAAAAATGACACTGACGATGGGGGAAAAAATATGTATGAAAATGATTTTCTGATTGCTCAATTAAAAAGGTTAAACTTAAACATACATCATGAATATTATAAAATTGTTTCATTAAAAGATGGTAAAGATTTAGCAACAAACTACAACGGAACAAAGCAAAATAATCTTACCGTATTAGTATATAATTTTGTAGATATTTTATCACATTCTAAAACTGAAATGGAAGTAATTAAAGAGTTGGCAGGAGACGATAAAGCATATAGATCTCTAACAGCTAGTTGGTTTAAAAACTCCCCATTATTTGAAATTATACAAAAAGCTCAAGAACTTGGTCAAAAATTAATTATTACTACAGATCATGGAACCATTAATTGTAAACATCCTACAAAGGTTATTGGAAATAAAAATATTAGTTCAAATTTGAGATATAAGACTGGAAAAAGTTTGTCTTATAATGACAAAGATGTATTTGCTGTTAATAATCCTAAAGACATATCCTTACCAAGTATCAGTTTTAATAGTCCGTTTATTTTTGCAAAAGAAAATTTATTCTTTGCTTACCCAAACAATTACAATCATTTTGTGAATTATTATAAAAACACCTATCAACACGGAGGTGTGTCTTTAGAAGAAATGATTATACCATTTGCGGTATACAATCCTAAATAGTTCTTTATATGAATAAAAATTTCTTGTTATCAGAAGTAGCTTTAATAGCTGAAGAAATTATAAAAATATCTAACTGTAAAACAATATTGTTCCATGGAGATATGGGTGTTGGTAAAACAACATTAATTAAAGAAATTTGTAAAATACTAGGTACTGAAGATTTAACAAGCTCTCCTACATTTTCAATTGTTAATGAATACAAAACATCCAATGATGATACTATTTTTCATTTTGATTTTTACAGGATTGATAATGAGGAGGATGCTTATAACATTGGTGTAGAAGATTATTTTGACTCTAATCACTGGTGTTTAATAGAATGGCCATCAGTTGTTGAGAATTTATTACCTTTAGAAATTGTTAATGTCTATTTAACTGTTTTAGAAGACGGACAACGCAACATTCAATTAAACTAATTCACATGAGTGCATTTTCTCCATTCAGCAAAGAGGAATTAATTCCTCAAACAGAAATGTTAGAGATTAAAAAGCAAAAAGGACAATTATTTATTGGTTTACCAAAAGAAACTCTTTTTGAAGAAAAAAGAATATGCCTCACCCCAGATGCTGTATCAGCTCTTACATCCCAAGGTCATAGGATTGTTATTCAAACTAGTGCTGGAGATGGATCTAATTATAGCGATAGTGAATATTCTGAAGCAGGCGCAAAAATATCATACAATACAAAAGAAGTTTTTAACTGTAATATAATTTTAAAAGTAGCTCCACCCACTATAGACGAAATAGCACTCATGACTCCTCAAAGTGTTTTAATATCTTCTCTCCAATTAAAAACTCAATCCAAAGAATATTTTGAAGCTTTAATTGAAAAAAGAATAACAGCTATAGCTTTTGACTACATTAAAGATGAGCATGGTGTATATCCAGTTTTAAAATCATTAAGTGAAATAGCCGGAACCGCTTCTATATTAGTAGCCTCTGAATTAATGAGCAATATTAATAAAGGTAACGGTCTTCTGTTAGGTAATATTGGGGGTGTACCTCCCACCGATGTAGTTATTTTAGGAGCAGGAACAGTAGGAGAATTTGCAGCAAGATCAGCACTTGGTTTAGGTGCAAGAGTAAAGGTTTTTGACAATTCAATTACTAGACTGAGAAAACTTCAACAAAGTTTACATACACCAATTTATACGTCTACTATTCAACCTAAAACAGTTGCAAAATCTTTACGAAGATGTGATATTGCCATAGGTTCAATTCGAGGTAAAGACAGATCTCCTGTTATTGTTTCGGAGGATATCGTTAGGACAATGAAAGATGGTGCAGTAATTGTTGACGTAAGTATTGATCGCGGGGGTTGTTTTGAAACATCAAAAATTACTTCCCATTCAAAACCAACATTTAAGAAACATGGTGTTATTCATTACTGTGTACCAAATATTCCCTCTAGATACTCAAGAACTGCATCTTTTGCCATAAGTAACTTGTTTACACCTTATTTACTTGATATTGCAGAATCAGGTGGTTTTGAAAATGCAGCTAGATTTGATAAAAGCTTACGAAATGGGATGTATTTTTATCGTGGTGTTTTAATTAATAAAACAGTAGCAAGTTGGTTTGACCTTCCTTTTAGAGATATTAATTTGTTACTCTTGTAATACCACCTAACTTTTTTCTTCAATACTATTTTAAAACTATTCTTTAGGAAATTCATCTTAATATTTAAAAATTACTTCTAATTTTGCAACATGAATTTATTCAAGCGTTTTATTTATTATATCATAGGTGTTTTCTTTGGTAGCCTTGTTGTTTATTTTATTTGGAAAGGGAAAGATGTTTCTTTTGACTACGGTATGGATGCTAGAACATTAAAGACAATCAGAACAAAAAAAATAATTTACTCTGAGAATGCTGAAACACTAATGAAACAAATGTCTATTGATTCTATGGCTATTCAAACTATCCTTAGAAATGGAGATGTAGATTTTGGTGAAAGCAACCAACACAAAAAACCTTGTGCAGAATATTCCATTCATGGAAAACATAAGCAACAAAAAGTAAAACTTTGGATTATAAGGTGTGACACATTAGCTACAATTGATTTGATTACCACTTATAAGTAATCATGGAGTTTTAAAAAATCTATTTTTAATTTCATCTACATTATTAATACTCTTCTCTAGCCAATTAGCATATAGAATTTCTTGTTCCTTTTCGGATAACCTCCATGGATAGTTACTATTTCTTAATTTATTTGTAAGGTTTTCTAATATAATAGCTGCTGCTACTGAAATATTTAAACTTTCAGTAAACCCAACCATCGGAATTGTTATAATTTCATCTGAATTAATAAGTACTTGCTCAGATACCCCAGATTTTTCGACACCAAAAATAAAAGCAGATTTTTTTGAAATATCAAAATCATGCAATGTACATGTATTGTTGTGAGGTGAAGTTGCTATTATTTGATAACCCTCATTTTTTAAACGAGTTAAACAATCTTTTGTGTTATTTTTATCCTCTTTATAATTAATTAAATTCAACCATTTCTGAGAACCTTTTGCAACATGTCTAGATACCTTGCTGTGATACTTATTTTCTATGATATGAATATCCTGAATTCCAAACACATCACAACTTCTGATTACTGCACTTGAATTGTGTTGTTGAAAGATATCCTCTAAAACAACAGTAAAATGTCTCGTCCTATTGAGTAATATATTTTTAAAAGTATTTTTTCTCTTTTCAGTAACAAACCCCTCTAAATAAGTTGTTAAATTTGTATTTAATTGATTCATACGTAACAAACATACTAAAATTTTATATTTACAGTAATGAAAAATATAGTAGTGTTAACGGGTGCAGGAATGAGTGCCGAGAGCGGTATCAAAACATTTAGAGATGCAGGAGGTCTTTGGGAGGGATTTGAAATTGAAGAGGTTGCAACGCCAGAAGCTTTCGAAAAGAATCCAAAACTAGTTTTTGATTTTTACAATCAAAGAAGAAAACAACTCTTCGATGTTGAACCAAATAAAGCTCATCATTACTTAAAAGATCTTGAAAACTATTACAATGTTACTATTATTACTCAAAATGTAGATGATCTTCATGAAAGAGCCAAAAGTTCACACGTAATTCATTTACATGGAGAATTAAGAAAAGTTAGAAGCACTAAAGATGAGACTTTTGTGTTACATTGGGAAACAGATCTTCATCTAGGAGATATAGACACAAAAGGGTATCAATTAAGACCACATATTGTATGGTTTGGTGAACCAGTTCCTATGTTAGATAAAGCCATTAAAATTGTTGAAGAAGCAGATATACTTGTTATTATTGGAACTTCTATGAAAGTGTATCCAGCAGCTAGTCTAATTAATTTTATAAAATTTGAAACACCTATTTATTTTATAGATCCAAAGCCAACTGTTTCAAAAAATAATTATAAAAATTTAACACTTATTAAAAATGGAGCAGTTAAAGGAACTAAAGAATTACTTAAGAAGTTAGTCTATTAAAAAATTCATATAATTCTCCTCTGGCTATTTGACCACCCTTTTCGATTAAATCAAAAATTTCCATATTTCTATGCTTGCTGTATATTTTACTTCCTTTAAGATAATCTATAGATGAATCTTGTGGATTTTCCAACAGCCATTTAAAACCTTTTTCTGATAATAAATCAATATTGTTATTGTTAATTGTTACTACTATTCTGTAAATAGCTTCTTTTTCACATTTAAAAAAATTAACAGAATTATCAGAAAAATGCTCTAAATATTCAACCTTACTCAAAACATCATCCCATACCATATCACTAAAAAGATTAAGTTCTTCTTCTACTAATGAAGAATTCTCAGATTTCATTTTTTGCCATTGAACTGCATCAATTTTTTGTGTGGCTAAAAATTGAGCAAATTCTTTATGTAATGATTCTAGTTGTTCTTTTGTAAGCTGTCTATATTTCATAATTAGCTTAAATAAAAAAACCGCCCTAAAAGGGCGGTTTTAACATTTTATGTTGTTTATTTCTCGGCAACAACTTCAAAGTTGATATCTACAACAACTTCTCTGTGCAATCTAACCGATGCTTGGTATTTACCTAATCTTTTTACTGAACCACCAACAACTTTAATAAACTTTTTGTCTATGGTAGTTCCAGATTTAGCAATTGATTCTGCTAAATTAATGTTGTTCACTGAGCCAAATAATTTGTCTCCTGTTCCAACTTTTGAGGCAATTTTAACATCTAAACCTTTAATTGTTTCAGCAATAGCATTTGCGTCTTCAATTAATTTAGCTTCTTTATATGCTCTTTGTTTTACATTTTCAGCTAATACTTTCTTCGCAGAAGATGTAGCTAAAATAGCATGTCCGTGAGGAATTAAATAATTTCTACCGTAACCATTCTTAACAGTTACAACATCGTCTTTAAATCCTAAATTTTCTACGTCTTGTTTTAAAATCAGTTCCATAATTCTACTTCTTTAATTATTTCAACATATCTCCAACGTAAGGCATTAATGCCAAGTGACGAGCTCTTTTAATAGCTTGTGCAACTTTACGTTGATATTTTAATGATGTTCCTGTTAAACGTCTTGGTAAGATCTTACCCTGTTCGTTAACTAAATACATTAAGAAGTTTGCATCTTTGTAATCGATGTATTTAAAACCGTTCTTTTTAAAACGACAATATTTTGCTTCTTTTTTTGTCTCAATGTCAAGAGGAGTAAGATATCTTACTTCACCTTGCTTGTTTCCTTTTGCTTGTTGTTCTATTGATGATGCCATATCTTATTTTTTAGTAGATTTAACACGTTCTCTTCTTTTTTCAGCCCAAGCTTCAGCATGCTTATCTAACCTTACAGTTAAGTATCGCATAACGCTGTCATCTCTTCTGAATTCTAATTCAAACGATGAAATTGCCTCACCAGCAACCTTGTAATCGAGTAAGTGGTAAAAACCACTTTTTTTCTTTTGGATTGGATACGCTAATTTTTTTAAGCCCCAATCTTCTTTAGAAATCATTTCGGCACCTCTAGAAACCAAATAGTCCTCAAACTTTTGTACTGTTTCCTTTATCTGAGTATCAGATAAAACGGGATTCAAAATGAAAACAGTTTCGTAATGATTCATAATAATTGTTTATTGTTTAATTTAAGGCTGCAAATATAGTGACTTTTTTTATTATATCAAGGTATCTTTTTTTATTAAAAATCTACTTAATTCTTCTAATAAAAAATTAAAAAGCTTGTTCTATTTCCTTGTATACAACTCTTCCATTTACAATATTTAATCCTTTTGACAATGATTCATCTGTTTTACAGGCTTTTTCCCAGCCATTATTTGCAATGTTTATGATATATGATAGTGTAACGTTTGTTAATGCTATAGTTGATGTGTAGGGAACAGCTCCTGGCATATTTGCAACACAATAATGAACAACATCATCAATAATATAAGTTGGATTTTCATGAGTAGTTGGTTTTGTTGTTTCTATACATCCTCCTTGATCTACAGCCACATCAACCAAAACTGTACCTGGCCTCATTTCTTTTAACATTTCTCTAGTAATAAGTTTTGGTGCTTTAGCACCCTTTAATAAAACACCTCCAATTATTAAATCGTGAGTTTTTATTTTTTGTCTAATACTGTATTCGCTTGAAAAATCTGTAACAACATGACTAGGTAATACATCATTTACATATCTAAGCCTTTTCATATTAACATCCATAATAGTTACATGAGCACCCAATCCAGCTGCCATTTTTGCAGCTTGAACACCTACAACACCAGCTCCAAGAATTAATACTTTACCTGGCGATACTCCCGGTACACCTCCCAGTAATATACCTCTACCTTTTACAGGTTTTTCTAAATATTTAGCTCCTTGCTGAATGGCCATTCTACCTGCAACTTCAGACATGGGAGTCAATAGAGGTAATGTACCATCTTCATCTTCAACTGTTTCATAGGCAATACATACTGATTTACTTTTAATCATTGCTTCTGTTAAAGCTTTACTTGAGGCAAAATGGAAATAAGTAAAAACTATTTGATTTGGTTTAATTAAGTTATATTCTATTTCAATTGGCTCCTTTACCTTAACTATCATTTCTGCAATTGCGTAAATCTCTTCGATAGTTTCTAATATTATAGCTCCTACCCCTTGATAATCATTATCAAAAAAACCGCTGCCAAAACCAGCTTGAGACTGAATGTATACTTTATGGTTTCTTTTTGTTAGTTCAAATACACCAGCAGGAGTCATTCCTACTCTACTTTCATTATTTTTAATTTCTTTTGGGATACCGATAATCATAGGAGTTAATTTTTAAATTTTTAAGCAAAGTTAAAACTTTATTGATTTTTTTAAAAAATAATACTTCACAAATATTTAATAAGCATCAACATCAATTATAAATCTAATAGGTCTAAAATCAGATATTGATTGAAATGAGTTTTTTACCTTAATAATCTCATGTTTAGTTTTCACTATAGATTGTTTTGGTGGAATTTTTATCATTACATTTTTTATATACTGATTTCTAATTCTTGAAACAGCTGGAGAAGATGGTCCTAAAACATTTTCACCAAAAACATTTTGCAGGGCTCTTACCAACCAATTTACACCTGTTTCTGTTTTTTGATAATCTTTATGTTTTAAAGTAATTTTTATAAGACGGTAATATGGCGGATAATGATATTGCCAACGATCTTGCATTTGTTCTTTATACATGGTAGTATAATCTGTGATAGAAACTTGCTGTAAAATTTGATGATATGGATTGTATGTCTGTATCATTACTTTTCCTTGTTTTTTCGATCTCCCTGCCCTACCAGATACTTGAACCATTAATTGAAAAGCTCGCTCGTGAGCTCTAAAATCAGGGAAATTTAGCATCATATCAGCATTTAAAATTCCTACCAAAGAAACATTCTCAAAATCTAAGCCTTTAGATAACATTTGAGTTCCTACCAAAATATCAATTTCTTTCGCTTCAAAAGCACCAATAATTTTTTGATAACCATATTTTCCTCTTGTAGTATCTAAATCCATCCTTCCAATTGAATAATCAGGAAATATTTTTTTTAATTCTAATTCAATTTGTTCAGTTCCAAAACCTTTAGTGCTTAAGTTATTACTTCCGCAAGCACCACAACTATTTGGCATAGCACGCAAATAATTACAATAATGACATTTTAATTCGTGCTTAAATTTATGAAACGTTAAACTAACGTCACAATTTGGGCATTGTGGTGAAACACCACAAGTAGAACACTCTACAATAGGTGAAAATCCTCGACGGTTTTGAAATAAAATTATCTGTTTATTTTCCTCTAATTCCTCTTGAATTTGCTTCAATAACGTGTCCGAAAAATGACCAGTCATTTCTCTTTTACGTTGCTTTTCTTTGATATCTATTAGCTCAATTTTAGGCAATTTAACATCTCCAAAACGCCTGTTTAACTCAACTAGTCCATATTTATTTTCTGATGCATTAAAATAGGTCTCTAAAGAAGGTGTAGCGGAACCTAATAGAATTTTTCCTTGATGTAAATGAGACAATACTATAGCCGCATCACGGGCATTATACCTAGGTGAAGGCTCAAATTGTTTGTAAGAAGTTTCATGCTCCTCATCAACCACCACTAACCCTAAATTATTAAAAGGTAAAAAAATTGAAGAACGAGCTCCTAAAATAATTTGGGCTTTGGGTTTATTTTCTAGAACATTATTCCATACCTCTACTCTTTCATTCATTGAGTATTTTGAGTGAAATACTGAGATTTGATTTCCAAAATAGTTTTGTAATCTTGATATAATTTGAGTAGTTAAGGCTATTTCTGGTAATAAAAACAAGGCTTGTTTTCCCGAGTCTAAAGTTTCTTGAATAAGTTTAGTATATACTTCTGTTTTACCAGAACTAGTAATACCATGTAATAAAATTACATCTTTTGTAGTAAAAGAGATTTTAATTTCTTTGAGCGCTTGTTTTTGGTAATTATTTAATTTTTTTAAAGCACTCGTTTCTCCTTTATATGAAATCCTATCAGTTTTAATAAAATAAAACTCTAACACTCCTTTTACTTCTAGAGCTTTAATGATTGAAGAGGAAGCTCCTGAAACTTTTTCTAAATCTTTAACCTTAATTGGTTTTTTAGAAGCTGATAATTGGAAAAAAGTCATTATAACTTCTCTCTGCTTGGTAGCTCTAGACAATTCATTCATCAATAATTCTAAAGAATTTTCTGAATTGTAATTATTACTTAAACGAACATATTTTATTAATTTAGGTTTATACTGTTCATAAATTTCTTCTTTAATATAAACAGCAGATTTTTGAATTAACTCATTAATAATTGGCAATACTTTCTTTTTCCCAAGAATATCAACTACCTGGTGAATTGTTAATTGAGATTGATGTTGTAGAGCTTCATAAATAAGAAATTCTTCATCATTTAATATATATTTATTGTCAAATGATTCATTTTTAAAAATAATAGTTTCACTTTCTAATAAAAAAGCAGAAGGTAATGCAGCCCTGTACACATCTCCCAAGCCACACATGTAATAGGTGGAAATCCACTCCCAATGTTTTAATTGATGTTCTGTAACTATTGGTTTATTATCTAAAATTTGTAGAATTTCTTTAGCATCATAAGTCTCTGGTGGTATTTGATGCAAATTAAAAACCAATCCAGTATACATTTTGGTCTTCCCAAAAGATACAGCAACTCGCATTCCTTTTTTAAGAAATTCGTATTCAAATTGAGTCACAGAATACGTAAAAGTTTTCTGAATAGGAATGGGTAAAATAACATCTATGAAATGTCCTGACACTTAAATTATTAATTTTAATCGTTAAGTATTATACTTAAGGAGTGAATTACTATTAGGATTGAAAGCTCTTTTTATACTAGACCAACAGTTTCCTCAAAACTACTGAATTTTTAGTACATTGTGTTTAGAATAATAAATGGATTTATGACAAGTAATGAATGGAAATCTAAAGGAAAATTTATACAAGTAAATAACAATCGTTTGTTTGTTATTGATACTAATAATGGCATTAATACATCTCAAAAATCTATGGTAATTCTTCATGGATACCCTACTTCTTCGTTTGATTACTATAAAGTATTACCTGAATTATCTAAAAACTACAGAGTAATTTTACACGATCACCTTGGTTTTGGTTTTTCTGATAAACCAAAAGATGTTAATTATTCATTAGTTACACAAGCAGATATCGCTTTAGAATTATGGCGTCAGTTAGGTTTAAAAAAAATATTCTTATTTGCACATGACTACGGAACATCTGTGGCTACTGAAATTATAGCTCGTTACAATGCAAATGAATTGGATATAGAAATAGAACAGTTAATTTTAACTAATGGTAGTATTCATATTGAATTATCTCAATTAAGAACCATTCAAAAACTTCTAAAACATAAATTTTTGGGTAAGTATGTTGCTAAACTCACAAACTTTTTAATTTTCAAAAAAAATATGAAAAATATTTATTTTGATACCTCTAAAGTAACAGATAATGAGCTTAAAGAAATGTGGAAATTAATCGAATTAAATGGAGGGAGAAAAGTCATTCATAAGCTAACCCAATACATTAATGAGCGATATTTACACTGGAATCGGTGGATTGGTGCGTTAAAGGAAACTCAAATATCCACAAAGATTATTTGGGCAAAAAACGATCCTATTGCCGTTCCTGCTATTGCTAAATTACTAGCAAAAGAAATCCCAAACAATACATTATATTGGATAGAAAATACGGGGCATTTTTTAATGTTGGAGAACCCTAAAGAGTTGTTAGAATTAATTTTAAAAAACAACTATACTAATAAGTTAAATTAGTTTTCCAACTTAGAAACCTTTCTGGTTCCTTCATACAATTCGTACTTAACAAACTTACAATCTAAATCAGCATTTTTTAGTTCTATACGTTTAGATGTCCTTAACCCTACATGTTTCAATGCTTGCATATCTGAAGTAATCATCCATGCGGTTGAGTTTGGGTAATTGTGTTTTAAAGTATCTCCAATTTTTTTATAGAACTCATTTACGTCTATATTCAAACGCTCCCCATAAGGAGGATTAAATAAAATGGTAGTATTCCCAAAAACCTCTTTGGTAGAATTGAAAAAATTAACATGGTGAACCCCTATAAACTCATCTAAATTGGCATTGATTATATTTTGTTTTGCCTTTGATACAGCAGAAGGAGCTTTATCAAATCCCATAATTTTGAAATGAGAATTAGTAATTTTTTTTAATAGTGCATCTTGTATGGTAAAATAAAGATCTTCATCATAATTTTTCCACCGCTCAAATGCAAATTGTTTTCTATTAATATTTGCAGGTATTTTACAAGCTATCATACAAGCTTCTATAAGTATAGTTCCAGAACCACACATTGGATCTATGAAATTCTCATCACCTGAATAACCAGAAAGTAATACCAAACCAGCTGCTAAGACTTCATTAATTGGCGCGATATTAGTGGCACTTCTATACCCTCTTTTGTGTAATGAATCTCCTGAAGAATCTAAAGATATAGTACACCAATCTTTCTGAATGTGAACATGAATTTTAACATCAGGGTAGTCTAAATCTACATTAGGTCTTTTACTATATTTATGTCTAAAATAATCTGCAACTGCGTCTTTAGATTTTAAGGCAATATAATGAGAATTACTAGTAAAATTTTTAGAATTAACTACAGCCCCAATTGAAAATGTACCCTCAACATCTAAATATTTTTCCCATTTAATCTTTTGGATAGCCTCATACAAATCTTCTTCATCATAAACTTTACAAGTTCTAATAGGTTTTAAAATACGAATAGCTGTTCTTAAAGCAATATTAGCTTTGTATAAAAAACCCTGATCACCTCTAAAAGTAACACTTCTTATACCTTCTTTAATATCTTGGGCACCAAGTTTCTTTAGCTCCTCGGATAAAACACCTTCTAAACCCTTTAGAGTTGTAGCTGTCATTTTAAAATTAGTATTCATGCATCAAAGATTAGGTTGCAAAAATACACTTTAATAACTCTTTTTTAATAGAAGAATTTATAAAATTTAATTCATTTATATTCCTACTTAAAACATTATTTCTGTAAGAAAAGTTTATTTTTGTAGTCATTATTTTGATATGAATAAATCGGATTGGTTCACAGATTGGTTTAATACCTCCTATTATCATACACTCTACAAAGATAGAAATGATAAAGATGCCCAATTATTCATGAGGAATATTATTAATTTTTTAAAACTTCCATCATCCTCTCATTTACTTGACTTACCCTGTGGCAAAGGCAGACATTCAATTTATTTGAATTCTCTAGGCTATAAGGTAACCGGAGCAGACTTGTCTAAAAACAGTATACAAGCTGCCAAAAAACATGAAAACAGCTCGCTGGATTTTAAGTTAAAAGATATGAGAAAGTCTTTTGACATTAAATATGATGCGGTCTTTAATCTTTTTACAAGTTTTGGATACTTTGAAAATGACAAAGATGATATCTTAGTGCTAAAAAACATACAAAAAGGCTTATATAAAAATGGTTTATTAGTTCTTGATTTTTTAAATGTCGTAAATGTTGAAAAAAAATTAGTAAAAGAAGAAATTAAAATTGTTGATGGTATTACATTTAATTTACAACGAGAAATTAAAGATGGTTTTATCTTAAAGCATATTACATTTACAGACAAAGGAGTAAACTATTCTTTTTTAGAAAAAGTTAAATATCTTACTCTTGAAAAGTTTGAATTGTATTTTTCAGAGGCTGGATTAAAAATTAATCATATTTTTGGGGACTATCATTTATCTAAATTTAATACAGAAACCTCTGAAAGGTTAATATTTGTAGTATCATGATGACGTATTTATTGTTATTAGCCTCAGTTTTATTGGGCGCATTAGTAGTTTTAATTTTAAAACCTTCAAAAAAAACTGTTCGTTTATTATTAGCGTTTAGTGGTGCGTATCTTTTATCGGTTGCAATTTTACATTTATTGCCCGAGGTTTATAATGGGACTTCAGATAATAACATTATGGGTATATGTATTCTAGCAGGTGTTATTTTACAATCTGTATTAGAATCTTTTTCAAAAGGGGCAGAACATGGTCATATTCACATCCACACAAATGGAAGAACTTTTCCGAGATTATTATTTGTAAGTTTATGTTTACATGCATTTTCAGAGGGTTTCCCGATTATTCATGCTGGAGAAAATTTGCTATGGGCCATCATAGTTCATAAAATTCCAATAGCCATTATTTTAACTATATTTCTAGTGAATAGTAATTTTTCAAAAAAAACAATTGCAATTTTTTTAACTGTATTTGCTCTAATGAGCCCTTTAGGTGTTTTACTTTCTAATAAAATTATGTTTTTTGAACTCTATAGCTCGGAAATTACAGCAGTAATAATTGGAGTATTCTTGCATATCTCTACAATAATCTTATTTGAAAGTTCAGAAAATCATAATTTTAACTTACATAAGTTTTTAGCCATAATAGCTGGAATATTATTAACTATTTTTACACTTTAGTTAGCAACTTCATTAATAAATTTAATTCTCATTAATCGAAGTTCTTCTTCGTCATATTCTCCATCAAACTCATCTAAAGCTTCCTGAATATTATCGGATTCTGCCTCCATAAAATATTCGTAGATATCTTCTTGTTGATCTTCATCTAAAAGATCATCTAAAGAATAATCTATATTTAACTTTGTACCAGAATAAATGATGACTTCCATTTCTTTAATTAATTGATCCATTTCTAATCCTTTAGATTTAGCTATATCAATTAAAGGTAACTTTCTGTCTGTATTCTGTATGATGAATAATTTTAATCCTGAATTAACACCAGTGCTTTTTACAATTAAGTCATCTGGTCTAACTACGTCAAATTCAACAACATATTTTGCAATTAAATCAACAAATTCTTTTCCAAACTTTCTAGCCTTCCCTTCTCCTACTCCATGAACCTTAGACAATTCCTCTAAATTAGTTGGATATTTTAGAGCCATATCATCTAAGGAAGGATCTTGAAAAACAGCAAAAGGAGGAACACCATGTTTGACTGCTACTTTCTTTCTGAGACTTTTTAAAAATTTAATTAATTTTTCATCAGCTGAAGCTCCTGAACTTGGCTCGTTTGTTATAATATCTGCGGTATTCTCTTGAGAATAAACATGATCTTCAGACATCAAAAATGATATGGGATTATTCAAAAACTTTTCTCCCTCTTTGGAAAGCTTTACAACACCGTATTGTTCAATTTCTTTACGAATAAAATTTACTACCAAGACTTGTCTTAAAAGAGCCATCCAATAGGATGCATCCTTTTCCTTACCTATACCAAAAAATGGTTTTAAATTTGTTTTATGTGAATTTAGCAATGCATTCTCCTTTCCAATTATTGCATTTACTATATCTTTTGATTTGTATTTTTCCTTTGTGTCTCTTACAACAGATAATAGTTTAATAACATCATCACTTGCCTCATGTTTTTTCTTAGGATTTTTTGTATTGTCATCCATTAGAGCACCATCACCGTTAATTTCATCAAAATATTCACCAAAATAATGCAACAAATATTTTCTTCTAGACATTGAGGTTTCTGCATAACCAACAACTTCTTGAAGTAAAGCATGGCCAATTTCTTGCTCTGCAATAGGTTTACTAGCCATAAATTTTTCTAACTTCTCGATGTCTTTATATGCATAAAAGGCCAAACAATATCCTTCACCATCATCTCTTCCTGCCCTTCCTGTTTCTTGATAATAGCTTTCTAGACTTTTAGGAATATCATGATGAATTACAAAACGAACATCTGGCTTATCTATTCCCATACCAAAAGCTATTGTAGCTACAACTACATCACAATCCTCCATTAAAAACATATCTTGATGCTTAACTCTTGTTTTTGCATCTAAACCAGCGTGGTAAGGAACTGCTTTTATATTATTTACTTGTAATACTTGTGCAATCTCTTCAACTTTTTTCCTACTCAAGCAATAAATGATTCCTGATTTACCCTCTCGTTGTTTTACAAAACGAATAATATCTCTTTCTACATCTTTTGTTTTTGGTCTTACTTCATAAAATAAATTAGACCTATTAAAAGATGCTTTAAATGTAGTTGCATCACTTATTCCTAAAGTTTTTAAAATATCTTCTTGTACTTTCTCTGTTGCTGTTGCTGTGAGTCCTATTACAGGAACATTATCAATCTGTTCTATAATATGTTTCAAATTTCTATATTCTGGTCTAAAGTCATGACCCCATTCAGAAATACAATGAGCTTCATCTATAGCAACAAAAGAAATAGTTTGTTGTTTTAAAAAACTAACATACTCCTCTTTTATCAAAGATTCTGGTGCAACATATAAAAGTTTTGTTATGCCCTGCTGAATATCACTTTTAACTTGAGCTACTTCCGATTTATTTAATGACGAGTTTAGTACATGTGCAACACCATTGTGCTCAGATATACCTCTAATGGCATCTACTTGATTTTTCATTAAGGCTATCAAGGGAGATATCACTATGGCAGTACCCTCATTCATTAATGCTGGTAATTGATAACAAAGAGATTTTCCTCCTCCAGTAGGCATTATTACAAAGGTGTTCTTTTTTTGAAGTATACTTTTAATAACTTCTTCTTGCAAACCTTTGAATTGTGAAAAACCGAAAAATTTTTTTAAAGGTGAGTGTATGTCCATTATAAAATGTTATTCATTTAGCTCTTTTTTTAGGCTAACTATAGAAATTTGTTGAGGTCTCTTATTTTTGTAGTAAATTTGTACGCTCATTTAACAACTTAAATATAAGACTTTTTTTTATTTTAAAAATATAATTAAAGTTATATGTTTTATAATTAAAATTCTCTGTAAAAAGGTCGTTTTAATGAGCACGAACATAAAAAATAATTAATGACTCAAGAGAAAGAAATGTCATTTTTAAATCATCTAGAAGAACTCAGGTGGCATTTAGTAAGAAGTATTGTTGCAATATTTGTAATAGCAATAGTTTTATTTACATTTCAAGAATATGTGTATAATGAATTTCTTTTAGCACATATAGATCCAAACTTTGTAACATACAGGTTGTTTTGCGATTTCTTTTCTGTCATAGGAATTGAAAGTAATTTTTGCAACTTAGACTACCCTAACACATTACAAGTACTAAAGCCTACACAACAATTAATGAATTCTATATGGTCTTCATTCATTTTAGGTGCTATAGTTGCTTTCCCATATATTTTATGGGAATTTTGGAAATTTATTTCTCCAGGATTACATGTCAATGAAATAAAAAAATCAAGAGGGTTTATAGTTACTGCATCAATTTTATTTTTTATTGGTGTTTTATTTAGTTTTTATATTATAGCTCCTATATCTGTTAATTTTTTATACACTTATCAGATAAGTGATAAATTAGTTAATCAATTTACCATGGAAGCTCACATTAGTTTAATTACCAATATGCTTTTAGGTGTATCTATTATGTTTGAGCTACCTGTAATTGTTTATTTTCTTACAAAAATTGGTTTAATAACTCCTGAATTTTTAAAAAAATACAGAAAACATGCACTAGTTGTTGTTTTGATTTTAGCTGCTATTATAACACCACCAGATGTAGCCAGTCAAATTATTGTTGCTATTCCTGTATTAATCCTATATGAAATTAGTATTAAAGTATCTAGTAAAGTCATAAAAAAACAACAAAAAAATGCCAAATAATAGAGTTCAAAAATTCAATGATTATCGTTCAGAAATGAACGAAAAAATACTTAGCAATGATAATAAAATCATAAAAAGAATTTTTAATTTAGATACCAATGCCTTTAAAAAAGGGTTCTTACCAGTAAAAACAAAAGAGTTAATGGGTCTGGTAGCTTCAGCTGTATTACGCTGTGATGATTGTATAGCATACCATTTAGAAACATGCTACAAAGAAGGAGTTTCTAAAGAAGAAATCATGGAAACATTATCTATTGCAACTTTAATAGGTGGAACAATCGTTATTCCTCATTTAAGAAAGGCCTACGAATTTTGGGAAGTTTTAGAAGAAAAAGTTGATTAATAATCAATTTATGATCTTATTAAGAGCTAAAAAATATCTAATGATTACTTTTACTAAAATTTACGCATAATTTAATGATTTTAAGAGCTGAAAATATTGCAAAAAATTATAATGGCAGACAAGTTGTTAAAGAAATTTCTTTAGAAGTAAAGCAAGGTGAAATTATTGGTTTATTGGGTCCTAATGGTGCAGGTAAAACGACCTCTTTCTATATGATAGTGGGTATGATAAAACCTAATGGTGGTAACATCTATTTAAATAATGAAGAAATTACCAGTTACCCAATGTATAAGAGAGCTCAAAAAGGTATAGGATACCTCGCTCAGGAAGCTTCTATCTTTAGAAAATTGTCTGTTGAAGACAACATTATGTCTGTTCTACAATTCACAGATTTATCTAAAAAAGAACAAAAAATTAAACTCGAATCTTTGATCGAAGAATTTAATATTGGTCATGTCAGAAAAAATAGAGGAGATTTATTATCTGGAGGCGAGAGAAGGAGAACAGAAATAGCTAGATGCTTAGCTTCAGATCCTAAGTTTATATTATTAGATGAACCTTTTGCAGGCGTAGATCCTATAGCTGTTGAAGATATTCAGAGTATAGTAGCTCATTTAAAGGATAGAAATATTGGCATTTTAATAACGGATCATGACGTTCAGGCAACATTAGCAATTACTGATAGAACATATTTAATGTATCAAGGTAGTATTCTTAAAGAAGGAACGCCTGAAGATTTAGCAGAAGATAAATTAGTTCGTAAAGTCTATCTCGGAAAAGATTTTGAATTAAAAAGAAAAAAGGTGTTCTAATTTTGAATATCAGTATTCTTGAAGTTATTTAAGATAGATAAAAGTATGTAACTCATAATTATAATGGGTACAGATAAGTACTCAAATGCAACAATTAAAACTATTGAGAGTGTTATTAAAATATATTTAAATAGATTCTCCTTAATACCATAATTTTTAAACTTTAATGAAAACAAGGAAAGTTCTGAGTTCATTAAAAAACTAAATAAAATTGCAATTCCAATTAAAAAATAATTATTACCAATTAAATCTTTCACAAAGTCAACATCAGAATGCATTTGAACTAATGGTAATGATACGATAAACAAACTCATTGCTGGTGTTGGTAAACCGATAAAAGATTCAGATTGCCTCGTATCTAAATTGAATTTAGCCAATCGATAGCATGCTGCTAATGTTACAAGTAAGCCTATTAATGGAAGCCCCATTGAGATCTTGAATTCTGTATTTATTTCATATGGCATTTGTTGATTATTTCCTAACAAAATAAAGAGTACTATACCCGGAACAACACCACTGGTTACCATATCCGCTAATGAATCTAATTGTTTTCCGAGTTCTCCTGAAACTTTAAAAATCCTAGCAAAAAAACCGTCAAAAAAATCAAGGAAAATACCTAATACAACAAACAATGCCGTCATTTCAAAATAACCACTTACAGCTAAGACAGTTGCTAAGGTTCCACATAAAAGATTTCCTAAAGTGAATATGTTTGGAATGTGTTTTTTGAAGTTCATAGAAAATATATATGTAGCTAAAATAGTAAATCCTTTCCTGTGATTTTAAATATCATCATTTTTTAAGCATATTTGCCAAATTAATTACTAAAAAAAATCTATGCCCATCATTAAATCAAAATTCTCTCCTTCATTTCCATTTAAAAATGGTCATTTTAGCACCATGTATAGATCTATTTTTATGAAAGAGTCTCATAACTATAATCGAAGAAGAATTACAACTTGGGATAATGATTTTATTGATTTAGATTTTTCAAAAGTTAATTCATCTAAATTGGTGGTACTTATTCATGGTTTAGAGGGAAGCTCAGAATCTAAATATATCTTAGCTGCGGTTTCGGAACTAAATAAAGCTGGCTATGATACAGTTTCGTTTAATTTAAGAGGTTGTAGTGGAGAAGACAACTTATTGCTCCCCACCTACCACAGTGGAAAAACAGAGGACTTGGATTTTGTAATAAACTATTTGATTGAAAATTATTCCTATGATAAAATAATGGTTGTAGGTTATAGCCTCGGAGGGAATATGACATTAAAATATTTTGGAGAACACGTAAAAACTATATCGGATAAGGTATCTTGTGGAGTAGCTATTTCTGTTCCAGTAGATCTAGCAAGTTCAAGTAGAATAATGGCTACCTCCAAAAATAAAATATACATGTATAAATTTTTAAAATCCCTTAGAAAAAAAATACTCATTAAGAACCAAAAATATCCAGACTTTAAATTAGACATTAAGAAACTATTAAAATCTAAAACATTTAAAGAATTCGATGGTTTATACACAGCACCTGTTTCTGGTTTTTCAGGACCTGAAGATTATTGGGAAAAAGCAAGTTCCAAACCTTATTTGACTTCAATTAAAAAACCAGTTTTGTTAATTACTTCCTCAGATGACCCATTTTTAGCTGAAGAATGTTACCCAATTAAAGAAGCTGAAAATTCTAATTATTTTTATTTAGAAATATCAAAACATGGTGGTCATGTGGGTTTTATTTCTAGTTTGTTTTCTAAAAAAAACAGATGGTTGGAAAACAGAATACTCAAATTTATCAAAGACAATGACTAATTGATACAATATCTACAGAAATGTAAAGTTATTTCAATAATATATTAGGATATTTGTTACGATAATTTATGAATGAATTGAAAAAAATCTACACATTAGTTTTACTATTTGTTTCTCTTATTGTTAACGCCCAAGCCTTTCGCAATTATTCTAATGAATTTTTGACTATTGGTGTAGACGCAGCTTCACTAGGTATGAGTAAATCTGTTGTAGCTACTACAAATGATGTTAATGCAGGATATTGGAACCCTGCAGGTTTATTACATGTAAAAGATTATCAAGGATCATTAATGTATTCCTCCTATTTTGCTGGTATAGCTAATTATAATTATGCAGCATTTGCCATGCCTATAGATAATAAGAGTGCTTTAGGTATCTCTGTTATACGATTTGGTGTTGATGATATATTAAACACCACTCAATTAATTGATAGTCAAGGAAATATAGATTTTAATAGAGTTAGTTTATTTTCAGCAGCTGATTATGCCCTAACATTATCATATGCTAGAAATTTAATTTTAAAAAATGTATATTTTGGTGTAAATGCAAAAGTAGTAAGACGAACTATTGGAGATTTTGCAAGTTCATGGGGAGTTGGTTTGGATGCAGGTATTCAATACATCCGTGGAGATTGGAACTTTGGATTAATGGTTAGAGATATTTCTACAACTTTTAATATTTGGGCTATAGATACTGATGCTTTTGCTACTGTTCAAAATGCAATTCCTGGACAAAATCAAGAATTACCAGAAACAACAGAAATTACCAAACCAAAAGTTCAATTAGGTGTGGCTAGAAAATTTAGATTGGGGCGTTTTTTTAATTTATTATCTGAAGTAGATATTAACATGAGATTTGCCAGAACTAATGACATCATCTCAACTGATATAGCAAGTATAGATCCAGCCTTGGGTTTTCAGCTTGATTACGATAACTTTGTTTTTTTAAGAGCAGGCTTAGGTAATTTTCAAAATACAACTGAATTTGATGGAAGTAAAAGTTTGTCTTTACAACCAAACTTGGGTGTTGGCTTTATTTATAATGGTATTCAAATTGATTATGCACTAACCAATATTGGAAGTGTTGGTAATGCACTGTTCTCAAATATTTTTTCTGTAAAAATAGATTACAGTTTTTTTAGACAATAACCTATGAAACAAACTTTCCTTTTTATTTTTATATTTTTTATTTCAATCCAACATAATTTTTCGCAAAAATTAGTTTTATCAGATCAATCAGAAATAAGTATCATAACAGCTGGTCCAGGAGATGTTTTGTATGAAGCATTTGGTCATAGTGCCATAAGAGTTAAAGACCCTACTTTAAATCTAGACATTATTTTCAACTATGGTTTATTTGATTTTAATCAACCCAATTTTTATGTAAACTTTGTAAAAGGTAGATTATTATACAGACTTGGAAAACAATCATTTAAAAGATTCATAACCAGTTATGACTATCAACAAAGATGGGTGAAAGACCAAGTCCTAAATTTATCATTAGTTGATAGGATAAAGATATTTGAGTATTTAAATGAAAATTCACTACCTGAAAATGCTGAGTATCTTTATGATCCTTATTTTAATAATTGTGCCACCAAACTTAGAGATATTGCAAAAGAGATTCTTGGTAATAAGATTCAATTTCCTAGCTCATTTTCTAATGAAAATTTTACTTTAAGACAATTAATGAATCAGGAGCTTCCATGGAATACTTGGGGTAGTTTTGGAATAAATTTTGCTCTAGGAAATACTTTAGATAAAGAAATAATTGCAGACAATTATATGTATTTACCTGATTATGTTCACAATGCATTTCAAAATGCCTCCATAACTGAAAATAAAACAACTACACCCCTAGTTCTTAAAGAAAGTCAACTATTAAGATATCCTGAGAAACTAATAGACATTCAATGGTACAACCCTTTTTTTGTTTTTTCTTTACTATTACTTATAACTATTGTAGTAACTTTTAGAGATCAAAAAAGAAGTATTAGATCCAAGTGGTTAGATTTTACTTTATTTTTTGGAACCGGAGTTTTAGGTATTATCATCTGTTTTTTATGGTTTTTCACAGACCATTACACTGCGCCAAACAATTTTAATTTGTTATGGGCTTTTGTATTGAATTTTTTTGTTGCTTTTATACTTTTAAAAAGCAGAATTCCATCTTGGACATCCAAATACCTATTATTCTATTTATTCTTACTTTTTGGCGCAATTATTGCCTCTTTTATGGGTCTTCAACAATTCTCTAATGCAATTTTTCCTATCATGGCAATGCTATTTTTGAGAACTTTTTATATCTATAGATTATTGACCTTTAAAAAATAAAACAGTAGTAATTGTTCTTATAATAATTTTAAAATCTAAGAGTATGCATTGCTCTTTGATATAAAACAAATCATATCTTAATTTTTTTTCTTGCTCCTCTAATGTTCCTGCATAAGGGAATTTAACTTGTGCCCATCCAGTAAGACCAGGTTTAACAACGTGTCTAATTGCATAAAAAGGTACTTTCTTCTCTAAATCCTTCACAAATTTTGGTCTCTCTGGTCTTGGACCTATGATACTCATATCACCTTTAAGAATATTAAAAAACTGAGGTACTTCATCTAGTCTAGTTTTTCTTAAAAATTTTCCAAACTTGGTGATTCTTGCATCGTTTTTTTGAGCGTATACAGCTCCTGAAGATTCCGCGTTAACTACCATAGATCGTAACTTAAAAATAGTAAAGTTTTGACCATTTTTACCAACTCTTATTTGTTTATAAAACAAAGGACCTTTGTTCATGAAGACATTTAAAATAAAAATGAATGGAAGTAGCACAAGAAAAAGTAATAATCCGGTCAAAGAGATTACAATATCTAAAAAACGATGAAATAGTTTATAAAACCTTTTATTGCTACTACAGCTAAAGTTCATATTTTTATAAAAGTTGAAATCTAAATAATCTTTAGGAACACTAGCTGTAATTTCTTCGTAAAAACTCTCTGAACTTTTTATATTGATGCCTTCTTCAAATAATAAAATTAAATCTCTATTAATTTTTTTAATAATTTCAGTGCTAAAGCCACTAGTATTAATTATAACTTCCTTAATATTATTTTTTCTTACTATTTCATAAATATTGGCCTCTTTGATATTAACAAAATTTTCAAAACCAGCATTTTTGTTATTTGATAAGTATTTTCCAACATTATGATGATGATCATCCTTTGTTAACTCAAGTAATTCATTTATAGTTGATGAATGACTAATGATTATGATTTCTTTAAAAAATTTTGGAGAAAACAACAAGGATATATACGCCAATCTCCAACATAATACGGGTAGTATTAATAATAGAAATAAATAAATTATTTGCATTCTGTTTTCTGGAAGTGAAGGTGAATAGAACGGTGTTAAAACAAACACAAATGTTGTTATAAGTGAGGCTAAAAATAAGTTTTTAATTATTTTATATCTGCTTGCTGAAATCTTTAAATCATACAATTGGAAAACCTCTCCAAAAAAAAGAAAATAGAAGCCTAGCAAAGCAAGCCAACTAATAATTGAGGAATTGTAAGAATCTATGTAAGAGAAACTAGTGTAATCTGAGGCTAAAAATACGCCTGTGATAATTAAAATGATATCAAGAAGTCGCAAGAGTAGCTTCCTCTCGGATATATCGATATACGATGAGTTATTATTCATAACGTTAACTAGGGAATTAAAGTTATTAAGGGGAAAATAATATGTTATTTCAAATATATGGTTTTTTTATTATTTATGAGTAATTAACTGTATTTTTTTAATCCTCTGTAAGCCCAAACAATCATTAGATATGTAGAAATTAAAATATTTAAATTCTCTACTTTTCTGTAAAAAAGCCATTGTGGTTTTAACAACTTTTTTTTATTTCTTGAATGAGAATTATTTCTTATTCTATAAATAGCCAAAGTTTCTCTGATGCCTTTTGCATATTTAATTTTTTTTAAATACTTTAACCATAGCCCCATATCTTGTCTATACATTACTTCTGGCATAAACTCTTTACCTAACTTTTCTATATCTACAAAGGCAGTTAAACAACTTATAGAATTTGTTTTCAAAATATCCATGTAAGTAACTTTGTTTGGCACAATAAAATCTTTGTACTGTTCTTTTAGAGTAATTTCATTACATCTTTTATAAGATGAAAAAACAAAACCCTCAGAGTTAGAAACAAATTTGATTGATTTAGTCAAAAAATTTGGCATCCATAAATCATCACTATCCAAAAAAGCTAGATATTTACCTTCAGCATATTTGATTGAATTATTTCTTGCAATAGCTGGGCCTGAGTTATTAATTGAAAAGTATTTAACTCTAGGATCATTATTTGATATTTCTTTTATTATTTCTAAAGAATGATCAGTTGATCCGTCATCAGTAATTAACATCTCCCAGTGGCTATGGGTCTGAGATTGAACACTAGCTATGGTTTCTTCAATATATTTTGAAGAATTATAGGAGGGTGTAATTATTGAAACAAGGGGTAAATTCATTTATGTTTAATTTAAGTAATATAAGATTCAATTATCTGAGGTTTACCAGATCTTTTCCCTTCAATTACAGAAACTTCCTCAAAAAATATTTTAAAATTATTGTTATTTATAATTTTTTGAAGTTTTAGCTTACAATTCTTTAAAACTTCTTTTGTGAAATTATCATCTGGGATAAATTGTACTGTCATACTTTTTCTATTTTTTTGAATTATTTTAAATTGCTTTATCTCAGGAATGTATTCAAAAATACCAGTAAAAGAATGTACTATTAATTTTCTATTATCAGGTAAAATAACAACATCTGTATTTCTGCCAATTACTTTTTCTATTAGTGGAAAGTTAAACTTTCTATTTATTGGATATTTCTCTTTTGGTAACATGATTGCTAAATCACCCAATTTATAGCGAATTAGGGGCATATGTTTATTGTCTAATCTGGTTACAACTACATTTCCTATTTCACCCTCTTTTACTGGATTGTTTTTATCATCTAGTAGTTCCACATAAACTTGTGGTGTATACAGATACATATAATCTAAATCAGCCTGAAAGCCTATTTGAAAACCTTCTGATGAACCGTATGTTTCATGAATTTTACACCCAAAAGCTTTTTCTATATTTTTCTTATAGTGGTCAAATAATTTATCCCCTAAACCTATGATTGTCTTTAATTTTAAATTAATATTATTTTCAATTATATATTCAGCAATGATATTAAGAGAAGAAGGATACCCCACTAAGGTATATTTGTTATTTCTTGACAGTCTGGAACAAATCTTTTTAAGATCATCTATATTTAGGGTAAAAGCAGAGACATAATGTACTCCAAAAAAAAGATCTTTCATTTTTTTTAATCTTGATCTCTTGGGTGAAATACCTGTTTGTAGAATTGGATTCCCTAATTTATATCCACATAATTCCCACAAATGAATTGAAAGTGATTGTATAGACATTAAATCTGATTTATTCATAGAAACCCATGTGCTAACTCCTGTAGAACCACTACTATATATCCTAGACACATTTTGGTTATTGTTTATCTGTAAAGATTTTGGATTTGATCTTAAATCATCTTTGGTTAAAATTGGAAATGATTTAATAATTTCATTCGCTTTTTTATTTAAATCGATTTTAATCCCTTTGTATTTTGATATATGTTTTTGAGCATACAAAAGTTGATTTTTTAATTGTTTCTCTTGATAGTTAATTAATTCTAATTCAGATAAACTATCAAAACTTCTCCAAAAATTTAAATTTTTTATAAAGTTAGTTTTAAGGATTAAATCCCCTAATGGTAAAGCTATTTTTTCTAATAAAAAATTATTCATGATTCTTTAATAATTTTAACCATTGTTTTCTCACTACGCTCCAATCAAAATTTTCAACTTTACATCTAGCCATTTTTGCAAATGAACTTTTATTTTCTTCTATTATTTCAATAATTTTTTTTGCCATTAGTATTGGTTGTTCTTTATCAACCAATACCCCATCTTTATTATCATCTATTAAATAAGGCAATCCACCTACATTTGTTGAAACTACTGGTAAACCCAAGGCCATTGCCTCGATTACGCTTATCGGTGTATTGTCTACATTAGTAGTATTAATGAATATATCAAA
>CAXHZP010000004.1:0-87237 GCA_964021805.1 uncultured Flavobacterium sp.
TATTATTATTCAAATAATTTTTCACAATAGATTTAGCTAAATTTTTATTTTCTATGGGTGTTAAAATGGTTTTTAAAATTGAAATCTCTGTTTCTTGGAAAGATAAATTTGTAAAACCATAGCCAAAAACTTCATTTTCTTCAATCAAAACAATTCCATTTTCATTAACTTCTCTTCCTTTTAATTGTAAAATAAAATCTGAATGAGCAAATTCATTTTTTGAAATTTTTTTCTTTTTTTTGAAATTATACTTTGGTTGTAAAGTTTCTAGTTCTGTGTAATATTTTAATCTATTAAATAATTCATTTCCTGTAAATTGAAATGTTATTTTTTCTACTCTTTCTTGAATTTTTTGAGCTCTTTTACCTTGTTTTAGAAATAATTTATTTATTTCAAACTTTATATTATGGCTTCTTCCAATATAAATGACTTTTCCATCATCATTGTGTACATAAAAAACTCCCATCGTTTCTGGAGCAATCTCTAAAATTGAATTTAGTTTATCTTTAACATTTCTGTTGTCAAAGTATTTGATTGAATTTTGTACAATCTCTTTTTGTTGGTCTTTATCTAACAATAATTTAAATAATTGAACAGTGGCAAGGGCATCACCTGTAGCTCTGTGCCTATCACTCATTGGTATACCTAAAGATTTACATAGCTTTCCTAAACTATAAGATTTTTCATCTTGTATTAATTTTCTACTCAATTCTACAGTGCAAATAGAATTTCTTTGATACTCATATCCTAATCTATCAAATTCAGTTTTTAAAATTCGTGCATCAAATTCTGCATTGTGAGCCACTAATATTGAGTCTTTTGTAATTTCAATAATTCGTTTAGCTACTTCGTAAAATTTAGGAGCATTTCTTAACATCTTATTGTTAATACCTGTAAGTTGTACAACAAATTCTTGAATTGGTTTTTCTGGATTTATAAGGCTAACGAACTGATCTATAACTGAATGCCCATCAAATTTATAGATGGCAATTTCTGTAATGCCTTCTTCATTAAATTTACCCCCAGTAGTTTCTATATCTAAAATTGCGTACAAATTTGTTTCTATGTTAAGTAATTTCTAGCACCAAAAATAGAACTACCAACTCTAATCATAGTGCTTCCGTTTTTGATAGCTAATTTGTAATCTCCACTCATTCCCATGGATAGTATTGAGAAATCTGGGTGTTGTTTTTTGTGATGGTTGTATAATGTTTCTAATTCAGAAAATTCCTCATTTAAAGTATCTTCATTTTTTGTAAAAGTTGCCATTCCCATAAGACCACAAATTTTTACATTAGTAAAGGTTTTTAGTTCTTCAGAGGATAAAATATCTGATAAATCTGTTGGTGTTAAACCAAATTTTGTTTCCTCTTTAGCTATTCTTACTTGTAATAAACAGTTAATCACTCTATGGTGTTTATATGCTTGTTTATTTATTTCCTTTAACGTCTTTAAGCTATCTACACCGTGAATTAAGTCTACAAAATGAGCCATATACTTCACTTTGTTTCGTTGAAGATGACCTATCATATGCCATTCTATATCTTTTGGTAGTGCTTCATGTTTTGTAACCATTTCCTGTATTTTGTTTTCCCCAAAAACTCTCTGACCAGCTTCATATGCTTCAAGTAAATCTGCAATAGGTTTGGTTTTTGAAACAGCAACAAGAACAGTTTTTTCTGAAATAGTTTTTTTAATTTTTTCTAAATTATCTTTAATATAATTCATAATTAAAATTCATACATGGTTAAACCACTCCTTAATTTAGGTTCTATATAACTAGTCTTGGGTGGCATTATTAATTGTGCGTCAGCTATTTTTTTCATTTCATCAATTGTTATTGGTAACATCCCAAAACCAATATCGAATTGACCATTATCAACTAAAGTTTTAATGGATAACATATCTAATTTATTGTTTCGATATCTTATTCTATCATTATTATCTAAGTTATCAATACCTAAGATAGGCTTTAAAATGGTTCTGTAAAGAATTTCTGCATCAAGTTTAGATAGTGCATCTTTATAAGTATAGGCATTTTTTCTTAGATATAATGAATAAAACTTACCATCAAGATACATACTAAAATGATGTTTTTGAGAGGGTTTATAAAAACGTTCTCCTTTTTCTTCTATTCTGTAGCTTTTATCTAATTCAATCAAAAATTCATCAACAGTTAATCCATTTAAATCTTTTACAAATCTATTAAATTCTGAAATTTTTAAATTTGATTCAGGAATAATATAACTCATGAAATAGTTATAGTTTTCTGTTCCGTTGTGATGATTGTTTTCTTTTTGTAAATCTTTTTTTAATAGAGACGAAGATGCACTTCTGTGGTGTCCATCAGCTATGTATAGAGCCTCTTTTTTTTCAAAAAAAGAAGTAATTTTTCCTATGTGAATTTCATCATTAACTAACCATAAACGGTGTAGCTTTTTATCTGTTGTTGAAAATTCGTATTCTGGTCTTTTTTCTTGTATAGTTAGTAGCAGTTTGTTAAAATTTTCATCATCTTCATAGGTAAGTAATACTGGTTCCGCATTAAAACCAGTAGTTTTTAAATAGCTTTCAAATAATTTCTCTCTTTTTTTTATAGTTCCCTCATGCTTTTTTATACACCCGTTAATGTAGTCATCAACTGCTGTTGCAGCAATAATTCCACAAAATGAATTGTGAGCATCTGAACTTTCATAGACGTAAAAGGAATCTGTGGTGTCTTTAATGAAAATTTTATTTTCTTTAAATTCTTCGTATCTATTGTGAATCATTTGGAAGCGTTGCTTACCAGTAAATTCTTGATGATATTTATATCCAGGATTAATGATGTGTAAAAAAGTAAAAGGGTTAAATTCTAGTTTAGCATCCAACTCTTTATCTGTATATGCATCAAAAGATTTAGAGGATACCAAAGCCACCTTATCTCTACTTGGTCTTACTGCTTTAAATGGTTTTACAATGGCCATTATTACTAGTTATTTTTCATCACAATTGCTTGAATTTATTATTAAATTCAATGATTGAAGTATTTTTTTATTCTTTTAATAACGCAATGATTTGTGTTGCCAATTCAGATCCTATTCTATCCTGAGCTTCAACTGTGGCAGCTCCTATGTGAGGTGTTAGAGATAATTCAGGATTCATTAGCAATTGTATTTCTGGTGAAGGCTCTTTTTCAAAAACATCTAATCCAGCAAATTTCACTTTTTTTTCTTCTATAGCTTTTATCAATGCAATTTCGTCTACTACACCACCTCTTGCGGCATTTATAATACCAACACCTGTTTTCATTTTTGAAATTTCTTTTGTGCCAATTACATAATTTTCTTGAATAGGTACATGTAAACTAATAAAGTCACTTTCTTTTAAGAGGGTGTCTAAATCTGTTGTTTGAATTGTAATGGTAATTTTCTGACCATTAAAAAACTCTATAGATATTGGTGCACTTTCGGTAAAATGGTCTGTGGCTAAAACTTCCATTCCAAGACCAAGTGCTATCCTAGCTACCTCTTGGCCAATTCTTCCAAACCCTATGATTCCAATTTTTTTACCTCTAAGTTCAGAACCTAAAGCATATGCTTTTTTCAAATCTTTGAATCGAGAATCTCCTTCTAAAGGCATTTCTCTGTTAGATTGATGAAGAAAACGAACCATTCCAAAAAGGTGTGCAAAAACTAATTCTGCAACTGAACTGGATGATGCTTTAGGAGTATTTATTACATGAATTCCTTGATCTATGGCATAGTTTACATCAATATTATCCATTCCAACACCACCTCTACCAATAAGTTTTATACTGGGGCAAGCATCTATTAATTCCTGCCTTACTTGGGTAGCACTTCTAACTAAAATACCATCTATTTGATGTTTATTTATAAAATTTTCTAATTGAACCTGTGCTACTTTTGTAGTTATTACCTCAAATCCATTACTTTGAAGGGCATCTATACCACTTTGTGAAATTCCGTCGTTTGCTAATATTTTCATCTTATGCTCTTCTCTCTAATTCTTGCATAGTATCCACTAGTGCTTGAACACTGTATAATGGTAATGCGTTATACATACTTGCTCTGTATCCACCAACACTTCTATGACCGTTTAATCCATTAATTCTAGCTTCTTTCCACATGCTGTCAAAAAGTTCTTTTAAAGACTCATCGTATAGTGAAAATGTAGCATTCATAATACTTCTGTCCTCTTTAGCTACAATTCCCTTGAATAGTGGATTTCTATCAATTTCTTTGTATAATAAATCAGCTTTCTTGTTGTTTACTTTTTCAATAAAAGAAATTCCCCCTAAATCTTTTAACCATTCTAATGTTAACATAGATACATAGATAGGAAATACAGCTGGTGTATTAAACATACTATCTTTACCTATGTGTACTTTATAATCTAACATAGAGGGGATTATTCTTTGAACCTTACCAAGGATGTCTTCTTTTACTACAACTACGGTTGTACCAGCTGGTCCCATGTTTTTTTGAGCTCCAGCATATAGTAAATCAAATTTTGAAAAATCTAGTTTACGAGAAAAAATATCAGAACTCATATCACAGACCAGTGGTATATCTAATGTTGGAAATTCTTTAATTTGAGTTCCATAAATAGTATTGTTACTTGTGCAGTGAAAATAATCTGCATCTGTAGGGATGCTGTATTGTGTTGGAATATATGTAAAATTTTTATCTTTTGACGAGGCCACTTCTACCAATTCACCAAATAGTTTTGCTTCTTTGATGGCTTTATCTGACCAAGTACCAGTATTTAGATAAGCAGCCTTTTTATTTAGTAGGTTGTAGGCGGTCATTAAAAATTGAGTACTAGCACCTCCATGAAGGAATAAAACTTGATATCCTTTATTTTCAAGTCCTAATAATTCCAAGGTAAGTAGTTTAGCATTTTCTATAACATCTACAAAAGGTTTGCTCCTGTGAGATATTTCAAGTAAAGAAAGATCATCATTATTAAAATCAATAACTGATTTTGAAGCTTTTTGCAAAACCTCTTCAGGTAAGATACATGGTCCGGCACTAAAGTTGTGTTTTTTCATTATAACTATATTTTCAATTGGTAAATTTCTAAAATTTTAATCAATTTTTTGTTTTTATAAATTAAATTTTAGATAAAAATTCAATGGTATTTACTCCGTCTGCGTAGTCCCATAATTTTGGATGTTGTGTTTGACCAAATTTCACCTCATTTTCAATAAAGTTATTGGCTACAATGCATTGAATATTTTCAGATTCACTAAGAATTTTTAATTTTAAATCAGTTAAATTATCATAATATTCATAAAAAACAGTAGCTATGGGAGATGCAAAGTTTGTGTCTTCTTTAATCATTAAAAATCCATTTTCTAAAATAGAAAATTCACTCATTAAGTAGACAGCCTTGTTGTAGTCGTAATTATTCGCATATTTTACATTATTTATAATGGGGTGGTAGGTATACATCCCTTTAAAAAATGCATCAAAATTATACCCTTTTGGTACGAATAATTTTGATACACTTCTACAGCCTAGGCCAAAATATCTAAAAATATCTTCACTAAGATTTTTTAAATCCTCTTTGTTTTCTTTCCCAGTTATAACGGCAACAGAATTTCTATTCTTACGTATTATGGATGGTTTGTTCTTAAAATAATACTCAAAATAGCGAGTTGTATTGGTGCTTCCAGTTGCTATAACAGCATCAAAGTGTTTTAATTTTTCTTCTGTAAAAGAGATTTTTCCTTTGAAATTTTCTTCAACATGCTCTAGGTATTTTGCCAAATATGGAATAAGGTGCTTATCATTTGAAGATTGTTTTACTAAAACTGAATGCCCACATATTAAAACAGACAAAAAATCATGAAATCCAACCAAAGGGATATTTCCTGCCATTACTATGGCAACAGTTTTTGATGATTTTTCAACAAGATTTTCATTAGAAATCCATTGATTTAAATTTTTATGTGTTAGGGCAGAAGTCCAATTATCTAGGGAAAAAAGTATAGCTTCTTTAGTAAACCAACTATTATGTTCTTCTGCTAACTTAATTTGATGAATAAATCCATCAAAAAAAAGTTCATTGAATAAAACTTTTGATGACTTTTCAATTTTTTCTGATGAGAATTGACTTAAAAAATCACCTAATGCTACAAAAGCATTTATTCTACTTTGAATACTATTCATTATTTTTGGTTGCTACCTTTTAAGAGGTTATTTTTGCACTGCAAAGTTACACAAACTAAAGAGAATAAAAATGGCTATTATCATTACAGACGAATGTATAAATTGCGGGGCTTGTGAGCCCGAATGCCCTAACACCGCTATTTATGAGGGAGCAGATGATTGGAAGTTTTCAGATGGAACAGACCTAACTGGAGATGTAATTCTCCCTAATGGGAATGAAATAAATTCTGATGAAGAACAGGAGCCTATTTCTGATGAAATTTATTATATAGTTGCAGACAAATGTACAGAATGTGTTGGTTTTCATGAAGAGCCACAATGTGCTGCAGTATGTCCTGTAGATTGTTGCGTGCCAGATGAGGACAATGTAGAGACAGAGGAGGAATTGCTGGGCAAACAAAAATTTATGCACCAAGATTAAATCAAAAAAACAGATCATATCAAATCCCGATTTTTCGGGATTTTTTTTGTGATAAAACAATTATATTTGCAACCGAAATTATAAGATTTATGAAAGCTGGAATTGTAGGATTACCAAACGTTGGAAAATCAACCTTATTTAATTGTTTGTCAAATGCGAAAGCACAAAGTGCTAATTTTCCATTTTGTACAATTGAACCTAATATTGGTGTAGTTAATGTACCTGATACTCGTTTGGAAAAATTAGAGGAATTAGTAAATCCAGAAAAAGTGATTCCTGCTACTGTAGAAATTGTAGATATTGCAGGCTTGGTTAAAGGAGCTAGTAAAGGAGAGGGATTAGGAAATCAATTTTTAGCCAATATTCGTGAGACAGATGCTTTATTACATGTGTTGAGGTGTTTTGATAATGATAACATTATACATGTAGATACTTCAATTGATCCAGTTAGAGATAAAGAAACAATCGATATAGAGTTACAACTAAAGGATTTAGAAACTGTTCAGAAACGTTTAGAGCGTGTTAAAAGAACTGCTAAAACAGGAAATAAAGAAGCTCAGGCAGAATTAGTTGTTTTGTTAAAAATTGAAGAAACATTATTACAAGGAATTTCTGTAAGAGCTATTGATTTTTCTGAAAAGGAGCAGGAATTTATTGCTCCATTACAGTTTATCACGTCCAAACCTGTTTTATACGTTTGTAATGTTGATGAAAATTCTGCAGTAACTGGAAATGGGTATGTAGACCAAGTAAAAGAGGCGGTAAAAAATGAGGATGCAGAAGTTATTGTTTTAGCAGTTGGAACAGAAGCAGATATTACAGAATTAGATGATTACGATGAACGTCAGTTATTTCTAGAAGATATAGGACTAGAAGAAGCAGGTGTCTCACGTTTAATTCGTTCTGCTTATAAATTATTAAACCTTCAAACCTATTTTACTGCAGGTGTAAAGGAGGTAAGAGCTTGGACAATTCAAATTGGAGCTACTGGACCACAAGCAGCTGGAGTTATCCATACTGATTTTGAAAAAGGTTTTATTCGAGCAGAAACCATTAGTTATGAAGATTATGTAACTTTTGGAACAGAAGCAAAGGTAAAAGAAGCTGGAAAAATGAGAGTAGAAGGAAAAGAATATGTTGTGCAAGACGGAGATGTGATGCACTTTAGATTTAATGTGTAGCTTAATCATTCAGTCTTGCCTACTGATTAAGATCTATACTACAATAAAAAATAAAAAGCCTATTGCATTTTGTAATAGGCTTTTTTGAGTTCTATCCTTTATAAAAAGGTAATTTTATAATAGTTGCAGGGATTTGTTTTTTTCGTACTTGAATAAAAATTTCATTTCCTGGTTTTGAAATTTCTTTAGGTACGTATCCCATTCCAATCCCTTTACTCAAAGAAGGACTCATAGTTCCAGATGTAACTACACCAATCTGTTTTCCCTCACTATCAACAATAGGATAATCATGTCTTGGGATACCTCTTTCAGTAAGTTCAAAGGCCACTAGTTTTTTAGTAATACCAGTTTCTTTTTGAGCTTTTAAATGAGTTGAATTTACAAAATCTTTGCTGAATTTAGTAATCCAACCTAACCCAGCTTCTAAAGGAGAGGTAATATCATTAATATCATTTCCATATAAGCAATACCCCATTTCTAATCGTAATGTATCTCTGGCAGCTAGGCCAATTGGTTTAATACCATAGGAAGCACCAGCCTCAAATACTTGTTCCCACAATCGTTCTACTTGATCGTTTTTTACATAAATTTCAAATCCGCCAGAACCTGTGTAACCTGTTGCTGAAATAATAACATTTTCAATACCTGCGAAATCACCTATTTTAAATTTATAAAAAGGAATTTCAGACAAATTAACCGAGGTCAAAGACTGCATAGCTTCTATGGCTTTGGGGCCTTGAATAGCTAATAATGAATAATTATCAGAAATATTTTTTAATTCTGCACCAATGTCTTTGTTGTATTTTTGAATCCAGTTCCAGTCTTTATCTATATTAGACGCATTTACAACAAGAAGGTATGTTTGTTCTTTTATTCTGTAGCAAATTAAGTCATCAACTATTCCTCCTTCATCATTAGGGAAACAAGAATACTGAGCATCACCAATTGCTAATTTTGTAACATCATTAGAGGTGATTTTTTGAAGTAAAGTTAGTGCTTGTGATCCCTCAACTAAAAACTCACCCATATGACTTACATCAAAAACACCAACAGCACTTCTAACAGTTAAATGCTCTGCTGTTACTCCTTCATATTGAACAGGCATATTGTATCCTGCAAATGGAACCATTTTTGCCCCTAAAGATTCGTGAATATGTGTTAGTGCTGTATTTTTCATTAATGTATAATTATTTTGGCTGTAAAATTATTAATTAATATTCAATTAAAAAGATTTAATCTGACTTGTTTTCTGTTTCAATATAAAAGTTGTTATCTACTGAAAAACTGTTGATACTTTTATCTGATAAAAGCTTTTTCCAACGGCTAGTTGGTCTGATCCTTTGCGAGTTAGAATTAATAAATACGTTTACAGGAATTGAAAAGCCATCTACTACATTAGACCATCTGTATAGTAAGTTATTATTTTCTAATTTATACTCTAAAGTAGGGATTTTGATAGTTCTTAAATATTGATCAAAAAAGGGTTTCAAATCAATTTTAAAATACCTGTCTATATAGTCTTCTATTTGTTGTGTTGTTACAGTTTGGTGATAAAAATCTTTATTTAGTCCTACTAATATTGAACGCCATTTTTCGTCATTGTCTATAATTTGACGTAGTGTATGTAACATATTAGCACCTTTGTAATACATGTCACTAGAGCCGCTATTGTTTACATTGTAATTTCCAATAATTGGTCTATCATTTTGAATTTTTTTTCGTGTACCAGTTACATATGCATTACTTGCTTCTGTCCCAAAATGATAGTCTAAGAATAAATTTTCTGAATAGGCAGTAAAGCTCTCATGGATCCACATATCTGCTATGTCTATATTGGTAATATTATTGGCAAACCACTCATGACCACTCTCATGAACGATAATGAAATCAAATTTTAAACCCCAGCCAGTTTCACTTAAATCGATTCCCTTGTAGCCATTTTGATATCCGTTTCCATAGGTTACAGAACTTTGATGTTCCATTCCTAAATACGGTACTTCTACCAATTTATAACTATCCTCATAAAAAGGGTAGGGTCCAAACCAGTACTCAAATGCTTCTAAGGTTCTTGAAACTTCTTTGAATTGTTTTTTTGCCTTTTCTAGATTGTAGGATACTACATAATAATCACAATCTAACACTCCTTTTTTTCCTTTGTATTTTTCTGAAAAATGAACATAATCACCAATATTTATATTGACCCCATAGTTATTAATTGGATGAACTACTTTCCAAGTAGATGTGCTGGTTTTATTAGAGTTTTCTTTAGTTTGAATGAGTCTGCCATTTGCAACACTTATTAGATGTTTTGGAGCTGTAATACTTAACTCAATTCCTTGGTCTGGTTCATCGTACATATGGTCTTTAGATGGCCACCAAATACTGGAGCCACCTCCCTGACAAGAAGTAGCTATAAAATCAGTTCCATTGTTATCTTTTTCCCAAGTAAAACCATCATCCCATGGAGGATTATTACTAATTTTTGGAGCACCTTTAAAATGTATTGTAATTTCATTTATTGCTCCAATTTGTTGATTTTTTTTTAACTGAATATAATAAACATTGCCATCTCGGTTATAGTTTAATTCTTTGTTATTTTCTAAGACAGATGTAATTACCATGGGGGGTTGTAAATCAATCTGTATGAGCTGATTTTTACTTAAAACTTCATAGCGAATGAGATTACTCCCTTCAATACTTTTCGAGGAAGGGGATACCTTAAAGTCTAAATTATAGTGAAGTAAATCCCACCATACTCTTTCGGGAGTAATGCTACCTCTCAATGTATCTTGTTTAGAAAAATTAGATTGTTGTGCTAAACCAGAACTAAAAATTGAAATAATCAATAGTAAGGAGATACATCTCTTCATAATTAATGTGTAATATATATAATGCTAAGTTAATTAAAAATGAATAGTTTTGTCTTATGATAAAATAGCTTTTGTAGTATAAATCTAATACATTACATTACTTAATCTTGATTACTTATAATCTAAATACTAATGAGTAAAGAACAACCAAATAATCCGCTTCATGGAATAAAATTAGCCACTATGTTAGAGGAATTATATTTAGAGTATGGATGGGAGGAATTGGGTGCTATTTTAAACATAAATGCTTTCAAGAATAATCCTACTTATAAATCTAGTTTAAAGTTTTTAAGAACGACACCTTGGGCAAGAGCTAAAGTTGAAAAACTATATTTAAAAACAATGATAGATTAACTTGATATAATTTTCAAAACAAGTTCTTTTGTTAGTGGTCTACCATTCGCAATTTCTTTCACTTTTTCAAAAGTAAAAACAAAACTACAACCTTCTTTGTAATGAGAACAACCGTATGCATTTTTACCTCTTAATAAAGTTCCTTTTTTACATTTTGGACACGAAATGTTTGAGGTTGATACTGTTATAATTTTCTTAGGTTCCAACTTGTATTTAAATGTTTCATCAAAACGAATTATTCCTTCAATTTTTCCACTTTCAGTTTTAAATCCCTTTAAATTAGTGGTAGATTTTTTATCTAACAATCTAAGTAGTTGATTTTCTGAAATTTTTTTACTTAAAAATTGAAAAGGCATTACAAAGTCACAAGAATTATTGTAATTAGAACATCCATAAGCTTTAGAACCTTTTAATAATTGTCCTGTATCGCATTTTGGACATTTTTTACTAGTAACTAGTTTTTTAGGAACTACTTTTTTTTGTTTCGTTTTTTTATTGATTTGAGCATGAGAGATTCTGACATTACTTTTGTTAGAACGAACTTCATAAACCAACTCATCAACCATTTTCTTCATATTATTGATGAAAGTTCCAGCTTTAAATTCGCCGCGTTCAATTTCTTTCAAACGCTTTTCCCATCGTCCAGTTAATTCAGCAGATTTTAATAATTCATTGTCAATTATATTTATTAAATCAATTCCTGTTTGGGTAGGTAGTACTAACTTCTTTTTTCTCTCAATATATTTTCTTCTAAATAAGGTTTCTATAATACTTGCTCTTGTTGAAGGTCTCCCAATACCGTTTTCTTTCATTAATTCTCTCATTTCGTCATCATCTACTTGTTTTCCTGCGGTTTCCATAGCTCTTAATAAACTTGCTTCGCTGAAGTTTCTGGGTGGCTTTGTTTCTTTTTCCACAAATGAGGGTTCGTGAGCGCCTTTTTCACCTTCTACAAAAGTGGGTAATATTGATTGTTGATTTAGTTCTTTTTTTATGGAATTATCCTCTTTTTCAAAAACAATTCTCCAGCCTTTAGTTATGATTTCTTTTCCGGTTGTTTTAAAAGGAACTTCAGCTGCTTTCGCTAGAATAGCTGTATTAGAAACCTCTGAATCTGGGTAAAATACTCCAATAAATCTTCGAGTTATAATATCATATACTTGTTGTTGATTGTATTGTAAATTTCCTTGAATTCCTGTAGGAATGATAGCGTGGTGATCTGTGACTTTTTTATCATCAAAAACACGTTTAGATTTCTTTATTTTACTTCCCAAAAGCTCTTTTGTTAGTTGACTGTAATTAGTCAATTTAGATAGAATTCCCGAAATTTTAGGATATATATCGTTAGGTAAAAAAGTAGTATCAACTCTAGGGTAGGTAACTACTTTCATTTCGTATAATTTTTGAACTATTTTTAAAGTTTCATCTGCAGAAAATCCAAATTTGTTATTGCAATACACTTGTAAACCAGTTAAATCAAATAATTTTGGTGCGTATTCTTTTCCTTTCTTCTTGGTAACTGAAACAATTTCAAAATCAGATTTTTTTACTTTGTCAGCTAATACTTGTCCTTCTTCTTTTTTAGTAAAACGTCCGTCTTCATAATTAAAGAGTGTATTTCTGTAGCTAGTTTGAAGTTCCCAATAGGGTTGAGGTTTAAAATTGGTAATTTCTTTAAAACGATTTACTAACATAGCTAGAGTAGGTGTTTGAACTCTCCCAACAGATAATACTTGCTTATAACCTCCATATTTTACGGTATATAAACGTGTAGCATTTAACCCCAAAAGCCAATCTCCAATTGCCCTTGAAAAACCTGCATAGTATAAGTTATCATAATGTTCAGAGGATTTCAAATTTTTGAATCCTTCGTTTATGGCTTCTTGAGTAAGTGATGAAATCCATAGCCGTTTTACTTTTCCTTTATAGCCGCATTGATTAATTACCCAACGCTGAATGAGTTCTCCTTCTGTTCCGGCATCACCACAATTAATAACTACGGTTGCTTTTTCAAATAAAGTCTTTATAATGTTGAATTGTTTTTTTATACCAGAATCATTAGTAACTTTTGTAGTAAAGCGTTCTGGTAACATGGGTAAATTATTTAAATCCCAGCTTTTCCAGTGAGGTTTGTAATCTTTGGGTTCTAATAAGGTGCACAAATGTCCAAAAGTATAGGTAACAGCATAGCCGTTTCCCTCATAATACCCTTCTTTTTTTGAGTTAGCTCCTAATATAGTAGCAATTTCTCTAGCTACACTAGGTTTTTCAGCAATACAAACCTTCATTTATGGAATTAATAAAATTTGATTAATTGTACAGTCAAAATAATTTAAAAAATCACTTTTTCAAATGCGAATCTTTTTGCATTGTATTCAGTGTAGATAATACCGCAATATACATAACCTAATTTTTTTACTAAATATTGCATTTCATGATTGTCTTCATGGGTATCTATCTTTAAACTTCTAATTTGTTGTCTGTCTAATAGTTGATGAAACTCATTCAATATATGTGATGCTATCCCTTTTTTTCTGTGGTTTTTGTCTATAGCTAATCTATGTATTACGCCATACTTTTCAGACTCTTTAATTTTCCATTCACCGTCAATAACTTTATAAGTTGGCTCAGGGCGGATACTAAACATAGAGGTTGCTATCACTTGATTTGTATCATTAATGAGGACATAACTTTCGTTATTCGCAATATCTCTTTCAATTTGTGTTTGATTTGGATATCCATTCTGCCATTGATCAATTTTTTGAGATTTTAGATACACTTTTGCATCATTAATAATTTGTATGATACTTTGTATGTCAGAAGTTGTTGAAAGTTGTAATCTCATAAATTTATTTTTACCAAAATAAAAGTAATAAGATTAGCATCTAAAATTCAATAATTTTTTGATTTTTTATAAGATCTTCAAAAGTTTCCCTTTCTCTAATTAAATAATCATCATTATTATAAATCATCACTTCTGCGGGTCTGTATCTTGAATTGTAGTTTGAAGCCATGGAAAAACAATAGGCACCAGCATTTTCAAAACATAAGATATCACCCTCTGAGATTTCACTGATCCTTCGGTTAGAGCCAAAAGTGTCAGTCTCACATATATACCCTACTACAGAATAAAATCGATCTCTCCCATCCGGGTTAGATATATTTGAAATATGATGATATGAGTCGTACATCATGGGTCTTATCAAGTGGTTAAATCCACTATCTATACCTGCAAAAACAGTTGATGTAGTTTGTTTTACAACATTTACTTTAGCTAAAAAGTATCCTGCTTTAGAGACTAAAAATTTACCTGGCTCAAACATTAAAGTAACTTTTTTACCAAAATCTTTACAAAAAGAATTAAACCTTTCAGAAAGCTGAAGACCAAGTTGTTCTATGTCAGTAGAAATATCTCCTTCTTTATAAGGTACTTTAAAACCACTTCCGAAATCAATAAAATCAATTGTTTTAAATTTTTTAGCCACATCAAATAAAATTTCAGTTGCTCGTAAAAAGGTGTCAATGTCTAAGATATCTGATCCTGTATGCATGTGAATTCCATTAATATGCATCCCAGTATTTTCAACAACTCTTTTGATATGCGGGACTTGATGAACAGAAATTCCAAATTTTGAATCTATGTGCCCAACAGATATCTTACTATTGCCACCTGCCATGATGTGAGGGTTAATTCTAATACAAACTGGTATTTCAGGGTGTTTTTGACCAAATAATTCTAAAATTGAAAGATTATCTATATTAATTTGAACTCCCATCTTAGCAACATTTTCTATTTCTTCTAAAGAAACACCATTGGGTGTGTAAATAATTTTTTCAGGGGCTACTCCAACAGATAAACCTAAGTTTACCTCTTGAATAGATACAGTGTCTAGACCCGCTCCAAGATTTTTGAAAAAACGAAGAATATTTATATTTGACAATGCTTTTACGGCATAATTTAATTGTAACTGTCCAACTTTTTTAAAAGCATCTGTAATTCTATTGTATTGAGAGGCAATAATTTCAGTTTCATAAACATACAACGGGCTACCATATTTATTGGCTAAATCTAATAAATGTTTTTTATTCATTTGGTCTAATTTTTAATCAAAATTATAATAATAAGTTATTTAAAAAGTATTTGTTTAAAAATACAACATATTGTTTTATTCTGTAGAATATTTACTGATTCTATCAGTGAAAAATCTGTTAATAACTAATGTTCTTGATCATTTTAATTTTTGATGATAAATCCTATTTTAGCAAGGCTACAAAACAGTAGAAAGAATTTATGACGCAACAGACTAAGTATACAGAAGATAATATCCGCTCGTTAGATTGGAAAGAACATATTAGAATGCGACCTGGTATGTATATCGGTAAATTAGGTGATGGATCTTCACCAGATGATGGAATTTATATTTTAGTAAAAGAGGTATTAGATAACTCTATTGATGAGTATGTAATGGGTGCTGGAAAGACCATAGAAATTTCTATTCAAGGCAGTAAAGTATCAGTAAGAGATTATGGTAGAGGGATTCCACTGGGTAAAGTTGTAGATGTTGTTTCTAAAATGAATACTGGTGGTAAGTATGATTCTAAAGCTTTTAAAAAATCTGTTGGATTAAATGGTGTTGGAACAAAAGCTGTAAATGCCTTATCCTCTTTTTTTAGAGTAGAATCTAACAGAGATCATAAGTCTGCTTCAGCTGAATTTGAACAAGGTAATTTAATAAACAAAGAATTATTAGAGGAATCCTCAAGAAGAAAAGGAACAAAAGTATCTTTTATCCCTGATGAAGTTATTTTTAAAAATTATAAATTTAGGAGTGAGTACGTGGCTAAAATGCTAAAAAACTACGTTTATCTCAATCCAGGATTAACTATTATTTTTAATGGTGAAAAATTTTTCTCAGAAAATGGTTTGAAAGATTTATTGGAGGATAACAACAATAAAGACGATATGTTATATCCTATCATTCATTTGAAGGGTAATGATATAGAAGTTGCGATTACTCACAGTAAAACTCAGTATTCTGAAGAATATCATTCTTTTGTTAATGGACAACATACCACTCAAGGAGGAACTCATCAATCTGCCTTTAGAGAGGCGCTAGTAAGAACTATAAGAGAGTTTTATGGTAAAAATTTTGAGGCATCTGATATTAGAAAATCTATTATATCGGCTATTGCTATTAAAGTAATGGAGCCTGTTTTTGAAAGTCAGACAAAAACAAAATTAGGATCTACAGAAATGGGTGGTGATTTACCTACTGTAAGAACTTATATTAATGATTTTTTAAAAACACAGTTAGATAATTATTTACATAAAAATCCGGGAGTCTCAGAGCGTATTCAGAAAAAAATATTGCAAGCCGAAAAAGAACGAAAAGAGCTTTCTGGTATTCGAAAATTAGCCAGAGATAGAGCAAAAAAGGCGAGTTTACACAATAAAAAACTCCGTGATTGTAGAGTACATCTAGGTGATATTAAAAAAGAAGCACATTTAGAGACTACATTGTTTATTACTGAGGGAGATTCTGCTTCCGGATCTATTACTAAATCTAGAAATGTAAATACACAAGCAGTCTTTAGTTTAAAAGGAAAACCATTAAATTCTTACGGATTATCTAAAAAGATCGTGTATGAAAACGAGGAATTTAATTTATTACAAGCGGCCTTAAATATTGAAGATGGGTTGGAGGATCTTCGTTATAATAATATCGTAATTGCCACCGATGCAGATGTTGACGGAATGCACATTAGATTGCTGTTAATTACTTTCTTTTTACAGTTCTTTCCTGAGTTAATCAAAGAAGGGCATTTGTATATCTTAGAAACGCCATTGTTTAGAGTAAGAAATAAAAAACAAACCTATTATTGTTATTCAGAAGAAGAAAAAAGAAATGCCATAGAAAAACTAAAAGGAAAACCTGAAATAACAAGATTTAAGGGTCTTGGCGAAATCTCACCTAATGAGTTTGTTCATTTTATTGGTGATGATATTCGATTAGATCCAGTAATGTTAGATAAAGAAATGTCTATAGATCAAATGTTACAGTTTTACATGGGAAAAAACACTCCAGATAGGCAAAAGTTTATTATTGAAAATTTAAAAGTTGAATTAGATATTGTTGAGGAAGTATAAAAGATGAGTGAAGAAATTAACGGCTACGAAGAGGATAAAGAAAATATAGAAAATCATAACGATTCTAATGAATCTACTGAAACTATCACAAGAGTTACGGGGATGTATAAGGAGTGGTTCTTGGATTATGCTTCCTATGTTATTTTAGAAAGAGCAGTTCCGGGAATTAATGATGGTTTTAAGCCTGTGCAACGTAGAATCATGCATTCCATGAAAGATCTTGACGATGGGCGCTATAATAAAGTTGCCAATATCGTTGGTCATACCATGCAATATCACCCTCATGGTGATGCTTCTATTGCCGATGCCATGGTACAATTGGGCCAAAAAGAACTATTAATAGATATGCAGGGTAACTGGGGTAATATACTCACAGGAGACCGAGCTGCAGCCTCTCGTTATATTGAAGCACGTTTATCTAAATTTGCTTTAGATGTTGTCTTTAACCCAAAAACTACTGAATGGCAAGCTTCATATGACGGACGTAAAAAAGAACCTGTTAATTTGCCAGTTAAGTTTCCTTTGCTTTTGGCTCAAGGTGCTGAAGGGATAGCTGTTGGATTATCAACAAAAATATTACCTCACAATTTTATAGAATTAATAGAGGCTTCTATTAAATATTTAAAAGGAAGAAGTTTTAAAATACTTCCAGATTTTCTAACAGGAGGTATTGCTGACTTTTCTAATTATAACGATGGTAAACGTGGAGGAAAAGTTCGTGTACGAGCAAAAATTTCACAGTTAGATAAAAAAACGCTGGTAATTACAGAGATTCCTTTTGCTACAACAACGTCATCGTTAATAGATAGCATTCTAAAAGCTAATGACAAAGGCAAAATTAAAATTAAGAAAATTGAAGATAATACCGCTGCTAATGTTGAGATATTAGTTCATTTACCAGCGAATATATCTCCCGATAAAACTATAGATGCATTGTATGCATTCACCAATTGTGAAAATTCAATCTCTCCTCTGTGTTGTATTATCGAAGATAATAAACCCAAATTTATTGGGGTGTCTGAAATGCTCAAAAGTTCAACTGATTATACGGTTCACTTACTTAAAAGAGAATTAGAAATACAACTTCATGAATTAGAAGAACAATGGCATTTTGCATCCTTAGAGCGTATTTTTATAGAAAATCGTATCTATAGAGATATAGAGGAGGAAGAAACGTGGCAAGGTGTTATCAAAGCAATAGATTTAGGATTAAAACCGCATATTAAACACTTAAAACGAGCCATTACAGAAGAGGATATTGTTCGTTTAACTGAAATTAGAATTAAGAAAATATCAAAGTTTGATATTGATAAGGCAAAACAATTCATAGAAAGTTTAGAAGAAAAAATAGCTCAGGTTAAAGAATATTTAAATAATTTAATAGGCTATGCAATAGATTATTTTAAACGTTTAAAAACCACTTACGGAAAAGACAAAGGGCGTAAAACTGAAATACGAAGTTTTGAGGATATTATTGCCACAAAAGTTGTTATCAGAAATACGAAACTTTACGTTAATAGAGAGGAAGGTTTTGTAGGTACCTCATTGCGAAAAAATGAGTATGTTACTGATTGTTCGGATATAGATGATATCATCGTTTTTAAGAAAGATGGAAAGATGATTGTTACTAAAGTAGCCTCAAAAACCTTTGTTGGAAAAGATATTATTCATTTAGCAGTATTTAAAAAGAAAGATACTCGAACTGTATACAACATGATGTACAGAGATGGTAAAGGAGGAGCTAGTTATATGAAACGTTTTTCTGTGACAGGCGTAACTCGTGATAAGGATTATGACCTTACACCTGGAAAATCAAATACAATTGTTCACTATTTTTCAGCTAATCCGAATGGAGAAGCAGAAGTTGTTACCGTTTTGTTACGCGCAGTTGGAAGTATAAAAAAATTAAAGTGGGATATAGATTTTGCTGATTTAGCCGTAAAAGGAAGAGGAGTCAGAGGGAATACCATTACTAAATTTGCTATAAGAAAAGTTGAATTTAAATCTTCAGGAGTTTCTACATTAAAACCAAGGAAGATATGGTTTGATGATGCAGTACAAAGACTTAATGTAGATGCTAGAGGAGAATTGCTGGGTGAGTTTAGAGCTGAAGACAAGATATTAATAGCTACTCAATCTGGAAAAATTAAAGCAGTAACACCAGATTTACAGATGCATTTTGAGGATGATATGATAGTTCTTGAAAAATGGATTCCAAAAAAACCTATATCCGTAATTTATTTTGATGGTGAAAAAGAACGATATTACGTAAAACGTTTTTTAATAGAAACTGAAGAAAAGGAGGAAATTTTTATATCTGAGCATCCAAAATCACAATTAGAAATTATTGCTGTTGATTACCGACCTATGGCAGAAGTTGTTTTTTCCAAGCGTTCTCTTGATAAAAAAGAAATAAATTTTGAGGAATTTATTGCTGTAAAAGGAATAAAAGCACAAGGAAATCAATTAACCACAGATAAAATAAAACAAGTAAATTTATTGGCCTCTTTACCTTATGAAGAACCTGAGGAGCAGGTTGTTGAAGAGGTAGAAGTTGTAGAAGAGGAGGTAATTTCAACTTCTGAAGAATCACCAGCTTCAGCTGCAATAAATAAAAACACTTCAAAAGAGGAGAATAATACTTCAGATGATGGCCAAATTACCTTATTTTAATATGAAACGAAAATACATCTTTCTTACCATTTCCATTATAGGTCTCTGTTATACTTGGTTTTATAATATTCAATATTATATGAGCTACGAGGAGGCTTCCCTTGTTCATTTCTTTGAGTTGGCTCAATCTAATTTTGCAGGGAAATCTTTTGGTGCAGATTTAACTGTAGTTGTTTTAACTTTTTTTGTATGGTTTATTCCAGATGCTAGAAAATTAAAAGTAAAGGCTTGGTGGGTTATTATCCCCCTTACTTTCTTAGTTGCGGTAGCTTTTTCTTTTCCATTCTACTTGTATTTAAGAGAACTAGCACTCGACCGCCTTAGAGCTTCGAAAACCGTTTAGCAAAATCCTGAAAAAAAAGAATAAGATTTTATTATTTCATTTGCTCAAAAAATGTCAACGTATAATTGGGTAATAGTTCAGGGTTTGTAATTTTAATGAGGTCTTGTAAAATTAAATCGGGTCTGGTGGGTCCTAATTCATAATAAATTACACCTCCTGTAACTCCTCTTTTAGTAGAGGCCGTAAAGATACTATTGTTTTTAAAAGCAGTAAAGTTCTTGTAATGAGGATTATTCTCAAGCAACTGTGCTTTACTAGAGAAATATCCCGGAGCAATCCAATAATCAGCGTGTTGAGCCTTATCTAATACACTTTCAAAGCTTAGTTGTAAACTTCCTTTACCTTTAGTGTCTTTCCAAAGATAATTTACATTGGCATCAAGTAAAAATTGAGCAACAAAACTTTCTCCAGCAGGTAAACTCCAAATATCATTACTCATAATGGCGCCTGAAAGAATGGAAGGATATCTTGTATTTTCTTTTGCTATACGCTTAGCTGCTAAATAATCTAATTCAATGTTATTAAAAATACTATCAGCCAATCTCTCTTTATTAAATAAAACTCCGAAAAATTTAATCCATTCTGCTCTTCCAAGTGGTGTTTCTTCCCGCCAATCTCCATTTATAATTACTGGAATTCCATGCTTTTCTATTAAATTAAAGGTTTTATTATAACTATCCATAGTAAAACCAATAACAGCATCTGGTTTTAATTCGAGTAAACTTTCGGTGTTTAATGCAGCTTCATTTCCTAACTCCTTAACAAACCCAGCATCTATTCTATTTCGAGTTTTAGTTGAAGAAATATAGTCTGTATTTTGAAACCCAACCAAGGCTTTCTCTTCAGCTAATAATTCTAGCATTGGAATATGTGTTGTAGAGGTAACTACTATTTTTTTAATGGGCGTATTAATAACATTTAAATGATCACTAAAACCTTTTTTAATTGTGTATTCAAAAATATCTGAGGTATTTGAATATGGGTTTTTTATAATTAATTTTTTATCATTTTTAGTGCTTATAATATCAAATCCTTTAGCGTATTTTATAGTGCTTTCAGGGTGTAGACCAGTATTGGTTATTTTTTTTGAAACTTCTTTTTTGCATGAAGCAACTAGAATAAAAACGAGAATAATACTAGAAAAATGATAGATTAAAGATTTCATTTCAATATACTTGATGGAGGATATAACTATCAAAATGAAGATATTAAATAATTTTTTTTACTTCATTTTTTAAAAATGCAACAGCAGTATCTGTAGAAGGTGCTTTTTTAGAATATTCTAAAAATACTTTTTCTCTAAAATCAGTTGCAGAATCAGAAGCATTAGAAACTTTTTTTAGGTTGTTAATTACAGCTATTTTGGTGGTAACAACTACATTCCAGCATTCATCAGAAATATACAATTGTTGAACCATATTATGTTGGAACTCTTGTTCTATACTAGCGAGCAATAATTGTAAATATGCCTCGGAAGAATCTCCTATTGGCTTTATGCGAACTAACATTTTAACAGGATTAATACGTTCACAGAATAACAATATGCGTTCGTAGGCTTGTAAACGAATGGGCAATGATTCTTTTTTCTTTTGTGCTAAAAGATCTAATTTCTTCTCATGGGTTTCTTGGTTTCTTAAACCACTCATTACAAAATAGGCCACCGCACCTGTAACTAGTGCGGGAATTGCATATCCAATGCCTTGTAAAATACTTTCTTCCATAAACCAAAAATAGAAGATTTAAGTTGGGAAGCAAAAAGAAGGGTAGTAATATTTTAGATCAACCTTTATTAAATCCATTGAACATCTAACTTTTTTAACTCACCTTTTAAATCTAAAAGTGAGCTTTGATCAATCGAACCAATGTCAATCCTCATCTTTCTTGTATCGGTTCTTAAAATATATTCTCCAGCAAAATGTTTAATTGATTTAATCTCAGATAATTCCATTTTCTTACCAAAAATATAATTTTGTTTAAGTACATCTTTTTCTATGATTAAATAGTATTTAACTTTAATATAACGATAGAGAGAAATCAATCCCAATGGCATATACAAATAAAAAAATTTGTGGTTTGTTTCGCTAAAAAACAAACTTAATACACCAATTAGCAAACAAAAAATAGTATAAAATAAATCATATTTACGCCTTTTTTTAATGTATAAAATTTTCATAGGAGCTTATTTTTAGGGTTTTGTTTTTATCAAAAATACTAAAAAATTGACAACATATTTTCTTGTCATACTCCTAACAGAATGGTATTTTTGGTAAATACTTAAATTTACTTTGGAAAACTATTTAGATTCCTTAAATCCGGCTCAAAAAGAAGCAGTCTTACAGAAAAACGGCCCTATGATTATCATAGCAGGTGCAGGCTCTGGTAAAACACGTGTGCTTACCTACAGAATAGCACATTTAATGCAACAAGGAGTAGATGCTTTTAATATTTTATCGCTTACTTTTACCAACAAGGCCGCACGTGAAATGAAAGAACGTATTGCCGCTGTTGTTGGCCCTAGTGAATCCAAAAATTTGTGGATGGGTACTTTCCATTCTGTTTTTGCAAGAATTTTACGTTCTGAAGCTGATAAATTAGGGTATCCCTCCAATTTTACTATTTATGATACTCAAGATTCTGTTCGTTTAATAGGAGCCATCATCAAAGAATTGGGCTTGGATAAAGAAAGATACAAAGCTAAGCAAATTCTAAATCGCATCTCTTCTTTTAAAAATAGTTTGATTACTGTGAGAGCCTATTTTAATAATTCAGATCTACAAGAGGCAGATTTAATGGCTAGCAGACCAAAGGTTGGAGATATTTACAAAGAATATGTAGATCGTTGCTTCAAGTCTGGAGCTATGGATTTTGATGATTTATTGCTAAGAACCAATGAATTATTAGCTCGTTTTCCTGAAGTATTGGCAAAATATCAAGATCGTTTTCGTTACATCATGGTAGATGAGTATCAGGATACCAATCATTCGCAATACATAATTGTAAAAGCATTGGCAGATCGTTTTCAAAACATTTGTGTAGTTGGAGACGATTCGCAGAGTATTTATAGTTTTAGAGGTGCTAATATTCAAAATATATTGAGTTTTCAGAAAGACTATCCAGATACTAAAATGTTTAAGTTAGAACAGAATTATCGTTCTACCCAAAACATAGTGAATGCAGCCAATTCTGTTATAGAAAAAAATAAAACCAAATTAGATAAAGAAGTTTGGACCTCTAATGTTAAGGGTGAGCAAATAAAAGTTATGTGCTCTATTTCAGATGGTGAAGAAGGACGTTTTGTGGCGCAGTCTATTTTTGATTACAAAATGAATTTACAATTGCATAATAATCAGTTTGCAGTCTTATACAGAACAAACTCTCAATCTAGAGCCATTGAAGATGCCTTGAGAAAAAAAAGTATTCCTTATAAAATATATGGAGGAATTTCTTTCTATGGTAGAAAAGAAATAAAGGATTTACTATCTTATTTAAGAATGATTATCAATCCTAATGATGAGGAGGCATTAAAAAGAGTCATTAATTATCCAGCAAGAGGAATAGGTGCAACTACCATAGATAAGCTTACCATAGCCGCAAATCACTATAAAAAATCAATTTTTGAGGTGTTAAAACACTTAGATAAAATAAATTTAAAATTAAATTCTGGCACAAAAACGAAACTTCAGAATTTTTTAAATATGATACTGCGTTTGCAGATAGATGCCCAAAAATTGAATGCATTTGAAATTACAGAATTGGTTGTAAAACAAACACAACTTGTCAAAGATTTAGAAAAGGAGGGAACACCAGAAGCTATAAGTAAAGTAGAAAATGTTCAAGAATTATTAAACGGGGTAAAAGATTTCATTACCGATAAAATAGAAACAGGAGAAGATGCTTCTTTGCCTGTATTCTTAGAAGAAGTAGCTTTAGCAACGGATTTAGATGCAGACAAAAAAGATGACAAACCAAAGGTCTCATTAATGAGTATTCACCAATCTAAAGGTTTAGAATACCCTTATGTATATATTGTTGGTCTTGAAGAGAATCTTTTTCCTTCTGCAATGAGTATGAATACTAGGTCTGAGTTAGAGGAAGAAAGAAGATTATTCTACGTAGCTTTAACTAGAGCAGAAAAAGTTGCTTATTTAACCTATACAAAAACGAGATATAGATGGGGTAAATTAATAGATTGTGAGCCTAGTCGTTTTTTAGAAGAAATAGATGAGCAGTATTTAGAATACATCACACCAAAAAAATTAGCTCCCTCTGTAAATAGATTTTTAAATGAAGATATTTTTGGTGATGCTCCAAAGAAAATTCGTTTTCAGAAACCCATACAAAGAAAGAAGTTAGAGAGAAAACAAGAAAATAAAGTAGTGTTTACTCCACCTAAAAATTTAAAAAAAGTATCTCATACTAAACCTAAAACAAATTTATTTGATGATAAGATTGTTGTAGGAAATATTATAGAGCACAATCGTTTTGGTAGAGGAGAGGTTTTAAATTTAGAGGGAACTGGAGCCAATAAAAAAGCAGAAATTCAGTTTGGAACAGTAGGAAAGAAGAAACTATTACTTCAATTTGCTAAATTGAAAGTGATTGGTTGATGTTTTGTGAAGTCAAACCAAAAATAAATACTTAATTTGCACTAACCTTAGATTATAACATTTCAAATCATATGATAGACTACGATTTAGAATACAATGCAGAAAGACCTCATTTAATTATTCCAGAATATGGAAGGCACATTCAAAAATTAGTGGATCACTGTATTGCTTTAAAGACTAAAGAAGAGAGAAATACAATGGCGCTAGCAATAATTGATGTGATGGGTAACCTTCAACCCCATTTACGTGATGTTCCAGATTTTAAACACAAACTTTGGGATCAGTTATACATCATGTCTGATTTTAAACTAGATGCAGAATCTCCTTACGAAAGACCTTCAAAAGAAGAGCTGCAAGAAAAACCACAGCCATTGGCATATCCTAAATCTGCAAATAAATACCGTTTTTATGGTAATAATATTCAGATTATGATTGATACGGCTTTAACTTGGGATGAAGGAGAAATGAAAGAAGCTTTAGTGTATACTATAGCTAATCATATGAAAAAATGTTTTTTAAATTGGAATAAAGATACTGTAGAAGATGATGTTATTTTTTCTCATTTATACGAATTATCTATTGGTAAAATTGATATAAGAAATTCTAAAGAAGTATTATCTGAAAGTAAAAATCTCCTTAGAAAAAGAAATACTCAAGGCCAGGGATCTAATCATAAAAATAATAAAGGAAAAAATTACCAACACAAAAACAGAAAAAGATAACAATGGCTTCATTTAAAATAGAGGGAGGACACAGATTAGATGGGACTATTACACCACAGGGAGCAAAAAATGAAGCCCTCCAAATTTTATGTGCTGTTTTATTAACTCCAGAAAAAGTTACCATTCATAATATTCCTGATATTATAGATATCAATAAATTAATTTTTATTCTTGGAGAACTTGGAGTTAAAATTAACAAACTCGATAAAAACTCATATACTTTTCAAGCAGATAACATTAATTTAGAGTATTTAGAATCTCCAGAATTTAAAAGAGATGGAAGTTCTCTAAGAGGATCTATCATGATTGTTGGTCCATTGTTGGCTCGTTATGGGAAAGGTTATATTCCTAGGCCAGGAGGTGATAAAATAGGTAGAAGAAGATTAGATACACATTTTGAGGGCTTTATTCGTTTAGGTGCAACGTTTAGATATAATAAAGAAGAGTATTTTTATGGAGTAGAAGCTCCAGATGGTCTTTTGGGTTCTGAAATGTTATTAGACGAAGCATCTGTTACAGGAACTGCAAATATTATCATGGCATCTGTATTAGCTAAGGGAACTACAAAAATATACAACGCAGCTTGTGAACCTTATATTCAACAATTGTCAAAAATGCTGAATAGTATGGGTGCTAATATTTCAGGTGTAGGATCAAATTTGTTAGTAATTGAAGGGGTAACATCCCTTGGAGGGTGTGTTCACAGTGTTCTTCCAGATATGATAGAGATTGGAAGTTGGATTGGAGTAGCTGCTATGACACAATCTGAGCTAACAATCAAAAATGTTAGTTGGGAAAATTTAGGTCAAATACCCTCAGTTTTTAAAAAATTAGGAATTCAACTAGAAAAAAGAGGAGATGATATATTTATTCCTTCTCAAGAAAGCTATGAGATAAAAAATTATATAGACGGATCTGTATTAACAGTTTCAGATGCTCCATGGCCAGGTTTTACGCCAGATTTATTGAGTATTATTTTGGTAGTTGCTACACAAGCAAAAGGGACTGTTTTGATTCATCAGAAAATGTTTGAGAGTCGTTTGTTTTTTGTTGATAAACTTATAGATATGGGAGCTAAAGTAATTTTATGTGATCCCCATAGAGCTACGGTAATTGGTCATAACCGTCAATCACAATTAAAAGCTACAAAGATGTCATCTCCAGATATAAGAGCTGGAATTTCATTATTAATAGCGGCATTATCAGCCAAAGGTACAAGTATTATTAATAATATTGAGCAGATCGATAGAGGATATGAAGATATTGAAAATCGCTTGCGATCTTTAGGAGCAAAAATTGAAAGAATAGAAGCTTAAACATACTAAGTTTAAATTATAATAAATTAATAGTGTCAGTTTGGCACTATTTTTTTATTGGCAAAATATTTGAATATAAAATGTAAACATTTTAATTATTTTATAAAATGAGCAATAAAGAAAACAAAAAAGAAGAAGAAATAAAGATTGATGAACAAGAACCTCAAGTAGAACAAAACCAGGAGGAAGTTAAGAAAGAACTTACTCCAGAGGAATTAATTCAACAAGAAAAAGATAAATACTTGCGTTTATTTGCAGAGTTTGAAAATTATAAAAAAAGAACCTCAAGAGAACGAATTGAATTATTTAAAACTGCCAGTCAAGAACTTATGACATCTTTACTGCCAATCATGGATGATTTTGACAGAGGTTTGTCTGAAATTAAAAAAGTAAAGGATAAAGAGCTTTTAAAGGGGATGCAATTAATAAACGATAAGTTTAAAAATACGTTAACTCAAAAAGGATTGACTGAAATTGAGGTAAAGGAAGGTGATGTTTTTGATGCTGAAATTCATGAAGCTATCACACAAATTCCCGCTCCCTCAGATAAGCTAAAAGGAAAAGTGATTGATGCAGTTGAGAAAGGTTATAAATTAGGAGAAAAAATTATACGTTATCCAAAAGTAGTGATTGGTCAATCATAAAAAGTTGATGACCACCCATCAGTGGAATACAAATAAAGAATATGGCAAAACAAGATTATTACCAAACATTAGGTGTTAGCAAATCTGCTAGTGCAGCAGAAATTAAAAAAGCCTACAGAAAGAAGGCAATTAAATACCATCCAGACAAAAATCCTGATGATGCTACAGCAGAAGGAAAGTTTAAAGAAGCAGCTGAAGCCTATGAAATCTTAAGTGACGATAATAAAAAAGCGCGATATGATCAATACGGTCATGCTGCCTTTGAAGGTGCTCAGGGAGGTGGTGGCTTTGGCGGAGGAGGTATGAATATGGATGATATTTTTAGCCAGTTTGGAGATATTTTTGGAGGAGGTGGCTTTGGAGGCTTTGGTGGTGGAGGTCAACGCCAAGCTAGAGTGAAAGGTACCAACATGCGAATTCGAGTAAAATTAACATTAGAGGAAATTGCCAAAGGTGTTGAAAAGAAAGTGAAAGTTCGCAGAAAGATTCAAGCAGAAGGAGTTAGATATAAAACTTGTACAACCTGTAACGGGTCTGGACAACAAATGCGAGTAACCAACACCATTCTTGGAAGAATGCAAACAGCTACTACCTGTGGTACTTGTCAAGGATCTGGAGAAATTATTTCTAGCAAGCCTAATGGAGCAGATGCTCAAGGTTTAGTGGTAAAAGAAGAAACGGTATCAATTAATATTCCAGCTGGTGTTACTGAAGGAGTTCAATTAAAAGTTGGTGGGAAAGGGAATGAAGCTCCAGGAAAGAATTCATTGTCTGGTGATTTATTAGTATTAATTGAAGAAATACAACATCAAACTTTAAAAAGAGAGGGAACCAATGTTCATTTTGATTTGTATATAAACCTATCTGAAGCTGTTTTAGGTGAAAGTAAAGAGATAGAAACATTATCTGGAAAAGTTAAAATTAAAATAGAATCAGGTACTCAATCTGGCAAAATATTAAGACTAAAAGGAAAAGGTTTACCTAGTATAGAGCGATATGGGACAGGAGATTTTTTAATACATATAAATGTTTGGACTCCTCAAGAGTTAAATAAAGAACAAAGACAGTTTTTTGAAAAAATGAAAAGTGATGATAATTTTACTCCATCTCCAAAAAAATCAGATAAATCATTTTTTGAGAAAGTAAAAGATATGTTTTCTTAAAAATATAATTAACAATTTTTTATTATTGATTTTAATAACTAAATTTGATTTTTAATGCTATCGCATTAAAAATCTTTTTCATAGCAATTTTTCCCACTCAATTTATTTTGAGTGGGTTTTCATTTAAATAAAGATTGTATTTTTGACAACTGAAAGCAGACCTATCTTATCGCTTGCTTATAGAATTATAAAATCTATACTTTTATAATAGTACTATTTTAAATTTAGTTTTTATAAAATTCTTGCAGTAAGAGGAAAGTCCGGACACCATAGAGTAGCACAGCGGATAACATCCGTCCAATGTAAATTGAGGACTAGTGCAACAGAAAGCAAGTACAGTTCGGCTGTAGTGAAACCAGGTAAACTCTGTGCGGTGCAATGTCATGTACATTAGAGTTTGAGAGTTACTCGCTCGATTCTAAGGGGTAGGCAGATAGATTCTAAGAGTAATTTTAGAACTAGATAAATGATAAGACTCTCTAAAGAGAACAGAATCCGGCTTATTGGTCTGCTTTTTTTATCATATTGATAAAATATCTATATAAAAAGCGTTTTTTTTAAAATTATTCTTAATAAAAGAAGCATTTTGTGTTTTTAATCTTTTAATCAAAGCTATCTGTTGTTTATTTTTTAAATATCATCCAAAAACCTTAGTTTTGCCATACTAAAATTAACATTTAAAAATACTTTTTATGGCGTTTGATATAGATATGATCAAAAGGGTTTATAGTAACATTAAAGAACGTGTTGATGCTGCTAGAGAAATTACAGGAAAACCTTTAACTCTTGCTGAGAAGATATTGTACTCTCATTTATGGGATGGAACATCAAACAAAGCTTTTACAAGAGGTAAGGATTATGTAGATTTTGCCCCAGATAGAATAGCTTTACAAGATGCTACCGCTCAAATGGCGCTATTGCAATTTATGCAAGCTGGTAAAAGTAAAGTTGCTGTTCCTACAACAACTCATTGTGATCACCTAATACAAGCCAAAGAAGGTGCCTCTAATGATTTAAAACATGCAAATAATGTTAGTAGTGAAGTTTTTAATTTTCTTGAGTCTGTGTCTAATAAATATGGTTTAGGTTTTTGGAAGCCAGGTGCTGGAATTATACATCAAGTAGTTCTTGAAAATTATGCATTTCCTGGAGGGATGATGATAGGAACAGATTCTCACACTGTAAATGCAGGTGGACTTGGAATGATAGCTATAGGAGTAGGTGGTGCAGACGCTGTAGATGTAATGGCTGGTATGGCTTGGGAGTTGAAATTCCCGAAGTTAATAGGTATTAAGCTAACTGGTAAATTATCTGGTTGGACAGCTCCCAAAGATGTAATCCTGAAAGTTGCTGAAATCTTAACAGTGAAAGGTGGTACTGGAGCAGTAGTAGAATATTTTGGTCCAGGAGCAACAGCAATGTCTTGTACAGGAAAAGGAACAATTTGTAACATGGGTGCAGAAATTGGAGCTACTACCTCAACATTTGGATATGATGAATCTATGGAACGATATTTACGAGCTACAGATAGAGCTGATGTTGCAGATGCTGCCAACGATGTAAAAGAATATCTTACTGCAGATCCTGAAGTTTATGCAGATCCTGAAAAATATTTTGACCAAGTGATAGAAATTAATTTGTCTGAATTAGGGCCTTTATTAAATGGTCCATTTACTCCAGATTTATCTACCGAAATAGGTGAGAGTATGAAGAGCAAAGCTACTTCAAATAATTGGCCACTTCAAGTAGAATGGGGGTTAATAGGTTCTTGTACAAACTCATCTTATGAAGATTTATCTAGAGCTTCTTCGATAGCTCAACAAGCATTAGATAAAGGGATAGCAATGAATGCTGATTTAGGTATTAACCCAGGTTCTGAAAAGGTACGTTATACAGCTGAAAGAGATGGAATTCTATCTATTTTTGAAAAACTAGATGCAAAAATATTTACAAATGCATGTGGTCCATGTATTGGTCAGTGGGCTAGATACAGTGATCCAAAAAATGCACCTAAAAATAGTATAGTTCACTCATTTAATAGAAATTTTGCAAAAAGAGCTGATGGAAATCCTAATACTCATGCTTTTGTAGCTTCACCAGAAATTACAGCAGCTATAGCTATTGCTGGTCGCCTAGATTTTAATCCACTTACAGATTCATTAATTAATGCTAATGGAGAGAAAGTGATGTTTGACGAACCAACTGGATGGGAATTACCACCAAAAGGATTTGAAGTGAAAGATAATGGGTATTTAGCTCCTGAAAGTGATGGTAGTCATGTAAAAGTTGTAGTTAATGAAGAATCTGAAAGATTACAGTTATTGTCACCATTTACCCCTATTGGTAATGAAATTAAAGGTGCCAAACTACTAATTAAAGCTTTTGGTAAATGTACTACTGACCATATTTCAATGGCTGGTCCTTGGCTGCGTTTCAGAGGTCATTTAGATAACATAGCAAACAATACACTTATTGGAGCTATAAATGCGTTCGGTAAGAAAACTAATTTCGTTAAAAACCAACTTACTGGAGAATATGCTGGCGTCCCTGATGTTCAGCGTGCTTATAAAGAAGCTGGAATTTATTCTGTGGTAGTTGGAGATCACAATTACGGTGAAGGATCCTCTAGAGAGCATGCCGCTATGCAACCTCGTCATCTAGGAGTTGTTGCTGTAATTGTAAAATCTTTTGCTAGAATTCATGAAACAAATTTAAAAAAGCAAGGAATGCTGGGATTGACTTTTGTTAATGAAACAGATTATGATCTAATTCAAGAAGATGATACATTTAACTTTATAGATTTACATGAATTTTCTCCTGGAAAAAACTTAAACATAGAAGTTGTTCATAATGACGGCAGCAAAGATTTAATAAAAACCAACCATACCTATAATGCTGGACAAATAGAATGGTATCGTGAAGGTTCTGCTTTAAACTTGATAAAAAAACAGAATGCCTAATTTTTAGTGTATATATTATTAGTGAAGACTCCTAAAGAAATTTAGGAGTTTTTTATGTTAATACATGAAAATATTATTATTTAAGATTATTTAATACCCTGATTAATATTTCACATCCTTTAATAATTTCTTTTTTTGAGATAGTTAGTGGTGGTGTTATTCTAATTGCTTTTCCTTCAAATAGCAGGAAAAATAAAATCAATCCCTTTTCTAGGCATTTATGAATGATATTCGCTGCTATTTCATTAGTCTCTACAATTGCTGCTAACATCAATCCTTTTCCTCTGATTTCTTTAATCTTTGGATGTTTTAGAAGTTCTCTTATTAATTTTTCTTTCTCTAGTGTTTCTTCTATTAGAGTAGAATTTTGTATGGTATTTACTGTAGCAACTGCAGCAGATGCTATAACAGGATGTCCTCCAAAAGTAGTTATATGCCCTAACTTTGGTTGATCTTTTAATAAATCCATTAATTTTTTTTGAGCGATGAATGCACCAATTGGCATTCCGCCTCCTAAACCTTTACCCGTAATAATTATATCTGGTATAATTTTATAATTTTCAAAACCCCAAAACTTACCTGTACGACCAATTCCTGTTTGAATTTCATCTACTATCATTAATGCTCCAACATCTTCGCATTGTTTTTTTACTTTTGCTAAATAATCATTTTGTGGTTCAATGAAGCCAGCTCCTCCTTGAATAGTTTCTAAAATAACAGCAGCAGTATTAGTTGTAATTTTTTTTATATCCTCTAGAGAATTATAGTGAATAAATTTTGTACCCGGCACTAATGGTCTAAAGACTCTATTTTGGATTTCCGCCCCAGAAACACTCATTGATCCTTGGGTATTTCCATGATAGGAGTGATGACAAGCAATAATTTCAGATCTCTTAGTGTGACGTTTTGCTAATTTTAAAGCACCTTCACAAGCCTCTGTTCCAGAGTTAGTAAGATAAACACTAAATATATTAGGGAGGGTTTTGGATAAAAGTTTAGATAACTGCACAGGTTGTTCTTGGATAAACTCACCATACACCATTACATGAGTATATTTATTTAACTGTTTTTTTATTGCTCTAGTAACTTTTGGATGTTGATGACCCAAACTATTGGCAGAAACTCCAGCTACAAAATCTAAATACTTATTACCATTAATATCATAAATATAACTCCCTTTTGCTTTTTTTATCTCTATAGATAAAGGATGAGGACTTGTTTGTGCTTGATATGTTAAGAAATCATTTTTCACCAATTAAGTTTGAGGTTGTATTTAATTTCGATTTAAGCTATTTTTTTTTGAATTTAAAAGGACGATCTCTTTTTTACTTTTAGTTGACTTTTTTTTAAAAATATCTTCTTTAGTTTTAGGTTGTTCTGTCTCCCTCCAAATAAAACCTTTTATACGTCTATCATTCTCTGGGTATAATGATGGAGGGTATGTTTTTCCATCAGACATGTTTAAACATTTTATCTGATTTATTTCACTGTTTAATAATTCAAATTCAATATTACTACAATATTGTTTAGTGATGGTCTCTAAGACTCCTTCTTCATTTCTATTAAAATTTACAGCTTCACCATTACCTTTAACTAATAATGTTCTAAGTTCATTTTCAATGAACTTTCCATACATATTTCTACCTTTGATTTGATTATAATTCTCCGGATCTATAGAGTCTTTTTGAATGATAAATGAATTGCCTAATATTTTTAAAGAATCTAATTTATTAGTTTCTTGATTACTTAAAAGTTTGATACTATCTCCAGTAATTTGGTTTTTATCTGACCATAAAATAGGGTCTACATACATTTTTGTTATCCCTTTTGATTGATCCGAGAATAAAGAATCACATTTTCCCTGTAAATCTAATTTAAAAAACTTAACATTATAATATGAGCGAATTTTTCTATTATCTTTTTTACCTGTAACTAATAACGTGTCACCATGAATAAAAGTAGAGTCATTTTCAATAACAGAAATGGCAACAGCCTTTCTGATCATAAAAATGGAATCTTTTTTTTGAAAATATTCAGCATAATTACCTTTTGCCATAAAATTTTCTGCGGTATCAATTACTTTAATATTATTTGTTGCTGATGCAAATCCACGAATCTTGTCATAATACAAGCTGTCTCCCTCAATAGTTCTTTCATCTAAATATAGTTTTGCATTTTTAACAAAATGTGAAATATCAGTTTTTGTATTGTAAAATCCTCTTTCTGAGTAAATTTTATTATTATCTTTTTTATCAGTGATGGTAGATGGTCCAAATAGAAAAGCATGTCCTAAATTTGTGTAATAATCAAGATGATTTGATTCAATAAGATTATCAGGATTTGTAATAGTAACTTTTGTTGTAGCTACAAATTTCTTTTGTTCTAAATAATAATTTCCAAACTGGCTTTTTAGAACATTAGTTTCATCTTTAATAGTTGCATGATCTTTGTAATATAGTAGCTGACTTCCCCTGTTAAAATACAAAGTATCAGTAGTCAGCGTCATGGTTGGATCTTTTAAAATAACATGACCCCAAGAGACCGTTTTCTTTGTATTAGCATCATAATCTACGTAATCACTGTATTGTTTAATGGTATCTCCTTGATTGATAATTACATCACCTATGGCTTTGAAAAAATTATCTTCTTTATAATAAAAAGCTTTTTGGGAAGTTAGGACTGCACCAGCATGAAACATTTTTACTTTACCTATAAGAACAGTAGCTCCAGGGTATTTTTCTTCATCTGCAAATTGTAAATCAGCATCAAATTTTATTTTTTTCTGTTGAGAAAATCCTAAACAAGAAATAAAAATAAATAATATAGTCAGTATTTTTTTCAAACTTGTAATTTCTTTTGGCTAAAGTACTGAAATAGCTGTGGTAAACTTCTTAATTATACTATAAAACTATCGAAGTATTGTTTGTTTTCTGTCTGGTCCTACTGATACAATTTTTATTGGAACTCCTGTTTCCTTTTCAACAAAAGCTACATAATCTAATAAGTTTTTTGGTAATTGATCTGCCGAAGTCATTTTTGTTAAGTCTTCATTCCAACCTTTAAATTCAGTATAATTAACAGTCACATTTTCGGGTTCAATATTGTACGGTAAGTGACTAATTTCTTTCCCTTTATAATTATATGATGTACAAACTTTTAATGTTTTAAAACCTGACAAAACATCTCCTTTCATCATCATTAATTGAGTTACACCATTGATATCTACTGCGTATTTTAAAGCTACTAAATCTAACCATCCACAACGTCTGGGCCTTCCTGTTGTAGCTCCAAATTCATGTCCTACTTTAGCCATAGTAGCCCCATCTATATCAAACAATTCTGTAGGAAAAGGTCCTGAGCCTACACGTGTTGTATAGGCTTTGAAAATACCAAATACTTCACCAATTCTATTTGGAGCAACTCCCAATCCAGTACAAGCTCCAGCAGCAGTAGTGTTGGAGGAGGTTACAAAAGGATATGTCCCAAAATCTATATCTAATAATGAGCCTTGTGCACCTTCTGCCAGAATTGTTTTTTTATTTTTTACTGCGTTATTTAAGAATTCTTCACTATCAATAAAAGATAATCTTCTAAGTTTTTCTACTCCTTTACAGAACTCTTCCTCTAATTCTTCTAGATTGTATTGAATATCTACATTAAAAAAATCTAACAATTCAATATGTTTTTTTGTTAGTGCTTGGTATTTGTCTTTCCAATTATCTAATTCAAGATCACCAACTCTCATACCATTTCTTCCAGTTTTATCCATATAAGTTGGACCAATTCCTTTAAGGGTAGAACCTATCTTAGCTTTTCCTTTTGAAGTTTCTGATGCTGCATCTAATAATCTGTGTGTTGGAAGTATTAAATGGGCTTTTCTAGATATAAGAAGTTTAGACTCATAATCAATTTTATGTCTGTCAAGATTTTCTAATTCCTTTTTAAAGATCACAGGATCAATGACTACTCCATTCCCAACAACATTTAAAGCAGTCTTATGAAAAATACCTGATGGTATTGTATGAAGAACATGTTTGTGACCATCAAATATTAGTGTATGACCTGCATTAGGACCACCTTGAAATCTAGCAATAATATCATAGTTCTTTGTAAGAACATCAACAATTTTTCCTTTTCCTTCGTCTCCCCATTGTAGTCCTAGTAATAAATCTACCCCCATGAAATATAATTCTATTAAATATTAATTTTTTGATTGTTTTTTTGTTCCGTAAAAGTAAAGTGAATGATTATGAATGTCTATGTCAAAGACTTCTTCAATTGTTTTTTTTATGATCTGAATTCTTGGATCACAAAACTCTTTCACTTCTCCAGTATCTGTAAGAATAACGTGATCGTGTTGTTTGTCAAAATAACTTTTTTCATATCTAGCCATAGATTGGCCATCAAATTGGTGTTTCCTAACTAGTCCGCAATCCAATAATAAGTCTATAGTATTATACAATGTAGCTCTGCTTACACGATAGTTTTTATTTTTCATATTGATATATAAAGATTCAATATCAAAATGCTCGTCTACATCATATATTTCTTGAAGAATAGCAAATCTTTCTGGAGTTTTTCTGTGTTTGTTCTCTTCCAGAAAGGTAGTAAATACTCTTTTTACAACTTCTTGATTATTTTTTGAGACCATATTATTACTTTATAAGTGAAACAAATTTAATATTATTATTTGATGTAAAGTATAGTTTTTTAAGAAGGTTATTTACATTGTATTAACACGTTCTACTTTTTTTATACCTTCTACTTTTTTTATACGTTCAATTAATTTGTTTAGTTGTGTTATGTTTCTAACACTTATAGATAATTTACCATCAAAAACACCTTCATTTCCAGCAATATTTATACTATGAATAAAAACATCCATAGTATTAGAAATTATTTTAGTTAGATTGTTTACTATTCCTTTATTGTCTTCACCACTTAATTTCAAGATAGCTTTAAATTCTTGATTGGTTGAATCTATCCATTTTGCTTTAATAACTCGGTAAGCATAGTTAGATTGAAGAGAAATTGAGTTTGGACAATCCTTCTTGTGAATTTTTATCCCTTCATTTATAGTTATAAAACCAAAAACCTTATCCCCTGGAATAGGCTTACAACATTTAGATGAAGTGAAGTCTAATTTTTCTTCTTCTTGTCCAAAAACTAATCCATCATACTTTGTAGAAACTTCTTCTTTATTTATTAACTCTTTTGAAGGCGCTCTAGATAAACGCTTTTTAAAGAAGTTGATAATCATATTGTTTCGTTGGCTTACAAAGTTTTTTAGTTTACTATTATCGATAGCTCCTGTTCCTATTCTAAAAAATAAATCAAAACTAGTTTTTAATTTAAAAAAAACAACAAGCTCATTTAATAATTTTTCATCGAAATTAATTTTTAAATGACGAAGTTTTCGCACTAAAATTGCTTTACCTTCTTCTGCTATTTTTTTCTCTTGTTCTTTTAGTGCTGATTTAATTTTAGTTCTAGCCCTAGCGGTTATAACAAAATCTAACCAACGTGCATTCGGTTTATTATTAGAGGTTGTAAAAACTTCTATTTGATCTCCACTTGAAAGCTGGTAACTTAATGGCACTAATTTTCCATTAACTTTAACTCCTCTGCATTTTAAACCTATATCTGTATGTATCGAGAAAGCAAAATCTAATGCTGATGCACCTTTTGGAAGCGATTTTAAATCCCCATTTGGTGTAAATACATAAATTTCTTTAGCATACAAATTAAGTTTGAAGTCCTCAACAAAATCTACCGCATTGATACTTTGATTTTCTAGCGTTTCTTTTAGAAGATTTAACCAGCCATCTAATCCATTTTCACTTTCTGCTCCTTGTTTGTATTTAAAATGAGCAGCATATCCTTTTTCTGCAATTTCATCCATTCTATTGGAGCGAATTTGTACTTCAACCCATTTTGCTTCTGGTCCAACAACTGTTATATGAAGTGCCTCATAACCTGTAGACTTTGGTTGAGAAATCCAATCTCTTAATCTTGATGGGTTTGGCTTAAAATAATCAGTTACTATAGAGTAAATTTTCCATGCATCAAATTTTTCATCTTTTGAAGTAGGTTCATAAATTATTCTGATAGCAAACTTGTCATAAACCTCATCAAAAGATACATTTTGTTTTCTCATTTTTCTACGAATAGAATAAATTGATTTAAAACGACCTTTTATTTGATAGTTAAAACTTTCTCTACTTAAACCCTTATTTAATATCTTTTCAAAGGTTTTAATATAGTTATCTTGATCTTCTTTACTTTCACTGATTTTACTCACTATATCATTGTAAACTTCAGGTTCAGTATATTTTAATCCTAAATCTTCTAGTTCTGTTTTGATATTATATAATCCTAGTCTGTGAGCTAGGGGAGCATATATATATAATGTTTCAGACGCTATTTTTACCTGCTTATGAGCAGGCATTGCATCCATAGTTTGCATATTATGTAATCTGTCTGCTACCTTTATTAATATTACCCGAACATCATCGTGGAGAGTAAGTAGCATTTTTCTGAAATTTTCTGCTTGAATAGAATGATCTTTGTCTTTTTTTAAACTAGAAATTTTAGTAAGGCCACTAACTATTCTAGCTACAGTTTCACCAAATAATTGTTCTATATCATTGATTGTATACTTGGTGTCTTCAACCACATCGTGAAGTAATGCAGCAACAATAGAGACTGCCCCTAAACCAATTTCATTAGCAACTATTTTTGCAACAGAAATTGGATGAAAAATATAAGGCTCACCTGTTTTTCTTCTTTGATTTGAGTGAGCTTCTACAGATAAATTAAAAGCTTTTCTAATTAATAATTTATCTGATCTAGATAGAGTTTGATATGTTTCTTTTAAAAGATTTTTATATCGCTTAGCTATCTCTTTATTTTCCTCTTCTATGGTAGCTTTATATTCCAATAATTAAATTAAATTATATTGTTTAACTAAATATTCTTTTGATGATTATGACTATAAATTATTAATAAAGAATATACAATGAATGTAGTATAAAAAATAACTATGAGCAAATTTTTAATATCAGTTTATTTTTTTAAATTTTTAATTCTCTCTAAAAGTGTAGGGTGTGAAAAATGAAAGAATACATAGAGATAATGTGGTGTTAGGTTGCTCAAACTTTTTTTAGAAAGTTTTTTTAAAGAACTAATTAAAGGTGAAGCTGAAAATGTGTTTTTAGCATAATTATCTGCTTGATATTCAAACTTTCTAGACATAATATTCATTAAAATCCCCAAAATTTGGGATACAGGAGAATATAAAATACCAAATGCAATTAAACCAATATGAAAGCTTGGAATCGAAACACCCAATGCTAAAGATAATATTGGGCTTTTAATAAATAGTGATAATATAAATAAAGCAAATCCAGTTAATATGATAGATGATACTAAATTATAAAGTATATGTTTTCTTTTGTAATGCCCTACCTCATGAGCTAATACTGAAACTATTTCATCATTGTCTAAGTCGTTTATAAGAGTGTCATATAGTGTAATTCTTTTTTGATTTCCAAATCCAGAAAAATAGGCATTAGCCTTAGTAGATCGTTTGGATCCATTAAGAACATAAATGTCATGAGCTTTAAAACCTACGGAATTTACATATTTAATAATTTCATTTTTTAGTTCACCTTCTTCTAAAATTGTTTGCTTATTAAATAATGGAACTATGAGTTTGGAGTAAAACATATTTAAGAATACTGAAAAAGCTGTTATTAATAGCCATGAGTAAATCCAAAAATAATTTCCAGTAAATTCATAAAACCAAGTAATGATAGATAGGATCAAGCCGCCTAAAATACTAGTCATTAAAAGACCTTTAATTTTATCTAAAAAAAATATTTTTTTAGTGGCTTTATTAAATCCAAATTTCTCTTCTATAACAAAGGTTTTATATAATGAAAATGGAATACTTATGATATCACTTCCAATAATTATAATTCCAAAGAAAATTAAAGTTATGACTATGGTATTGTTGGAAAAACCTCTTGCTATATTGTCTACAATTGAAAACCCGTTAAAAAAGAAAAAAATAAGTGTTGTAATTAAAGAAAATAATGAAGTAATTTTACTAAAGTTGTGATTTGTTTTTTTGTATAATTGAGATTGTTGGTATTCGTTAATTTCATAAACATCAGAAACTTCATTGGGGATTGTATCATAAAAATGTTTTGCATTTAAATGATTTAAAACACTGTCTATAGTGAATTTTATTAATAAAATGGCTATGAGAATATTAAATAGAGTAGAGGGTTCCATTATTTTTTAATCTTTTTATCGGCATACATGGCAGCACCTATAATACCCGCATTATTTTTAAATTTTGCAACTTTAAACTTTACATCTGTACATAAGTATTGTTTAAACTTATCGTATTTTTTACTAATACCACCTCCTAGAATTATTAGATTAGGAGAGAATATAGTTTTGGTGTATTGTAGCAAAATATCAAAGCGTAAGGCCCATTCTTCAAGAGTTAACTCTTCTTTTTTTCTGATAGAATCTGCACAAAAAAACTCAATTATTTCTCCATCTTTATGAAGTAATTTCCCTATTTCTAAATTAGGGATTAATTTCCCATTGTAAAATAACCCAGATCCTATTCCAGTACCAATAGTAATTACCAAAACCAACCCTTTTTTTCTTTTACCAGCCCCTAAAGTTATTTCTGCTAAACCGGCTAAATCTGCATCATTACTTATGTAAAAAGGGACATTGCAAGCATCTTTAAAATAATCATCAACTTGAACATTTTTCCATTCCTCACTTAGATTTCCGGAATGAATGCATTTTCCATCTATTATAGTGGTTGGGAAACTACATCCAACAGCTTTTTCCCAGTTAAAATGGTTTATCATTTCTTTCACTACTTGAGCAACAGCGTAAGGTGAAGCTGGCTTTGGTGTTGCTATTCTATGTCTATCAGAAATTAATTCACCTGTTTTTGTATCAACAATTGCTGCTTTAATTCCAGAGCCACCGATATCCATCCCTAGTATTTTCATGTAATTATTTTATTTAAAGTTTCGTTGTCTTTTTGCTTCGAAAAGAATAATTGCAGCCGCTACAGATACATTCATAGAGTCAATTTCTCCTTGCATGGGAATATTTATATTTTTTGATGAATGATCTCTCCAAATCTGAGTTAACCCGTTAGTTTCTGTTCCTACAATAATAGCTGATGCTTCCGTGTAATTCTGATTTGTGTATAAGTTTGAGTTTTGTAGGGTAGCTGCATACATTTTTATATCATTTTTTTTAAAGAATGCTATAATGTCTTTTGATGAGGAGATTACAATATCTTTAGTAAAAACTCCACCCACACTCGATCTTATAACATTTGGGTTGTATTGATCTGTCTTAGGATCTGCTAAAATTATAGCATCAATATTAGCAGCATCAGCAGATCTAATCATAGCGCCAATGTTACCAGGTTTCTCAATACCTTCAATTACTAAAATTAGTGGGTTTTTATTTTTAAAGATAAGCGAGTTTAAATCAATATATTTCAATTTAGCTATAGCTATAATTCCTTCTGTTGATTCTCTGTAGGCTATTTTTTTATAAACCTCAGGACTGATCTCAATTATTTCTTTAGCATTAAATTGTTTTAGATAATGATGTTCAATTTTTTGTGGAATAAATAAAAGTGAATCAATTTCAAATTGGCCTTTAAACGCGAGTTCAATTTCTCTTTTCCCTTCTACAACAAATAATTGTTGTTTTTTTCTTTCCCGAGATTTCTCTTGAAGTTTAAGGATGTTTTTTATTAGAGGATTTTGGACACTTTGTATTTGTTTCATTTAATTTGAAACATTTAATGTTAGTTTCTTACAAATTTATACTTTTTAATTCTTTTTTGGATGGTAAATTTTATAAAAAGGCTCTACAAAGATAGAGCCTTTTACATTTTATTCTGTTTTATATTTATTGGAATAGCGTTTCCATAATTTGGTTTGGTGTGATTCTAAACTTATTTCTCTTCCTTGAATAAATGCTTCAGTTAAAATATTTCCTCTCATATCAAGAGCATCTCCTTCAGAAATAAACAAAGTGGCATCTTTACCAACCTCAAGGGTTCCAACAGTGTCATCTATACCAAGAATTTTTGCAGCATTATTTGTAATTAATTTAACGGCATTCTCTCTTTCTAAACCGTGTGCAGCAAATGTACCTGCGTAAAATGGTAAATTACGTGTATTCATTCTTTCCATTTGTCCTTCCATGCCAATACCAACTAAAATCCCTAAATCTGTTAATGTTTTTGCAATAGTGTAGGTGTAATCATAGGCATGATCTTCACTTTCTGGATTTCTGTGAGGTCTTTCAAGTAGAACAGGTATGTTGTGTTTAACGAGCAGACTTGAAACTTTTTCAGCTTCATGACCATTAACTAAAACTATATTGTTTATACCTAAATCTTTTGCCATAGTAACAGCATCTGTAATTTCTCTTTGCCCACTGGCATGAACAAAAAGCTTTTGAGTTCCAAGGAATAATCCTTTAGTTGAAGAAAACGGCAAATTCATTATAGAATTATCATTATTGTGATACTGTTTAGCATTTTTAAAAAAAGATACTATATCCTGTGTTTTTTTTAGGTAGTTTTTGTCTGGTTTTAGAGCAGGATCTTCACCAAGCCACCAACGTCCACTGGTAAAACTGGACGGCCAGTTCATATGAATTGCATCATCATTTTTTAGGGAAGCATCTTCCCAATTCCATGCGTCTAATTGTACAACTGACGAAGTTCCTGAAATGGTTCCACCACGCGGAGTGATTTGAGCCATTAAAACTCCATTTGGTCTCATAGATTCTACAACTTTACTTTCTGCATTATAAGCTATAATACTTCTAATATGTGGGTTCATGACACCAGTTTCTCTAACATCTGAAGATGCTTTTACCGCATCTACTTCTACTAAGCCTAAAGTTGAGTTAGCAGCTATAAATCCAGGATAAATATGCTTGCCATTTGCTTTAATGATTCTTCCTATTCTAGCTATTTTTGTTTTTGAACTACCAACAAAAATAATTTTCCCCTCTCTAAACATTACAAGGGAATTTTCAATAACCTCTCCATTACCCAAATGGGCTGTTGCTCCTTCAATAGATATTGGTTCAGCTTGCTTGCTTGCAGGCGTTTGTTGCGCTGTGATGTTTACTATTGTAAGTAAAAACATCAAACTATATATTATTCTTCTCATTTTTATATTTCTTTTGTGTCACAATGAAAATTTCTATCTCTTCTTTTCTTCGGTAATTGTGTTTTACCACCACCCATTTTTTCTTTTAACATTAAGTTAATGAGTTTTGCTTTTTCTAATTTAATGGCTGCTCTTTTTCTTTCGTCATCTTTTATGTCAAAATAGATCTTACCTTCTATGATTGTTTTTTCAGCTTTGGCATATATAGATAGTGGATGATCACTCCACAAAACAACATCGGCATCTTTTCCAACTTTAATACTTCCAACTCTATTATCTATATGTAAAAGTTTTGCTGGGTTTATGGTAACCATTTTCCAGGCTTCTAATTCTGACATTCCACCATATTTTACAGTTTTTGCAGCCTCTTGGTTGAGTCTTCTTGACATTTCCCTGTCATCAGAATTAATTGCAACAGTAACACCAGCATTATGCATAATTGCGGCATTGTAAGGAATGGCATCATTAACTTCATATTTATAGGCCCACCAATCTGAGAAGGTAGATCCACCAACACCATGTTCTTTCATTTTGTCAGCTACTTTATATCCCTCCAATATGTGAGTAAATGTATTTACATTAAAGTTAAATTTTTCAGCAACTTTCATTAACATATTAATTTCACTTTGAACATATGAATGACAGGAGATATATCGTTCTTTATTTAAGATTTCTGCCAAAGTTTCCATCTCTAAATCTTTTCTGTAAGGTTGACCACTTTTCTTTAAAAGATCATATTCTTTAGCTCTTTGAAAGTAATCTGTAAAAACTTGTTCAACCCCCATACGAGTCTGTGGAAACCTATAACTTGTGTTTGATCTAGATTGTTTTACATTTTCACCTAGAGCAAATTTTATGAATTTAGGCGAGTTCTCATAGATTAAATTTTCAGCATTTTCTCCCCATTTTAATTTAATGATAGCCGATCGACCTCCAATTGGATTTGCAGAACCATGAAGAATTTGAATTGAAGTAGTACCCCCTGAAAGATTTCTATAAATATTAATATCTGTAGGGTCTACAACATCTTCTATAGTTACTTCTGCTGTAGAGTTGTGACCACCTTCATTGATAGCTGATGCTGCTATATGTGAGTGTTCGTCTACAATACCTGCAGTTAGGTGTTTTCCAGTGCCATCAATCAATAAAGCTTTTCTGTCTTTTAAATTACTTCCAATTTGAACAATTTTACCATTTTTAAGTAATACATCTGTATTTCTTAAAATACCCTCAGATTCACTAGTCCAAACTGTTGTATTTTTTACTAAAATAGTTTGTTGTTTTGGTTGTGTGAAATTTCCATATCCTATATTAGGAAAAGATACAGGTTGAAGATCAATGTTTTTGTCTTGATCAGTATTAAGTTTTTTCTTTTTTCCTTTTTCTTTTACAATTTTTGATGCAGTCCATGAAGTTTGATTTCCTGCACTATCAAATGCAGTTCCATTTATTTCATTTGAACTGTAGGACATTTTTCCTAATATTCTAGTGAAAGTACTGTTATTGTTCATTGTAATGGAAACCCAATTATTTTTAAAGGAAAAAGTTGATTTTATCTTTTCATTTCCAATTGTTAAATTTCCTTTTTGTTTTGCTCCTTTTCCTGTGATTGATAAATTATATTTTTGATCATTAACACTTAAGATATAGTCACCTGTAATATCTTTTATATTCATATCATTAATAATATTTCTGTCTCCTTGAACCCAGTTTTCATGAATAGTAGTTTTGGAATCAAAAACATCACCTGAGGTGATAATAAAATTAGCATAACTACCAATATTTAGATTTCCAATTTTATCATTACCTAGTATTTCAGCAGGAATAGAGGTTAAGGCAGCTAGAGCATTTTCTTTATTAAAACCATATTTGATTGCTTTTCTTAGGTTTTTATGAAAAGAACTTATTGATTTTAATTTATAGGTAGTTAAGGCAAAAGTTATTTCATTACTAGATAAAACACTTAAGTTGGAGGGTTCTTGGTTCCATTTACGCATTTCACCCAAATCTATATGCTGCGCTAACAAAGGATCAGCTACATCGTAAGCAGCTCTGAAGTTAATTGGAATGATGAATTTAGCATTGGTTTTTTTTATGTCTTGTATTCTTTCAAATTCATCTCCAGACCCTACAATGGTATATTGAATGCCAAATTCGTCTCCAACTTTATCAGCTCTTACGGCATCTATATGATTTCCTGTTTCAAAGATTTGAGTTTCATTTTTGTTTTTGTTAAGTGCGTCAAGAGATAAGTCTTTATTCTTCATTTTTCCGTTTGCGTACCAAGTGGCATCTAGGTAAGTTTGACGAAGTAGTGCCATAGCTCCCATTCTTGAGGTTGGATATGATTGTCTGGATTTTACACTCTTAGAAAATGAAAGATATTGGCCCGAATTATCATCTAAAATTCTGTATGCATCGTTTGAATTTGGATTAAGTGAAACAAGTAACCCGCTTCCTCTCATAATACCATCCCTTGAATGTGTATTTACTACACCAAACCCAGCTTTTAAATATTCTTTGGATTTTTTGGAGTCAAACTTAAAAAGTGAATATGAGGATGTTTCTGGTCTAATATGGTCATTCCAATAATATCCTTTTCTTTCTGCATCATACTGAGGTCTCCTTCCTCTAGAAAAATCTCTTTTTGGTTTTTTAATTCCAAAATCAGAGTATATATCTATAAACGAAGGATATATTATTTTACCACTTAAATCTATAGTTGTTGTGCCTTCAGGAATTTTTACTGATTTACCAATAGAAACAACTTTTCCATCTTTAATCAATAATATACCTTTTTTGAGAACTTTTTCTGAACTCATATAAATGGTAGCGTTTTTAAATGCAACCATTGTGTTTTTTGATGTTTTTACACCTGTGTTTACAGGAAAGTACTCTTGTGCTTTTGTTAAAGTAACTGATAAAAGCATGAGTACTAAAAATAGTTTTCTCATTTAGTTAGTATTTATTTCTATAAATCTATTGAGAAGTAAATACCTATTAGATGTTTGTAATTGTTTTTAACAAAACTTTATGAGCATAATAAGTCTTGCAACTAATAGATTATAATTGTTTTTTATTTAAATAATCTAGAGAGTTTTATAATTAATAAATTATAATTTATTGTGTTGCGTTTTGAAATAACTAATCAGTAAATCTACTACATAGTTGTAGGAATTAATTCCTTTTATTTGATTGTTAGATTTTAAATAGATATTATATCCTTTTTTTACAATGGGCTCAAAAGGGTTCTTATAAGTATTCCAGAAATCAGAAGTTGATTTAAAATCAATTAAAATTCCTTTATTTAAAGCTTTATATTCAACCTCAAAAGCATCTTTATCTCTTTTATATAATTCAAAGATGGCATATCTAGTGGCCATCCTATATGCAGAATATTTAAAGTAAGGATCATCATTAAATAATGCTGCTAAAAATCCTATAAAATTAGCTTCGTTTTCAGCTGCAAAACCAATTTGGTGAGCCATTTCATGTGTTGTGGTTGTCGGTAAAATGGTTTTTGGTATCAATCTATTCACTTGCGCTTCTCCAGTAAATGGATTTAGATAACCTGAAGTACCATTATATGATTGAAAAACACTTATTAGAGAATTTTTTGCTATACCATATTTGTAAGTGAATAGAGAATTATTGGTTGCCAATTTTTTATATCCTTTTTTTGCCATCAAATAAATATCTTTATTTGAATGAGGTACTATTACACTTATTGAATCTGATTTTGTAATCGCCAAATGAGATTCATTCAGTTTAGAAACTAAATACTTAGTAAGGTTTAGTAATTCTTGATTATTGTATGTAGTGGTTTTGAACTTTAAGTTTTTATCTAAAGGTTCTCTAAAATAATTTAACCCCCACGATAAATAAAACAAGAAATAAATTATTGAGATAAATGAGGTGATCCCTAAAATTTTAGAAACCATATTAGTAAAGCGCGTTGAAACAAGTTTGTAGATGATGTATAATAAGTACAAACAAAAAAATATTATAATAACATCTCCAAAAGAAAAAGGCATCCATCCAAATAAAATTCTTAAAAAAGAGCTTATGTAGGGATATATTCCTCTAGAATAATAGGTTTCAATAAAAGATGGATTGTTTTCTATCCATTTCATGAATAGCATTTGAATTCCTAAAAAAAGGGTCAGATAAATATTTCTCTTTTTTATCATCATTATGGTAAAAATACAGAAAGAAATGTAGAACTTTATACTTTGTTAACATGATAATAACAATTTGGTTAACAAATCTTGTGTAAAAATAAAAAGCAATAGGAGAAACCTCATTTGCTACTAAAAATATACCTTTGTTACTATGGAGAAAACGCAATCATATAGTGGTAGAAAAGTAGACAAATCTAAAATTATCAGTTTAGAAAAAGGGAAGGTTCCACCTCAAGCTGTTGATCTAGAAGAGGCAGTTTTGGGTGCTATGATGATTGATAAAAAAGGGATTGATGACGTTATTGATATTCTGCATCCTGACGCTTTTTATGAGATTAAACATCAAGAAATTTATAGAGTTATTTATGATTTATTTCAAGAGTCTAAACCTATAGATTTATTGACTGTTTCAAACTCATTGAGAAAAAATGCCAAATTAGATTTAGTAGGTGGAGATTTTCATTTGATTAGACTAACTCAAAAAGTAGCTTCATCTGCACATATAGAATTTCATGCAAGAATTATTCTTCAAAAATATATTCAACGAAGGTTAATCAGTATTTCTAGTGATATTATTGAAAATGCATATGATGAAACATCAGATGTATTTGATTTGTTAGATAATGCTGAAGCTAAGCTTTTTGAAGTAACACAAGGGAATCTAAAGAAAAGTTCTGAGGGAGCAAGTGATTTAGTTAAACAAGCTTTATCAAAGATCCAAGAAATTTCTAATAAAGAGGGAATGAGTGGTTTGGCTACAGGTTTTACAAAACTTGATGCGATTACCTCAGGTTGGCAACCATCAGATTTAATCATTATAGCTGCTCGTCCTGGTATGGGAAAAACTGCCTTTGTAATTTCTATGGCTAAAAATATGGCTATAGACTTTAATCATGCAGTTGCTGTTTTTTCCTTAGAGATGTCATCTGTTCAATTAATTACTAGAATGATATCCTCTGAAACGGGTTTAACTTCAGAAAAGCTTCGTAAGGGGAATCTAGAACCACATGAGTGGGAACAATTAAATGTTAAAGTAAAACGTTTGTCTGACGCCCCAATTTTTATAGATGATACACCGTCTTTATCAATTTTTGATTTACGGGCAAAAGCACGTCGTCTAGTATCCCAACATAATGTTAGAATTATAGTTATTGATTATTTGCAACTAATGACTGCTGGGAATAATAGTAAAGGAGGAGGAAATCGAGAGCAAGAAATTTCTATGATTTCTAGAAATTTAAAAGCGTTAGCTAAAGAATTAGAGGTGCCAGTAATTGCATTATCTCAATTATCTAGAGCTGTTGAAACTAGAGGTGGTAGTAAAAGACCTTTATTATCTGATTTACGTGAATCTGGAGCTATTGAACAAGATGCAGATATTGTATCTTTTATATTTCGTCCAGAATATTATGGAATGACAGAATGGGATGATGATGACCATACACCATGTGAAGGTCAGGGTGAATTTATCATTGCCAAACACCGTAATGGAGGTTTAGATAATATTCGATTAAAATTTACAGGTCATTTAGCTAAATTTTCTGACTTAGATGAAGGTTTTAGCAGTGAATTTCAATCAAGCATGAATACTGATTTTGCTGAAGATGTTTTTCCAGATACTCGTATTGAACCAAAAGATGCATTTGGAATGGATGAAGATGATGTTCCGTTCTAGTATATACATTCCATCACCAAATTTCATTTGATTTTAAAAAGTTTAATTTATATTTAGCTATATGAGACATATTATAATATTATTGATTTTTGCTAACAGTTTTCAACTGATTTTTTCTCAAGTAAGTAAATCTAAATTTGAACCTCTTGATGTATTTTCTTTAGAATGGGCAGCAAACCCGCAAATTTCACCAGACGGCTCTCAAATTATTTATAGAAGAAGTGGTTTTGATATAATGAATGATACATCTAAAGGTAATCTTTGGATTCTTAATGCCGATGGAACTTCTCACAGAAAATTAACCTCACGAGAGGAAAATGAATCAAGAGCTACTTGGTCGCCCGATGGGAACCGTATAGCTTTTGTAAGCAATACAAAAGAAGGGTCAGAAATATATATGTATTGGGTTTTAACAGGTCAAATTGCAAAATTATCCCAGTTGGAAATGTCTCCAGGAAATTTAACTTGGTCACCAGATGGAAAACTTATTGCTTTTACAATGTTTAAACGTGAAAACCTTCCAGTAGTTATAAAAATGCCTCAAAAGCCCAAGGGGGCTAATTGGGCAAAACCAGCAAGAATCACCAATAGGTTAAAGCATGAGGCTGATGGTAGAGGCTATTTGAAGCCAGGGTTTACTCATATTTATACAATTCCATCTCAAGGTGGTACACCAGAACAAATAACTAGCGGAAAATACAATCATACAGGTACTCTTTCTTTCTCGCCAGATAGCAAGTCAATTTATTTTTCTGCCAATAGAGTAGAAGATTGGGAATATGATTTTAGAAATAGTGAAGTTTATAGTGTAGACATCTATACAAAATTAATAAAAGTTTTAACCTCACAAAAAGGGCCCGACTTTTCTCCAAAAGTTTCTCCAAATGGTAAGAAAATTGCTTTTTTAGGTTTCAAAGATAACGTCCAGGCTCATCAAAATAGGGTTTTATATTTAATGAATTCTAATGGGAAAAATAGAACTACAATTTCTGGAAATTTCGATAATAGTATTTCAAACATTGTTTGGGATTCTTCAGGCAATGGTTTGTATTGCACCTATGATGAAAAAGGAAATTCAAAAGTAGCTTACATAAGCTTAAATGGAAAAGTAACCAAATTAGCCGATAATTTAGGTGGAACAACTATCGGAAGGCCTTATGCCTCTGGTTCATTTTCTGTTGCTAAAAATGGCACAATAGTGTACACTCATTCAAGACCTGAACACCCCTCTGAACTAGCAGTAATTAAAAAGAGAGAATCTTCAAAATTGATTACAAATTTAAATGAATCTTTGTTGTCTAGAAGAGTCCTTGGGGAAACTGAGGAAGTTTGGTATACCTCTTCATTTGATGGAAGAAAAATTCAAGGTTGGATAGTAAAGCCTCCTTTTTATGATCCTTCAAAAAAATACCCGCTATTAGTAGAAAATCACGGTGGACCAATTTTAAATTATGGAGATCGTTTTACTGCAGAAATTCAATTATATGCTGCAGATGGATATGTAGTATTTTATCCAAACCCCAGAGGAAGTACAAGTTATGGAGAAGAATTTGCAAATTTATTATACAATAATTATCCAGGACAAGATTATAATGATGTGATGGATGGTGTTGATTATCTTGTGAAAAAAGGAGTTGTTGATAACAATAAATTATTTGTTACTGGAGGAAGTGCTGGAGGTATTATGACAGCTTGGATGATTGGGAAAAATAAACGCTTCAAAGCAGCTGTGGTAGTAAAGCCTGTGATGAATTGGATTAGCAAAACTCTTGTTGCAGATAATTATTTTGGATATGCTAATTCTAGATATCCAGGACAACCATGGGAAAATTTTGAAACTTATTGGAAATTCTCACCATTATCGCTTGTGGGTAATATTAGTACACCTACCATGGTGATGGTAGGAATGAATGATTTGAGAACACCTCCAAGTGAAGCTAAACAATTATACCACGCTTTAAAATTAAGAAAAATTGAAACAATTCTTGTAGAAATACCGGGAGCATCTCATGGGATTGCAAAAAAACCTAGTAATCTAATTAGTAAAGTAGCTCATGTATTGGCTTGGTTAAATAAATATAATCAACAATAAAATATTTTGTATTGAGAAATTTGATCATTATTTTATTGTTCTTTTTAGTCTCGAGCTCTATTAGTGCCTCATTTATTTATGTTCCTATGAATGATGATAATCAAATAAATCATTTGAAGGCTTATGGTATTATTTATTATTCTCTAGAGGTTGGTCTAAAAGCCAAATGGTTATTAAATTATGATGGTGGAGCATTTTTGATAGAAAATAATAAAATTATTGAAAATGAATGCAATATAAGAGGTGTTTCATATCAAGTAATTTCAGATACTAAAGCACAATTAATACTAGAAGATATTTCATCTCCTTCTAAAAATCAAGAAGCAGTAAGTCTTGAAAAAGCTCCAAAAATAGCCGTCTACTCTCCAAAGGATAAAATGCCATGGGATGATGCAGTTACCATGGTGTTAACTTATGCAGAAATTCCATTTGATGTTATTTATGATGAAGAGGTTTTAAATGATAAATTAATACTCTATGAATGGCTACACCTTCATCATGAAGATTTTACTGGTCAATACGGTCGTTTTTATGGAGCATTTAGAACTACTCCTTGGTATGTAAACGGAAAACTTCAAGCTGAAAAATCTGCAAAAAAATTGGGTTTTAATAAAGTTTCAAAATTAAAACTAGCTGTAAGTAAAAAGATAAGAAATTTTGTAATTGGAGGTGGTTTTATGTTTGCAATGTGCTCTGCTACAGATAGTTTTGATATTGCTTTATCTGCAGATGGTGTAGATATTGCAGAATCTATGTTTGATGGCGATCCATCAGAATCTAATTATCAATCTAAAATTAACTTTAATAAGACTTTTGCATTTAAAGATTTTAAATTAATTAGAAATCCAACAACCTACGAGTTTTCCTCTATAGATATGACAACAAAACGTATTATACCAAAAACTTCTGACTACTTTTCATTACTAGAATTTTCAGCTAAATGGGATCAGGTACCAACGATGCTAACTCAAAATCATACGCAATTAGTAAAAGGATTTATGGGACAGACAACCTCTTTTGACAGGTTTACAATCAAGTCAAACATTCTAGTGTTAGGAGAAAATAGAACAAACAGGGAGGCTAAGTATATTCATGGGACAAAAGGTAAAGGAATGTTTACATTTTATGGTGGTCATGATCCTGAAGATTATACCCACAGGGTAGGAGATCCAAAAACTGAATTAGAACTTCATAAAAACTCTCCAGGTTATCGTTTAATATTAAATAACGTATTATTTCCTGCTGCTAAAAAGAAAAAAGAAAAAACATAGTTAATAACCTTGTTAACTTTGTAACTAAATAAACCTTGTCAAATGTTTTTTAAAAAATTACTTTTGTAAATCAAATATTATTTAATGGCTACTACTCAAGAATTACAAGATTTCACACAACAAGTTAGAAGAGATATTTTAAGAATGGTTCACGCTGTAAATTCTGGTCATCCTGGAGGTTCTCTTGGCTGTGCAGAGTTTTTTACTGTGTTATATCAAGAGGTGTTAGAGTATTCAACAGAATTTTCAATGGATGGAAAAAATGAAAATTTATTTTTCTTATCTAACGGTCATATCTCACCAGTTTACTATAGTGTATTGGCTAGAAGTGGTTTTTTTCCTGTCGAAGAATTGGCAACTTTTAGAAAAATGAACACTCGTTTACAAGGGCATCCAACTACTCACGAAGGTTTGCCTGGTATAAGGATTGCTTCAGGATCTCTCGGACAAGGAATGTCTGTAGCCATAGGAGCAGCTGAGGCTAAGAAGTTAAATGGAGATGATAAAATTATATACACACTTCACGGTGATGGTGAATTGCAAGAAGGTCAGGTTTGGGAGTCTGCGATGTACGCTTCTGCAAAAAAAATAGATAACCTTATATCTACTATAGACTTAAATGGGAAGCAGATAGATGGCGCTACAGATGATGTATTACCAATGGGAAGTATTAGAGCAAAATTTGAAGCTTTTGGATGGGAAGTAATAGATATATTGAAAGGAAATGATGTTGATTCAATCATTAAAGGACTTTCTGAAGCTAAATCTAAAACAGGAAAAGGAAAACCAGTTTGTGTATTATTACACACTGAGATGGGTAATGGAATTGATTTCATGATGCATACTCATGCATGGCATGGAAAAGCACCAAATGATGATCAATTAGCTGTTGCCCTAAGTCAAAATCCAGTAACACTAGGAGATTACTAAGAACAGTCACTAATAAAATTAAAAACCTATTGAATATCAATAGGTTTTTTTATGCTTTAACGTTACTTTTTTATGTTTTTATTTAGATATGCACCGTTAGTAAAAAAGTATCTTTGTGAAAATATTTTTAAATAAAAATGCGAATAGGAATTGTTTGTTATCCAACATTTGGTGGAAGTGGAGTAGTAGCTACAGAGTTAGGAATGGCATTGGCTGATAAAGGTCATGAAGTCCATTTTGTTACATATAATCTACCTGTTCGGTTAGATTTTATTTCTCATAAGTTACACTTCCATGAGGTATTAATGGAGGAATATCCATTATTTCAATATCAGCCCTATGAGTTAGCATTGTCTACAAAATTAGTAGAAGTCGTATCTAAATATAAATTAGAAATTTTACATGTTCATTATGCTATTCCTCATGCATACGCTGCTTACATGGCAAAAATGATGCTATTAGAGAAGGGGATTGATATAAAAGTTGTGACTACTTTACATGGTACTGACATTACTTTGGTCGGAAGTCATCCTAGTTATAAAACAGCTGTAGAATTTAGTATAAATAATTCTGATATAGTAACCTCAGTTTCAAAAAGTTTGAAAGAGGATACCCTTCGTTTATTTTCAATTACCAATGAAATTAAAGTAATTCATAATTTTATAGATACTGAAAAATATGATCGTGAATTACAAAATGATTGTCAACGTATGGCTGTGGCAAAACCTAATGAACGAATATTAACTCACATTTCTAATTTTAGACCAGTTAAAAGAATTAAAGATGTAATTAAGGTTTTTTATAAAGTTCAATTAGAGCTACCCTCAAAATTATTGATGGTTGGAGAAGGTCCTGAAAAAAGAAATGCTGAATTACAGGTGAAAAAGTTAGGTATAGAAGACAAAGTTATCTTCTTGGGAAATAGTAACGAAATATCTAAAATTTTATGTTATACTGATGTTTTTTTATTGCCCTCCGAAAGTGAAAGTTTTGGATTAGCTGCTTTAGAAGCCATGGCTGCTTCAACTGCCGTTATTTCCACAAATACTGGAGGATTACCTGAAGTAAATATTCACGGGAAAACAGGTTACCTTAGTAATTTAGGTGACTGTGATAATATGTCACTAAATGCAATATCAATTTTGAAAGATGATGAAATTTTAGCAAACTTTAAGAAAGCTGCCAAAGAACATACGAAAAAGTTTTGTTTAGATAATATATTACCAATTTATGTGGATGTTTATAATGCCGCATTAAATAAAATTCATTAAGAATTATAATATTCAATACTTTCTATCAATAATTTGTTGCTTATTTTACAATCCAGTTTAAATTCTTCAAAATCATTTAATAAAACGAAGTTTACTTCACCGTTGCTATTTTTTTTATCATGTTTTAATAATTCAAAAATAGCAGCATAGTCATCCCGATCTATAGTTACTTTTTCATACATAGTACTAATCATATTTTTGACAACAATTAATTTTTCAATTGGTAATTTTAAAACTTTATATGAAAGATATGATTCGCAAACCATACCAATAGCTATGGCTTCACCATGGGTAAGATTATCTTTATTTTTATTATCTAAAAAATAAGATTCTATGGCATGACCCAATGTATGTCCGAAATTTAAAACTTTTCTTACCCCTTTTTCTTTGGGATCTTTCAAAACTATTTCGTTTTTAATTTCTATAGATCGATGAATGATTTTATTAATAGTTGATTTTTCAAAGGTTTTTAAATAATCAATCAAATTGGTGTCATAGGTTAATCCATATTTTATGATTTCGGCAATTCCAGACCTAGATTCTCTATCATTCAATGTAGCTAAAAAATCTTCGTCAATTATAACAATTTGTGGGTTTACAAATAATCCAATCTGATTTTTTAAAACTCCTAAGTCTACACCAGTTTTACCACCAACAGATGCATCAACCATACTAAGCAAAGTTGTAGGGATATTAACAAAATCAATACCACGTTTGTATGTAGCTGCTACAAATCCTCCTAAATCTGTGATAACTCCACCACCAAGTGTTATTAATAAGCTATTTCTATCTGCGTTTAATTCGGTTAGTGCATTCCAAACACCACTGCAAGTATCTAAGTTTTTATTAATTTCTCCTGATTCAATTTCTATGATTTCTATTCGTTTATCTGTTTCCAGTAAAGGAATAAATTTTGGATAACAATACTCTAAAGAGTTTTCATCAACCAAAATAAAAATTGAGGAATAATTTTTATTTTGAATTAAGGAACTTAATTCTTTATATCCATTTTGCTTAAAATGAACATAATAAGTAGCCGCTTTGATAGATTTCATATTCTATAAATTTCAAGTACAAATAAACTACAAAATATTGAATAATTTAAGCAAGGTGGTTATCTTTGTTTACACATATTTTAAATAATGAAACTCTTTAATAATACCAAAATTGCTTTTTCGTTAAAGTCAGATTCAGATTTAGAAAGAGCTTTCTTTCTGTTTAAATTAATTCAAAGCCAACCAATGGTAAAGATAGGTACGGCAGTAACTAATTTTGCATTAAAGGCTCATTTACCTGTTGAAGGTCTTATAAGATCTACGGTATTTGATCATTTTTGTGGTGGTGTAACAGAAGAAGATTGTATCCACAATATTGAAAATATGCATAGTAATGGTGTTTATTCTGTTTTGGATTATTCTGTTGAAGGAAAAGAAACAGAGGAACAATTTGATATTGTAAAAGCTAAAACTTTAAAAAACATCGAATTTGCTAAGAAAAATGATTCGATTCCATTTGTGGTTTTTAAACCTACAGGAGTGGGTCGATTTTCTTTATATCAAAAAATTACAGAAAAAAAATCACTTACTAACGAAGAAAAAAGTGAGTGGATTACGGTTATGAATCGTTATTATGAAATATGTGATAAAGCAAAAAAATATGACGTTCCTATTTTAATTGATGCAGAAGAGAGTTGGATGCAGGATGCAGCAGATGAATTGATAGAAAGCTTAATGCAAAAGTATAATGTAAATAAAGCTATTGTTTTTAATACATTACAAATGTATCGTCATGATAGGATGGAATATTTAAGAGAATTACATCAGAAAGCTCTGAAAGGAAATTATCATATAGGCTTAAAAATAGTTCGTGGTGCTTACATGGAAAAAGAAAGGGAAAGAGCAAAAGAAAACAAGTATCCATCTCCTATTTGTATTGATAAAAATGCAACCGATAAAAATTTTAATGATGCCATAAAATTTATGATGGAACAGGATAAAATGGCTCTTTTTGCTGGAACCCATAATGAAGATAGTTCCTATTTTTTATTAGACTTAGCTAAGCGCTATAACATAACTCCAAAAGACAATCGATTATGGTTTGGTCAATTGTATGGTATGAGTGACCATATAAGTTTTAATTTAGCTAAAGAAGGATACAATACAGCTAAATATGTTCCTTTTGGACCCGTTAGAGATGTGATGCCTTATCTTATAAGAAGAGCCGAAGAAAACACCTCTGTAGCAGGACAAACTAATAGAGAGCTAAATCTAATTAAAGAAGAAAGAGCTAGAAGAAAATTAGAATGAATACTGTAGAAGAAATAAAAGAACTCCTTCAAAAAAATAAAAAACGTTTAGATAAAGAACTTCAGCAAAGTAAAGAAGCTGTTAGTTTAATTAAAAAGTCTATGCATTCTTCTTTATCTGAGGAGGAAAAAGAAAAAATTAAAATCCAGTTATTAGACATTTGTAAAGCAATTCCTGCATTTACAGTATTTATGCTACCTGGCGGAGCTTTGTTATTGCCCCTATTAATCAAATTAATTCCAGATATTTTACCAACAGCTTTTAGAGATGATGACTAGCTAATAAATTAATGCTAATTTATCTAATCTCTTAAAGTAAAACACTACTTTTGCAACTTCAAAAAAAGCAAGCATGCAATCAATTAGAAATATTGCCATTATAGCCCACGTAGATCATGGTAAGACCACATTAGTAGACAAGATTATAGACCAAGCAAAAATTTTAGACGATCGTAAAGAACGTAAAGATTTATTATTAGACAATAATGATCTTGAAAGAGAAAGAGGAATTACAATTTTATCAAAAAATGTTTCTGTTAATTACAAAAATGTAAAAATAAATGTAATAGACACTCCTGGTCACGCGGATTTTGGTGGTGAAGTTGAGCGAGTATTAAAAATGGCTGATGGTGTTTTGTTATTAGTAGATGCTTTTGAGGGACCCATGCCACAAACACGATTTGTATTGGGTAAGGCTCTAGAGCTTGGGTTAACACCAATTGTTGTTGTGAACAAGGTTGATAAAGAAAATTGTACACCAGACTTAGTTCATGAGAAAGTATTTGATTTGATGTTTGCGTTAGAGGCTACAGAAGAACAATTAGATTTTACTACAATTTACGGTTCGGCAAAAAATGGTTGGATGAGTACAGATTGGCAAGATCCTAAGGATAATATTTTAGATTTATTAGATGCTGTTATAGAATCTATACCTGAGGCACCTTACAGAGATGGATCTCCTCAAATGCAAATTACTTCGTTAGATTTTTCTTCTTTTACTGGAAGAATTGCAATAGGAAGAGTTTTTAGAGGTGATTTGGAGGAGAATAAAGACTATATGTTATGTAAACGAGATGGTTCTACCAAAAAAGTAAGAATTAAAGAATTACATGTATTTGAAGGGATGGGGAAGGCCAAAACTTCAAAAGTAAGAAGTGGAGACATATGTGCTATAACTGGATTAGAAGGTTTTGAAATTGGTGATACCATAGCAGATTTAGAGGCTCCAGAAGCTTTGCCAAGAATAGAAGTAGATCAACCTACGATGAGTATGTTATTTACCATTAATAATTCTCCATTTTTTGGAAAAGAAGGAAAGTATGTCACCTCCCGTCATTTAAGAGATAGATTATTTAAAGAAATGGAGAAAAACCTTGCACTTCGAGTAGATGAAACAGATACAGAAGATAAGTTTAATGTATTTGGTAGAGGAGTCCTTCATTTATCTGTTTTGATAGAAACAATGCGTAGAGAAGGGTATGAATTACAAGTTGGAAGACCTCAAGTAATATTTAAGGATATTGATGGTGTAAAATCTGAGCCTTATGAAACTTTATCAATAGATGTTCCAGAAGATGTTGCCTCCAAGGCAATAAATTTAGTTTCATTACGAAAAGGAGATTTATTAGTTATGGAGCCAAAAGGAGATCTTCAACATTTAGAGTTTACTATACCGTCTAGAGGACTTATAGGTTTAAGAAATAAGATTTTAACTGCAACAGCAGGAACTGCTATCATAAACCATAGATTTTCAGAATACGGCCCTTTTAAAGGTGAATTTTCAGAGGATATTAAAGGAGCTATTGTATCCTCTGCAGCAGGAAAAGCTACAGCATACGCAATTGATAGATTGCAAGATAGAGGACGCTTTTTTATAGATCCAAATCAAGATATATATATAGGTCAAGTTGTTGGTGAAAACAGTAAGGATACTGACATGGGTGTAAATTTGATTAAAGGGAAAAAATTAACAAACGTTCGATCATCTGGGACAGATGACAGTGTAAAGATTGCTCCAAAGATTGACTTTTCACTAGAAGAATGCATGGAATACATTAAAGTGGATGAATATCTTGAGGTAACACCAGAAAGTTTACGTATGAGAAAAATTTCATTTAGACCCTAATTCAAATTACTAGTCAATAATAAAAAAACTCAAGTTTTACTTGAGTTTTTTTATTGAAAATCAACAATGTATTTTTTCAGTTTATTGTAATCCTTAATTATAAGATCAGCATTTTTTAGAGTTTGATCATTAACTAGAGGGTTTTTGTATCCAACAGCATAAATACCAGCTTTATTTGCAGCTTCTATTCCATTGTCTGAATCTTCAATAACAATACATAGTTCTTTTGATACACCACCAAGAATAGCCGCCTTTTCAAAAATTTCCGGATGAGGTTTAGAGGCAGTTAAATCTGCACCACTAATTTTAGCAGTAAAATATTGATTTAAATCAAACCTAGAAAAAACTCGATTGATGTTAACCATAGCAGAAGAAGAAGCTAAAACTAGGGTTAGATTTTGTTTGTGTAGGAATTGAATCAGATCTTTTACTCCACTAACCAGTGATAATGTTGGGTCATTTTCAAAGAAATTGACATAACGTTTTCTTTTTTGAAGAACTAATTCTTCTGGAATATGATTAAGATTAAAATGATTCACCAGTTTTTGAAATGCATTTATAGTAGATGAACCAGTCATTGTTTTGTATAGCTCTTCGGAAACGTCAACTCCTAAATTCTTAAAAGTCTCATAATATGCTTTTTTATGAATTTCTTCAGAATCTATAATGACACCATCCATATCAAAAATAACACATTGTAATTTTTTTGGAAACTTCATTTAGTTTAAAAATTTAGAATTTAATTTTTTAGTAGGGACCATACATTCTTCCTTTTTTCCAAACCAACGGTATCTGTTTCTAGCGATAAAGTCATAAAAAAAGTCATTCAGAAAAACTGGAAAAACTCTAAATATCTGAATGATTTTCCAAGCTCCTTTAAACTCATTTGCAATTTTAAAAACTGCTTCAGATTTTATAAAGTAGTTACCCCCAGGAATATATAAGACTATAGAATCAATTTTAGAGATATCGATTCCTAATTCATTAATAATATTTTTGCCAGTATTTGACTGAAGTGCAGCGAATATAAAAATATCATTTTTATCCTGCCTAATTATTTTTAAAACTGCATCATTACACAAGTTACAGACTCCATCAAATAAAATAAGCTTTTTGTTTTTAGGGACGGTATCTATATTTTCAAACATATAAAGCAAAAATAATATTTAAAATTTTAAATTAAGTGTAACAAATTAATTTTAAAAACGTCTTATGGTGGTATTGATATTTACAAGTAACTAAACTGTTGTTTTAACATAAAATTAGTAGCGGCAATAATGCCTATTAGCTACTTTTATCAAAAAAATAATAACGCAAATGATTCGTATCAAAAACCTTCACAAGTCATATCCAATAGGGAAAGATTCTCTTCATGTATTAAAAGGAATAGATTTACACATTAAAGAAGGTGAATTCGTGTCAATAATGGGTTCTTCTGGGTCAGGTAAATCAACCTTATTAAACATTGTTGGTTTATTAGATGAGCATGATGAGGGAGATTATTTTTTAAATGGTCAAGAAATTAAAAACTTAAATGAAAAAAAAGGTGCTGTACTTAGAAATAAGTTTTTAGGATTTGTGTTTCAGTCTTTTAATCTAATTTCTTACAAAACTGCTTTAGAAAATGTATCATTACCGTTGTATTACAAAGGAGTTTCAAGAAAAGAACGTCAAAAAATTGCTCTAGATTATTTAGACAAAGTTGGTCTTAAAGATTGGGCATCTCATTTACCTAATGAATTATCTGGTGGTCAAAAACAGCGTGTAGCTATTGCTAGGGCACTAGTTACTCAACCCAAGGTTGTGCTGGCAGATGAACCAACAGGAGCATTAGATTCTACTACAACTGATTCTGTGATGGATTTACTGAAAGACATTAATAATGAAGGGATGACAGTTTTTGTGATAACTCATGAAGAGGAGGTAGCTGATCAAACTAAACGAATAGTTCGTTTAAAAGATGGAATTATAACTAGTGATACTATCAACGTTCAAAGAAACCCCGTTAAAACCATTTAACTATGTTCGATTTAGATCGATGGAGGGAAATCTTCCAAAGCATAAATAAGAATAAATTACGTTCTGTAATGTCAGGTTTTACAGTTGCTTTTGCTATTTTATTATTTACTTTATTGTTTGGAATTGTAAGCGGTCTTAAAAATACGTTTGAGGGTGCTTTTGTAGACAATGCTGTGAATTCGATGATTGTAAGAGTTTGGAAAACTACAAAACCTTTCAAAGGATTACAATCTGGTAGGAGAATTCAATTAAAGAATCCAGATTATGAATATTTAGCTGACAAATATGATTCTAAGATAGATTTAATGACTGCTAGAATTTTTAAAAATTTCAGTATCTCATACAATAATAAACAAGACAATTATAGCGTAACAGCTGTTCATCCCGATCATCAATTTTTAGAGAAAACAATAATAGATGAAGGGAGATACATAAATCAACTAGATATTAATGAATCCTCAAAAGTAATAGTAATAGGTAGGTTAATTAAGTCTGATCTATTTGGAGAAAAACCAGCACTGGGTAAACGAATTAATGTTGGAGGGATATCCTATAAAGTTATTGGAATTTTTTCTGATGATGGAGGAGATAATGAAGAGAGAGTGGCCTATATTCCAGTGACTACAGCCCAAAAATTATATGGAAATAATGATTATTTAAATCAAATTAGAATTGGGTATAATGAAGATTTAAACTTAGATGAAGCCATAGCTTTTGGAAAATTAGTTGAAAGAGATATGAGAGGTAAATTAGATATTCATCCAGATGATCAGAGTGCTTTATCTGTGAGAAATATGGCTGAAGTTAGTAAAGGAGTAGACGTTTTTATGATAGCACTCTTTTTTATTGTTGTTTTTATTGGTTCAGGTACTCTTATTGCAGGAATAATTGGTATTAGCAATATTATGATATTCGTTATCAAAGAAAGAACAAAAGAATTTGGTATAAGAAAGGCACTTGGAGCTAAACCTTCTTCTATAGTTGGAATGGTAGTTCAAGAGTCTGTTTTAATCACCACCATTGCTGGATATCTTGGTTTAACCCTAGGAACTTATATCCTAAGTTTAATTGGGAATAATTTAGAGAAAGACTACTTTATTAAAGACCCAAGTGTAAGTCAAGGACTGGTAATAGGAGCTACCATAGTTTTAATTATTTCAGGATTAATAGCCGCTTTAGTTCCAGCTAGAAAAGCTTCACAAATTAAACCAGTTGTAGCCTTAAGAGCAGATTAATATGAAATTTATATTTGATTCAGATACTTGGCAAGAAATTTATGGAGGAATCCGTAAAAATAAAACAAGAACAGCCATTACTATTATTGGTGTTCTATGGGGTATTTTTTTGTTAGTAACACTTTTAGGAGCTTCAAGAGGATTAGAAAATAACTTTAAAACTATTTTTGGTGATTTTGCTACTAATAGTGTTTTTGTTTGGTCTCAAAGAACAGAACTTCCTTTTAAAGGATTTCAAAAAGGAAGAAGAGTTCGTTTAACTACAGATGATGTAGGAATCTTAAAAAGTGAATACAAGGAAATTAAATTTATTGCTCCAAGAAGTCAATCTAATAGTGCTATAACTAGAGGCTTTAAGACAGGAAACTTTAATATTTCAGGAGATTTCCCAGTATTGGATAAAGTTCAAAAAAAGGATTTAATTTATGGGCGTTTTTTGAATGAAAATGACATAAAATTAAAGTCAAAAGTTTGTGTAATTGAATTAGAGATTTACGAACAATTATTTGATAAAAATGAGGAGCCAGTTGGTGAGATGGTTACTATTGGTAATATTTCATATAAAATTGTAGGTGTATACAAAAATGGTAATATTTCTTTTGATGGCGCAGCTGCATATATACCATTTACTACTTTTCAACAGGTTTTTAATAGAGCAAATAGAATTAGTTGGATGATGATCACAGCTAATGAAGGAGTAGATATTTTACAAATGGAACAAGATATATTGTTAACTCTAAAGAATATTCACAAAGTAGATCCAGAAGATAAAAAAGCTTTTGGTAGTGCTAATTTAGCAGTTGAAATCGGAAAGGTTACTGGTTTTCTAACTGGAATGCAATTTTTAACATGGTTTGTTGGTATCGCTACTTTAATAGCAGGAGTTTTTGCCATAGGTAATATTTTATTGATAACTGTAAAAGAACGAACCAAAGAAATAGGTATTAGACGTGCTATAGGAGCTACCCCAATAGAAATTAGAAGACAAGTGGTTCTAGAGTCTGTGTTTTTAACTACTGTAGCAGGAATGTTAGGTATTATTTTTGGAGGTTTTGTCTTGTACCTATTAGATACATTTTTAGGTTCGGGGCCAGATCCTACTTTAATTAACCCTACTGTAAATATTCCAATCATATTATTTGCGTTTTTTATTTTAGTAGTTTTGGGTACAGTAATTGGTTTAATACCTGCTTACATGGCTACATTAGTGAAACCAATAGATGCTTTAAGAGACGAATAAGAAATAAAAAATATATTAATCAAAGTTTTATATACAATCAAAATGAGTAAAAGAGCAAAAATTATATTAGTAGTAGTATTCATAACATTTGCGGGTGTTCTTGTATGGCTAGGGAGTAAGAATAAAAAAAATATTCAGACTTTTGAAACTGAAAAAGCATTCAAAGCTACTATTGTTAAAAAGACCGTTGCAACTGGAAAAGTAGTTCCTCTTGAGGAAATTGAAATAAAACCACAAATAACAGGAATTATTGATAAAATTATTTTGCTAGAAGGAGCAAAGGTTAAAAAGGGAGATTTAATTGCTACCGTAAGAGTTGTTCCAAATGAGCAATCTTTAATAAGTGCTAGAGGTAGGGTAGATAACATTAAATTAAGAGTTAAGAACGCAAAAATTTCTTATGATAGAAATAAGAAACTTTATGATAAAGGGGTATTGGCAGCTTCATCATTTGAACAGGTAGAACTTACTTATAATCAAGCAAAACAAGATTTAGTGAATGCTGAAAATGATTATAAAATTATTAAAAGTGGTTCATCTGGTGTTGGTGTTGCAAATACTGACATAAGAGCTCAAATATCTGGAACTATATTAGAAATTCCAGTAAAAGAAGGAGATCAAGTAATACAAAGTAATAATTTTAATGCTGGTACAACTATTGCTTCAATAGCCGATATGAGTAAGATGATTTTTGAGGGTAAGGTTGATGAATCAGATGTTAGTAAGTTAGTTAAAGGAACGGCAATAGAAATTTCTTTAGGAGCAATCGAAGAGAAAAAATTTCCAGCTAAATTGAACTTCATTGCACCAAAAGGAACTGAAGAAGGTGGTGCCGTTCAATTTACAATTAAAGCAAATATTACTTTAGATGACAACTATTTTGTAAGAGCAAATTATAGCGCTAATGCTGACATTGTTTTAGAAAAACAAGACAGTGTATTATCTATAAAAGAGGCCTTGTTACGTTTTGATAAAAAAACTGAAATACCATATGTTGAGATTAAAATTGGAGATAATGAGTTTGAGAAAAGAGAGTTAGTATTAGGTATTTCTGATGGAGTTAATATTATGGTTAAGTCAGGAATTACAGAAACAGATGATCTTAAAATATGGAACAAAGCCAGAAAAGATTATGAAGCAGATGACGATCCAAGAAGAAATTAATTGAAGGTGATACAGAATTAATGTTACAAAAAAGGGGTTTATGATAAAATCCCTTTTTTTATTTTATAAAAATCCTATATCCCAATTCAAATCCAAGGATATTGTATCCACTGTTAGGTTTCTGTATATTAAAGTTGGAAACATGTCCTACTGTAGTTGCTAGAAAAAATTCTGATTTATTGATCTTATGGGCCAACCCTAAAGAAACATTTTCAATAAATGTAAAGCCTTTCGCTAATCTCTCAGATTCTAAACTTAAATATCCTGCTCCTAATCCTAAACTAGCCTCAAAGGATATGTTTTTTATAATAGATTTCCTCAACTGTAAAGCTACTTCAAATGCATATAACGAGATGTCTTTTTTTTGAGTAAATTTCTCTCTTAAAAATTCAAAATTTTCTTCATCTGGTGTAATAAATTGTTCATTTAGTAATTGATGTTGTGCCTTTTGATACTGGGGTTGTAGTATAAGATTTACACCCCAACTTTCACCTTTCTGTATTGGGTAAAATAATTGAAATTTATATACATTGGTCTTATAATCGTAATCTTTGTCAAAAAATAAAATATTATTTTGTTTAGCACTGCTAAAAAGAAAACCAACTTTATTTAATGAAGAATTTATTTTTTTTTCTTGGCTATTTACCAAAGAATAAAAAAATAACATGAAAATAAGAAATGATTTATTCAAACTGTTTGGCTATTATCTCAGCTTTTCTATTTTTTGAGTAATCATAAAATCCTTCTCCAGATTTCACGCCTAATTTACCTGCTCTTACCATGTTTACTAATAGTGGACACGGTGCATATTTTGGATTATTAAAACCATTATACATGACTTCTAAAATAGATAAACAAACATCTAAACCTATAAAGTCAGCTAATTGTAATGGACCCATTGGATGTGCCATTCCTAATTTCATAACTGTATCTATCTCCAACACTCCAGCTACACCATTGTATAGAGTTTCAATAGATTCATTAATCATAGGCATTAAAATTCTGTTAGCTACAAAACCAGGATAATCATTAACTTCAACAGGTGTTTTTTTAATTTTTTTAGATAGATCAACCGTGAACTTCATCACCTCGTCAGAGGTATTGTAACCTCTAATTATTTCCACTAAATTCATAATAGGAACAGGATTCATAAAGTGCATTCCAATTACTTGATCTGGTCTGTTTGTTTTACTAGCTATTTGAGTAATGGATATAGAGGAGGTGTTAGTTGCTAAAATGGTATCTTCTGGACAAACTTCATCTAATTCTTTAAAGATTTTCAACTTTAAGTCTAGATTTTCAGTAGCAGCTTCTATTACTAAACTTGCATATTGGGTTCCTTCTTTTATAGAGGTATATGTAGTAATATTGGCAAGAGTTCTCTCTTTGTCTTCATTAGATATTTTCTCTTTAACTACCATTCTACTAAGATTCTTACTGATAGCTGCTATTGCTTTATCAAGAGAGTTTTGAGAGATGTCAATTAACTGAACATTATAATTAAATTGTGCAAATGTATGTGCAATTCCGTTACCCATTGTACCGGCACCAATGACAGCAATATTTTTCATAAGTTAAATCTATTTTATTATTTGTGAAATTAGTATTAAAAACTATCAATAATCCGTTGAGCAACTCTTAACGCACTTGTTCCATCACTTAAACTAACTACAGGTGTTGTGTTATTTTCAATAGCTTGAGCGAAAGATTCTAATTCATCTAAAATCGCATTATTCGGTGTAACTTCTGGATTTTCAAAATAAATTTGTTTTTTTACCCCTTCAGCATTTTGGAGGATCATGGCAAATTCATCTGGATTTTCAGGAACATCTTTCATTTTTACTACTTCAGATTTTTTTTCTAAAAAATCAACAGAGATGTAGGCATCTTTTTGGAAGAATCTAGATTTTCTCATGTTTTTCATTGATATTCTACTCGCAGTCAGATTTGCTACACAACCATTTTCAAATTCTATTCTTGCGTTCGCTATGTCAGGAGTTTCAGAAATAACAGTAACTCCACTTGCATAAATATTTTTGATTGGTGAGTGAACTACACTTAAGATAATATCTATATCATGAATCATTAAATCTAGTACAACTGGGACATCAGTCCCTCTTGGATTAAATTCAGCTAAGCGATGACATTCTATAAACATCGGAGAAACTATCATATCATTTACTGCTGTAAATGCAGGGTTAAAACGCTCTACATGACCAACTTGACCTTTAACATGTCTTTGACTTGCTAATGTTTTAATTGCCTCAGCTTCAATAACTGTATTGGTAATTGGTTTTTCAATAAATATATGACATCCTTTTTCTATTGCCTTTTTAGCACAATCAAAATGAGAAAGGGTAGGGGTAACTATATCAACAACATCTACAGCATCAATTAATTCTTCAACGGAATTAAAACGATAATAACCAAATTCATCAGAAACATTTTTTGAATTCTCTAGAGAAGGATCGTAAAAACCTACTAATTCATATTTATCAGATAGTTCCAATAATTTTAGATGAATTTTTCCTAAATGACCTGCACCTAACACACCTGCTTTAAGCATAAAAATATTTTTTGAAATTGATAAACAATACTAGAACAAAGATACAATTTTATAGGAATTTAAAATCAATTATTCTAATTTAGGCACCCGTTAAAGTTATACCATTGAAAGACACTTCTAAACATCAAGGACTACGAAAACAACTTGCAGACGTTCTTAAAAAGAAGGGTATTATTGATGTGAATGTTTTAAAAGCAATAAAATTAATACCTAGACATTTATTCATAGATTCTTCTTTTGCAGACCATGCTTATCAAGATAAGGCATTTCCTATTGCTGCTGAACAAACTATTTCTCAGCCATATACTGTAGCTTTTCAAACTCAAACACTTTCAATTAATAGTGGAGATAAAATTTTAGAGATTGGCACAGGTTCAGGATACCAGACAGCTGTTTTGTTAGAATTAGGAGCAGTAGTTTATACAATAGAACGACAACATGAGTTGTTCAAAAAGACCTCTTTATTTTTACCAAAGTTGGGATATATTCCTAAGAAGTTTATTTTTGGCGATGGATATAAAGGATTTAAGGAAAAAGCACCGTTTGATAAAATAATAGTAACTGCAGGTGCACCTTTTGTTCCCAAACCACTACTATCGCAACTTAGAGTGGGTGGAAAATTATTAATTCCAGTAGGTGATGAAAAACAAGTTATGACTCTATTTATTAGAAAGACTTCTAAAGAATTTGAAAAGCATGAGTTAGGAGATTTTGCCTTTGTTCCAATGCTTCAGAAAAAGGCCTAGAAAGCAATAAATAACATTAAAACAATTTATTCTTCAGCTCTTTTCCAGATAGCAGTTCTTCCAAACATAGATATCCCAATATAGCCTCTTAGCTTTAATGTGTTATTGTCTATTAATTTAATGTAGCATTTATATTCTTTTCCATTTTTAGGATCTAAAATCTTACCTCCAGACCACTCATCTCCATCTTTTTTAAGACCAGTTAAAATATTCATTCCTAAAATAGGAGCATTTTTTAACTTTCCGTTGCATGCTATACATTTTGCATCTTTTCTATTTTTATCATTGATCTTTTTTATTTTAGCGAAAGCTTTGCCATCTTTTTGGTAAACTTCAATAACAGACTCTACTTTGTTGGTCTCCTCATCAAAGGAATTCCATTTACCAAAAATAGATTGTGAGAAACTAACATTTGTGATAAAAAGTAAAAGAATAAGCAGTGCTATTTTTTTCATAATATTGAATTATTTTGATAATAAATTAAGTTTCTAATTTAGGAATTAAAAGGGTAGAATTAATCAAAAGTTGCGTCAAAATTTGAATCCCATTTCCCTTGCACACGTAAAATTTGTTCAATAATATCTCGAACACAACCCTCTCCACCTTTTTTATCTGAGATATAGTTAGATATTTGTTGAATTTCTTCTGCCGCATCATTAGGGCAACATGTCAGTCCAACTAGTTTCATTACCGGATAATCGGGTATATCATCTCCCATATACAATACATTTTCAGATTGTAAATTATACATATCTACCAATTGATTGTATTGCTCTATTTTATCATGTGCACCCATGTACACATCTTTTATTCCTAAGTTTTGTAGTCTAATTTTAACACCCTCGTTCTTTCCACCAGTAATAATGCAAACTCTTAGTCCAGCATTAACTGCTGCACGAAGCGCATAACCGTCTTTGATATTCATTTGACGTATTAATTCCCCATTAGACATTACTGTTACAAGACCGTTAGTTAAAACGCCATCTACATCAAAAATGAGTGTATTGATTTGTGCCAAGTATTGCTTATAACTTTTTTCCATATTCTTGAATAGATTGGGTAATTTTTAAATAAATTTCTTGTTGTTTTTTTGACAACAAATTTAAATGATTTTCTATGGTTTCTGCATCATTTCTTTTTGCAGGTCCTGTTTGAGCTTTTTTAGGAGTTAAGTTTTTAATTTTATTAGAGGTTTCTTCAATCAAAGGGTGTAAAATATCGAAGGGAATATTATATTTTTCACATATCTCATTTGCTATGGTATACATGTGATTAGAAAAATTATTAGCAAAAACAGCCGCTACATGAATTTTCTTTCTTTGTTGAGATGAAAGAATATAACTTTTACTTTGTAATAAAGAAACTAATTCTTCTAATTTTAGAAGATCTTCATTAGTTTCCGATTCTAAGCAAATAGGAATATTTTTAAAATCAACTTTCTTTTTTTTTGAAAAAGATTGTAAAGGATAAAAAACCCCTTTACGTCCAATATTATTTAGGGATTTCATATCTACACTCCCGGATGTGTGAACAACAAAAGAGTTTTTAATATGAGAAGAAATAGAAGAAATTGCATCATCACTTACAGCAATAATAGTAATATCTGCTTGCTTTAATAATGAGATGTCATTGGTGGTATCAATACTAACTTTTAAAGTATTAATATCCTCTTGATTTCTTGTGTAGACTTGTTTTAAATCGATAGTATCAATCTTTAAAAAAGCTTTGATTAATTGTGAAGCAACATTTCCACTACCTAAAATTACTACTGAAATCATCTTTCAAAGATATTGAAATTATTGTTTTCCTTGATTCATTTATTTGGTTAAGAAAAAGACTTTGTGGTTTTATTCTTTTAGCTGATTCTTTTGTAAATTCGTTTTATATAATATAATTTCAATGAAAGATTCAAAAGAATTAGGTATAAACTCAATTTGTGTTCATGTTGGTGAAGTTAAAGATGAACAATTTAAAGGAGCTGTTTCTCCAATATATGTGTCAACTTCTTATGCATTTGATCAAGTAGATATAAAAAGGTATCCCAGATATTTTAATACACCAAATCAAGAAGCATTGAGAAAAAAGATAGCTAGCTTAGAACATACTCAGGATGCTCTAATCTTTGGTTCTGGAATGGCAGCTATTAGTACGGCAATGTTAGCCTTTTTGGAAAAAGGTGACCATGTTTTAATCCAACATGTTATTTATGGCGGTACCTATAATTTTATTGCAAATGAGTTTGAAAAATATGGTATTGAGTATTCTTATACAGAATCTGATCAAATTGAAGATTTTGAACCTTTAATAAAAGAAAATACAAAGATTATATATATAGAAACACCATCTAATCCTTTATTAGGAATAACAGATATTAAAGCAGTAGCTCTTTTGGCAAAAAAAAGAGGAATCATTACTATGATTGACAACACTTTTGCGTCACCAATTAATCAAAACCCAGCAGATTTTGGAATAGATGTTATTGTTCATTCCGCAACTAAATATATGGGAGGACACTCCGATATTTCCGCAGGAGCAGTAGCAGCTTCAAAAGAGCATATTGAGAAAATTTGGAAAACAGGAATTAATTTAGGAGGAAACTTAAGTGATTTTACCGTTTGGTTGCTAGAAAGAAGTTTAAAAACATTAAACTTAAGAGTTAAAGAGCAAACAAAAAATGCTCAGATTCTGGCTACACATCTAGAAGAACATTCAATGATAAATAGAGTATATTATCCAGGACTAAAAAGTCATCCGCAACATGCAATAGCTGCAACTCAAATGCATGGTTTTGGTGCTATGATGTCTTTTGAGTTAACTGAGGGGATTGATGCCATGGAATTTCAGAATGCTCTCCTTCTAATAAAACCATCTATGAGTTTGGCCGGTTTAGAAAGTACAGTATTAAGTCCATCACTTACAACCCATGCTTTGTTAACTGAGGAGGAACGTTTAGAAAGAGGAATTAATGATAGATTAATTCGTTTTTCTGTTGGAATAGAGGAGCCTGAAGATTTAATTGCCGACTTTGAACAAGCTATCAATAAAACAAAATAAAAAATTATGAAATTAGATATACTAGCTTTTGGCGCACATCCAGATGATGTTGAGTTAGGTGCTGCTGCTACCATTGCGAAAGAAGTTTCTTTAGGTAAAAAAGTAGGCATTATAGATTTAACTCAAGGAGAGTTAGGAACAAGGGGGTCTAAAGAATTAAGAAAAATAGAAGCGACTAAAGCTGCAAATATTTTAGGGGCAGCAATTCGTGAAAATTTGAAATTTGCAGATGGGTTTTTTTTAAATGACAAGATGCATCAATTAGAGGTTATTAAAAGAATTCGTAAATACAAACCTGAGATAGTAATATGTAATGCAGTTGATGATAGGCATATAGATCATGGTAAAGGAAGTAAATTAGTGTCTGATGCTTGTTTTTTAAGTGGGTTGCAGAAAATTGAAACTGATTTTGAGGGCGAAAAACAAGAAAAATGGAGGCCAAAATTAGTCTATCATTATATGCAGTGGAAAAATACTGAACCTGATTTTGTTGTAGATGTTAGCGGTTTCATAGATGTAAAAATGGAAGCAGTATTAGCATATAGTTCTCAGTTTTATGACCCTAATAGTAAAGAATTGGAGACGCCAATTAGCTCAAAAAATTTCACAGACAGTATACAGTATAGAGCTAAGGAGTTAGGCAGACTAATTGGTGTAGATCATGCAGAAGGTTTCACAGTAGAGCGCTCTATAGCTGTTACATCTCTAGATAAATTAATATAATTTTTTCTTTTCATAGACTTAAAAAAAAATTATATTTGCACCCGCTTAGATAGTGAATACAATTAATTGTAAACATTAGAAAAGCAAAATGGTAGTTGTAGCTCAGTTGGTTAGAGCATCGGTTTGTGGTACCGAGGGTCGTGGGTTCGAATCCCATCTTCTACCCAATAGACAAAGCCTTTTCATTTTGAAAAGGCTTTTTTTGGTTTAATATTTTTAGATAATTATATGATTTACAGAACCTTACGATAAGTTCTAGCAAACAAAGTAGTTAGTTTTATGTAAGTTTTTCTTTTAAATAGGTAGCTGTATATGATATGTTATTTTTAATTAATTTTTCGGGTGTCCCTTCAAAAAGTAGTTTTCCTCCTTTTTTACCTCCTTCTGAACCTAAATCAATTATATAATCTGCACACTTTATTAGTTCAATATTATGTTCTATAACTATGATTGAATGCCCTTTGTTGATTAAAGCATTAAATGATGCTAATAGCTTTTTGATATCATGAAAGTGTAAGCCGGTAGTGGGTTCGTCAAAAATAAAAAGCGCTTTATCTTTAGTGTTCCCTTTAACTAAGAAAGAGGCTAGTTTAATTCTTTGCGCTTCACCACCAGAAAGAGTAGAGGATGATTGTCCGAGCTTAACATATCCTAATCCAACATCTTGAAGAGGTTTTAATTTATTCGCAATTTTTAGTTGATTATAAGAATTAAAAAACGACACAGCATCATCTATAGTAGAATTAAGAATATCATCAATATTTTTACCTTCAAAATTCACTTCAAGAACTTCTTTTTTAAATCGTTTTCCACTACAATCATCACATTGTAAATGAACATCAGCCATAAATTGCATTTCAATAGTAACAACTCCTTCACCTTTGCAAGTCTCACATCTTCCACCATCTACATTGAATGAAAAGTGTTTAGGTTTGTAATTTCTAATTTTTGAAATTTTTTGGGATGAAAGCAATGATCTAATATCATCATAAGCTTTTATATATGTTACCGGATTAGATCTAGAAGATCGTCCGATAGGATTTTGATCTATGAATTCAACATGTTTAATATGATCAAAACTTCCATTCATTTCTGTATGTTGACCAATCTTTTCACCATATCCAATAATTTTTTTTTGCATCAGAGGATAAAGAATTTTTTTAACTAAAGTGCTTTTTCCACTTCCAGAAACTCCAGTAATAACTGTTAAGCTATCTAATGGAAATCTTACGTTGATATTTTTTAAATTATTTTCTCTAGCTCCAGTGATTTGGATGAAATTTTCAGATACTCTTCTTATTTTTGGAACAGATATTTGTAATTCTTCAGATAAATATTTTGATGTTAAAGAATCTGATTTTAAAATATCTTTATAAGTACCTTCAGCAGCTATATATCCTCCATGAGTTCCAGCTTCTGGTCCAATATCTATAATATAATCCGCAGCCTTCATAATGTCTTCATCATGTTCTACAACAATAACAGTATTTCCAAGATTTCGGAGTTGTTTTAAGACTTTAATTAGTTGCTCTGTATCTTTTGGATGTAAACCAATGCTAGGTTCGTCTAAAATATACATAGAGCCTACCAGACTACTTCCTAATGAGGTAGCTAAGTTTATCCGTTGACTTTCACCTCCAGATAATGTATTTGAAGTTCTATTTAAAGTAAGATAAGTTAGCCCTACATTTTTTAAAAAATCAAGACGATTATTAATTTCAGATAAGAGTCTTTTACCTATTTTCTCTTCATACTTATTTAGTTTCAATGTGCTAAAGAAGACGGATAATTCATCTAATGGTAATGTTACTAAATCAGAAATTGTTTTATCTCCAATTTTAACATAATCTGCTTCTTTTCTCAGTCTTTTTCCATTACACTCTGTACAAGTTGTTTTACCTCTATATCTAGATAGTAGCACTCTGTTTTGTATCTTATAATTTTTTTCTTCGAGTTTTTTAAAAAAATGATTGATTCCATAGAAAAAATTATTCCCTTCCCAAACCAATGCTTTTTGTTTTTCTGTTAATTCAAACCAAGGCTTGTGGATTGGAATATCAAATTTATAAGCATGAGAAACCAACTCTTCCCTGTAATGTTTGTAGGAATCTGTTCTGTAGGGAAAAATTGCATTATCATAAATAGATAAACCTGTATTAGGTATTACTAAATTATGATCAATACCTACTACATTTCCATATCCTTCACATGTAGGGCATGCACCATATGGGTTATTAAAACTGAAGAAGTGAGTATTGGGCTCATAAAATACAATACCATCTAATTCAAATTTATTATTAAATTCTGTTAGAGAATTATTACTTAAGTTCTGTATGATACAGATTCCATTTCCCTCAAAAAAGGCAGTTTGAACAGCATCAGATAAACGATTAAAAAAATCCTCATCATCTTTAACAACAACTCTATCTACTACAAGATGTAGGTTCTCATAGTTTTTCGTATCTGTTGGTAGATCGTCTATTCTATAAATATGATCTTCGTATTTAATTCGAGCATACCCTTGTTGAGATAAAACTTTTAGCACTGTTTTAATATCTCTTTTTTCATTGATGATAATTGGGCAAAGGAGCAGTAATTTTGTATTTTCTTGAAAGTTTTTTACATAATTTATTACATCAGTAACAGTATGTTTTTTAACCAATTCATTGGAAATTGGAGAAAAGGTTTGTCCAATTCTAGCATACAATAACTTTATGTAATCATATATTTCTGTTGATGTGCCTACTGTTGAACGTGGGTTAGTAGAGTTTACTTTTTGTTCAATTGCTATAGCAGGGGCAATCCCTTTAATATAATCTACTTTGGGTTTATGAAGTTTTCCAAGGAATTGTCTAGCATAGGATGATAAACTTTCGACATATCTTCTTTGTCCCTCTGCATAAAGTGTATCAAAAGCTAGTGAAGATTTTCCAGATCCAGATAAACCGGTTATAACAACTAATTTATTTCTAGGGATTACTACATTAATATTTTTTAAATTATGAAGTCTAGCTCCTTTAATAATGATGTTATCCTTAGGGTTTATAGTTGACAAACTTGTCTTCATAAATTTTTAATGCAAGCTATAAAAATAATGAATTTTAAACCTTTCTAAAAATGAATTCAATTATAATTTATTATAATTTTAAAATTTTATTTAATTTTTTTTATCTTTGAGATAAATAATCCCAAAAATACATATATAACAAAAAATTACTTTTTTAAAATTTAAATAATTTAAACAATAGAAAAGCAGCTTGTTTTTCAATAAAGTAATTTTATTATGTATTCAAACCCTACTCAAGACAGTGTTTTAGTTTCAAACTATATTCGAGGATGTGAAGCTAGTCTAGAAATCTTAATCAAAAAACACAAACAACGACTTTACAGCTTTATTTTTAGTAAAATTCAAGACAGAGATATTACTGAAGATATTTTTCAAGATACCTTTATCAAAGTCATTAGAACATTAAAACGCGGTAACTATAATGAACAAGGTAAATTTCTGCCATGGGTTATGAGAATTTCTCATAATTTAATTATTGACCATTTTAGAAAGAATAATAGAATGCGCCTTTTTAAAAATACTGACGAATTTGATATATTTTCTGTTATTAGTGATGGAAATCTAAATGCCGAAAAACAATTAATAAAAGAGCAAGTTCTCTCTGACGTAAAAGATTTAGTTCTAGAACTCCCTCAAGAGCAAAGAGAAGTCCTAGAGATGAGGATATACAAAGACATGAGTTTTAGAGAAATTAGTGAAAATACAGGCGTTAGTATAAATACTGCTCTAGGTAGAATGAGGTATGCATTAATTAACCTGAGGAAAATTATAGAAGAAAATAAAATAATTTTAATTTATTAACAATAAAAGTAAATCAGTTTCGTTTTATATCTAAATTATTTAATGTAATACTGTATGAAGCAAATTTACTCTGAAAAGTCTTTCGAATTTCGGGAGCAACCCAAAAAAGAAACAGTTCAATATTTGATTAATTTTTCCAAATCACTATCATTTGTAAAAACCAAATCAAATTTTAACATTGAATTGAATTTGAATTAAGAATGAAAAAACCTTAACATGAGTTAAGGTTTTTTTTTAAATATTCGTTTATCACAGATTTTCTTCCGATTTTGCTAGTAATGATATCTTTATCTAAATCCCATCCTCTCGCAGGTGAATATTCCCTCCCATACCAAATAATTTGTAAATGGAGATCATTCCATAATTCTTTTGGGAATAACCTTTTTGCATCTTTCTCCGTTTGAATCACATTTTTTCCATTTGTTAAATTCCAACGATACATTAATCTATGAATATGGGTATCTACAGGGAATGCAGGAACATTAAAAGCTTGGCTCATAACTACACTAGCTGTTTTATGACCAACTGCGGGTAATTCCTCTAATTCCTCAAAAGATTTAGGAACTTCGCCATTGTGTTTTTTAATCAGAATTTTTGATAATCCATGGATTCCTTTAGATTTCATTGGAGATAAACCGCATGGACGTATTATATTTTTTATTTCTTCGACAGTCAATTTTACCATGTCAAATGGATTATCAGCTTTAGAAAATAATAAAGGTGTTATTTTATTTACTCTAACATCAGTGCATTGAGCAGATAAAAGAACAGCTATTAGTAGCGTATAAGGATCTTTATGATCAAGAGGAATAGGAATTTTTGGATATGTCTTTTGTAATGTTTCTATTACAAATTGAACCTTTTGAGCCTTATTCATTTTTTTATGATTAGGAATTTGATTTTACACAAAGTTACAAAGTAGCTTTTATAATTTTCCAATACTTTAGTATATTTGAATAACAAATAAATAATCTAATGAATACTTTAACAATTGGAGAAAAGGCTCCAAATTTTAAAATAAAAGACCATCAAGGAATCGTCAGAAAATTAAGTGATTATAGTGGTAAAAAACTAGTCATTTTCTTTTACCCTAAAGCAAGTACACCCGGTTGTACAGCTGAGGCTTGTAATTTAAGAGATCACTATCAAACCTTTCAAGCAAAAGGTTATGAAATTTTAGGGGTAAGTGCAGATTCTGAAAAAAGACAGCAAAATTTTGTAAATAAATATGATCTACCATTTCCTTTGTTAGTAGACGAAGAACATATCGTTATTAATGGTTTTGGTGTTTGGGGACCAAAAAAATTTATGGGACGTGAATATGATGGAATCCACAGAACTACTTTCGTTATAGATGCTAATGGAGTAATTGAAAATGTAATTTTAAAGGTAAAAACAAAAGATCATGCCGCGCAAATTTTATAATTTTATTCTAGATAAACAACGTACATAGAAATTAAAACTTTATACCTAATTTGAAATTTAGAATTCTTCCAGACAAATAATTTGGAATACCAAATTGATTTTTAGTTGCTACATCTCTTACCCAAGTATTAGTAATAGAATTAAGTATGTCAAACATGTTGAACAGTTCTAAACCGGCAGTTAATTCTTTAAACTGACTCAGAAAACCATTAGAAAACCTCTTATTTGCATCTGTAAATACATATAGTACTCCCAAATCTGCTCTTCTATAGTCCCTTAGTCTATTTTGATAGTTGTATGGATTAGAGTAGGCTGGAGCCCCACCTGGAACACCAGTATTATACACTAAATTTAAATATGCTTTAAGGTCAGGTAAATTGGGCATGTAATCTTGAAACAAAATCCCTAATTTAAAACGTTGATCAGTAGGTCTGGATATATATCCTTGGTTATCAATATTTTCCTCTGTTTTTAATATACCTAAACTAATCCAACTCTCATTTCCTGCGATAAATTCACCGTTTAGTCTTACATCTAAACCAGTGGCATAAGCTTCTCCATTATTGTTGGCTTGATATCGAATACGAACATTATCTACACTGTAAGGGTTTATATTAGATAGGTTTTTGTAATAAAATTCTGAGGTTAATTTGAAAGGTCTATCCCATATTTTAAAACTATAATCACTACCTAAAACTAAATGGATAGATTTTTGAGCTTTCACGCTTGGTAAAATTTCTCCTTCAAAATCTCTCAATTCTTTATAAAATGGTGGTTGTGAATATACTCCTCCAGAAATTCTAAATAATATATCTTTTTCCCATGCAGGTTTTATAGCTAATTGTGCCCTAGGGCTAAAGATAAATTGATTAACTACTGGATTTTCATTAGCATTAACAGACCAGTAATGACCTCTTAATCCAATATTCCACCATAATTTATGTTCTCCAATAAAACCTTTTTCACTATATTGAATAAAGCCTGATAGTCTATTAGTTGTTAGATTGTTTTCAGCTCTAATATTTTGAAATGGAACAATGGGTCCAGTATAAGGAGTATAAGGTTGGTCATTAATAAAATTCAAGTTTAATGGCCTAACAGAAAATCCCACAGAATCTATAATTTCCCATTCTCTAATCCGATCTTTACTGTTTTCGGATTGATATTTAATTCCAAATTCTATTTGACTTTCATTTTTTTTGTATGATCCTCTTACCTGAATATTACTTATTAAAGCATCTAAATCATTTCTAGAGTGATTTAATTGTGATCCAATTCCCTCAGAAAAAGTTACCTCTCCAAATGTTTCTGAACCAATATTAGTGTCTACCTCACCTAAATTATATGAAGCTGCTATATCAAAATACTCTTCTTCTTGAGTATTAAATACACTAACTGTTGTAGTAAGTTTTAAATAATCATTTACTAAGTAATCTGCACTTATTGCTCCAAAAGCGGTTAAATATTCATCCTTTTCTTGCCCATCATAAAATACAATTAATTCTAAAGGGTCTGAAACTGTGCCAAAACGAGTTCGTCTGGTAACTGGTTGGTAATCGTATTTGTTGGAGGAGAAATTTCCTAAAAAATTAAGGGTAAGTTTTTTATTTTGTTTGTATGATATGAACCCTTGAATGTCAGTAAAACGAGGTTTGAAATTTGTTTCAATCTGTTTAGAATTTACAAATAAACTATTATCTCTATACCGAACTCCTACAATAGCGCTTAATTTATTATCTAAAAAAACATCTTCAATAGTGATACTTCCACCCAGTAAACTTGCATTTATAGTCGCTGAAAATTCAGAAGGTTTTCTATAGGTGATATCCAAAACAGAGGATAGCTTGTCTCCGTATTTCGCTTGAAATCCACCAGCAGAGAAATTAATATTTTGAACCATTGAGGAATTAACAAAGCTAAGTCCTTCTTGCTGTCCGGATCTTATTAAGAAAGGCCTGTATATCTCTATTCCATTTACATAAACTAAATTTTCATCAAAATTTCCACCTCTTACATTGTATTGGGTACTTAATTCATTATTGTTGCTCACTCCAGGTAAGGTCATCAAAAGTGTCTCTATTCCAGAGTTTGCTCCAGGAATCCTTTTTATTTTTTCAGTATTTATGGTTGTAATTCCCTGTGCATCTTTTTTGTCATTTTTAATAACTACTTCATCTAATAGTTCACCTTGTGGTTGAAGAGTAGGTGAAAATCTTATGATTGTTTTTTTCTTGACAAAAAACTCTTTTGAAAGAGACTTGTAGCCCACATGGCTAAATTCTAAAACAATTTTTCCTTTTACCGGAACTCTAATTTCATAATATCCTTTATTGTTTGAGTAAACCCCAATAGCTCCATAGTTAACAGATACATTTTTGATTGAGTTATTTTGAGGATCTTTTATGAAGCCTTTAATGATAGAAGTTTTCTGAGCGAAAAGTATCGTAGGTAATATGAATAAGAATAGTAGTAAATTTTTCACTTAGTTATTTTACTTATTTTCTATAAAACGTAGATTTATAGGTATTGGTATTTCCAACGTTATCATAAACTACAAGTTTAAAGATATGTTTGCTGCCTACCAATTTTTTATCATTAAAATTATAAGATAATTTTTTTTTCTTAACATCATACTCCATCAATATCCATTCATTATCTATGTAGGCTTCATAAGATTTTATCCCAGATTCTAAATCTGAAATTTTAATCGTTAAATACTGTAATTGACTTGTCCAATCATTATTTTTAAAATTACAATTATATATTTTAGGTTGTTGATTATCAATTAGTAATGTATATTTACCTAAAGTTTTAGTTGTTGCATATATTTTATCTAATTTTTTTCTAGTTTTTTGATAGTAAGGATATTTTTTATTGTTTATGTTAGCAATATAAATTTTATCTAATTCAGTTTTTTTATACATGGTACTATCAAAACTAATTGTAAAACTCTTATTTAAAGGAACTATTGGTTTATGGATATTTGCTTGTTTTTCATTAACAGAAAAGTTTAGATAAATGTCTTCATAGAAAGTGTTTTTAGGAAATGCTATGGTTACTCCGTTTTTGGAGAATTTGTGAAACTTGTTTTTAATGATTTTATAATTTGTAGTGTCTTGCTGTTGTGAAACCATAGATTCACTTCTTACACCTATGATAGGGATTTTAATCGAAGAGCTATTCCCTTTATAATCTTTAGCTATAATCTCCACTCTGTAATTTAATCCTTCCTTAATATCTATGATACCGTCATAAATTAAATCTTTATAAATACTGAGTTTGTTTGCATTTTCTTTGAAGGTTTTTTGAATTCTATTTTTATAAGTTTTGTAATAAGGATAGTCTATTAGTAAATTTATGAATTTACTTTCTGCAAATGAAAATGTTTCTAGATTATGAAAGTAGTGTCTTTTTCCATTCACAAGCATTTCTATACTAAACACACCATTTTTATTTAATTCCTTTCCTAATAAATCATAAACATTTAAACCAAAACCTATTTTACCTGAGGCACTTATTCTATTAGTTCTGTAGGTATTTAATGAATCTCTTCTGATACCTAAAGTTTGTTTTTTTGCACTTCTATTGACTCTGGAGCTCATTTCGATTGGATAAACCATGATTCTTTTAATCTTAGGAGCTATTGAATCCTGAACTTTTAAACCAAAAAACAGAGGGTTAATTATATGCTCAGTCTTCGTATCTCTAATTTCGTAGTGTAAATGCGGTGCAACAAATCCACCAGTTCTTCCAGAATAGGCGATGATATCTCCTTTTTTTACAAAAATCTCATCTTCTCCTGGGTATATATTTCCTGTTTCATAACTTTCTTTTTCGTATTGAATATTTTTCACATAGTTCTGAATACTTTTTTCGAACCTACTTAGATGAGCATAAACACTGGTAAAACCATTATTATGCTTAACATATAAGACTTTCCCGTAACCCCATATAGCCACTTTTATTCTTGAAACATATCCATCAGCAGTTGCATATACAGGTAACCCAACTTTTCTGTTTGTTTTAATATCTACACCTGCATGGAAGTGATTATTTCTTAATTCTCCAAAAGTACCTGACAGTTTTATTGGAATATTTAGAGGGCTTCTAAAATAGTCTTTTGGGTACTTGTTTTGAGCTAAAGTTGAAATACCTATTAGTATAGCTAGGGTGAAAAAATAATTTTTCAAATTTTTAGTAATTTTTAACTAAATTAATAAAACTATTTAAATCAGTATTCAACTTATTTCCAATATTAAGGTGATTATTTATTAAAGTATCAAATAGTTGTTAAATATAAATCATAATGCTAACTTTGTAGATATAGTTTTATAAATAGAGGTATAGATGAGTAACACTATAGAAGCAGTAAATTTATTAGAAATTAAGTTAAAAAACTTACTTTCAAACTATGATTTTTTATTAAAAGAAAACGAATTACTGCTTCAAAATTCATCAAAGTTACAACATCAACTTCTAGAAAATAAGCAATTATTAAAACAACGAGAAGAACAATTTAAGTTGTTAAAGATTGCAAAAACTATAGAAGGCAGTGACAATAGTACAAGAGATACCAAATTTAAAATAAATGCTTTAATTCGAGAAATCGATAAATGTATCGTTCAATTGAACGAATAATAGTTTATTAGTATAGTGGAAAAATTAAAGATTAATTTAGTAATAGCAGGTAGAACATATCCTTTGAGTGTTAATAGCAATATTGAAGAAGAGGGGATGAGAAAAGCTGCAGCTAACATTAATCAACTCATTAGCAAGTATGAAAAAAACTACGCAGTGAGTGACAAACAAGATGTTTTAGCCATGTGTGCTTTACAATTTGCATCAAAATTAGAAATTTCTACGTTAGATACTGAAGAAACCAATACAGAAGCATTAGATAAGATTAATGAACTTACTAAGTTAGTAAGTGCTCATTTAGAATAAGTTCTCTTACAATACAATAATATACTGCCTACATTAGTTATTTGTTTGATAAACTCAACACGAATCTATTATGAAGGACGAGTCTTAATTGCTAAAGCAAGCCTTAGATATTGAATCAATTTCATTATCAAGAGGATCCTTGATCAGTTAGTTAGTTCTATACATGTCATAATGGAGTTTATATAAACCTTACTAGTGTAGGTTTTTTTATACAACCAAATCAAAACTATGGACGACATGATCATTCCTGTTGTAGCAGGATTAGCTGGATTAATTTTAGGCTTAATATTTTCAAAAATTTCAGAGAAATCTAAGGCTAACAAAATTTTATCAGCTACTAAAAAAGAGAGTAATTCTTTAATAAAACAAGCTAAAGTAGAGGCAGAAGCTCTAAAGAAAGACAAAATATTACAAGCAAAGGAAAAATTTATAGAACTAAAGTCTGAGCATGAAAAAGTAATATTAAACAGAGAGAAGAAAATTTCTGAGGTTGAGAAAAGAACTCGAGAAAAAGAATCTCAAATCCAGTCTCAAATGGATAAAACCAAAAGACTAAATACTTCTCTAGAACAGAAGGAGAAAGATTTAAATCATAAATTAGAACATCTTGACAAAAAGGAAGATGAGGTTTCTAAATTACATATGAGACATGTTGATTTATTAGAGCAAATTTCAGGCTTTTCTGCAGATGAAGCTAAAAAGGAATTAGTAAATTCTTTAAAAGATGAGGCTAAAACAGATGCAATGGGCTTTATTCAAAATACTCTAGAGGAAGCTAAACTAACAGCAGAACAAGAAGCACGTAAAGTAGTGTTGAGTACAATTCAAAGAGTAGGAGTAGAACAGGCCGTAGAGAACTGTGTATCTGTGTTTAATTTGGAATCAGATGATGTTAAAGGTAGGATAATAGGTAGAGAAGGAAGAAATATAAGAGCTTTAGAAGCAGCAACTGGAGTTGAAATTATTGTAGATGATACACCAGAGGCAATTATTCTTTCTTGTTTTGATCCAGTAAGACGAGAAATAGCCAGATTATCTATGCACAAGTTGGTTACAGATGGAAGAATACATCCTGCTAGAATTGAGGAAGTAGTAGCAAAAACTGAAAAACAAATAACTCAAGAAATAATTGAAGTAGGAAAACGTACTGTAATTGATCTAGGAATTCATGGATTACACCCAGAATTAATAAAGACGGTTGGTAGAATGAAGTACAGATCATCTTACGGTCAAAACCTTCTTCAGCACTCAAGAGAAGTTGCTAATTTATGTGGTATTATGGCCTCAGAATTAGGTTTGAATCCAAAATTAGCAAAAAGAGCAGGATTACTTCATGATATCGGAAAAGTTCCAGATACCGAAAGTGAGCTACCACATGCGCTACTGGGAATGCAATGGGCAGAAAAATACGGTGAGAAACAAGACGTATGCAATGCCATAGGAGCACACCATGATGAAATAGAAATGAAATCTCTTTTTGCGCCAATTGTTCAAGTTTGTGACGCCATATCAGGTGCTAGACCAGGAGCAAGAAGACAGGTTTTAGATTCTTACATTCAGCGATTAAAAGATTTAGAAGATATTGCTTTTGGATTTTCAGGTGTTCAAAAAGCGTATGCAATTCAGGCAGGAAGAGAGCTACGTGTGATGGTAGAGAGTGGTAAAGTTAATGACACTAAAGCTGCTGAATTATCATTTAGTATTAGCCAAAAAATACAAAATGACATGACCTATCCTGGTCAAGTAAAAGTAACAGTCATAAGAGAAACGAGAGCTGTTAATGTAGCTAAATAGCCATTAATAATTCATATATTATAATCCCACTTTTAAAGTTTAAAAGTGGGATTTTTTCATTTATGATTTTCTAGGATGATATTTCTCTACTACTTTCTTTAAATAACTAGTGTCTAAGTGAACATAGACCTCAGTTGTAGTGATACTTTCATGTCCTAACATTTGCTGAATAGACCTTAAATCTGCTCCATTTTTCAAAAGATGCGTAGCAAAAGAATGTCTAAAAGTGTGAGGGCTAATTTTTTTATCTAGATTAATTTTTATGGCTAGATTTTTTAAAATTACAAATACCATTTGTCTGGTTAAAGATTTACCTCTTCTATTTAAAAATAGAATATCCTCATAATCTTTTACAATGGATATATGAATTCTGTAGTGATTCATATAGGACTCAATATATTTTTGTGCTCTATTATGAATAGGAACAAAACGTTCTTTATTTCCTTTACCTACCACCTTTATAAATCCTTCTTCAAAAAATAAATCTGATATTTTTAAAGTAATGATTTCACTAACTCTTAAACCGCAACTATATAATGTTTCTAGTATAGCCCTGTTTCTTTCCCCTTCAGGTTTACTTAAATCAACAGCTGATATTAGTTGATTAATTTCAGATTCTGATAAAGTATCTGGAAGTTTTCTACCAATTTTTGGAGCCTCTATTAAATCAGTTGGATTGGATTCTCTGTATTTTTCAAAAATCAAATAATTAAAAAAACTTTTTAAACCGGATATAATTCTAGCTTGACTTCTAGCAGTCGATTTTTTTGCAACTTCATAGATAAATTGCTGAATGATATCATTTTTTATGGTGATAGGTGAACAAGAAATATTATTATTATCTAGAAATGAGATTAGTTTATTTACATCTAAAACATAACTATCTATGGTATTATAGGAGAGCCCTCTTTCAATATTTAAATAATGGCTATAATCTTGTATCGCCTGATTCCAATTCATTTTAGGAAGATAATCAAAAACTATATCTGATTCAAAATTTATTGTATTTTTGATTTATGAAAATAATAATAATTAATGGTCCAAACTTAAATTTACTAGGCAAAAGAGAACCCGAAATATATGGTGCTCACTCTTTTGATGATTATTTTAAAGAGTTACAAAATAAATTCTCGGATGTAGATTTATCTTATTTTCAATCTAATATAGAAGGTGAAATCATTGATAAATTACATGAAGTTGGTTTTAGTTATGATGGTGTTATTCTAAATGCGGCTGCTTATACACACACTTCAGTAGGTATTGGTGATGCCGTAAAGGCTATAGAAACACCTGTAGTAGAAGTACATATTTCAAATGTACATGCTAGAGAAGAGTTTAGGCATCATAGTTATATTGCTGCTAATGCAAAAGGAGTTATTGTTGGTTTTGGTTTGAAAAGCTACGATTTAGCTATTGAAAGTTTCCTGTAAATAACTTTATGATAGTTTTAAAACCATTTTTATGTTAGCTCTTTCATAGTGAACATCTGGTTCTAATTTAACTTCCTTGAAACCTACTTTTTTATATAAATTAATTGCTGGTTTTAATATTGTATTTGAATACAACATTATTTTTTTCCAACCTTGCTGTTTGGAAAACTCTATGCAATAGTCAATTAGCTTATTGCCAATTTTTAAGCCCTGATACTCGGGAGAAACAGCCATTTTACTAAGTTCATAACATTCTTTTTCGTTAATTAAAGCAACAGTTCCAACAATTTTAGAATTAATTTTAGCAAAGAATATATAACCTCCCTTATCTATGATATAGGATTGAGGATCCCCTAAAATTTTATGGTCATAAGGTTCTACATAAAAATATTTTTCTAACCATTCAATATTTAGATCCCCAAATATTGACGAGTTTTCTGGATGAAAATCAATAATTTTTACGGGAGTTTCCAATTAAATTTTAGTATCAATTAATTCAATCATTTCTTTTTCTAACATATTGGTTTTATCGTAGATTTCATTTGCCTTAGAAAGTATGTTATCAGCAAATACTTTATCTTTAATATCTTTCGCATTAATTCGGACATTAAAATAAGCTCCAACAACAGCAGTTCTAGCGCATAAAGCTCCAACACCCGCATCAGATAAAGAGTTCTGTAGCCCCTCTTTAGCCATAGCTATCATAACTTCCATAGAATTGTAGGCGGTTTCCATCACTTTAAAAGGAATTTCTGTTGCGTATTTAGTAGCGTTTTCAATGGCTTCTTTTCTTAATGTAATTTCTTCTTCATTAGATTTAGGCATTCTAAAACCATCTATAATTTTATTGAATGCATTGGTGTCTTCATCTACTAAAAAGAGTAACTCCTTTTTATATTGTTGCCCTTTTTCTGCCCATTTAGAATAAAATTCCCATTTTTCGTCCCAACCTGGCTTATGTGCTGATAAATTGGCAACCATTGTTCCAAGAGAGACTCCTAGAGCACCAACATAAGCAGCTATTGATCCACCACCTGGTGCCATAGATTCAGAAGCAGTTTCATCAGCAAAACCTTTTACAGTAAAATCTACTAATTTTTTAGAATGGTTAGCATTCATTACATATTCAATAATTCTTTCTTCTGGATTAAAAGGTTTTAAATCGTCTAGTCCAAGAGATTTTACAGCTATTTTAATTTTATCGGTCTCACTAATTCCAAGTGATCGATTCTGTTTTTGTAAAAAGTAATCTGCTGCATCTAACATGGCTTGTAATGGAACCAAACCAACCAACTCAGAACCTGTAACTCTAATGCCTCTTTTGTCTGCAGCTTTAAGCGTTTCATCGAATGCCTCATGCATCGAGGTAATAGAAATATTGGTTAAGTTGTAAGAAATTTGTGCAATACCATATTCTTCTATATACCAGCCAATCCCTTTTACAGCCTTTAATTTTCCTGGTATTCTTACAGGTTCTCCATTAGCATCAACTACTTTTTTGCCTGTAATAGGATTCCCATCTCGTTTTACCCTTCCAGCTTCTCTAATGTCAAAAGCAATGGCATTGGCTCGTCTAGTAGAGGTGGAGTTTAAATTTATATTATAGGCAACTAGAAAATCTCTAGCAGAGATAGCAGTTACTCCTGCATTTTTTGTCTTTGATGTATAGGTTATTGGTCCAAAATCTGGTTTCCAGTTGGTATCAGATAGTTTATTTTCAAGACCTTCATATTCACCAGATCTAACTGTAGCTAAATTTCTTCGATCTTCTTTAGTAGCTGCATTTTCATAATAATAACCTGATATTCCCAATTCTTCACCAATTCTTTTCCCTAGCATATGAGCATAATTAGCCGTTTCCTCCATAGAAATATTTGCAATAGGAATTAAAGGACAAACATCTGTAGCTCCAAACCTTGGATGTTCTCCTGTTTGTTTACTCATGTCTATTAGTTCACTCGCTTTTTTAATTAATCTGAACGCAGCTTCTATAACTTGTGAGGGTTCTCCTACAAAGGTAATTACAGTTCTGTTCGTGGCTTTTCCAGGATCTATATCTAGGAGTTTTATTCCTTCAACCTCAGTAACAACATTGGCAATTGTGTTGATTTTTTTTAGATCTCTTCCTTCACTTATGTTAGGAACACATTCAATAATTTGTTGTTTCATACGTGTTTTTTCTTTAATTCATCGTAAAAATAGGACGATTTAACGAAAAAACATATGATAATTTTTAAAATAAAATTATATTTGTTGTTACCCTGAAATAAATTTATTCATGCAACAAAAATGGCTTTTTGTCATTACTCCTAAAACCAAACTTATAGATCTAAACTTAAAAGAAGTTTGGCAGTA
>CAXHZP010000005.1:0-86047 GCA_964021805.1 uncultured Flavobacterium sp.
AATACCCAATTGTTCAGGGAGGCATGGTTTGGGTAAGTGGTTGGAAATTAGCATCAGCTGTTTCTAATGCTGGAGGTTTGGGTTTAATTGGTGCTGGATCTATGTATCCAGATGTGCTTAGAGAACATATCCAAAAATGTAAAAAAGCTACTGGTAAACCCTTTGGTGTAAATATACCCATGTTATATCCCCAAGTAGATGAATTGATGGATATTATTGTTGAAGAGGATGTGAAAATTGTATTCACTTCTGCAGGGAATCCAAAAACTTGGACCTCTTTTTTAAAAGAAAAAGGAATTACTGTTGTTCATGTTGTTAGTTCAGTAAAATTTGCAATAAAAGCTGAAGCTGCTGGAGTAGACGCGATTGTTTGTGAGGGTTTTGAGGCAGGTGGTCATAACGGACGTGAAGAAACTACCACATTTACCTTGATTCCAATGGTGAAAGAAAGTGTAACTATTCCTGTAATTGCAGCAGGTGGTATTGGAAACGGTCGTGGAATGTTAGCTGCTATTGTGTTAGGAGCAGATGGAGTTCAAATAGGTAGTAGATTTGCAGCTTCCAAAGAATCTTCTGCTCATACAAATTTTAAACAGAAAATTTTAGACGTTAAAGATGGTGACACTCATCTAACTCTAAAAGAATTAGCACCAGTTCGTTTGATAAAAAATAAATTTTATCAAGAAATTCAGGAACTGTATAAAAAAAACCCAACTAAAGAGGAACTTATTAGTTTATTGGGAAGAGCTAGAGCCAAAAAAGGAATTTTTGAAGGTGATTTAGACAATGGAGAATTAGAAATTGGTCAAATAGCTGGTATTATAAATAAAATTAGCTCAGCTAAAGATATTTTAGAAGAAATTGTTACAGATTTTGAAACCTTAAAAAAAAACCTTAAAAAAAAATAACTCAATAAGTCATTTTTTCAATTCTTTGCAAATAGGATAGAAGACAAATTTTAATAATAATTTTTTAATTAAAACTTAGATTTTGTGATTTTTAAATCTTTAAGTAATAATTTTTGATTGTTTTATCCATAAATATATTTAATAATTGCCAAGTTATCAGGAACATATAGATTTAAAAAAGAAATTTATAAATGTAGTGTTATATAGAAATTTTAATGTATTTTTGCGGCTTTATAAACAACGTTGTCTATAATTAAACAGATAACAAAACAATTTAATATTATGAGTAAAGGTACCGTAAAATTTTTCAACGAATCTAAAGGATTTGGATTTATCGTAGAAGAAGGAAACAACAGTGAACATTTTGTACATGTATCAGGTTTGATCGATGAAATTCGTGAAAACGATGAAGTAGAGTTTGAGTTACAAGAAGGAAGAAAAGGATTAAACGCAGTAAACGTAAGAGTAATCTAATATATACTACAAGTTAATTTTTAAAGAAAAGCCTGTCTAAATGATAGGCTTTTTTTATGGTATTAATTTAAGTTAGGAATTCTAATTTTGTATAATTTCCTACTTTTATTATTTAATTTATTTTCTCTAAGCCAGGCATTATGGAGCTTTAGTTCTTTATAATTTGTTTTAAATTTTTTTGCAAAAGAGGCAATGTTTGTAATTACAGTATCAACTTCGACTGTTTTTATATCTGGCAAATTATATAAATCGTCTTCTTCAAACACAAAACCATATTTTTTTGGATTAGATAAAACTTCTTTCAATGCAATTATCCTAAATACATATCTCGAAGTCTCAGTGTTAAGTAATAAGTCATAATAATTAGTTACTTGTTGTTTCTTTAAATTTCTAGCAATACGAGCATTTCCTGCATTGTAAGCTGCAGCTGCTAACGTCCAAGTTCCAAAACGTTTTTTGGATTTTTTCAAATATTCTGCAGCTACTTTTGTTGCCTTTTCTAGATTGTATCTTTCATCTACATTTTGATTAACTTCTAAGCCATATTCTTTTGCTGATGATTTTAAAAAATGCCAAAAACCGGCTGCTCCTGCAGAAGATGAATTATTTTCTAAACCACTCTCTGCCACAGCTAAATATTTAAAATCGTCAGGTATTCCATATTTTTTCAGCAATGGTTCTATTAAAGGAAAATATTTATGAGCTCTTTTTATTAATAACAATCCATTAGACTGCCAATAAGTATTTACTAATAATTCTCTATCCATCCGTTCTTTTATATCATTTAGTTCTGTAGGGACTTTTTCTCCAGCAAACGATAAGCCATTTGGAATTTTTAAAGCTTTAATATTGTAGGTAGAAGAGGTGTTTTTTTCTAAGGTTTTGTCAGAAATATTAACAGCATTAAAAAATATAATTGAGAGTATAAATATGAGTATTAATAATAATGGTCGAGTTATTTTTTTCATAGTGATCACCTTAAGTTAATAAAAGATTAAATTTAAGAAAATACACATAAAACTTCAATTTAAATTCTTGTAAATTATGGTAGAAATTTCATTAGCTTTCAATAAAATCATAACATGAGAACCATTATTAATTTGAGTAAAATTATGAATATGCTTCGAAGGAAAAACTTGATCATTGTTTCCGTGAATGTGTAAAATATTTTCAGGAATTTTATCTTGTTGCCAATGGAGCAAGGTGTAAATGGCCCATTTTAAATATAAAGCATCATTAACCGACAAATACAATGTATATAAATCAGCTCTTTTCTTGAGGAAATCTCCTAAGAAATATTTTTTATACTTATCAAAATTTTCAATGATTCTAGTAGGAAAAAATTTATATGCTTTGGTTTTTTTTAATAGTTTTAATCTGTTTGGAAATTCATGATGACTTTTTATACTAGACACTAAAATTATTTTCTTAACAGCAATAATTTTCGCTATTTCTTGCACTAAAACACCTCCAAAAGACACTCCTAATAAAACAGGGTTTTGATGTTTAATTTCATAGGCCATTCTTTGCGCATAATCTTTGATTGACTCATTTTCTGATACAGGTATTTTCCACTCTAAAAGATGAATCTCAAATCGATCTTTTGGAAGTGAAATATGTTCAAATATCTTGGGGTTAGCACCCAATCCGGGCATAAAATAGATTTGTATCTTCTTCATAAACTAAACGTTATGTTGCAGATGACGAAATCAACTCGTTTATAAAATCAAAACGTACTAAACCATCCTCATCAATTTTAGTTAGTAAAATTTGTTGTAATGTGTTCACTAAGTCAGGATTCCATGGTGTTTTTACTTTTATATAATTTTCTGTAAAGCCATGGATATATCCTTCTTTATTTTCACTTTCAAACAAAACTGTTGAAGAATTCCCTATCTGACTTTCATAAAAAGCTCTGCGTTTTTTTACAGACAAGCCTCGTAACATTTTACTGCGTTTTGCCCTTACTTTTTTAGCAACAACTCCATCCATTAAAACAGCTTCTGTATTTGGTCTTTCAGAATAGGTAAAAACGTGTAAATAGGAGATGTCTAAATCATTTAAGTAGTTGTATGTCTCTAAAAAATGTTCATCAGTTTCCCCAGGAAAACCAACAATAACATCTACACCAATACATGCGTTTGGCATTATTTGTTTAATTCTATGAACTCTATTGGTATAAGTATCTCTTAAATAACGACGTTTCATTAACTTTAATAAATCATCGCTTCCACTTTGTAAAGGAATATGAAAATGAGGAACAAAAGTTTTTGAGTCTGCTACAAAATCAATGGTTTCATCTTTTAATAAATTTGGCTCAATTGATGAAATTCTTAAACGATGTATACCCTCTACCTTGTCTAATTTTTTTACTAATTCTAAAAAAGTATGTTCATGTTTTTTATTTCCAAATTCGCCTTTGCCGTAATCGCCTATATTTACACCAGTTAGAACAATTTCTTTAATGCCTTTTTTAGAAATTTCTTGAGCATTAGTCAATACATTTTCTAGGGTATCACTTCTAGAAATTCCTCTAGCTAAAGGAATTGTGCAATAGGTACATTTATAATCACAACCATCTTGTACTTTTAGAAAGGCTCGAGTTCTATCACCAATAGAATAAGAACCCACATAAAAATCGGCATCAGAGATTTCACAAGAATGAACCTCACCATGTTGGTTTTTGGTAAGATCGTTAATATAACTTGTAACATTAAATTTTTCAGTAGCTCCTAAAACCAAATCAACCCCATCAACAGCAGCAAGTTCTTCAGGTTTTAACTGTGCATAACAACCAACAGCAATGAGAAATGCCTCTTTATTTTTCTTTAAGGCGTTTTTAACAATTGATTTAAAGCGTTTATCTGCATTATCTGTAACTGAACACGTATTGATTACATATACATCTGCCTTTTCGTTAAAATCTACACGATTAAAGCCCTCCTTTACAAAATTACGAGCAATTGTAGATGTTTCTGAAAAGTTAAGTTTACATCCTAGGGTATAAAATGCTACTTTTTTATCTGCATTCATTCTTGTACATTTAAAGGAACACAAAGTTACAATAATTCTGAAAAGATACATGAGTAGTCAAATCATTTTTGAAACGGAAATATTACTTGTTAGGAGACTAATAATGAGTGATATAAGACCATATCATGAGATGCAAAGCAATCCAAAAGTAATGCAATATGTAACTGGAGAAGTTCAAACAGAAAAAGAACATTTAATCGAATTAGAACGGTTAATTGGCTTTTATGATAGAGAAGACAATGATTTTTGGATTTATGCCATAGAAAGAAAATTAGACAATGAGTTTGTTGGAACTGTTGCATTTATAAAAGATAACGAAGGAGATGATGAAATTGGATATCGATTTTTAGAAAAATATTGGAGTTTAGGGTATGGTTATGATTTATGTAAAGCCTCTGTAGTGTATTGCAAATCTATTGGTATGCCAAAATTGATTGGATATGTAATTAATCTTAATGTTGCTTCTGCTAAGATTTTGAAAAAATGTAATTTTGATTATGTTGGAGATGGAATAGATCCTAATTCAAAATTACCTGAAACAAAATACCAATTATTATTATGATTATAACTGATTTAAAAACACCTTATTATGCAGTTATTTTTACAACATTGTTGACAAAAAATTTAGCTGATTATGAAACAACTGCTGTAAGAATGGAGAAATTAGCAAAACTACAAGATGGATATTTAGGAATTGAGTCAGCTAGAAGTAACATTGGAATTACAGTTTCGTATTGGAAAGATTTAGCATCTATTACTAAATGGAAAAACAATATTGAACATACAGAAGCAAGAATTATAGGAAGAAATAAATGGTATCAACAATACCAATTAAGAATTTGTAAAGTAGAGAGAGATTATGGTTTTGAGAAATAACTGGTGTTTTTTAGTATTAGTTTTTAGTATATTTTCTTGTCAAAATAGAACCTCTACTTTTGATGATTCTCAAGTTTTTAGATACAATGAACATTCTAACATTACCTCCTTAGATCCGGCTTTTGCAAAAGATCAGCGTAATATTTGGGCAGTTAATCAATTGTATAATGGATTGGTCCAATTAGATGATAGTCTACAAGTTAAACCTAGTATTGCAAAGAATTGGGACATTTCAGAGGATGGGAAAGTGTATACTTTTTCACTTAGAGATGATGTTTATTTTCATAGACATGGTTTATTTGGGATTGATTCTACAAGATTAGTTACTGCTCTCGATTTTGAGTATAGTTTTCATAGACTTTTAGATAAAAATATTGCATCACCTGGTGCTTGGGTATTACAAAACGTAAAAAACTTTTCAGCGGTCAGTGATACAGTTTTTAAAATAGAATTAAAACAAGCTTTTCCTCCATTTTTAGGATTGTTAGCTATGAAATACTGTTCTGTTGTTTCTCGAGAAGCTATTAATTATTTTGATGAGGAATATCGTTCAAATCCAATAGGAACAGGGCCTTTTCAATTTAAACTTTGGGTAGAAAACACCAAGCTCGTATTGCGAAAAAATCCAACTTATTTTGAAAAAGATAGTGAAGGAAATCAACTTCCATATCTCGAGGCAGTGGCGATTACATTTTTACCAGATAAGCAAAGTGAATTCTTGCAATTTATTCAAGGAAATCTAGATTTTATGAAAAGTCTAGATGCTTCCTATAAGGACGATATTATTTCAATAGATGGAACATTACAGCCGAAATATAATCATTTGATTAAAATGCAAAGAGGGCCATATTTGAATACAGAGTATTTAGGTGTCTATCTAGAAAATAGCCAATCAATTACTAACAACAAATTGATTAGAAAGGCTATTAACTATGGTTTTGATAGAGTAAAAATGATTAAATATTTACGAAATGGAATTGGAACTCCTGCCATTAACGGTTTTATTCCGTCAGGATTACCCTCTTTTAATAATTTAGAAGGATATCGGTATAATCCTGAAATAGCACGTAAATTACTTCAGCAATTTATACAAGAAACAGGGGTTAAGAATCCTTCAATTACCATTACAACTAATAGTAATTATTTAGATTTATGTGAATTTATTCAGCGAGAGTTGCAAAATATTGGATTAGATGTTATTATAGATGTAATTCCACCTTCTTCCTTAAGACAGGGGAAAGCAACGGGTAAATTCTCTATTTTTAGAGGAAGTTGGATAGCTGACTACCCTGACGCTGAAAATTATTTATCCCTTTTTTACAGTAAAAACTTTACACCTAACGGACCTAACTATACTCATTTTAAAAATATAGTTTTTGATTCTCTATATGAAAAGTCAATTTCTGTTGTTGATAATTTTGATCGTTATAAATTATACCAAAAAATGGATAGTATTATAATAGATCAAGCACCAGTAATTCCATTATATTATGATCAAGTAATTCGTTTTTCACAGAAAAATATTAAAGACTTAGGAATTAATCCAATAGATATGTTAGATCTTAGAGGGGTTAAGAAATTAGCGTATTAAATTCTTAATTTTTTAGTCCTGCCAGAATAGGGAAGTGATCTGAGTATGAAACCTCAAATGTTTTAAAATTATTAACTTCAAAAGTGTTATCTACTAAAATAAAATCTATTCTAAGTGGATATAAATAATTAAAAGTCTTTCCCAAACCTCCTCCAGCTATTTTAAAGGCATCCTGTTTGTTTTTGGAAAGTTCTCTATATACCCAAGAAAACGCTGTGTTATTAAAGTCTCCACAAAGTATTTTTTTTCCATTCCATTTTTTTTCGTGTTCTAAAAATAATTCTACTTGTTTTGCTTGTTTTTTAAAAGAGACTTTCATGCGTTGAAGCAGTTTTTGAGAATTTTGTTCACCAAAATTTTCTTTACTAGTATTCATTTTTAAAGATTCTAGATGAATATTATATACTCTAATAGTATCCTTTTCTTTAATTATATCTACAAAAATTATATTATTTGCACTGCTCTTAAGATCTAAAGAGCCCTTGTTGACTACTCTATATTTAGAAAAAATAGCTAATCCAAATTTGTTATTGTTAGATTTTGTTTTTATAAATGAATATGGGTAATCAATTTTAAGATTATCTGATTTATAATATTCCTGAATAGATAAAATATCTGGTTTTTTATTACTTATAAAAGTTGATATTTTTTCAGCTATCTTTTTATCCTTGCTCCAGTTGTAATGATTAAATAAGCGAACATTGTAACTCATAATCTTTACATCGGTGTTAAGAAATATTTTTTTTTCTGAAAACTTATAAATACTATTGATATATCCCATGCCTAATAAAATTGTTATAGAAGATATAAGAAAGTATTTTTTTAATTTTATAATCCAGTAAATAATAAAAAATAGATTTAAAATAAAAAGAATTGGAACTGCTAAACTTATGATGGTAAAAATTGGACTTAATTTTGGAGATATATAAGGCAATACATAAGATAAAAGTAAAAGTATTGATACTATTAAATTTATAAGAATTTGTATTTTATTCCAAAATGAGTCTTTTTTCATAAAATGAATATAGTTTACAAGAAAACTTATTATGTAAATAGGGAGTGTAAATTAATCTGTCTTATTTACCTTGCTTAAATAGAAACTCTTTCTCTTTTTGTGTGAGGGTATCGTATCCAGATTTGCTTATTTTGTCTAAAATAGCATCTATTTTTACTTGATCATTATCTTTTGTACCGTTATTTTTATTTTGTTTTGATGACTTATAGACTGTTTTTAGAGGCTTTGTTTTTTTGTTGAATAATTTTGAAAACCAATCATAACTAGATGTTTTATTATTAGTTGACCGGGAGACATAAATATATCCAAACATAGCACCTCCTAGATGTGCAATATGTCCACCACCATTTCCTCCAGCAAGAGAAATTAAATCAAAAAGTATAAATACTAATGCCAAATGCCAAACTTTTACATATCCAATAAACCTTAGTTGAAGTTGATAATTTGGTATGTAGGTTGCAATTCCTATAACTATAGCTGTAATTCCGGCAGATGCGCCAACCATTGTGTGTATTTTTCCTTTAAATAAAGGGAAATAACTGTAACTGATTAAGTAAAGTAATCCTCCAAATAAAGTTCCTAAAATATAAAAATTAAGAACTTGTTTTTCAGAAAAATAGTCTAAAAATAATCTCCCAAAATAATGAAGTATCAAACAGTTAAATAAAATATGTAAAAATCCACTATGCAAAAACCCATAGGTAACTATAGTCCATGGTTTAGTAATAAAAACATCTATTGAAGATGATAAAGAAAACCATTGAAAAATAATATTTAATTGTTTTTCATATAAACCACTAAAAGAGGAGGTTATAAGTGTAATTATAAATATTGCTATATTTATATAAATTAACTTTTGTACAATATTAGCAGATTTAAATTTTGTTTGTAATTCTCTAAACACCTCCATTATTTATAGTATTTAAATTGATTTTTTTTCCAATAGAAAGCTAATAAAAATCCTATTAATGCTCCTCCTATATGGGCAAAATGAGCAACATTTCCTATGGAGTATTTTGTCATTCCAAAGAATAAATCACCAAGTAAAATTAATGGGATGAAGTATTTTGCAGCAATTGGTACTGGGAAAAATATAAGTGCAAGTTTAGCATCTTTAAAATACATTCCAAATGCCACAAGGACACCATATACAGCCCCTGAAGCTCCTACTGCTGGTGTGTGAAATAAACTGTAGAACTCGGTTAGTTCTTCTTTCGTTAAACTTATAACATCTGCAAAGTTAGTATACACTCCTGTATCTAAAATGTTTGAAATCTGAGAAGATGTAAGGCCATCTTGAATTAGAACTTCATAAAAATCATTAAACTGATAGTAGTTAACTAAAGAATATATTAGTCCAGCCCCTATACCTGCAGAAAAGTAAAAAAATAAGAATTTATTTCGTCCCCACATTTTTTCTAATGGAGTTCCAAATGCCCATAAACCATACATATTAAAAAGGATGTGAGGGAAGCTCCCATGCATAAACATATGAGTTATGTATTGCCATATCCCAAAATGATTATTTTTAGGAAAGTGCAATGCAAAAATATTGGTGAGATCTAAATTTATAATTTGTGGAGCTACAAATAAAATAATATTAACTATTATTAAATGCTTAATTCCTTCTGTAATTTTTATTCCATTCATATGTTAAGAATCAAATAATTGGTCAATTTCTTTTAATGTTAACGTTTTAAAAGTTGCTTTACCTGTGGGGGATAAACTTGGTTCACCACAAGAAAAAAGACTATTTACAAGACTTTCTTGTTCTTTTTGAGACAGGTAATGACCTGTTTTAATGGCTAAAGATTTAGCAAAAGATTTAGCCATAACATCCAACGGTTTAAAATTAGCATCAGGTATGTCTAAATTAATATTTTCAAGAAGTTCCTCTAATACTTTGGAGATTTTACTTTCTGATATAGAAACAGGTGTTCCTTTTATTGTTACAGATTCTTTTGTGAAAATATCAAAACAAAATCCAACATTTTCAAGCTCTGATTTTAACGTGTAAATCATTTCAATCTCAGCAGAAGAGAAAGAAATAGTAATCGGAAATAGTAATTGTTGGCTGTGTATTTCTTTTAAATTTACACTTTCTAAAAATTCCTCATACAATACTCTTTGATGTGCAAGTGATTGATTTATCAAAACAACACCAGATTTTATAGAACTTAACAAGAATTTTCTTTGAATTTGAATGGTTTTATTTGGTAAATGATTAGATTCTTGCTCAAATAAGGTTTCTTGTTCATCAATTTCTTGAGTAGAAACATATAAACTCTCCCATTTAGCTGCGTCTTCTCTTACCTGAAAAGGTTTATTTTTTGCTTCCTTTTCAAAAGGATTAAAAGATGAATCAATGGTAATTTTTGGAGCTAAAGGGCTTAATTCTTCTTTAGAAAAATTATAAGGTGTGTCTAGCGTAGCATCTCTATTAAAATCAAGAATAGGTGCAATATTATATTGCCCTAAACTATGTTTTACGGTTGCTCTTAATATCGCATATATTGCCTTTTCATTCTCAAATTTAATTTCTGTTTTTGTTGGGTGTATGTTTATATCTATACTCTCAGTAGGGACTGTTAAATATAAAAAGTAGGAGGGATGATATCCTTTTTCTAGTAATCCGTCAAAAGCAGCAACCACAGCATGATTTAAATAAGGACTTTTCACATATCTGTTATTTACAAAAAAGAATTGTTCCCCTCTTTTTTTCTTTGCATATTGTGGCTTGGCAACAAAACCTTCCATAGAAATCATTTCTGTATTCTCTGAAACTGGAACTAATTTTTCATTCATTTTAGTTCCAAAAATTGCTACAATTCTTTTTCTTAAATTTGAATTTTTTAAACGGTAAATCTCGTTATCATTGTGATGTAGGCTAAAAGAAATTTCTGGATGTGACAATGAAATTCGTTGAAATTCATCAATGATATGTCTAGTTTCTATGGTGTCAGACTTTAAAAAATTCCTTCTAGCTGGTATATTGAAGAATAAGTTTTTTACAGATATGTTTGTGCCAGTTGGTGAGGTAGTTTGTTCTATATAAGAAATTTTGCTACCATTTATTTTAATATGGGTTCCTAATTCTTGAGAATCTTGTTTGGTTTTCATTTCAACATGAGCAATAGCAGCTATAGACGCCATTGCCTCTCCTCTAAAACCTTTAGTTTTTAATTTAAACAAATCATCAGCAGAATTAATTTTCGAAGTTGCATGTCTTTCAAATGCTAGTTTAGCATCAGTATTGCTCATACCTTTTCCGTTATCGATAACTTGTATTAACGATTTTCCTGCATCTCTTATAATTAATTTTATAGATGTTGCTTTGGCATCAATGGAATTTTCTAACAATTCTTTGACTACAGAAGCTGGTCGTTGAACTACTTCACCTGCTGCAATTTGATTTGCAACATGATCTGGTAAAAGTTGAATAATGTCTGACATTATTTTTTAGTGAAAATTGATAGATCAAAATCTATAATGAATAAAAAAATGAGTACAAGTATAACTATGATATAGAGTACAATTTTATTTGAATTTGATTGGGAATCGTCTAATTGATAATTTTTATCATCAATAGTTATAATATTTTGTTCGCCTTTTAAATTACTAATTGCATCCGTTATTTTTCCCTTTAGGCTTGTATTGGAAGTAGTTGAACTCCTGAATTCGTCAAACTTATGTTTAATTGCATAAGGATTTCCCTCTCCTTTGTAGTATCTTGGTTTGTAATCAAATTTTTTATTTTTTCTTTTTATAATTCCCATGCAGCGTTTTGTAGGTTCTTTTATTACCAATAACACAATAGATTGCTAGGTAGCATGTCAAAGTTACTTAATAATAAAATAATGGTCAAGGGTTGTTGGTAAGATACTTTGTTAAATCTAACTTAAAGAAGCCATTTTGATAGCTGCTATAGCGCATTCTATACCTTTGTTTCCTAATTTACCTCCAGATCTATCTATAGATTGTTGTTTTGTATTGTCTGTTAAAACACAAAAAATAACAGGAGTATTAAATTTCACATTAAGGTCTACAATTCCTTTGGTTACACCATTACAAACAAAATCGAAATGTTTTGTTTCTCCTTGTATAACATTTCCTATAGCGATAACAGCGTCTAGTTGAAGAGTTTCAATCATTTTTTTGCATCCATAAACTAATTCAAAGCTACCAGGAACATTCCATGAAATAATGTTATCAGGGTCTGCACCACAATCAATTAATGTAGCTATAGCGCCTTTGTGTAGGTTTTGAGTAATTTCAGGATTCCATTCAGAAACGACAATCCCAAACCGAAATTTTTTCGCGTTTGGGATTGTTTCTTTATCGTAATAAGATAAGTTAGTTGTTGCCATTGATACTATTGAGCATATTTAGCACTGTAAATATATTTATCGATATTTCTACCAATCTCTGTAGTAGAATAATTTTCTTTGATTTGTGTAAATAATTTCTCTGCTTTTGAAAATTTATTTAAAGACAAGGCTAATTTCCCAGCTTTAAATAAGAATAATGGCGTTGTAAATTCATTATTTTTTTTGTTAGCAGCTTTTTCATAGTAATCTAGAGCATCTTCGGTTTGATCGATGTCTGCAAAAGCATCACCAATTGCACCAATTGCTGTTGGTCCAAGAATCTCATCATCAGAATCGAATTTACTTAGATATTCTATAGCTTTTTCATATTCTTTTAACTTAAGGTAAGAGACACCGGCGTAATAGTTAGCAATATTAGCAGACTTAGTTCCGCTGAATTGTGTTGAAATATCTAAAAAACCATATTTATTATCAGCACCTTCTAAACCTAATTGTAATAATGAATCTATATCATCTCCAGAGGCTAAACCAGCTTCATTGAAATATTTTCTTGGGAAAGCTAACTCATTAGAGGCGGCTTCTTCTTGAGGTTCCACAATAAATTTATTGTACCCTAAAAAACTTAAAATTAATGCAATAACTACAACTAGACCATAAAATAATGGCTTACTGTTTTTTTCGATCCATTGTTCGGATTTTGAAGCAGATTCGTCTAATGTATTAAAAACCTCTGCAGTAGTACTTTGCATTTCTAGAGCTTCTTGCTCTTTTTTGTCTTTAGGTTTGTAACCCTTTTTCTTATATGTTGCCATATTTAGTGTAAAAATTAGTAGCGCAAAAATAGTTTTTTTAATTGGATATAGAAAGCCAATATATCGTAATTTTTCAATAATTTGCATAAGATTACTTACAACAATTTTTAGTTATGTATTTACAAAAATTATCTTTAGTAAATTTCAAAAATTTTGACTCCAAGACTTTTGAGTTCAAAGAAAAAATCAATTGTTTTGTTGGTTTAAATGGATTGGGTAAAACAAATATTCTAGATGCTATTTATTATTTATCATTTGCAAAGAGTTATTTTAATCCAATAGCTGGCCAAAACATAAAACATGAAAAAACATTTTTCGTGGTTGAAGGAGATTATACAATTAATGAAAGATTAGAAAAGATAATTTGTAGTTTAAAGAAGGGGCAAAAAAAAGTTTTAAAAAGAAATGGTAAGGCTTATGATAAATTTTCAGAGCATGTTGGTCAAATTCCACTTGTAATAATATCTCCCTCTGATAGAGATTTGGTAATAGGAGGAAGTGATGAAAGAAGAAAGTTTATAGATGGTGTTATCTCTCAGCAAGATAAAAGCTATCTCCAAGATTTAATTTCTTACAACAAACTCTTGTCCCAAAGAAATGCCTTGTTAAAGTATTTTGCGGCAAATAGAACGTTTGACGAGGTAAATTTATCTGTATATAATGACCAAATGATTTCTTTTGGGACTTCTATTTTTAAAAAAAGAAAAAAGTTTCTAGAAAAGTTTATCCCTATTTTTAATGAAAAACATTTAATTATATCAAACAATAATGAAAAAGTTAATCTGGTATACAAAAGTCAATTACTGACCTCTAATTACAGAACTTTATTAGATAAAAATTTAGAGAAAGACAGAATATTACAGTATACTAGTGTTGGAATTCATAAAGATGATTTAAGTTTTGAAATAGGGGGGTTTCCTATTAAAAAGTTTGGTTCTCAAGGACAACAAAAATCTTATTTAATAGCACTAAAATTTGCGCAATTTGAATTTATAAAACAACAATCTAACTTGATTCCCATACTTTTATTAGACGATATTTTTGACAAATTAGATGAAAATAGAGTTTCACAAATTATTGAGTTAGTCAATAAAAATGAATTTGGACAGATTTTTATTACTGATACACACTCTGATAGAATAGAAAATGTTATTAAACAGAGCAATAAATCATATCAAATTTTTAACTTGTGATTTCAGAAATAATATATTGGCAATATTTAATCAACTATTTATTAAGTAAATAATGGCAAAAAGAGAAAATGAATCCTTAGCTATAAGCAAACTAATGAAATCTTTCATAAAAGAGAATAACTTATCAAAAGGGATGCAGAAAATTAAAATTGAGGAGGTTTGGGAAAAACTTATGGGTAAGGGGGTGATTGCTTATACTCAATCTGTTAAACTTCAAAACACCACCTTAATAGTTAGTCTTACATCTTCTGTGTTAAGAGAAGAATTAAGTTATGGTAAAGATAAAATAATAAAGATGTTAAATGAAGAAATGGGTGCTAGGGTAGTTTCAAAGCTGATGCTAGTTTAAAAAATCATGAAAAAACATTTTAAATAAAAAAACTGAGTAGAAAACTCAGTTTTTTTATAATGTAGTGTTCGGAATTAAAATTTCTCTCTTCCTGAAAAGTGAAAATTTCCTTCTATTTCAGCATTTTCATCACTATCTGATCCATGAACTGCATTTTCTCCCATAGAAGTGGCGTATAATTTTCTAATAGTTCCTTCTGCAGCATCAGCAGGATTAGTTGCTCCAATTAGGGTCCTGAAATCTTCAACAGCATTATCTTTCTCTAATATAGCTGCAATGATAGGTCCTCTTGTCATAAACTCTACTAACTCTCCGAAAAAAGGTCGTTCGTTATGCACTGCATAAAAAGATTCAGCATCATTCTTGGTCATTTGTGTTTTTTTCATTGCCACAATTCTAAAACCTGCAGAATTAATTTTGTCTAGGATTGCACCAGTATGACCGTTTTCTACACCATCTGGTTTAATCATTGTGAATGTTCTATTTGTTGCCATTTTTATTTTGTATTTATGTTTTATAAATCGGCGCAAAAGTACATAAATTTTTAATAAAATTGTATCTTCGCTAATTATGATTTTGAAACAAATTAAAGAATTAAAAACATTTCTAGATACCCCTAAAAGAGTGGTTATTATTGGACATAGAAATCCTGATGGAGATGCTATGGGAGCTACTCTTGGGTTGTTTCATTATTTAAAAAAGAAAGGCCATAAACCAACTGTAGTAGTACCTAATGAATATCCTAAATTTCTTCATTGGCTTCCTGGATCAAAAAAAACTTTCAGATTTGATTGGCAAAATTCACAATCACAAAAAGCTATAAAAAATTCTGACATCATCTTTTTACTTGATTTTAATGCACTTCACAGGGTTGGTAATGACATGCAATCTACCTTAGAAAAGTACCAAAATGATTTTGCTTTGATTGATCATCATCAAGAACCAGATGAATTCGCTTACATGTATTCCGATACTGAAATGTGCTCCACTTGCCAAATGATATACCATTTTATTGAGAAAATGGGAGATATTCATTTATTAGATTCAGATATAGCCTCTTGTTTGTATACAGGTATTATGACCGATACAGGTTCTTTTAGGTTTCGTTCAACAACTAGTTTAACTCACAAGGTAATAGCTCATTTGATTGACAATGGTGCAGAAAATCATAGAATTCATAGTAATGTTTATGACTCAAGTTCTTTTGGCCGTCTGCAACTTCTTGGACAAGCATTAAGTAATCTTAAAGTTTTACCAGACTATAAAACTGCTTACATTACCTTAACAGAAAATGAAAAAGAAGCTAATAATTTTGTTAAAGGAGATACTGAAGGGATTGTTAATTACGCACTTTCTGTTGAAGGTGTTGTTTTGGCAGCTATTTTTATTGAAGATAAAGAGCAACAAATTATTAAGATATCCTTTAGATCTAAAGGAACCTTTTCCGTTAATAAATTTGCCAGAAAACATTTTAATGGTGGAGGACATGATAATGCATCTGGAGGAAAATCTGATCTTTCGATGGATGAAACCTTGATTAAATTTTGTGATTTATTAGAAGACAATAAAGAACAATTAATTCATTCATATGACTCTTAGAAATTGTCTTTTACTATTTTCTTTGTTTTTGATTTCTTGTTCAGAACAACAAGCTAGAAAACCCATAACTAAAAGTAATTCAAGCTCTTTATCCTCTTCTTCAACTATTTTAAAAAAGATAAATTCAATAGAGGAATTAAAAATTATTAATTACATCAAAAAAGATACTTTTCATGACTATATTCGCTCTCCATATGGTTTTTGGTATAGATACATAATAAAAGATCCTAAAAATTCAATTTCACCAAAAAAAGGAGATTTAGTTCAAATAAGCTATGAAATTTCAGATTTAAAAGATCAAATTATATATTCAAAGCAACTTAATGGAATTAAAGATTATAAGGTTGATGAAGAAGACTTTATTCCTGGAATACAGCAAGGTCTAAAATTAATGAAAACAGGAGAAACCATTAAGTTTATAATACCTTCTTTTAATGCCTACGACATTGTTGGAGATGGAAATAAAATTGGTATTAACAAATCAATAATAAGTATAGTAACATTAATAAATATTAAATAAACAAAAAATGAAAAATAGAATTTTACAATTAATACTAGTGTTTTCTTTAGTCTTTACAGCATGTAAGGATGAATATAGCGGATATGAGGACGGTATTTATGCTGATATGGAAACTAATAAAGGAAAAATTATTATTCAATTATTTGCAGATAAAGTACCGTTAACTGTTGCAAATTTTGTAACATTAGCTGAAGGAACTAATCCTAAAGTTACCGATTCTTTGAAAGGTAAAAAGTATTATGACGGGTTAACTTTTCATAGAGTTATAAAAGACTTTATGATACAAGGTGGAGATCCTTTAGCTTCAGGTCAAGGAGGTCCAGGATACAAATTCTATGATGAGTTCAACCCAGATTTGAAACATGATAGTAAAGGAATATTATCTATGGCTAATTCGGGAATCAATACAAATGGGAGTCAGTTTTTTATTACTTACAAACCAACTCCTTGGCTAGATGCATATACTAATGAAAATCAATTAAAAGACTGCAGCAACCCTAGAGTTGGGTGTCATTCTGTTTTTGGGAAAGTTGTAAGCAACTTAGATGTTTTAGACTCTATAGTAAAAACAGATATAATTAAAAAACTAACTATTGTTAGAAAGGGTCAAGACGCAAAGAATTTTGATGCTGTAAAAGTATTTGAAGATGAAATTTCAAAAAGTGCTGAAAAAGAATTGGAGAGATTAGCTCAAATGGAAAAAATTGAAAAAGAAAGATTAGAAAAATTTGCCAAAGATCAAAAAGTTTTTTACGAAAAGATGGATGTTAAAAAAGCAAAAAAGCAAGAGTCTGGATTGCAAATTTTAACACTCAAGAGAGGTAGAGGAAAAAGATTTAATTCTGCTGTAGAATGTTCAATTAGTTATAGCATGTATTTAGGTGACGGGAAAATGATACAGTCTACCAAAGAGGGAACTCCATTTAAATTTACTTTAGACAAACAACCCTTAATACCTGGAGTTAAAGAAGCTATCATGAAAATGAGAGTAGGTGGAAAAGCTAGATTATTTATTCCTTATTATTTAGGTTATGGTGAAGCTGGAGGAGGTCCGTTTCCTAAAAAAGCTGATTTAATATTTGAACTTGAGTTATTAAAAGTAGGTAAATAAATTGTTTAATAGAATAACACAAATTGACAAGGAGTTACTTATTTTTCTTAACAATTTAGGTAGTGAACAATGGGACAGTTTTTGGTTTGCAATTACAAATCAATTTAATTGGTCTCCATTGTTCGCTCTTGTGTTATTCTTAATTTTTAAAAAATTTGGATGGAAAAGCGGTAGTTTATTATTGTTATTCTTAATTTTATTAATCACATTTTCAGACCAATTCACTAATTTTATCAAGAATTCATTTGAACGTTTAAGACCATGTAATACAGATGGAGTAATTCAATATATTCGACAATTTGATTATAAACCTAGTAGTTTTAGTTTTTATTCTGGTCATGCTGCTTCTTCAATGACCTTTACTTTCTTTATTATTTTACTTTTAAAAAGGCATGTTAAATACATTTATTTTTTAATACTATTCCCGTTACTCTTCGGTTATAGCCGTATATATTTAGCTGTTCACTTCCCATTAGACGTAATTTCAGGTTATTTAGCTGGAATATTTTTTGGATATCTATTTTATAAACTTCAGCAAAAATTACGTTTAACAACTATGTTCAATAAATAATATTTTTATTTTTCTAATTGATTTTTAGAAACTCTGAAAGAGGAAGTTAAAAGAAACTCTGTAAAATTATTTCTTATTATTATAATATAAATATTTGGTGCTGTGGAAGTAAGATGTTAAAAGACTATCCATTGAAGATGCTATATCGGGATATAAATTGCTAACATCTTTATTTTCTTTATCCGAAATTTTGTATAAACTTTTAAAATTATTTTGAATGGTTTTTGTGTAATAAAAATTATTTTGAATTAATCCGATACCTGGCTCCCCCTTTATTTTTATATAAAGAAAACCAAATGAATTCGTATTTAGTGTATCTAATGCGTTAGATCCTAGAGTAAAATTAGTATAATCAGATTTAGCCACCGTTGCTAAAGTTGGAAACAAATCTGACAGCTTGGAGATCGTAGATATTTTTTGAGGTTTAAGGTATTTTGGTGCATGAATAAAGAAGGGTACATGATGTACTTGAAAACCTAAATCAAATTCTTTTTTAAACGATTTTGTTTCATTCATAGAAGTATTATGATCTCCAAAAAATGCAAAAATTGTATTTTCATAATATCCAGATTTTTTTGCTTTATTTAAGAAAGCTTTCACATTAAAGTCTAAATATCTAAGAGCATTCAGTTGAGCCAATGAAATGAATCCAGATTCTTTTAAGATAGTTTTATCTATATCACCTTCAACAAGGGGCCTATATGATTCTTTTCTTTGAGGAACTGAAAAAGGTCTATGATTTGTTGCAGTTTGAACATAGGCTACAAAAGGTTTTTTAGATGAATGAAGATTTTTAAAAATTTTATCTGATTCATTAAATAAATCATAATCATCAATACCCCAAACATCAGCTCGGTTCTCTACTTTATAGCTGCCTTCTTCATAAATTTTTAAGTTTTTTATATTTGATTTAAACACCCCTCTAATATTTGCCCAATTAGCACTTCCTCCAAGTAAATACAATTTTTCATATCCTTCAAACTGATCAAATATGATTTTTTGATCGATTACTCTCAAATTCCTTGAGGCAGTTTCTTTGGTGTCTATATCTGGAAGTCCTGTAATACTTGAAAAGACAGTGGCAGCTGTTCCTGGTTTATGTACATAAAAGTTTTCAAAATAAGTACTTTCTTTGATAATCTGATCAATGTTTTTAGTAGCGTTAGCAACATTACCCTCGTATCCTAACGTAACAGAACCTAATGATTCTAGCATCACTATTACAAGATTAGGTTTTTGCTTGTGAATAGAGTCAAAAGTAACCTCTCTTTTAAATGAAATAGAGTCTTTTGATAAACCCAGGTAATCTGCAATGATTGGAAAGTAAGCTTTGGTTAATTCATTGTTTACACCATCATTTCTAAAATTGTAAGTATCAAAAAAATTTAAAACTGGGTTTAATGCAAATTGATTAACTGAATTATTTTTTGAAAAAAAAGCTTCACTCCAACGAAGGGGATAGTGTGTTATACTTCCATAAACTCCAAAAGATAGTAATAAAAATGTACTGATAAAATATACAGCTTTCATTTTTTTTGAAAAAAACAGGACATCTTTTCTAGCTATTTTATCAAATAATTTAATACTTATAATACGGATGAATACAAATAAAAGAATCAAAGCAAACAACACCTTGTACACTGGATACGTTTCCATAACTAGTTGAGAGGATATTTTTAAGTTGCTAAGAAATCTTAATGATGATGCATCTAGTCTAGTAAACAAATAATTATAATAGCCAATATCTATTAAATAAATAATAGTTAATAATAGATATAGTAGTATGTGATAGGTAATAGCTATTTTTCTAAAAACCTTCTTCTTAAAGAAAAGATAGTTAGTAGAAAGAATAAGTAAAGAAAGAGGGAAGTAGCTTAGAATTACTAGTTTTAAATCAAACCTAATACCATAACTAAACGCCGTTCGTATTTCTTCTTTGGGAACTGATTCAAAATTGGCAATAAAAAAGAAAAAAATAAGCCTAAAAAAGAATAGGTAAACAAACAGAAAACCAATATTTGATAGGATATATTTTATGTAGTTAGGGAATTGTTTATTCATCTGAATTGTTTAATAATGCAAATCTATAAAAAGGGTTTAATTATTTATAATTAATCAATAATTATATACCTATGTAATGAACTTACTTTTACCAAATCCATATTATTATCAGTTTTAATTCCTATGCCAAGATGAGGATACTCATCTAAACTATTTGTAATAGATGGGTAAAACTCGAGTGAAATATTTTCCTTACTTGAGGCTTTAATTCTTTCTAAATCTATTTTTGCCGGAATACTATAAATTTCATTTCCTTTTTTATTTTGAAAAACTATTTCTGTAAAAATATCTTTAAAATCAATATCAAAATCATAGGGGTTTTCAAGGCTAGCTTTGATGAAATTTTTAGAATTATTTTTAATGATTACTTCATCCGAATTAATCAAATCAATTTTAATTTCAAATAAAGATGTATAATCTTTAATGAAGGAAATAAAAATAGAATCTTTACCGCTGCTCATTTTTATTTCTGAGTAGTCTCTTGAAGTTCTTGTAAAATAGGACACCGAATCAGATAAAAATGTTTTATTCCCAGGTATGAATTTGAATTGATTTTTTCTTCCTAAAAAATTTTTCTGATAATGAGGCTTTTCTTTTGTGTAAAACCAAAAAATAGCTGTATTCTGAAAGCTGTTTATAAATACTCTATCTGTATTTTGTGTTAATTTTTTTGCTTTAAGAGCCCATTCTTTATTCCCGTGAAATTCTAATTTAACAGGAATAATACCTTCATTTGCAATAATTATTCTTGCTATTATTATGATTATAATATTTACAAAAGCTAAGTAATTAAATAGTTTAATTAGTTTTTGGTTATCTAAAAGATACTCAAACGTTATTAATATTAATGGAAGCATAATTGGAGCTATCCATTGTGCTTGAACGTGCCCTCTAAAAGAAGAAAGTAAAAAAAATATAAAAAATCCTGAAATAATATAATTTAAGCCTTTGTGATATTGGTTGGTGCTTTTAACTCCCTTAAAAAAAGCTTTATATATAATAATAAAAGTAAAACCTAATATAGCAATAGCATTTACAAAATGCATTAAAGAATACTCTATTCTATAGCTAGCTACGGAAGCTCTTTCATACAAATGATATCGTATGGAAGGGAAATCATTCATATATTGCCAGGATAGATGTGGAATATAAAGTATAATTACACCTAAACAAACTAACCATAGTTTGTAATCTTTTACTAATTTCCAATTAGAGACTACCACAAAAAATACAATTAAAACACCTTGATATTTGCTATACATCATCCCAGCAATAGATAGTGTTAGTAGGAGATAACTAACCGTATTTTTTTTTGTAAGATATTTTTTATAGGCAAATAAAAATAGAGAAAAGAATAGTAATAAAGGGGTGTCTGGAGTAGTTATAAAACCATAAACATTTAATAATGCTGTTGAAAAAATGAGTAGAAGAAATAACCAAGTGAATCTATTTTTTTTTGGATGATCCGTAGTGTTCCAAAGTAGGTAAACAAGTAAGCTAAATGAAACTGCCGAAAAAAAACGAACCCCCATTTCATTATTAAATAGAAAATCACTGATTTTAACCCATACAGCAACTAAAGGAGGGTGATCAAAAAACCCCCAATTCATATATTTACTGTACACCCAATAATAAGCTTCATCTGGTAATAATTCTGTATAATTACCTTGAATACTATTAACAATAAAAAAAATAAAAATTACAATGGGTAATAGGTATTTCTGCTGTAAAAATTTATCCATTATAATTTTTTAATAATTTTTTCGCAGATGAAAAAGGAGTAGTTTCATTATTTTCTAATAATTTAATTTCCTTTTTTAGGGCAATATGATTCTTATTGTTTTTATAAAAAGAATCATGTAAGTTCTTTTCAATAATAGCTTTAAGCCATGAAATATTTTGATGATTTCTATTAGAAACAAAGAAATTATTTTTTTTCACTAATAATATGTAGCTTTCAATCATCTCCATCACTTCGTTTACTCCTGTACCTTCAAGGGCACTAGCTGTTAAAACTTTTGGCTTCCATCCACTGGTTTTTTGAGGATATAAGTGAAGTGCTCTAGTGAAATCAACTTTGGCAATACTAGCATTTCTAATATTTTCTCCGTCAGATTTATTGATAATGATGGCATCTGCCATTTCAATAATACCTCTTTTTATTCCTTGTAGTTCATCCCCCGCACCAGCTATTTTTAGAAGTAAGAAAAAATCTACCATAGAATGCACCATGGTTTCACTTTGACCTACCCCAACCGTTTCTATGATGATAGTATCAAAACCAGCTGCCTCGCACAAAATAATAGTTTCTCTTGTTTTTTGGGCAACTCCACCCAAAGAAGTACCCGCAGGTGAGGGTCTAATAAAAGCGTGTTTGTTATTAACTAATTCCTCCATTCTGGTTTTATCACCCAAAATACTCCCTTTATTGATAGAACTACTTGGATCTATAGCTAGTACTGCAACTTTTTTCTTTTTTTTAGTTAATTGCATTCCTAATGCTTCTATGAAGGTGCTTTTTCCTACACCTGGCACTCCAGTTATACCAATTCTTATTGATTTGTTTGCATGAGGTAGACATTCATTTAAAATAATGGTTGCTTTTTCTTGATGTTTCTTGTTGGAACTTTCTATTAAGGTAATAGCTCTGCTTAAAAAGCTAATATTTCCAGCCAAAATTTCAGAAATAAACTTTTTAGCCGAAGGAATTTTATTTCTATTTAATTGAATTTTTTTGGCAGCAATTTTACTAGTTGTCTCTTGTTTTGAAACACCTTCTATTTTAAATAATGTTGAAATTTTTCTTTTAGCCATAATTTCAATGTAAATTTATAAATAAAAATGGTGTAAAAAGAGATCATTTAAAAAAACTCCAAATAGTGTTAAAGTATTTTAATATTTATTATCTAAATAACAAACACAAAAACTAGTAAATTTAATAGAGATTACTATTTCTGTATTGTTGATAAAGTAACTATCTTTAACCCACAAAAAATATCTATTTTTTTATGGAACTCTACAAAGAGAATCAATTAAAAATATACAATTCACTTACTAAGAGTAAAGAATTATTTAGGCCTGTTCATGAAGGTCATATAGGGATGTATGTATGTGGCCCAACAGTATACAGTAATGCTCATCTAGGTAATTTGAGAACATTTATGTTTTTTGATGTAGCTTTCCGTTATTTTACTCACTTAGGCTACAAAGTTAGATATGTTAGAAACATAACAGATGCTGGTCATTTAGAGAATGATGCAGATGAAGGGGAAGACAGAATATCCAAAAAAGCACGTTTAGAACAAATTGAACCTATGGAGGTTGTTCAGCGTTATACTGTAGATTTTCATGACGTGTTAAAAAAATATAATTTTTTACCACCAAGTATAGAACCTACGGCTACTGGTCATATTGTAGAACAAATTGAAATGATAAAAGAAATCATTGAAAAAGGTTTCGGTTATGAAGTTAATGGTTCCGTGTATTTTGATGTTGTAGCTTATAATGAGAGTAATCATTACGGAATACTATCTGGTAGAAAAATTGAAGATGCCATCCATAATACAAGAGTTTTGGATGGTCAATCTGATAAAAAAAATCCCCAAGATTTTGCATTGTGGAAAAAAGCTGATGAAAGACATATCATGAGATGGCCATCTCCATGGTCTGAGGGTTTTCCTGGATGGCATTTAGAATGTTCAGTAATGAGTTCAAAATATTTGGGAGCTCGTTTTGATATTCATGGTGGTGGGTTGGATTTAAAATTTCCTCATCATGAATGTGAAATTGCGCAATCTAAAACTTGTTCTGGTCATGATCCAGTAAATTATTGGATGCATACTAATATGCTGTTACTAAATGGTCAAAAAATGGCCAAATCTACTGGAAACTTTATTTTACCAGACGAAATATTAACAGGTAACAATAAAATTTTAAATAAGGCATTTTCTGCCAGCGTTGTTCGCTTTTTTAATATGCAAGCTAATTACAGGAGTATTTTAGATTTTTCTAATGATGCTTTAGAAGCCTCTGAAAAAGGATGTTACAAACTTTTAGAATCATTAAAGACAGTCAATAATCTTCCAACGAAAAATAATTCTTCTGTAGATATTACCTCCTGGAAACAGAGATGTTATGATGCAATGAATGATGATTTTAATACCCCAGTATTAATTTCTTGCCTTTTTGAAGGAGTTAAGATTATCAATCAAATAAAGGAAGAAAAGGAGTCTATAACTGATGAGGAACTCTTACTCCTAAAAAACACCATGAATTCATTTGTTTATGATGTATTAGGATTGCAAGATGATGTAAATAAGCAAAACTCTGACAAAATTGATGGTGTAGTTTCATTATTAATAAAGCTGAGAAAAGAAGCAAGAGAAAATAGAGACTGGGCCCTGTCTGATCAAATAAGGGACGAGTTGTTAGCAATGGGAATTCAGTTAAAAGATGGAAGAGAAGGAACATCATATACCTTGTCTTGATCAAACTTGATTCAATATTTAAAATAAATTACAAATGACTTTAAAAAATATTTTAATATTTCCTTTTGTATTAGTTGTTCGTTTTTATCAAGTTGCCATTTCACCTTATACACCCTCATCCTGTAGATACGATCCAACTTGCTCACAATATACAATAGAAGCTCTAAGAAAAAGAGGATTAATTACTGGTACATGGTTGTCTTTAAAAAGAATATTTAGTTGTCATCCCTGGGGTGGAAGTGGCTATGATCCTGTGCCAAATAAAAAAAATAAATAATCATTTCTAAAACGGTTTAGAAATTAATTAATAAAATAAATATGAATTTTCTTTCAATTACTTGGGACCCCTCATTAGGAATAGATTTAGGTTTTTTTACAATTCGTTGGTATAGTTTAATGTTTGTTGCTGCATTTATCTTTGGCCTAAGAATTATGAAGAAAATATATATTGAAGATAAAATTTCAATTGAAAAAATTGATACTCTTTTCATGTATACCTTTATTTCAATGCTAGTTGGAATGAGATTAGGAGAGGTTTTTTTCTACAGTTGGGATTACTATAAAAATAATCTTCTTGAAATTTTCTTACCTTTTAAAAGAGCAGTAGGAGAATCTGCTTTTTTTGGCTTAATAGATGGATGGAGGTTTACTGGATATACTGGTTTTGCCAGTCATGGAGCTGCTATTGCAATTATTATTGCTATGTATATATACAGTAAAAAACATTTGCAAAAGCCATTGCTTTATATTTTAGATAGAATGGCAATAGTTTCTGCTTTAGGAGCTGCTTTTGTTAGATTAGGTAATTTTTTCAACTCTGAAATCTATGGAAAGCCAACCGGCTCTAATCTAGGTGTAATATTTAAATCAAAAGATGCTGAAATGCTTCCAAGGCATCCAACACAATTATATGAAGCACTTTGTTATTTAATTTTATTCATAGTTTTGTGGAAGTTTTATTGGAATTCAAATAAAAAGCAGAAGACAGGCTTTTTATTTGGTTTATTCATGATAGGCTTATGGACCTCAAGATTTTTTATAGAATTTTTCAAAGAAGCGCAAATAGATGGAAGAGAAGATTGGGTTTTAAACTCCTTAAACACAGGTCAAGTATTAAGCATACCTTTAATATTAATTGGCTGTTGGTTAGTGTTTAGAAAAAAATAAATTTAATATTACTTATATATTAAATACTGTCCCAATAAAACAGCTAAATCTAGCTATTCTTCTATTATTTGATTTTTTCCTTTTTAAATCTGATCGTTGCATCAACTGTGTTAAAAAAGAAATTTTCATAAATTCATTAACTTTAAATGAAGTCTCCTCACAAAATGACCAATTATAATACTTATCAATTGAGTCATTTCTATTTCTGTTTAAGTTTCCATAGCCAACAGTGGGTGTAAATTCAAACCTATTTATAAACTTATTAGATTTACTTAAGTTATTAAAAGTAAATCCAAAAGAGGATGAATACCTTTTTAGAGTAGAAGCAAGATTAGCATGCTCATAGCTTAAGTAAAAGACAAAATATCCTATTTTCTTTTGTTTACCTTCTAATCTCAACCTTAACAAAAGATCCATAGTTCCTGCATCATTTCCTCTTTCATCACCTAAAAACATAAGCCTGGCATCTTGAAAGACACCTAAGGCTAAACTTTCTTGTGAAAACAAATTACTTTGAATAAAAAACAACATTATTAATATTAAGTACCTCATACCAGATATATTTTAAAGTTATATCTTAAGTAGGGAGTATTATTTATAAGTTAAATCACTATTATTTATCCATATTTAAAGATCTTATAAACAAATCATAAAAAACATGATATTTGTCATGACAACAAATAGATTAAAAAAATAATAAAGGGGTTATGTGATAAAGTATTGGTTATAATATCATTATATTATAGGGATATAATTACAAACAATACCATAAAAACAGCTAGGTAAACTTCTAAAAGAGGAATAGAAGAATAGTAATTCCTAAAAAAATTGGAGGGACTAGAGGTGTAATATGAAAAACTTATTTAAAATAATTTATAAGTTTAATAACGTAAATTTAAAAAAAATTATTGGATATCTTTTATATCTTCATTTTTTTTTTAGAAGTTTATTAAAGATCACTATAAGTAAAAAAGAGCCCAACCTAAATTATAGTTGAGCTCCTTTTTAAATGAAATAAATAAAATTTAATTATCCTTTAATTTTATTTTTAAACTTACTAAACTTAGAGTCTTTTTTTTGTGGCCAGTTATTATTAGAAGTATCTATATCTGCAGTTTCTAAATCAGGATCTATGGTTATATTTATAATCTCTTTATCTGATTTTACAACCTTAGTTATTTCATTGTCATTATACCTCCAAATTTGAGCTGGATATATTTTTCTCTCTTTTGATCCATCTTTGTATGTATATTCCGCAATAATTGGCATAACTAGTCCTCCAGGCTTGTTAAATGTAATTTCATAAAAGAAGTTTGATTTTGCTTTTTTTGCATTTTCTGAGGAAAAGGTTAATCCCTCCGATGTATCTTCAATAAAATTTACATTTTTTTCAGCATCTTCTTTAATAAACTTTTTAACACTTCCTATACCTATATCAGTTACATCTGTAGTATAAAACCATCCTCTCCAAAACCAATCTAAATCCATAGCAGAAGCATCCTCCATAGTTCTAAAGAAATCTGCTGGAGTAGGATGTTTAAACTTCCACCTTTGAGCATACGTTTTAAAAGCATGATCAAAAAGATCTTTACCCATAATCGTTTCTCTTAATATCCATAATGCAGTAGCAGGCTTACCATAGGCATTATTTCCAAAACTATATACATTATCACCTTTAGACATAATTGGAGCTATTTTTGATTGATCTCCAGACATATAGCCAACAATATTTTTGGGTAATCCTCTCCTCATTGGAAAATCTTTATCATATTCTAATTCTGCTAACATCTCTAAATATGAGTTTAATCCTTCATCCATCCAAGTCCATTGTCTTTCATCAGAATTAATTATCATTGGGAAAAAGTTATGTCCTACTTCATGAATAGTAACTTTTATCATTCTGTATTTCATACGATCTGAATAACCTCCATCTGGTAAATCAGGTCTTCCAGGATTAAAAGCCATTTGAGGATATTCCATTCCCATTTGTCCGTCAACAGAAACTGCTTTGTGATAGGGATAATCAAATGTGTATTTAGAATACGTTTTTAAAGTTTGAACTGTGGCTAGGGTAGAGTGGTCTCCATATAAAGGATTAGCTTCTTTTGAATATAGCGAATAAGCCATTACTTTTTTTCCATTAATGTCTACAGCCATTCCATCCCAAATAAATTTCCTGGAGGTTGCAAAAGCGTAATCACGTACATTTTCAGCATAATATTTCCAGGTTTTGGTCTTTTGTGATCGTTTCTTTTCTGCATTGATAGCCTCTTCCTGTGTGTGAATTAAAACAGGCTTGTCATATGTGTTTCTAGCCTCTTGAAGACGCTTTTGTTGTTTTTTTGTTAGTACGTCTTTCTCATTTTGAAGAATTCCAGTAGCTTGCATCACGTGATCTGATGGAACAGTAATGTCTACCGAAAAATCACCAAATTCTAGAGCAAATTCACTACGTCCCCAAAACTGGTCATTCTGCCAGCCTTCTACATTATCATACACACACAATCTAGGATAGAATTGAGCAATAACATAGTTATTATTTCCATCTTCAGAAAAATGTTCGTAGCCAGATCTTCCTCTGTTGATTCTGTGATTATTGATATTATACCACCAAGATATTTTGAACTGAAACTTTTCACCTGAAGCCAAAGGTTCAGGCAAATTGATTCGCATCATAGTTTGGTTGATGGTGTGTGATAAGTTACTGCCATCAATATTTTGTACACTCATGATATTAAAACCACCGTCAAAAGGCTCACTAAACACGGCATCATACCAGCGTTTATTTAATTTTTCAGGTATTTTGCTGCTTGGAGTGATGTCTGGAGTTTTGGAATCCTTAGCTCTAACATTTTGATCTAACTGAACCCATAAATATTTTAAAGTATCATCTGAATTATTGTGATATGTTATGGTTTCTTTTCCTGTAATCTTTTGGTTGTTATCGTCTAGAACTATACTCATATCATAGTCTACTTTTTGTTGACTATAATCTTTACCTGGTGCTCCAGAAGCAGTACGTTGGCTATTAGGCGTAGCTAACATTTCCTTTAATTGTCTAAATTTATTCTGATTTGTGTGCCCTTTTTGGGTTTTAGTAGCACTATTCTGTGCAATTGTACTTGCACTGATAATTAGAACTGAAAAGATAAAAGAAACAATTTTTTTCATAATTAGTGTTTTTCTATTAGTAAAAATGGGTATTAAATAATTCTATCCTTTGATTTTGAATTTTTTAAATTTATCAAATTTTGAATTGTCTTTTTTAGGCCAGCTATTGTTGGATGTATCTATATCAGCTGTTTCAAGATCTGGATCAATTGTTATTTTTTTAATCTCTTGTGTAGTTCTAAATACCTTAGAGACTTCCTTATCATTATATCTCCAAATTTGAGCAGGAAAAGTTTGTCGTTCTTTAGTTCCGTCTACATATTCTAATTCTACTATAATTGGCATCACTAATCCTCCTGGTTTTTCAAAGGTAACTTCGTAAAAGAAGTTAGGAGCTTCTTTTAGAGAATTTTTTTCCTCTTCGCTCATCGATGCCATATAATTTTTAATAACATCTATATCTAATGCATTTTTGGCTTCTACTGAAACTCCTTCTTTTTCCTCTTCAAAAAATACTAACTTACCTTTGTAATCCTCTAAATTCATGTTGTACCTTTTAGCAAGATTTCTTGCTTCCTGAGTAGGTTGATCTGTTAGATTGTATTTTTTAACATCTTTTAAGCCTATATCATTGTAGTCGGTTGTAAAAAACCATCCTCTCCAGAACCAATCTAAATCCATTGCTGAAGCATCCTCCATTGTTCTGAAGAAATCTGCAGGGCTAGGATGTTTGAACATCCATCTTTGTGAATATGTTCTAAAAGCATAATCAAATAATTCTGGTCCCATAATAGTTTGTCGAAGCATGTAAAGACCTGCAGCTGGTTTAGTGTAGGCGTTAGGTCCAAAGTTTTTAACATAATCACCCTGAGACATAATAGGTGAGAGGTTGTTTTGATCAATACTCATATATCTTACAATATCTTTTGGCAGATTTCCTGTGTAGAAGTTAGGATCATAATCTAGTTCAGCTAAGATTTCAACAAATGAATTAATTCCTTCATCCATCCAGGTCCATTGGCGTTCATCAGAATTTACTATCATTGGAAAAAAGTTGTGTCCTACTTCATGCGTAATCACACCAATCATTCCTCTTTTTGTTCTTTCTGAATAGGTACCATCTGGATTTGGACGACCATAATTAAAACATATCATTGGATATTCCATTCCTTGTCTATCTGCATGAACAGATATAGCTTTGCTGTATGGATAATCAAAAGTCATTTTAGAATATTCCTCAAGAGTATTTGCAACAACTCTGGTTGAATGTTCTTCCCATAGCGGATTTCCTTCCTTTGGATATAACGAAATTGCCATAACAGTTTTACCGTTAATATTTACCGCCATAGCATCCCAAATATATTTTCTCGAAGATGCAAAGGCAAAATCTCGTACATTTTTAGCATTAAAGTGCCAAGTTTTTGTCTTATTACTACTTCCTTTTTCAGCTTTTTCAGCCTCTTCTTGAGTCACAATAAAAATTGGCTCTTCGAATGAATTTCTTGCTTTTTCAAAACGCTTACGTTGTTCTCTGGTTAATACCTTATTTTCATTTTGTAATTCACCAGTAGCGTCTAATATATGATCAGAAGGAACTGTTATTTTTACATCATAATCTCCAAATTCCAAAGCCCATTCACTTCTTCCCCAAAATTGCATATTTTGCCATCCTTCAACATTGTCATATACTGCAAGTCTAGGAAAAAATTGAGCTATAGTATAATTTTTATTTCCATCTGGAAATAATTCAAATCCAGACCTACCACCATCTTTTACGGAATTATTAATTAAGTAATTCCATTTAATTTTAAATTCAAAAGAAGTTCCTGGTGCAAGTGGTTCTGGTAAGTTGATTCTCATCATAGTTCTATTAATCATGTATGAAAGTGAACTACCATCAATATTTTTAACTTCTTCAATTTTAAATCCAAAATCTGAAGGTTTTTTTAAATTATTTTTTGCGAAGGTCTCAGGTCTTTCAAAGGATGATCCTAAACTCTCAGACTTAGCTAAAGGGGTTTTTGAGTCTGGAGCTCTCATGTTTTGATCTAATTGAACCCACAGATATTCTAAATTATCTTTAGAATTATTCTTGTAAGTAATAGATTCATCTCCAAAAAGACGATTTGTATTTTCCTCAATTCTGATGTTCATCACATAATCTACCTTTTGTTGTGTATATTCATATCCTGGTGCCCCTGAAGCAGTTCTTCTGTTGTTTGGGGTAGGTAGTACATCTTTTAATTGTCTGAATTTATTTTGATCTGTATGGCCTACTTTTGATTTTTTTTGTGTTTCTTGTCCAATAATAGAAAATGAAATAAACAGCAAACTAAAAGCTGAAATAGCTAATTTCTTCATGAGAGATAGTTTTGATTTAAAAAATTTGTTGAATGTAATAATTAGGAGTATTTGTTTAGAGGTTTTTTTAAAAATTTAACAAAGCTTTATTAGTTTCATAAGTTAAAATTTCACTTTGTCGATTTTTGCCATTTTTTAATTTTACAACATTTTGTTGTTTTTTAAAATATTTAAGAAGTAATTTATTTGATAATTCTAAGGAATTGGGATTATTTACGCTATCTATTTCTAGATAAAAATAAACAAGATCACCTTCATATTCTTTTCCAATGTATTCAAAGTTTATTTGCTTATTATCTATTTTGAAAGTAAGATTTTTATTTAAATAATTTTTGAAATATTTATCAGCATTTTTTAATTCATCTTTGGTTGAAAGTTTTAAATCAATTTCAAAATCTTTATTAACGGTATACTCTAAATCATCCATAAATAAATTTATGATTATTTCTAAGCTATTTTTTTCAATATTATACTCTATATCTGTTAGACTTAAATAATATTTGTGGCTGCTAAATGCGAGAAAGGGAAGTATAATTAAAAAAACTATTTTCTTAAATGAAACCATAATACTATAGAAAAAAATTATTCTTTACTATTCTTAGTAATTTCTATATATGTTATGCTTTCTCTTTTCAATACAAGAATCATTTCCATTTTTCTATTTTGTCTATACAAATCTTCAATACCAAGTGGATTACAGTACTCTAAAAAATTATAATATTTTTCAGGTGGTATTCCCAAATCATTTTCAAAAAAAGGCTTACCAAATTCACTTAATAATTTTTTTGGAAAATTCGTTTTAAAATCTAAATCTCTTCTCAAAGCCCATAATCTTTCAGAAAATTTAACAGGAATACTTACACCACCCCCAGCGCCTGCAAACATTGCTGTAGGATCTACGTTGTTCATTGGAGGTCTAACCCTCTGGTCTATATAATCTCCATTGTAGATGGCTTTCATATTTACATTAGAAAAATTCATTGTTTTTTTTAATGCTTCTGCTCTTTTATCTTCTGGTGTTTTTTTTAAATCTAAAGATAAAAAACCATCTAAGTCATTAGTTTTTAAAACAACTTCATCCAATTCATAGGTAGAATTTGTCAAGAAAACATCTAAAACCTCAGATCTGTAGACGAAATCATTAATAATACGATAAACAGTTTTATGTTGAACTGAAGTAAACTGAAGAGTGTCACCTACAGAAACAATTATTTTATAATCTCCAAAATCATTAGAAAAAGTTCCCTTGTTGGTTTTCAAGTTAATAATGTTTGCATTTTTCACAACACTACTTGAATCTTTTAATTTTCCATAGAGCCAAAAATTATCTTGTTGTGCTTTTGTAGAAATGGAACTAATCAGTAAGAATATAAATATTAGGTTTTTAATCACACTCATATAATTTATTATAAAAATACAACATACAGTTTAGTATTTTCAAATAATAATTATTTTTCTTTGAGTTGTTCCAAAAATATGCTGCTTTTATCTTTAAGTAACTTAATAAGATTTAACTTCCTTTCTTGTTCGTATAACTCCTCAATATTAAATTTTGAGCAATAATCTAAAAATGCATAAATTTTATCTTCAGGAATTTTTAGTTGGTCAAAAAAGTCATAACCAAAGTCTGATAAAATACTGTTCTTTAACAATTGAATAGATTGTTTTTTACTTTTCTTTTTACTTTTATTTTTTGGAATTAAACTTATTAAACCCCCAACAATACTTCCTAAATTTAAACCGTTAAATGATTTTGTTGGATCAGTATTTCTCTTGCTTTCTTCAGCTAATTTACTGTCTTTTTTAATGGGTTTATTTAAAATGCCTTTTTGAGATTTTTTAGATACATTATCAATTAAATTACTTAAATTCTTACCCATAGTGGCAATTGTATCCTTAGGAACTTTTTTTCGATCTATTGATAAATTACCTGTTAAATCGTGTTCTTTAACAACAATTTCATTCAAAACATAGTTTTTGTTTTCTAGAATAAGATTTAGTTTTTTGCTGAAAAAAATTCTGTCTGTTATCTTTTTTTTGACTGTTTCATATTCTACAGATGAAAATCTTAACGTGTCACCTAATGAAACAACTATTCGATATTGTCCATAATCGTTTGAAAATGTTCCTTTTTCAGTATTCAAGTTAACAACATGAACATTTTTTAGTAAGCTAGTGGAGTCTCTCAACATTCCATGTAAGAAAATTTTTTTCTGACCTAGGAGTTGCAATGAACTAAATAGCAACATTAATATTAGATATTTCCTCACAATTTATTTAATCGGTTAATTACTGCAATTTAAATATTCAATTGGTTAATTCACATTGAGAATTCAATAATTTTTTGTTAATTAACAATTGCATTATGTATTTTTGGATTTATGAAAAAACTTATTATTGCTAGTACATCTACTATCCACGGTAGTTCATATTTAGAATATTTATTACCAAGCCTAATCTCTTTTTTTAATGGTGTATCCACCTTATTATTTATACCTTATGCTAGACCTAGTGGAATTTCCTATGATGACTATACTAAACAAGTTGCTCATGTTTTTAAAAAAATAGGAATAGATGTTAAAGGAATTCACGAATTTCACAATTCTACAATGGCTATCAAAAATGCTGAAGCAATTTTTACAGGAGGAGGTAATACATTTGAATTAGTGAATCAATTACATAAACACAATCTCTTTTCCATTCTTTCAGATGTTTTAAATAATGGAACTCCTTATTTAGGGACTAGTGCTGGAAGTAATATTTGTGGTATAACGATGATGAATACAAACGATATGCCTATAGTGTACCCTTCAAGCTTTTTAACATTAGGAATAATTCCCTTTAATATTAATGCTCATTATTTAGATCCAGATAGATCATCTACACATATGGGTGAGTCCCGCGAAACAAGAATAAAAGAATATCATATTTATAATAATACATCTGTTTTGGGTTTACGTGAGGGTAGTTGGCTAGAGGTAAATGACTCTGAAGTAATTTTAAGAGGATCTCATTCTGCCAGATGGTTTGAGAAAGATAAAACCCCTAGAGAAATAGATACTAATACTAAATTGTAAATTAGTATGTTACATAATCTATAATTTCTAATCCGTAACCAATCATTCCAACTCGTTTAGTTTGTTTGGAGTTAGTCATTAATTGAATTTTATTGATTTTTAAATCATGTAAAATTTGTGCGCCAATTCCAAAATCTTTGTTATCCATCGCCATTACTGGAGCCTTCATAACTCCATTTGCTTGATTTTCTTTAAGTATATGCAAACGATTTAATAGATTTTGGGATTGATTTTGTTGATTTATAAATAAAATAGCTCCTTTTCCTTGTTCATTAATAGATTGAAACATTTGATCTAATTTCTTATCAGCATTATTGGTAAGCGTTCCCAAAATATCATTATTTACTAATGTAGAATTTACCCTAGTTAATACTGCTTCATTTCTATTCCAGCTACCCTTTGTAAGTGCTATATGAACTTGATTATTTGTAGTTTGTTGATAAGCTCTCAATCTAAAATCTCCAAATCTTGTTTTAATTGTATAATCTTCTTTTTTCTCAATAAGAGAGTCGTGTTCCATTCTGTAGGCGACTAAATCTTCAATAGAAACAATTTTAATATCGAATTTTTTAGCAACATTTATTAATTGAGGAAGACGAGCCATAGTACCATCTTCATTCATTATTTCTACAATTAAACCAGCAGGTTTCAAATTAGCTAACCTAGCAAAGTCAATAGCTGCTTCAGTGTGACCAGTTCTTCTTAAAACACCACCTTCTTTTGCTTTTAAAGGAAATATATGACCAGGTCTAGCTAGTTCAAAAGGCTTCGTATTTGTTTCTATGAGCGCTTTAACAGTTTTGGCTCTATCTGAAGCGGATATCCCAGTAGTAACTCCATTACCTCTCAAATCAACAGATACTGTAAATGCTGTTTCCATAGGATCGGTATTATTATGAACCATCATTCCTAATTCTAATTCTTTACATCGCTTCTCAGTTAAGGGTGCACATATTAAACCTCGCCCGTGTGTAGCCATAAAATTAATCATTTCTGGAGTAACGTTTTCTGCAGCTGCTAAAAAATCACCTTCATTTTCTCTATTTTCATCATCAACTACAATAATAACTTTACCGTCTTTAATATCTTGAATGGCTTCTTCTATGGTATTCAATTTAATTTTACTTTTTGTAGTCATTTTAATTTAAGATTGTAAAGATTTAGATTTTTTCAAAAATTTGGTGATGGGGAACAAAAATACATCAATATTAAATAATCCCATACCCTTAGAAGCTCTTCTGGTTAAGAAAAATGCAAATGGAACCATTACAATGGTAGATATCCATGATCCAACGATTGCAGACAATGAACTTTCTTCTGCCAAATTTCTACCAAATGTATTGGCAAAAAAATAGATTACATAGATGCTTATAGCCAAAATCATTGGCAAACCAAATCCTCCTTTTCTTATGATAGAACCAAGAGGTGCTCCAATAAAAAATAATATCAAACAGGAAAGGGAAAAAGCAATTCTGTTATGATATTCTATGTCATATAAATTTAATTTTTTTCTTTTCCACTGAATGCTTTTGGTATCAGTAGTTAAATTTTTATTTGTTGTTTTTACATTACTTATGGCCCTATCTAAAACACTTATTTTTCCTTTTAAATCATAATTATTAAGCAAAACGGTATCTAGTTTATAATTTTCAATCGAATCTGTTTGAGAAAAGAGTTCCTTAGCATTTACTTTAAGATAGATACTAGTAGATTTGGATGTAAGATATTCATCATAAGAAATTTTCATAGTTGGAATCGTATCTTTTAACTGCGCTAAGCTTAGCATATTTTGAATCTTAGTATATTTTTCCTCTTCTAGATCATCATCAGAAAATTTTGAAATATCTATATTAAACGAATATTCCTCAAAAGTTGCATTTGAGGCTGGCATTTTATTCATATTGTTAACATTTCTTCTTTTGGGAATAAATTCTTCATGATAGAAACCATTGTAAAGTACAAGTGTCATATACTTACTTCCTTCTTCGCTAATTATTTTTCCATTTTGAGCCGTAATAATTTTTTTATTTCCTTTTTTTGATGATAGGTCATAAATAAGAACTTTTCTTAATAAGTTTTGATTTTCCCCATATTTTTCATCAAATTTAATCTGATAATTAGGTATTTCTGTATTAAAACTTCCTGGTATTAGTGCTAATGCAGGTGTTTTCTTTTTAATATTATTAGTTAAGTTTTTCTGCTTTAAAGTAGCATAAGGAAATACGTAGTTTAGAGATAAAAAATTTAAAACACTTATTAGCAGCGTTAAAATAATTAAGGGCCTCATCATTCTCATTAAAGATATATTTGCTGATTTTATAGCTGCAAATTCATAGTTTTCTGATAAATTACCTAGAGCCATTATAGATGATAATAACACGGCTATAGGAAGAGCTTGAGATGAAACTACTAAAGCAGTGTAGTAAAGAAATTTAAAAATAAAAAATAGCCCAATACCTTTTCCTGCTATACTATCAAAAGCCATCCAAAGAGCTTGCATAACAAGAACAAAAAGGATTATTAAGAATGTTGCAAAAAAGGGAACTAAAAATGATTTTAGTAAATATTTGTCTAAAATTTTCATCTAATCTATTAAGTAATCTAATGTTTCATATTTTAATCTATTAAAATTAAATAATTCATCAGTAATGTTTTGATCACTTTTAAATTTGTTGATAGTTAAAATAGTTTTAGCACCATTTTCTCCAAATTGAACTAATTGATAAATGTGTTTTGATGAAACTTCTATACCTAGAACAACTTTAACTATTTCGGAATTTGTATCAATAGGAGTTAATTCAATGAATTGTATTTTACGATTTTTTATAGTGGATGTGTTACTTAGTTTATGTTCGTAACCTTCTTCATAAAAAGTAAGTAGTTTAGATGGATATATAAAGCCTTCATCTTCGCTTAAATCTTCATCATTAATAGTAATTTCTTTTTCATCATGATTAATGACGTATAATTTAGTACCATCAAAAATAAAATTATTACCTAAATAACTTAAGTTATATTTATCTCCTTGTAGATAAATCTCTCCTTTTATTGGTAATTCATCATTTTCTTTAATACCTGCTTCTTCATTGATTAAAGAGGTACTAAAATTTAAATGCATGTTTTTATAAGCTTTCATTTTTGAAGAAACTTCGTCTAATAATTGCTTAGAGTTATAATTTTGCTGGGAATGTACAGCTAGGCTAATAAAAACTGCACCAATAGTTAGTATTACTTTTTTAAGTTTAAACATTTTTTTCATTTTCTAATAGCTGATCCAGAGCAATTAAATCTGTTACTAATACTTGTCTGGCTTTGCTGCCCTCAAAATGGCCAACAATACCAGCAGCTTCTAACTGATCTATTAAGCGTCCAGCTCTATTGTATCCTAATTTTAATTTCCTCTGTAAAAGTGAGGCTGACCCTTGTTGCGCTATCACAATAATTTCTGCAGCTTCTCTAAACAACTTATCTCTGTCTGAAATATCTATATCAAGACTTGTGCCACCTTCCTCTCCAATATATTCTGGAAGTAAATGTGCATTTGGGTAAGCTCTTTGAGAACCAATAAAATCGGTAATTTTAGAAACTTCTGGAGTGTCTACAAAAGCGCATTGAATTCTTTCAATTTCGTTTCCAGCTGTGTAAAGTAAATCACCACGCCCAATTAATTGATCTGCTCCACCAGCGTCTAAGATTGTTCTTGAGTCAATTTTTGAGGTAACTCTAAAAGCTATCCTAGCAGGAAAATTTGCTTTTATAATACCTGTAATAACGTTAACTGATGGTCTTTGTGTAGCAACAATTAAATGAATTCCAATAGCTCTTGCCAACTGAGCTAACCTTGCAATGGGAGTTTCTACTTCCTTGCCTGCGGTCATTATTAAATCTGCAAATTCATCAATAACTAAAATAATATATGGTAAGAATTGGTGACCCTCATTGGGATTTAATTTTCGAGCTTTAAATTTTGTATTATATTCTTTAATATTTCGAACCATAGCAGATTTTAACAAATCATATCTATTATCCATTTCTATACATAAAGAATTTAGGGTATTAACTACTTTTGTGGTATCAGTAATTATAGCTTCGTCTGTATCTGGTAATTTTGCTAAGTAGTGACGTTCAATTTTATTAAATAAGGTTAATTCAACTTTTTTTGGATCAACCAAAACAAATTTTACTTCGGCAGGGTGTTTTCTGTAAAGTAAGGATGTAAGTACCGCATTGAGACCAACAGATTTTCCTTGCCCAGTAGCACCTGCCATCAATAAATGAGGCATTTTTGCTAAATCAACTACAAATGTTTCATTAGATATTGTTTTTCCTAGTGCAATAGGAAGCTCCATTTTTGATTCTTGGAATCTCTTGGAGGCAATTACTGAATGCATTGAAACTATTGTAGACTTTTTATTTGGTACTTCTATACCAATGGTTCCTTTACCAGGGATAGGGGCAATGATACGTATTCCAAGTGCCGACAATGACAATGCAATATCATCCTCTAAATTTTTAATTTTTGAAATTCTAATTCCAGCTTCAGGAACAATTTCATATAATGTTATGGTAGGTCCAACGGTGGCTTTAATCTGAGCTATACCAATTTTATAATTTTTTAAGGTATCTACAATTTTATTTTTATTTTGTTCTAGCTCCTCAGGATCAACAGAAATACTTTCGTTGTACTGCTTTAGTAAGTTTAGAGTTGGGAACTTATAGTTTGCTAATTCTAATGTAGGATCAAATTCTCCAAAATCTTCAACAAGCTTTTTTGATAAATTTTCAGTAACATTTTCTTCTTCGGTAATTTCTGTGACATCTATGTCTACTGTTTTGTCTTCTTTTTTTGATACGGATAGAGTAGGTTCACCAGTTTCAATTGGGGAGACTTCAGTTGTTTTTTTTACGTTTGAATGGTTTTGAATGGTAGGTTTTAAATTTTCTAATGATAATTCAAATTCAGATTTTATCTCAATATCTTCAATTGTTTCTTCCTTTGTAGTTGGTAAAGTCTCACTATCATGGCTATTATCATTATTATCTGGCTTATAAGTCTTAATTTTTTTCAAGATGAGTTCTGGAGTAATTTTAAATCGAATGGTGATATATGCAGTCAATAAAAAAAATAAAATAATACCTAATCCAGTTTTCCCAATAAACAATTGAAGATATTCGTTGACCTCGTAGCCTATTGTACCAGATAAAATATCATATGAAGTTTCAAAGAAACCAAATGTAACGGAAATCCATAACATAGATAATAACCCCCAATTGTATGATGTAATTACTTTTGATAGCTTAGTCCTAAACAACCAAAATAGACCTGATAAAAATAATAGGTAAGGAATTATAAAAGCTCCAATACCAAAACCTTCATATATGAATAGATTACTTAGAGTAGCTCCAACTTTCCCTAGCAAATTTACCCCTTTGGCATTTGAGTTTGTAAATTCATTTATAATACTTAAATCTTGCTGCCAGTGAAAAAAGAAAGAAATGAATGCAACGAAAAGAAATAAAGAGAATAATATCAAAAAAGAACCTATTACTGTTTGAAATTGTCTATTTCTTAAAAAAACCACTACAGGGTTAGGTCCTGAAGATTTTGTACTTGTAGCATTTTTTGTCTTTCTAGCCATTTAAAAATATGAGTATATAAAGAGTAAATATAGGTATTTAGTTAGAAAAGTAAAGTAATTTTGGGAATGTAAATAATACCAGCTATTATCAAAGAAATGATAGCTGCTATACCCGAAGAGCCAGCAGATACATCTTTAATAAAACCAATTTTTTTATGATATTCTGGATGAATAAAGTCAGCAAGTTTTTCAATGCCAGTATTTAAAGATTCAGCAACAAGAACTAAACCAATAGCTAAAGTTTGTAAAATCCACTCTGTAGAGTTAATTTGAAAATAAATACCAGCTATAGAAACTAAGATAGCAATAAATAATTGTGCCTTGATACTGCTTTCAGTAGTGATTAAAAACCAAATACCACGAAATGAGAATTTAATGCTCTTGATGCGTTCAATAATAAAATTATCTTTTGGATTTTTCACTTTGAAATTATTGAATGGCTGCTAATGCTTTTTCATAATCTGGTTCATTTGCAATTTCAGATACTTGTTCAGAGTAGGATATTTTTCCATCAGGATTAATTATAATTACTGCTCTAGAGTGTAAAAAAGCAAACCCACTATCAGAAATTTCTAATCCATAGGTTTTACCAAAGCTTCCCTCTGCAAAATCTGACAACATAATCACATTTTCTATACCCTCTGCACCACAAAAACGTTGTTGAGCAAAAGGTAAATCTCTAGAAATACACAATACTTTTGTGTTTTCCATACTAGCTGCAGACTTGTTAAACGACCTTACAGAGGAAGCACAAGTTCCAGTATCTACACTAGGAAAGATGTTTAATAATAGGGTGAATCCACGAAAATCAGACAAAGATTTAATTGATAGATCTGTTGCTGTTAGTTGAAAATCAGGTGCTTTTGTTCCATTTTTAGGGATTTCTCCAATCGTTTTAATTGGTGTTCCTCCAAGTGTAATTTTTGTCATTTTATATGTTTTTTTTATAGTGTAAAAGTAATAGATTATAGCTTGTAAATTTGTTTCAATTTAGTTAATTATTACCAGATTTATTATAATATCTTCGTTGCTTTATTTTTAGATACATGAATCTAAGTATATATACAAAAGAGTTTAGTTACAACTGGAAATTAGCATCTCCTGTTATGTTAGGTATGCTTGGTCACACTTTTGTGAGTTTTGTAGATAATATAATGGTAGGCCAGCTAGGAACTGCTGAACTGGCAGCAGTTTCATTAGGTAATAGTTTTATGTTTGTAGCTATGTCTATAGGAATCGGTTTTTCTACCGCTATAACACCGTTAATAGCTGAAGCAGATTCTTCAAATAATTTTTCAAAAGCAAAATCTACTTTTAAACATGGCTTATTTTTGTGCACTATTATAGGAATTAGCATGTTTTTGTTATTGTATTTTTCCAAATCAATATTGCATAGTAATTTCTTAGATCAACCGAAGGAAGTAGTGGCTCTTGCAATTCCTTACCTAGATTTAGTTGCTTTTTCACTGATTCCATTAATTATCTTTCAGGCTTTTAAACAATTTAGTGATGGTTTATCCATGACTAAATATCCTATGTATGCAACAATCATTGCTAACATTGTAAATATAATTCTCAACTATATTTTTATTTTTGGAAAATTTGGATTACCAGCTTACGGGATTATTGGTGCTGCATATGGTACCTTAATTTCTCGTTTTATTATGGTTATTTATTTGTGGTTTTTACTGGCAAATAAAGAACGTTCAAAGAGATTTGTAACAAATATTAAAATTCTAGTATTAGAAAGCACCATGCTCAAAAAAATTACAAGTTTAGGAGCTCCAAGTGCCATGCAAATGTTCTTTGAAATTGTAATCTTTACTGCAGCTATATGGCTTAGTGGCTTGTTAGGGAAAAACCCTCAAGCAGCAAACCAAATTGCCTTAAATTTATCTTCAATGACGTTTATGGTTGCCATGGGATTGGGAGTAGCTGCCATGATAAGAGTAGGAAATCAAAAAGGATTATTAAAATTTAAAGAATTACGAAGAATTGCTTTTTCAATTTTTCTCTTTGCAGTTATCTTAGCTGTAGCTTTTGCAATTATATTTTTGATTTTTAGATTTCAGTTGCCCAAGATATATGTAGATTTATCAGATGTTTCAAATTTGAATGATAGTATTGAGGTTGTAAATATTGCAGCTAAGCTACTATTAATTGCTGCTATATTTCAAATTAGTGATAGTGTGCAAGTTGTTGTTTTAGGGGCTTTACGAGGATTACAAGATGTAAATATTCCTACATTAATTACATTTGTTTCTTATTGGATTATAGGTTTTCCTATAAGCTATTTTTTGGGAAAAGAAAATATATTAGGTAGTGTAGGAATTTGGATCGGCTTGTTGGCTGGATTATCTTCTGCATCTATTTTATTATATCTTCGCTTTAATTATTTAACTTTAAAATTGATAAAAACAAAAGAACATGGACTTACCTAAATTTTTATTAGCAGATAATAGTAATTTTCCAGAAGATATTTTTATTCTTCACACAGAATTTCCTCGTTTTTTAATCAATTTAAAAAATGATGAAATAGAGTGGTTTGAGGACTTGTCTGGAGAAAGAGAAGACGACATAACTGATGAAGTTTCTAATCTAATTGAATCTGCTTCTAAATTTTACGATGAACAAGTAAAAAGTTACGACTAAATTTAAAGTTAAATCTCTGCAACAAACTCTAAAAAAACTTCTTTGTGAAGTTCAATATTTATACTAGGAGATATAGATACACGAACGATGTAGTCTTTATCACCTTCTTTAGTAGTTCCTTGAGTTGACGTAGCAGGTATAGTCCAATAACTACCCTTAAGTTGTCCATAACTAACACAAAACTTACTTTCATATGGTATTCGGCTAATCATTAGATTAATTAATCTAAGGTTTAGTTTTCTCTTGTATGTTTCTCTTTCTTCATCTGTGTCTCCTTTCGTTGGAAGATCTAAAGAAAATACAGATGGTTTAAATGACAATGAAGCTAGCTCATCTGTCACAAAATTTATTTTTGCATTTGGTAAATTTTTTGAGATAAAATTCACAAAGTCACGTGTATTTTTATAAGCTTCGTCTATACGATTATTCATCGAGGGTAATTGATTGGCTAAAATTTTATATTGTTCAGCTGTAGCTTCATTATCACATAATAAAAGATGTTTCTCAATTTTAGACATTAGTGAAATAGTCTTTTCATTACCAACACAGTATCCAGCTGTACAAAGTCCTCCACTAGGAAATTTAGAACCACTTGCATAAGAAATAGCTCTTACACTAGAAAGTAACTCATTATCTCCAAAAAAATGTACATTAGGACAAAATGTTTGATCTAAAATAAAGACAGCATCATTAGCTATCGTTCCAGAAGCTGTAGTCCGTTTTTTTTCTAAAACATTTTTTAAACTTGGTAAGTCTGGCACTTCTACTCTCGGATTTGTAGGTACTTCAGCTATGATGTAGGGGACAGCATCTTCATTTGCAATAGTATCTAAAATAGCATCTATGCTTTTAACCATATCACTATTTTTATCTACTGGTAGATCAACAATTTCAACATTTTTTATACAATCAGCAATTCGTCTAGCTTGGTCATTTGTACCACCATAACAGTTAGGTGGAACAATAAATTTAATTTGTTTTTCTCTGTAATTTTCTTTGGCATCCTCAATTAGCCCCATCATAATAGCATATTGTATAGAAAGGCCACTAGAGCCAATAATTGGCTTAGACTTGGTTTTGGTAATATTGGAAATTAAATTTTGAACACTTGTTTTATTTATTTGATCAATAGTTGAAAAAGATAAATGAGAACCATCAACTAACGACTTTAAAATTAGATGACAGTTTATAGGGGTCATTGATATAGTCTCTCTTCTTCTAACATGTTGAATTTTAGAGATGTAATGATTGTTACTTTCATTATTCACAATTAAGATACTACCAATTTTCGGATAAGTTTTAATTATAAAATCTGTACAAAAGTCTTTTAAATGATTTTCTAATTTATCATTTTGAATGATTGTAATGGTACTTCCCTCAAAATCTGGGATTTTTGATAATTTATCAGTATTCACTAACTCAAATTCATAACCATAAACCTCTCTAATAGTATATTTCTCAAAAGAGGGTGGTAAACTTCCAGAATAAATTATTTGAGTTTTTTTATTGTCTAATAAGTTAGCTCTAAGAATGGCTAAAATAGGTATTGTTTGAGATGAAAAGCTTATGACATTCTGTGATTTTGTGTTGAATAAATTAGCTATTGTCCATTCCAATATACATGATAGAGGATGACCTAATCTAATGTAATCGTATGCTGTTGGTAGTTTTTTTAAAGAAGATTTACTAGAATTTTTATTATTATATAATTCATCAAATTGTTTTAAAAATTCTTTTTTTGCTAATTGTTCATTATAAATATCCAACCTATGAGTTGTAGTATATAACCAATCTGATGGTAAATTCTCTAAAACAGAAGTAAGATAATTAAGTATTTTCATGGGATTGTTATTATTTTGATTTTTCAACAAATTCTAATTTGTCAAAGGATGCTTCAGTTGTGAAAATTCCGTAATTAATAAAAGCTTTATTTTTTTCAATTTTTTCAATGGTACCAACAGCATTGCCGTCTACTAATCTTACTCTGTCATTAATCTTAAAAATATATTCAGATTTAGCTTTAGCAATTTTTTTTGCTTGTTCATTTTTTACTTTTCTTACTTCTTTTACTTTTTGAAGAACCTCTTTTTCAACTTTTTGAATTATTTCTTGTAGGTTTTTTTCTACTAGTTTGGCTTGTTTTTTCTGTGATTTAGTCTTTTGCTTTAATGGATTTTTTTTAGCATACTTTACTTTTTCATCTGCTACCCACTTGTTGAAACTTGTTGTTAATTCTTTTTTATTATTAGTTTGTAAATATTTATTTAAAAGTTCGTTGGTTTTTCTTCCCATAGACAACATTTTTTGATTTTTGTCATATAGTTCCTGAAAGCCAGCCAGTTTGGCCTGAATTTTTTCTTCTTTTTCTTTTAAATTATCAATGTGTTGTTGTCCTTTAGATTTTTGTTTTTCTAAATTATCAGATTTTTTTCTTAGACTATTTCTTTCTTTTTGTAACTTGGAAATGGTTTTATCTAAGCGTATTTTTTCTGTTTCAACGCGTTTTTTAGCCTTATTAATTAAATTAAATGGAATACCATTTTTCTCAGCTACCTCAAAAGTAAAAGAACTTCCTGCTTGGCCAACGTATAATTTATACAATGGTTCTAATGTTCTTTCATTAAACTGCATATTAGCATTGGTTACATTATCCAATTCATTTGCCAATACTTTTAAATTTGAGTAATGTGTTGTAATTATTCCAAAGGCTTTTTTTTGATAAAATTCTTCTAAGAAAATTTCTGCTAATGCTCCCCCTAATTCTGGATCACTACCTGTACCAAATTCATCAATTAAAAACAATGTATTTTCATTGCATTTTCTCAAAAAATACCGCATGTTTTTTAATCGATAGCTGTATGTACTTAGTTGATTTTCAATAGATTGATTATCTCCTATATCAGTTAGAATAGTGTCAAAAATAGTTGTTTCACTTCTTTCATCTACGGGTATTAAAATACCACTTTGCAACATAATTTGAAGTAATCCAATGGTCTTTAAAGTAATGCTTTTTCCACCGGCATTAGGTCCAGAGATAACTATAATCTGTTGTTTATCGTTGAGTTCTATGGTTTGTGGTATAATCTTTAATTTTTCTTGTTTATTGGTAACATAAAGAATAGGGTGGAAGGCATTTTTAAAATAAACTCTTTTTGTTTTTTTAATTTTTGGAAGTATTCCGTTAATAGAATATGCATATTTAGCTTTAGAACCTATTACATCCAAGTGAGTTAAATACATTAAGTATGACTCAATTAACGGAGCATAAGGTCTTATAAAACTGCTCAAAGTCTTAAGGATTCTAATTACTTCTTGTTTTTCCTCATATTCTAGATTTTGTAGTTCTCTTTGATAAGCTAATGTAGCTTGTGGAGCTATATAAACAATATTCCCGGATTTTGAGGACCCTAATAAACTGCCAGAAATTTTTTTTCTGTTCATCGCTAAAACTGCTAGAACACGATGATTATCAATAATTGACTCTTTTATATCATCTAGATAACCAGCTGCTTTTGCTCTATTTAGCGCACTTGTGAAACTTTGTCCAATTTTACCTTGTAAACCAGAAATACTCCTTCTAATTTTTCTTAATTCTGGAGAGGCACTGTCTACAATTTCTCCATAATTGCTTACTATTTTTTTAATGTCATCTATAATGTCTTGAATAAAAGTAATTTGTTCACTAAACTCAAAAAGATTTGGATAATAACTATTAAATTTTTTAAAATATCTTTTTAGTTCTTTGACAGATGTCGTTACAGCAGCAATTTTAAGAAAACTTTCAGGCTCTATGTAACTATCTTCAATACTTAACCTTTTAATTTGTTCATATATATTATCAAAACCATGGTTGGGAATTCTATTATCACTCTCAAACGATGAAATATATTCATTTGCATAATTTAACTCTTGAAGTAGTTGTTTTTTATTTGAAAAGGGTAGAGTCTCTAAAACTTTTCTTTTTCCTAGCTCAGAGATGCTAAACTCAGCAACTTGTTGAATAACCGTTGTAAATTCTAAATCTTGTAATGCTTTGTCAGAAATATGTATACTCAAACTTATATATTTGTTTCAACAAAAATAACAAACAATGAACACTAATATTGATGAAAGCTGGAAAAATATCCTTCAATTAGAGTTTAAAAAGGACTCGTTCAAGAGTTTAACTAAATTTATTAAATCTGAGTATCAAAATCATCAATGTTACCCTGAAGTGAAAAATATTTTTGCTGCATTTAATCTTTGTAATTACTCAGAGTTAAAGGTTGTAATTATTGGTCAAGATCCATATCATGGAAAAGGACAAGCCAATGGACTGTGTTTCTCGGTATTAGATAATATATCTCATCCACCTTCTCTTAAAAATATAATCAAAGAAATGAAATCAGATATTGGTTACATAAAATCAGATAATGGAAATTTTACAGCTTTGGCTAAACAAGGGGTTTTACTTCTTAATGCTACACTAACAGTTAGAGAAAATAAGCCTGGTAGTCACCAAAATATGGGATGGGAAAAATTTACTGATGGAGTTATAGAGCAAATTTCAGAAAATAAAGAACAGATAGTTTTTCTTTTGTGGGGAAAGTTTGCAGAGAGTAAAATAAAACTTATTGACAGCAGTAAACATAAAATTTTTGTGGCTCCTCATCCTTCTCCATTAGGAGCTTGGAGAGGTTGGTTTGGTAGTAAACACTTCTCTAAAACAAATGATTATCTAGAAAAGAATAACAAACAAATTATTAAATGGTGAAAAATTAGTTGAAGTCAAATAAATTCACAAAATCTAAACTATTAATATTGAGTTGCTAGTTATAGTAGATGACGGTAATTGATTTATTTTGATATGATTTTCTGCTAAACCACAGGGACTTGATGTACTTCTACATGAGGAAAAGCACATTAGACTTAATACAGTAATACTTATGTAAATAATTCTTTTCATTAATAAATTTTTAGGATACTATAAAAGTACTGTTTTTTTTTAAATTCTTTTTTTCATATTTTATATTACTGAAAAATTAGCTAGTCATTTTATCTAATGTATAAATTATTAAATCTTCAATAACTTTTACTGGATTCTGACTGAATTCTCCTAAGGATCTATTAGCTATAATGGCATTCATTGAGCAAGCGTTATGACCAAGTAACTTTGATAATCCATATATAGCAGATGTCTCCATTTCATAATTAGTTACTCTAATCTCATCATATACAAAGGAACTGATTTTATGGTTTAGGTCAGAATCTTTTATAGGAATTCTTAACACACGCCCTTGTGGTCCATAAAAACCTCCTGCTGTTGCTGTCATTCCTTTAAAAATTATTTCAGAAGATAATTTATTTTCTAATTTTTTACTATTAGAAATTACAATAGGTGAATTTTTCTTTTTATCCCATTTGGTATGATCAATAAATGCGTTTTCTATATTTGGATGAGAAATAGATTCTGTTTTGTAAGATTGCAACATACCATTAATATCAATAGCATAAGTACTCATTAAAAAACAATTTAAAGGAATGTCATTTTGTAGAGAGCCAGAGGTGCCAATTCTAACAATGTTTAAAGAACAAATTTCTTTACGAATTTCTTTAGTTTCGAAGTTTATATTTACTAACGCATCCAATTCATTTAAAACGATATCTATATTATCTGATCCTATTCCAGTAGATATTACACTAAATCTTTTATTTCTGTATGTACCAGTTATGGTTTTAAATTCTCTTTTTTGAATTGAAAATTCAATAGTTTCAAAATGTTTACTAACCATGGTTACCCTATCCGGATCTCCAACCAAAATAATATCCTTAGAGATATTTTCTGGTTTTAGGTTTAAATGAAAGATGTTTCCATTATTATTTAATATTAATTCTGAATCTTTAAATTTCATCTCAATAACTAATTTTTATCAGTTTAGTTGAGCTGTTCTGATATAAATAATTATATTGTTTTGCACCACCTAAGTATGCATTTTCACATCTCAACTGTTTATAAACGTTTTGTTTGTTATCAAGTACATTTTTGCCAACAGAGTTAATAATTAATGGGTTGAAACTTTTAAATAATATTTTTAAGCGTTCAATTTTATAATTATAATGATGCTCTTGCAAGCCATAAGATTCTAAGTTTTTTAAGAGTTTTTCGGCTAATTGCTTTTTAGATATTAACGATTTTTTTGAAGCAAAATTTACTATATGATTCTCTAAAAAATTTAAACCATTTTCTACGGAAGGAAATCGTTTTAAGTGCATTTCAAAAGTCTTTGACAAGTATATGAAAGGACTCATTGGGTTGTACTTATAAATTGTTTCTAAACGAAGTGGGCAGTTAGAACAATAAAGTTGCCACATATAATCTGCATATTCTATATCATCAGCCGTTAATTCTATTCTTTTGAGATACTTTCTGTTAACTTGATTACTATTTAATTCGCTAATTTTTTTTAGAGCTGTTAATTTGGAGTTATTTACATTTACTAGACTAATTTTTTCGTGCTTTCGGTATCTTTTTAACCAACTTATGATGGCAATTAAATTTATTTGACTTAGTAAATCGTGATCAAACCATAAAACAATTTCTTCTTGATTTTTGTTAATACATAAGTTTCTATATTCTTTTAATGTATAATCAATAAATGTTTTCTTTGTTATTTTATAAGAGGATTTTAAAAAGTTAAAACGTGTTTTCCAAAAGTCTTCACTTCCAATGTCTGAGGAGGTTTTACCTTCACCAAGAATTTCTCTCCATGTGATAAACCTACCTTTAAATCCAAAAGATTTTAAACGAATGGTTGTTTTGTCTCCATTGGTAATATGTAATATTTTGTTATTCATAATTTGGGGGGGTAATTGGTTAGTTACATTATATCGTGTTGGTTTAACCTCCAACACGTTTCACTGAAAAACCTTTTTCTTGCAATATTTTCATTATTTTATCTCTATAATCTCCTTGGATAATGATACTTTCATTTTTGAAACTCCCACCAACACTTAATGATGTTTTTATTTCTTTAGCTAATATTTTAAAATCCTTAACAGCTCCATTATAACCATCAATTATTGTGATTGGTTTTCCCTTTCGTTTTTCATATTTACATAGAAGGGGAGTATCTTGAAGCCATATATTAGAAGAAGTATCTTGTTTAGGTTCATCTGGTACTTTATGATCTGGAAATAAATTTTTTAATTGATCTTTAATATCCATTTATTCTTATTTTTTTAACCCTAATTCACGCAATCTTTCATTTAAAAATTCTCCAGCAGTAATATCTTCAAACCTTTTTGGGTTATTTTCATCTATACACCCATTTAAAACATCTAACTTCATATCACTTATAGGATGTAGAAAAAATGGTATAGAGTATCTAGATGTTCCCCACAATTCTTTTGGAGGATTCGTAACTCTGTGTATGGTAGATTTTAATTTATTATTACTGTGTCTAGATAGCATATCACCAACGTTAATCATAATCTCGTCGTGCTCTGCAATAGCATCAATCCAGTCACCATTATGGTTTTGAACTTGCAAACCTTTGCCTTGAGCACCCATTAATAAAGTGATTAGATTAATATCTCCATGTGCTGCAGCTCTTACAGCATTTTTTGGTTCAGATTGAATAGGTGGATAGTGTATGGGTCTTAAAATGCTATTTCCATTATGGATGTATTTGTCAAAATACGTTTCGTCTAATTCTAGATGTATAGCTAACGAACGTAAAACATATTTTGCAGTTTTTTCCAGCATCCTGTATGCAGTTCTTCCAACTTCATTGAATTCAGGTAACTCATTTATAATAACATTTTTAGGGTATTCTAATTCTAGTTTAGGATTATTATCAACGTATTGGCCAAAATGCCAAAATTCTTTTAAATCTCCTTCTTTCCTGCCTTTAGCACTTTCTTTTCCAAAAGAAACATAACCACGCTGCCCACCAATACCAGGTATTTCATATTTTTTTTTTGTTTCCGTTGGTAAATCAAAAAAGTTTTTGATTTGAGTATATAATTTATCTACAAGAGCATCGTCGAGGAAATGTCCTTTTAAGGCTACAAAACCAATATTTTCATAAGCTTGTCCAATTTCACTAACAAATTGTTGTTTTTTTGAGACATCATCAGATAAAAAATCAGCTAAATTAACGCTGGGTATTTTATTCATTTTTAAAATTTATTTCTTTGAAGGAGTTAAATTAGTGAAAAATAAAGTTATTTTTTAACAAAAGGGATTAAATATGAAATTGTGTAATTAAATCCAAAACCGGTATTACTCTCATAAATTCGATTAAATCCAGGTGCATAATGTGCTTTAAAATTTGTAGGGTCAATGATATTAATCATAACTTTATAGGATCCACTGAATGTGATAAAGATATTGTTGTATACCTCTGCTCTAAAACCTAGTTGAAGTTCAGACCAATGAGCTGTTAGTCCTTTTTGACTAGATGGTGTATTATTAAATACTGGTGGTAAAAGAGTATTTCCTGTATTAATTTGATAACTGTTTAATGTTTGTTCAAATGTTGCAAAACCATACCGAAAACCAATAAAAATTTCATTATTCATATCTAGCCAGTTATTATAAGAATTGTAATTTAATCCAGCTTTTATATAACTCCCTTTTGAAGTAGAGTTCGTGAAATCTTCATTTGTGGTAAATTCTTCATTACCAAGTTCAGCAGCTACATACCATTTTTTAGAAATTCGATAATCACCTACTATTTCAATACCACTATTGTAATCTTGTAAGATAGATCTTATGGGTTTACTGAGGTCTACACCCAATCTAAGACCATAATTTGTCTTATAAACTACACTGTCTTTTGGTATCGAATCATTTGTTTGTTGAGCAGAGGTGCTCACCGTAATGATTAAAAAACAGATTTTAATGAAAAATTTGTAAATGTGCTGATGACTCATTATCTATTGTCGGTATTGTGATGGTGTTTTCAAGAGTTTCAGTTAGTCCTAAAATCCAATCATTTGAAACATCTGATGTAACAGTTACATTGTTAAAAATCGCTTTAAAACCACAAGACCTTGAAACAAATACTTCTTCAATTTCATAGTTTATCGAGAGTATATCCTGATTATTTTCTGAGGAAAAATTATAAATAATTTGATTACTAGAGACATCTAAAGGTATTACAATAGAATCTAAACTAACATTTGAATAGATTTCTTCATATCCTTCAGGGTTAACAGATAAATCTGACACTGTTTTAGTTTGGGTAATATTGGTTGCATTGTAAAAACGAATTATCATTTTTGGAGTAACAGGTTCAATGCAAAAGTCATCTTTTTCACAACTTGAATTAAGTATGAGCAAAAGCATTAAAAAAAAATAGTAATTTTTCATTGTATGATTTCCTACGATATAATTACTCTTCAATTTCAACAATCTTTTCCATGGCTTCTGCTAATTTAAAATCTAGTTCAGTAACCCCGCCAGCGTCATGTGTTGTTAACTTTATTTCTAGAATATTATAAACGTTTTTCCACTCTGGGTGATGATTTAGTATTTCACATTCAAATGCTATTCTCATCATTGCACTCATGCAGTTTTTAAAACTATCAAATTCAAACTCTGAATGTAATGCATTTTCATAATAATCCCAATCAGGGAAATTTTCTAATTTTTTTTCAATTTCAAATTTTGTAAGTTTTTTCATCTGTAGTATTAACTTATTTCAAAAGTACAACAATATTAAAAACATTAAATAATATCAAATATTATTTTTCTCAAATAAAACTACAGTTTCTATATGTGATGTGTGTGGAAATTGGTCTACTAAACTTATTTTTTTTATTTCATAACCACGATTAATTAATTCTACGGTATCTCTTGCCTGAGTTGCAGGATTACAAGAAACATATACCATTCTATCTGCATTAATTGCTATAATTTTTTGAAGAGTTTTGGGAGCAATACCAGCTCGGGAAGGATCTAAAATAATAGTCCGAATTTTATTTATATATTCTGGATGTTCGTGTAAGAATTTTCCAACGTCTGCAGTATAGAATTTTAATCCAGCTATGTTGTTTCTTTTTGCATTTTTTTCAGCATCTTTTATTGCAGAAGCTACAAGGTCAACACCAATAATTTTTGTATTAGTACTTCTAGAAGCTAGGATTTGACCTATGGTTCCAGTACCACAAAAAAGATCCATAACTATTGTGTTATCTATGCTTTTTCTGTCCTCTAATGCGTAATCAAGCACTTTCAAATACAGTTTTTCAGCAGATTTAGGATTGGTTTGAAAGAAGCTCTTCATACTAATTTCAAAATTTAATCCAAGTAATTCCTCTACAATTTTGTTTTCACCTGCTATTAGTTTACTGCTCCCAGATGTAGCTAATGTTCTGTCTCCAATTTCATCATTAATTGAATGAACAAAACCAGCAAAACGTTCTTCAAAAATATTTTGTAAAAAATCAGAAAAAGCATTTAAATCAAATTTATTTAAATCTTTAGAGGTAGTAACTAAATTAAATAATAGTCTGTTTGTTTTGTAAGACTTTCTAACAACAAAAAAACGAAAAAAACCTTCCCTTTTTGGTCCATGCCAAGGAGTTAAGCCACTAGATTCGCAATATTTTCTTATAATTTTAATGTTATTTTCAACCAATGTATCAAACAAGCCAGAATCTTTATCAAGATTATCTCCCATCCACCAGACTCCTCTTCTTTTAAAACCTAAGGTGAAAATATCAACATCTGTTTTGTTTACTCGATCATAACCTATTGCAGAAAAGCCATATTCCATTTTATTCCTGTAATGAAATACATTTGGCGAAGTTACCAATTCATCAAAAAGCTCTTCGATATTAGTCACTTTCCCAATTCGTTTAAAAAGAGATAATGTACTTTCCTTCTTGTAGGCGTGTTGCAAGTTAATTGGCAATTGAATATATGGGGCACCAGGAATATCTTGATAAGGTACAGAGACTTCATCTTTAGAATTTTCTAAAACATCAATTAATTTACACTCAGCATAATTCTTGCTAGATTTTTTTACTTGAGCTTTTACTTTTTGTCCTGGAATTGTATTTGGAACAAATACAACAAATACACCATCTTCAGATCTAATTCTAGCAATTCCTTTTCCACCAAAAGCATAATCTTCAATTGCTAATTCCAATATTTGACCTCTTTTTACAAATTTGTTTCGTTCTCTTCTAGGCATTTATTTTTATATAATAATGTTTGGCAAAATTAATAAAACATATCAATTATGTAGAAGATTACTTATGAAATTGATTGGATTAATTTGAATTATATTTCTTAAATTGCAAGCCCTAGGGATGATTTCTTTCCCACGCTGAATTTTCGAATCCTTCGAAAGGAAAAAGGTAGATAAGGAATGGTTATTTCACTCGTGAAAACGAGATTTAATTATTATGTTTTATTTCTTTACAAAGAGATAAACAACGTTTTGTTTCATACAATACGCAAACCTTAAATTATTTTAAATGGCTATTTTAGAACAAGTAACATCGCAAGAAGCGATAGATTTAGAAAACAAACACGGCGCTCACAACTACCATCCTCTTCCTGTGGTTTTAAGTAGGGGTGAAGGTGTTTATGTATGGGATGTAGAAGGTAAAAAGTATTACGACTTTTTATCCGCTTATTCAGCAGTTAATCAAGGGCATTGTCATCCTAAAATTGTTAATGCTATGGTGACTCAAGCAAAAACTTTGAGTTTAACCTCAAGAGCATTTTATAACGACGTACTAGGATCTTATGAAAAATATGTAACTGAATATTTTGGTTTTGACAAGGTTTTGCCCATGAATACTGGAGCTGAAGCTGTAGAAACTGCCTTGAAACTTTGTAGAAAGTGGGCTTATGAGGTTAAAGGTATTGAAGAGAATAAAGCAGAGATTATTGTTTGTGAAAATAATTTTCATGGTAGGACTACCACTATTATTTCTTTTTCTAATGATCCTGTAGCGCGTAAAAATTTTGGTCCTTTTACTAAGGGTTTTATTAAAATTGAATATGACAACTTGTTAGCTTTGAGGGAAGTACTAGAAAATAATAAAAATATAGCTGGATTTCTAGTTGAGCCTATTCAAGGTGAAGCTGGGGTTTATGTTCCTTCACAAGGATATTTGTCAAGTGCTAAAGCACTGTGTGAAGAATTTGGAGTTTTGTTTATTGCAGATGAAGTTCAAACGGGTATTGCTAGAACAGGTCGATTATTAGCTACTTGTGGAAATTGTTCTTGTGCAGATAAAAATTGTTCTAAAACTCCAGATGTAAAACCTGATATCTTAATTCTTGGTAAAGCATTAAGTGGTGGTGCTTACCCTGTATCAGCAGTATTGGCCAATAATGATATTATGAATGTTATTAAACCAGGAAATCATGGTTCTACTTTTGGAGGTAATCCAATTGCTGCATCAGTTGCTATAGCTGCTTTAGAAGTGGTTAGAGAAGAGAATCTAGCTGATAATGCTTATAGGTTGGGTAAAATATTTAGAGATGAATTGTCTTTGTTTGCAAAAGAAAACCATTTGATAAAAACAGTTAGAGGAAAAGGTCTCTTAAATGCAATTTTGATAAATGATACAGAAGAAAGTTCTACAGCTTGGGATATTTGTATTAAACTAAGAGATAATGGCTTGTTAGCCAAACCTACCCATGGTAATATTATCAGATTTGCACCCCCATTAGTAATGAAAGAAGATGAATTAATGGAATGTATTTCTATTATAAAAAAGACAATTTTAGAATTTTAAAATAGTTTAAAAAAGAGCTGAAAAAGCTCTTTTTTACTTAATTTAAATATGAAAAAATATTCAATAAAAACCCTTTTTAAAAATGAACCAAATTTTAAAGTTAAGTGTATTAATAAGTATTATTTTTGCATCCGGATGTAAATCAGATAAACACATGAGTACAGACGATTTGAAAGCACCTAGTGCAGAAAAACAAGCAAAATCACTAACCATTCATAATTCAACTAGAATAGATAATTATTTTTGGATGCGTTTAACTGATGAACAAAAAACAGCAAAAAACAAAGATGTCCAGACACAGAAAGTTGAGGCATATTTAAATTCTGAAAATGAGTATTTTGATAAAGTAACAGCTTCAACAAATAATTTTCAAAAAGAGCTTTTTGAGGAGATGAAAGGTAGAATAAAAGAAGATGACACCTCAGTTCCTTATTTTAGAAATAATTATTTTTACATAACTCGTTTTGAAAAGGGAAGTCAGTACCCTATTTATTCTAGAAAAAAAGAAAGTTTGGAAGTAGATGAAGAAATTCTTTTTGATGTGAACAAAGAAGCACAAGAGTATGAGTATTTTCAATTAGGTGCTCTTAATGTTAGTCCAGATAATAAATTGGTTGCATTTGCAACAGATACAGTTAGTAGAAGACAATACACCATTCAAATTAAAAATCTAGAAACAGGGAATTTATTAACTGATATAATAGAAAATACCACAGGTGGATCTGTATGGTCAAATGATAACAAAACTCTTTTTTACACAAAAAAAGATCCTTTAACACTCCGTAGTTCTTCAATTTACAGACATATACTAGGAACAGACGCTTCTGAAGACGAAGTTGTTTTCGAAGAAAAAGATGAAACGTATAGTACTTATGTATACAAGACTAAATCTCATAAATTTATTGTTATAGGTAGTTCAAGTACCTTGTCCTCTGAATTTAGAATTATTTCTGCAGATAATCCCTATGGAGATTGGAGGGTTATTCAACCTAGAGAAGATAATTTAGAATATAGTCTTTCCCATTATGGTGATTATTTTTATATACAAACCAATAAAGATGATGCAACCAATTTTAAATTGATGAAAACTCCAATCAACAAAACAACTAAAGAGAATTGGGTAGATGTTATTCCTCACAGAAAAGAAACTTTACTTGAGGATGTATCCATATTCAAAAATTATTTAGTTATCGAGGAGAGAGAACAAGGATTAGGAAAGATTAGGATTAAAACTTGGGATGGCAAAGAAGATTATTATTTACCATTTGATGAAGAAACATATTCTGCAGGAGTATATGCAAACCCTGAATTTGATACCGATATTATTCGTTACTCATACAATTCCATGACAACTCCAAACTCTGTGATTGATTTTAATATGAAAAATCAAACAAAAGAAATCAAAAAAGAACAAGAGGTTTTGGGTGGTAAGTTTGATAAAAATAATTACAAGAGCGAACGTGTATGGGCGACAGCTAGAGATGGAAAAAAAATTGCTATTTCACTTGTATATCACAAAGACACTGAATTAAATAAAAACACACCATTACTACAATATGCCTACGGGTCTTATGGATATACCATTTCTGATGGATTTTCTTCTACACGATTAAGTTTGTTAGACAGAGGCTTTGTTTATGCTGTAGCTCATATCAGGGGTGGACAATATTTAGGTAGAGAATGGTATAACGATGGAAAAATGATGAATAAAAAAAATACATTTTTTGATTTTATAGATTGTTCTAAATATTTAATTAATAATAAGTACACCTCTGCTAAACATTTGTATGCGATGGGTGGATCTGCAGGTGGTCTTTTAGTAGGGGCAGTCAGTAATTTAAATCCAGAATTATATAACGGAATTATAGCAGCTGTTCCTTTTGTAGATGTTATTTCTACTATGCTAGACGAGTCTATACCCCTTACTACTGGTGAGTTTGATGAATGGGGAAACCCAAAAGAAAAAGAAGCATATGATTATATGTTGTCTTATTCACCTTATGATCAAGTAACTCCAAAAGAGTATCCAAATATGTTAGTAACAACAGGATATTTTGACAGTCAAGTTCAATATTGGGAGCCAGCTAAATGGGTTGCTAAACTTAGAGAGTTAAAAACGGATAAGAATACTTTATTACTTCACACAAATATGGATGTAGGACACGGCGGTGCCTCTGGTCGTTTTGATGCTTTGAAAGAGACAGCAATTGATTATACTTTTTTATTGGCTTTAGAAAATAAAATATAAATAAATTTAACAGTTTTAGTAACTAAATTGTAATGATTAGAAACGAGGGTATTTATAAAAATTTGATAGAACTAGTAGGACAAACCCCTATGGTTCAGTTAAATGTGATAACTAAAAAATTTCCTGGAGAGTATTTTGCTAAATTAGAAATGTTTAATCCAGGTCAATCCCAAAAAGATAGAATAGCTTTACATATAGTAGAAAATGCCGAGAAAAAAGGTATTTTAAAGCCTGGTAGTACTATTGTTGAAACAACTTCTGGTAATACCGGATTTTCTTTAGCAATGATAGCTATGGTAAAAGGCTATAAGTGTAAGTTAGCCGTAAGTGATAAGTCTTCATTAGATAAGATAGATGGATTAAGAGCAATGGGTGCAGAAGTATTTGTATGTCCAGCTAATGTTCCTGTTGATGATTCTAGATCTTACTATGAAGTAGCCAAAAGAATTCATAAAGAAACTCCAAATTCTGTTTACATAAATCAATATTTTAATAGTTTAAATATTGAAGCTCATTATGCCACAACAGGTCCTGAAATTTGGGAACAAACAAATGGAAAAATCACACATTTAGTTGTGGCTAGTGGAACTGGTGGAACTATTTCAGGATCCGGTAAATTCTTAAAAGAACAAAATCCAAATATCAAAATTCTGGGTGTAGACGCTGTAGGATCTGTCTTGAAAAAATATCACGAAACTGGAAAATTAGATAAAAACGAAATCAAGCCATATAAAATTGAAGGATTGGGTAAAAATTTAATTCCTACTGCAACCGATTTTTCTATCATCGATGTATATGAAAAAGTAACTGACAAGGATGCTGCCTACAAAGCTAGAGATATCATTAAAAAAGAAGGGATCTTTCCAGGGTACACCTGTGGAGCCATCATGCAGGCTACAGAACAGTATGCTAATAAAGGAATGTTTAATAAAGATAGTTTTGTAGTTTTAATTTTTCCTGATCATGGCTCACGTTATATGAGTAAAATTTATAGTGATGATTGGATGAAAGAACAAGGTTTTTATGATCCTAATATGCCTCAAAACAAACCCTCAATACACATATAACTTGTAAAATTTTAATTTGTTTTTTTATTCTTTAGCCCTCTTTTCTGTTTTTTTTTATTTGATTAACTCCTCAAAATTCAGTTACTTTGCAGGCTTAAAAGTGATAGTATAAATACTTTAGATAATGACAAACGATTTATTTACTAGAATTAAAGAAGATAAAGGACCACTAGGTAATTGGGCTGATAAAGCTGAAGGATACTTTGTTTTTCCTAAGTTAGAAGGTCCAATTTCTAATAGAATGGTTTTTAATGGGAAAAAAGTTATTACTTGGAGTGTGAATGATTATTTAGGTTTAGCCAATCATCCTGAAGTTTTAAAAGTTGATGGTGAGGCAGCTATAGAGCACGGAATGGCCTATCCTATGGGTGCCAGAATGATGTCTGGTCATTCAAAATTTCATGAACAATTAGAAAATGAATGTGCAGAGTTTGTAGGTAAAGAAAAAGCCTATTTATTAAATTTTGGATATCAAGGAATTATGTCGGCTATAGATGCTTTAGTTGGTAAAAATGATATTATAGTATATGACGTAGATACACACGCTTGTATTATAGATGGTGTTCGCTTACATCCAGGTAAACGTTTTGTTTACAGACATAATGATATGGAAAGTTTTGAAAAAAACATGAAACGAGCTGTTAAAATGGCGGAAAAAACAGGAGGGGGGATATTAGCAATCTCAGAAGGAGTTTTCGGAATGCGTGGAGAACAAGGTCGTTTAAAAGAAATTGTAGCTTTAAAGAAGAAATATAATTTTAGATTATTAGTAGATGACGCACATGGGTTTGGAACATTAGGAGAAGGAGGTAGAGGTACTGGTTATGAACAAGGAGTCCAAGATGATATAGATGTTTATTTTGCAACTTTTGCAAAATCTATGGCAGGTATTGGAGCTTTCTTAGCAGGAGATAAAGATGTGATTCAGTTTTTACAATACAATATGCGTTCTCAAACTTTTGCTAAAACCTTACCTATGGCAATGGTAAAAGGAGCTCTGAAGCGTTTAGATATGATTCGTACTATGCCAGAATTAAAAGATAAATTATGGCAAAATACCAATTCATTACAATCTGGTTTACGTTCAGCTGGTTTCGATTTAGGAACTACACAAACATGTATTACTCCAGTTTTCTTAAAAGGAGATGTTCCTGAAGCTATGGCTTTAGTTCATGATTTAAGGGAGAATCATGGTGTTTTTTGTTCTATAGTAGTGTATCCAGTAATTCCGAAGGGTTTAATAATACTTAGATTAATTCCCACAGCTACACATACACAAGTTGACATAGATGAAACTATTGAAGCATTTACTGCAATCAGAGAATTATTGGAAAATGGCACTTACAAAAAGATTGCTACTACAATGATGCAGGAATAGAAAAATTTAATTTTCATTGCAGATAATATCAAATTAGTACAAAAAAATCTCATCATTATTCTGATGAGATTTTTTTATAAAATTATCTTCTTTCTCTTCTTTTTCTTCCAAAGCCAGATGGCTTTCTGTCATTGTTAGAGTTTCTGTCTGGTCTATCACCGCCTCGTCTGCTTGAGCTTTTATTCTTATTGTTGTTTTCACTTCTTCTACCTCCAGATGATTTTTCTGAGTTTATACGTCTACCAAAACCACCACCATCTTTATTACCAAATGGTCTTTTACCTCCGCGTCTTCTTCCACCGCCACGTTCTTTTTTAGTAATTTCTATATTTACTCCTCTACCACTAAACTCAGGTTGATTTTCAGAAAAAGAATTTAATGTTTGCTCTTCAAATTTTTTATCGATTTCAAAAAATGAAAAGGTGTCTAAAATGTCTATAGCACCAATTTCTATATTATCAGTAATTTTTTGATCGTTTATAAGTCCTATTAACCTCGCAGGGTTTAGGCTATCTTTTCTACCAATATTTATAAAAAAACGAGTCATATTTTCATTTGAACCTCGGCCATTTCTTCCAGTGTCCTTTGAAGATAGATCATTTAAATCTCTTGCATTTTCATAGTAAGAGAGAAAGGAGTTAAATTCTAATGAAACAAATTTCTGAATTAACTCTTCTCTACTTAATCCCTCTAATTTTTCATAGATGCTAGGTAAGAAATCTTCAATTTCGCTTTGTTTTACTTCAATAGCATTTACTTTGTCAATTAAATGCATCAATTGATTTTGGCAAATCTCTTTTCCACTGGGTACTTTCCCTTGAACAAACTTTTTCTTAATAATACGTTCTATGGCCCCAATTCTACCTTTTTCTTTATTGCTAACTAAAGCAATAGAAATTCCTGTCTTTCCAGCCCTACCAGTTCTACCACTTCTATGGGTATAATTTTCTATTTGATCTGGTAATTTATGATTGATAACATGTGTTAGACTGTTTACATCTAACCCACGAGCAGCAACATCTGTAGCCACTAATATTTGAACAGTTTTCTTTCTGAATTTACCCATTACAGAATCACGCTGTGCTTGAGATAATTCACCGTGCAGAGCGTCTGCATTGTATCCGTCTTTTATTAAATTATCGGAAACTTCTTGAGTTTCTCGTCTAGTTCTACAAAAGATAATAGCGTAGATATTTGGATTTAAATCGGCAATCCTTTTCAAAGCTTGATAACGAGTTCTTTCAGTTACTAGATAATATTCATGACTTACATCATCAGAACCTGTATTTTTCTGACCTGAAGTAATTTCTACAGGTTTTGTCATGTAGTTCTTAGCAATTGCTTCAACTTCTCTTGGAAAAGTAGCTGAAAACAGTAACGTTTGTTTTGTTTCGGGTGTAGCATCAAGTACCTTATCAAGCTCATCCTTGAATCCCATATTTAACATTTCATCTGCTTCATCTAGCACAAGCCATTCAATATTTCCTAGCTTTAAGGCTCTTCGGTTTATTAAATCTACAGTTCTTCCTGGAGTTCCAACTACAATTTGAGCTCCTCTTTTCAATCCTCTTATTTGTTCTTCAATATTAGCACCTCCATAAACCGTAACTACCTTTATATTTGGCATGTATTTGGCAAATTCTTTGATGTTATTACCAATTTGAACAGCTAATTCTCTTGTTGGTGATAAAATGATAGCTTGAGTGTTTTTCTTAGTATCATCGGCCAATTCTAATATTGGAAGACTAAATGCAGCTGTTTTACCAGTACCTGTTTGTGCAAAAGCTTTTAAATCGTCAGTTGAGGTTATGATTTGTGGAATAGCTTTTTCTTGAATAACAGTTGGTTTTTCATATCCTAAATCTGTTAATGCTTTGTTGATAGGTTCTTTTAAACCTAATTCTAAAAATGTTGACATACTGTGTTTTTTCGATCCACAGACGCCCACCTGTAAATCCTAATTTATATTACGACTTGATTTTTAAAGAATATTATTTTTAATAAAAATCGTGCAAATGTACCATAAATAAAATAAAGCCTACTGTAATTTAGTTGTTTGCTAATTCTTCTATTTGATTAAAAATATTTCTTGAAGATAGTGATGCATAAGAATTGATGACTACACCTTTTTTATTTATTAAAATAGTTCTGGGTAATTTACTGGTTAAGAATGAACTAGCCTTGCTACTGGATTCTAAATAATATTGGGATTTAATATCTAATTTTAAAATTCTGTCTTTATTATTTCCAGCAATTTTTACACCTATAAATTTTAAATCGGGATATTTTTTAGATAAGTATTTAATTCTACTTGCTATAAAGTCTTTTCCTAAATACTCAGGATTCCAAAAGTATAAAACACTTTTTTTATTTTTGATTAACTTTTTTATTGATTTTGGTGATTTGTTATAATCTATAATATTGAAATTATTGATAACTACCCCTTCTTCAATTTTTTTAACATCAGAAGTCAAATTAGCTATTAATTTTTTATCCTGTAAATTTGTGGATAGATCAAGATATGTATTTACAATATTTTTATTAATATTTCTTGAAGACTTCCAGTAAAAATGTCTGATGAAAATTTTTCTCAACATAGAGTTTTTAGAGTTTTCATCATTTAATTCTGTAGATATTGCTTTTAGAAGATTAACTGTAAATTCGTCTGAATTAAGATCATATCCAAGAGAATTAACTTTATTATATAGATTGCTTAGTACATAATCTCTGTAGGCATAGAAAAACATTAATGAATCATTATCAAGAGAAATGTATTCTCTATGTTTGTAGAAATTCTCACTTATGTTAGAATGTTCGTTATCGTTTATTCTAGCGGAGTGGGCTAACGGATAATTTTCTATTTTTGAATATAATGGAAAGGTTAGTGCTGTCTTTAAAATGTTGTTAAATTTATCAGACTCTTCCGGATGGCTTTTTATGTAATTATTGTATCTATCTAATTTAATTTTTTCTACTTGGGCAACTTTGGTACTAAATTCAGAGGGAGGTAAATCATAGTATTCGTAAAAAATTTTCCTTTCTTTTTCAGATTCTAAAAAACTATCGATTAATAAATTATTTCTTTCAGCACCTTTTCCACTAAACACCAAAGTTTCATCAAAATTCCAAGTGTTTAACCTAATTAAAAGACTATCCTTGGGTTCTAGATAAATATATTGTTGTTCATTACCATGTTTAAAATTAAATAAACCTTCTTGTAAAGTAGGTATCTCCCCTAAGAAGGTGTTATTTTTATCTAAATAAAAAGTGTCTACTGGAATTTCATTTTCAAATAAGATGATACAATTAGATTTGGGATTTATAATTTTACCACCAAAATAAGTACTATTACAAACTGGAGCGTTGTTACATCCAAGTAATACGGTAATACTTACCAATATTAACAAAGTAATTGATTGACTAAATTTTGAATATACCCTCATTCTCCCACAAAAATACATATCTAATTTAGTGAAACTTGTTAATAGCTTGTTAAAACAGAGCATTCAATCTAAATTTCAAAATCAATGTTTTTATGATTAATCATCCCTTATTTTTAAGTCAAAACATAAATGTATTTACTATTTTTGCACGGAATTTAAGAAAAATTAAAAATGTTATCAGTTTCAAATTTATCAGTTCAGTTTGGTAAACGTATATTATTCGACGAAGTAAATACAAAATTTTTAAACGGAAATTGTTATGGTGTTATAGGTGCAAATGGTGCAGGTAAATCTACTTTTTTAAAAATAATTTCGGGGAAAATGGAGCCTACTTCAGGTCATGTGTCTTTAGAAGCAGGTAAAAGAATGTCAGTATTGACGCAAGATCACTATGCTTTTGATGAATTTCCTGTTCTAGAAACAGTTGTAATGGGTAATAAAGATCTTTTTGCAATTAAATCTCAAATAGATGCATTGTATGCAGATTATTCAGATGAAAATGCTGATAAAATTGGTGAACTACAGGTAACTTTTGAAGAAATGAATGGTTGGAATGCAGATTCTGACGCAGCTGCTATGCTTTCTAATTTAGGAATTAAAGAAGATTTGCATTACACTCTAATGAGCGAATTGGATGGTAAACAAAAGGTAAGAGTTTTAATAGCTCAAGCATTATTTGGTAATCCGGACGTATTAATCATGGATGAACCAACAAATGATTTAGATTTTGAAACCATAGCTTGGCTAGAAAATTTTTTAGCAAATTTTGATAATACAGTCATTGTTGTATCCCATGACCGTCACTTTTTAGATGCAGTATGCACTCATATTTCAGATATTGATTTTGGTAAAATAAATCATTATTCGGGCAATTATACTTTTTGGTATGAATCTTCCCAACTAGCAGCCAAACAAAGAGCTCAACAAAATAAAAAAGCAGAAGACAAAAAGAAAGAGTTAGAGGATTTTATAAGACGTTTTTCTGCTAATGTTGCAAAATCAAAACAGGCGACCAGTAGAAAAAAAATGATCGAAAAATTAAATGTAGATGATATTAAACCTTCTAGTAGACGATATCCTGCAATCATTTTTAAAAGTGAAAGAGAGGCAGGTGATCAAATTTTAAATATTGATGGACTTTCAAAATCAAATTCAGAAGGTCTTTTATTCAATGATATTCATATAAACTTAAACAAAGGTGATAAGGTGGCTGTGATTTCAAAGAATTCTAAAGCAATTTCAGCTTTTTATGAAATAATAGCAGGAAATACTGTTGCTGATTCTGGAAAATTTGATTGGGGTGTAACTACTACACAATCCTATTTGCCACTCGACAACTCATCTTATTTTAAAGATGGAAGTCTTAACCTGGTAGATTGGTTAAGACAATATGCTAAAACTGAAGAAGAAAGAGAAGAAGTGTTTTTAAGAGGATTTCTTGGTAAAATGATCTTCTCAGGTGAAGAAGCTCTCAAGAAAAGTAATGTTCTTTCTGGAGGGGAAAAAGTACGATGCATGCTTTCTAAAATGATGATGAAAAGAGCTAATATTTTAATATTAGATGAACCAACTAATCATTTAGACCTAGAATCTATTCAAGCTTTAAATAATTCACTAATTAACTTTTCTGGAACAGTATTGTTTTCAACACATGATCATGAATTTGCGCAAACAGTTGCTGACAGAATTATTGAATTAACACCTAATGGTGTTATAGATAGATATTCAACTTTTGACGAGTATTTAAATGATACTAAGGTAAAAGAATTAAGAGAAAAAATGTATAAAAATTAAACTTAGTTATTTTTCAAAGGACTTACAATTTCTACATCACTAAAAGAAATTGCTCCCCTAACAACACCGTCAATTGTATTTTTTAAAGCCTCAATTAATTGAATTTTTAATTGTGTTTTGTGATATATTAAACTAATCTCTCTGGCTGGTTTTGGAGACTTAAATTCTTTCAATAAAGTCTTATCTTTTTCATTTAAATCTAGGGTGTGTAAGTAGGGAAGAAGAGTCATTCCTAATCCCTCTTTTGATAGTTTTATTAACGTGTCAAAACTTCCACTTTCAAGTTGAAAACCTTTATTATTATTGATTTTGTAATTTCTGCATAGATTAATAATATTATCTTTAAAACAATGTCCATCCTCGAGTAATAAAATATCTTCCATTTCTAAATCATCAATTTCAATTTGATTTTTTTTATACAAACGATGTTCTTGCGGTGTTAGGCCAACAAAGGGTTCATAATAAAGAGGGCTTTCTTTTATGAATTCATTTTCAAGAGGAGTAGCTGTTAGCCCTGCATCTAAGTTATTATCAAGTATCTTCTTAATAATTTCCTCTGTAGTTAATTCTTCAATAATCAATTTTACTTTTGGATATTTTTTTGTAAAGTTACTCAAGAACATGGGTAATAATGTTGGCATAACTGTAGGGATAATTCCCAACCTAAATTCACCTCCAACATATCTTTTGTGTTGATGTACGATATCCGTTATTCTATTACTTTCATTAACTATGATTTTGGCTTGTTCAACAATTTTTTTACCAATGTCAGTTAATTCAATAGGTTTTTTGGATCTATCAAATATTTGAATATCAAATTGATCTTCTAGCTTTTGAATTTGCATACTCAAAGTTGGTTGTGTGACAAAACTATGCTCTGCCGCTACAGTAAAATTTTTATGTTCAGCTACAGAAAGGACATATTTTAATTGTGTAATAGTCATTTATAAGAATTTACTATAAAAATAGTAAAAACTATAAGTTTATATTATAATATTTAAAATATAATTTAAATGTTCCAAAATTTACGTTGCTTATTCAATTCTTCTTCCTGCTTAGCATAATCATTTGTAGAAATAACCTTTAAAAAAGAAGGATGTTGTTCTATGGCATATTCAATTTTAGTAACAATATCGGAAATTTCATCATTTTCATAATCGATTTTTAGTGGTTCTTTTATAACCATTGATTGAAGTACATTTCTTTTTTTTATCATCAAACCTTTTTTATCGAAAGAACGTCTAAATCCATCAATAACTATTGGAACTACAGTGGGTTTGTAGGTTTTGATAATATGTGCAGTTCCTCTTCTAATAGGTTTAAAAGGCGTAGTTGTGCCTTGAGGAAATGTAATCACCCACCCATCATCTAAAGCCTTACTTATATTTGAAATATCCGACATTTTCACCTGTCTATTTACATTTTCACCAGCACTTCTCCAGGTTCTATCTATAGATACTGAGCCAGTATAAGCAAATATTTTTGGTAATATACCTGAACGCATAGTTTCCCCTGCAGCGATATAATATAAGTTTAGTTTTGGGTTCCATATGTATCCAATGTTTTTAATACTATCATCTCTACCTTTTAGAGATGCATTAAAAACATGAAACATAGCTGCAACATCTGCAAAATATGTTTGATGATTAGAAATGAAAAGAACATTATTTTCCGGAATATTTCTTAAAACTTCAGAACCTTCAATTTGTAAATTATTAAAACTTCTATAACGGCTGTGTGAAATAACACCAAGAATTCTGATCAGCATTTTTTTAATCCATAAAATATGACCAAAAGGATTCTTTTTAAATAAAGGCATTCGTTCTAATTGTTTTAATAATTACTTGCTAAAGTACGAAAGAATTTATGGTTTCATATTTTTTACTAGCTCTTTAATTTCACTCAATATCATTGCTGTTGCTCCCCATATAATTGAACCATCAAAATTAAAACATGGTACAGAAGTTTCTTTCATATAAGAATTTGTAATTGAGATACTTGCTAACCTAGAATCATCTAGTAGATCAGAAAATGGAATCTCTATAATTTTAGCAACTTCAGAATTTAATTTAAATAATGGCTTATTATTTAATAAACCAATATAAGGAGTGACTGAAAAATTACTAGGAGGAATATAAACCTCTGTAATCTCTCGTACAATATCAATTTTTTCTTGTAAAACACCTACCTCTTCGAAAGTTTCTCTGAGTGCAGTTTCTTTGAGATTGAGATCTGATTTTTCAACTTTTCCTCCTGGAAAACTTACTTGACCTGAATGAGTACCATTATACTTTGCTCTTTTTGTAAGTAGTAAGGAAACTGTATTCTTGTCATTTGGATAAAAAAGTGCTAAAACAGCAGCAATTTTTGGATTATTGGCTTCAATTCTTTTGGCGTTGTATTCCAAACGCATTTTTGGAGCTAATTTAAATTGAGCTTCAATACCCGGCAATTGAGTATTTTTTAAAACCTCTATATTTTTTAAAAAAACCTCAAAATTCATAGATTATTTTTCTTTTTTGAAAAGAAAACCAAGACCAATTCTACTCAAAAATTTCTCCTCAAAACTCCAGAAAAATTTAAATTGACCAAATAAGAAACCAACTAAAGGAAGTGTTAATTGGTATATAGGAAAAATAATTATTATCCTTATGGGCCAATATATGTAAACACTTATAGATGTTTTATAAATTCCTAGTAGAGACATTACAGGTTCTGCAACCCAAGCTGCAAAAGAACCATTTATAGCAAAAACAATAAAAATTAGAACTATTTGAATATTTGAAGTAATACCCCAACGTGCTTTTAATTTCTCCATTTAAAATAATATTAGGAGCAAAAATAGAGGATTACTTAATGATAAAAAAGGGAAAACTAGATAAGATTAAAAAGAATATATATTAGGATTTTAATTATCTTTCAAGACTAAAATAATTATAAAATATTTAAATGAAAAAACTAGCACTGCATTGGAAAATATTAATTGGTATGGCGTTAGGAGTTCTCTTTGCTCTTGTAATGACTAATTTTGAATTTGGAAAAGAATTTATAAAAGATTGGATTAAACCATTTGGTACGATATTTATAAACTCTTTAAAATTAATTGCCATTCCTCTTATTTTAGCAGCTTTAATTAAGGGAGTATCTGATTTAAAAGATATTTCTAAATTATCTAAAATGGGTGGAAGAACCATCATTATTTATATCATAACAACTGTCATTGCTGTTTCTATTGGTTTAGTTCTAGTTAATATTATAAAACCTGGAAATTCTATTTCTGATAAAACAAGAACAGAATTAGTAGATGGGTATAGTAATAACACTACTAAATATAAGGAGGAAGCTTCAAAGCAAAAGGAAAGCGGTCCATTGCAAGCATTGATTGATTTAGTGCCTCAAAATATTTTTTCAGCAGCTACAAGTAACAGAAATATGCTGCAAGTTATTTTCTTTGCTGTTTTCTTTGGAATCGGATTAATTTTAATTCCAGAGGAGAAAGGTAAGACGGTTAAAAGTTTCTTTGACGGTTTAAATGAAGTCATTTTAAAGATGGTAGATTTAATTATGTTAGCTGCTCCCTATGGTGTATTTGCTTTATTGGCAGCATTAATAGCAGAATCACCTAGTGTAGATTTATTTAAAGCCTTAGCTTGGTATGCTTTAACTGTGATTTTAGGACTTGCCCTTATGATTATTATTTACAATATCCTAGTTTTTGTTTTTACAAAAAAAAGACCAAGCTTTTTTATGAAAGCTATTTCACCTGCACAATTATTGGCATTTTCTACTAGCTCTAGTGCAGCAACACTACCCGTAACTATGGAAAGAGTTACCGAACATATTGGTGTAGAAGAAGAAGTTGCAAGTTTTGTTTTACCAATAGGAGCTACTATAAACATGGATGGAACAAGTTTATATCAAGCCGTTGCAGCTGTTTTTATAGCGCAAGCATTTGGTATGGATTTATCTTTTGGCACACAATTAGGAATTATTGCTACAGCTACATTAGCCTCTATAGGTTCTGCTGCAGTTCCAGGTGCTGGTATGGTCATGTTAGTAGGTGTATTAGGATATGCAGGTATTCCTGAAGCAGGTTTGGCTCTTATTTTTGCAGTAGACAGGCCTTTAGATATGTGCAGAACAGTAGTTAACGTTACTGGTGATGCTTCCGTTTCTATGTTAGTTGCTAAATCTGTAGGTAAATTAGGAATTCCTAAACAGAAAAACTGGGATGAAAATTATGAAAAAAATTAATTGATTATATAAATTTATTGAAATGAATGTTTGTTTTTTAATGTACCCCTGGGAAAGTATAAAATCTCCAGAAAATGATACTTCTCTCACGTTAATTCATGAATGTATGAAAAGAAATCATGGGGTTGCCATATGTACTCCCTCTAATCTGACGATTAGGAACAGTGTAACAAGTGCTTTTTGCACCATATTGAATAGGACTGAAAAAGTTTCTGTAAACATTAAATCTTTTTATAAGAATACCACAACAAGAGAGGAAATGTTACCTATTGCTGGATTTGATGTTATTTTTATGAGAGCTGAACCTCCACTTGATCCATTGATGTTAAATTTTTTAGATTCAGTTAAAGATGATGTTTTTATCATCAATTCAGTACGAGGTTTAAGGGAAGCAAATAACAAGTTGTATACAGCAGCTTTTGAAGATCCTAATAATGAAATTATTCCTGTAACCCATGTTTCCAAGAATAAAAATTATTTGATTAAAATAATTGAAGAATCCCCATCTGATAAAATGATTTTGAAACCACTAGACGGTTTTGGTGGTTCTGGTGTTATTTTGATTGAAAAATCTGCTATGGGAAATATAAATTCATTGCTAGATTTTTATATTCATAAAAAAGATGGAACTTCAGATTATGTAATACTTCAAGAATATATTGAGGGTGCAGATAAGGGAGACGTAAGAATTTTAATTCTAAACGGTAATCCTATTGGGGCAATGAGGAGAATTCCAGGAAAAAAAGATCACAGATCTAATGTATCTGCAGGTGGAACAGTTGCAAAGCATAAATTAACAAAACAAGAAAAATTATTATGTCAAAAAATAGGACCTAGATTATTAAAAGATGGATTATATTTTGTAGGCATAGACGTTATAGGTGGTAAACTTGTGGAAGTAAATGTTATGAGCCCAGGAGGTATTACCTACATTAATAAAGTTTATAAAACAAAACTTCAAGAAAAAGTAGTAGATTTCATGGAAAGTAAAGTTTTGGAGAGAAATGCAGCTTTTAAAAGAAAAACTGATTTAAAAAGAATGGTAAACGAAGCATGATGTTACGGTTGTCAATTAATGAAATTATAGATAAAATTAATAATCAGGAAATTTTTCACGCAGTTTCTGATGATTATTCATTTAGTATCAAAATTGATCAATATGTTCATTATGTATGTGCAGCAGTTCATAATGGGCATCAGTTTAGAAAAGAATTATGGAGTAATTGTATTCATACTCAATATGAAAGATGGTATGAGGAAGATCCAGCAACAAAAACAATGATTCAATCACACCCAATAGTGATTGCAGGAATTGATTCAAGATTTGAATATGATCTCAATAGATCTCCTGAAGCTGCTATATATGATGATGCTTGGAAAAAAAAATTATGGCGTTCTTCTTTGTCAATAAAAACTAAACAAAAAAGCTTATCAAAACATCATAATTTCTACAAGGTTGTTTATGCATTAATTCAAAAAATTGAGAGTTTATTTGAAGTAGCCATAGTATATGATATGCACAGTTATAACTGGAAGCGTTGGGATCGAGAAGTGCCAACTTGGAATTTAGGAACTTCAAACGTTGATGAAAATAGGTTTGGAGAAGATATTGAATCCTGGAGGAAAATTTTAGAAATAACTCCATTTAATAATGGGATTGTATCCACCTCAAAAATTAATGATACTTTTCAAGGCAATGGCTATTTTTTGAAATACATAACCCAGAATTTTAAAAACACACTTGTTTTAGCAACAGAAGTCGCTAAAATATATTGTGATGAATTAGAGCAAATACTCTACCCTGATATTATAGACACTATTGAAACACACCTCAAAAATCAATTAAATAAACATGCATATGCTTTTTATGAACGTCATAAGTTAAAAAATTTATAATATTCATACAGTTACTAAATTATGATAAACTCTGGTACCCTAGTAAATAAAAATTTGTTTAAAATTGATTCTCGTATAGATGAACTTGTTAAAAAAATTGAACTTTTAAACTATGTAAATCCTATTAATATTGAATCTGAAAAAGATAAGTTTTTTAATTCTAAATATCTCACAGACCCATGTTTTATCTATCCAAAAAGAGATTTTGATAAATTTAACTTACATAAAGAGTTTTTCAAGTTATCGATTACCTCTATTGAAGATAAAGTACTTAAGGATTTTTATGAAGAATTGATTTATTTTTATTCAGGGTTGATTCAATGTATAGAAACCATAGGGAAAGGAAAGAGGTTTTACTACAATAGTCTTAGGTCTTTTGGAACTCCCACGGAGCAAGATGTTGAAAATGCAAAATTTATTCTTCATTTTGAGAATGAAAATTATAATTCAGAGAAATTCAAGCCCAAATATACTGCAGATCAAAGCATCCCTTTTTTTAAAGCATATTCAAAAAATTATGATTTTTCTTATGAAATAAAAAAATCAGCCAAAATAGGTGCTATTGCTATGGTTTCGAATAGTAATAAATCATTAGTACTTAACTCAAATCATATTTTCTCAGACAATCAAATAAAGATTTTAACTAATCATGAAATTGGAGTTCATATGGTAACAACCATGAATGGTATTTTACATCCTTTGAAAATATTTTCTCATGGATTTCCTAACAATGAAGAAACTCAGGAGGGACTTGCTGTATTTAGTGAGTACATGTCTGGTAATCTTACAGTAAAAAGATTAAAAGAATTATCATACAGGGTTTTGTCTGTTGATAGTTTAGCAAAAGGCTATTCATTTTCTAAAACCTTTAGATTACTCCATAATACCTATGATTTAGACAGAGAAGAGGCATTTTATATATCTGTACGTGCTCACAGAGGTGGCGGTTTTACAAAAGATTATTTATATCTTTCAGGCTTGAAAAAAATTTATGATTATTATCAAAGTGGTAAAGATTTAAACTTATTAATCACAGGGAAAGTATCACTAGAATTTTCTGAAGCTATTAATTATATGATTTTAAATAAGTATGCAATTCCTGCTAAACATTTAACAGATTCTTTTTTCGTTAACAATAACACTAATAAAACAGTTGATTTTATTTTACAAAATTTAAAATAAAAGTTATTTTTTAATGAGATTATTAAAATTTTAATTCAAAATATTAGAATATCATAAAAATATTTTTTTTAACAAATAAATAAAGGAATTCGTTTGGTTATCAATAAATAAAATTGCAAAATTTGCTTGACAAAGTAAGACATGAAATTTAATCAAAACCATCATCATCATTTTTATCATTCGGCTCAGGCGAAGTAAAAATGTATTGATTAAATTCAAGATATTATTAACCCGTTTGAGACAATCAAACGGGTTTATTGTTTATAAAACTCTTTTAGATTTTCTCAATTATTTTAAAAATTAACCGAACTATCGGTCTATTATTATGACAACATTAAGAATTGCAATTCAAAAATCAGGAAGATTAAATGAAGACTCCTTAAAAATTATTAAAGACTGTGGAATTTCCATAGATAATGGAAAAGATCAACTCAAAGCTTCAGCTAGAAACTTTCCTTTAGAGGTTTTTTATTTGAGAAATGGTGATATTCCTCAGTACTTAAAAGATGGTGTTGTAGATATTGCTATTATTGGTGAAAATGTACTTGTTGAAAAAGGTGAGGGTATTCAATTTACACAACGTTTGGGTTTTTCAAAATGTAAAGTTTCTTTAGCAATTTCAAAAAATGAAACCTATACAGGTTTTGACTTTTTTACGAATAAAAAAATCGCTACTTCCTATCCAAATACTGTAAAAAAATATGTAATAGATAAAGGAATAAGCACAGACGTTCACATTATTAATGGTTCTGTTGAAATAGCACCCAATATTGGATTAGCTGATGGAATTTGTGATATTGTTTCTAGTGGTAGCACCTTATTTAAAAATAATTTGAAAGAGGTAGCCATATTACTTGAATCGGAAGCTGTATTGGCAATATCACCAAAACTATCAAATGAAAAGCAGCGTATTTTAAAGAAATTCGAATTTAGAATAGAATCTGTTTTAAAAGGCAGAAACTCAAAATATGTTTTGATGAATGCCCCAAATAATAAACTACAAGACATTTTAAAAGCTTTACCAGGAATGAGAAGTCCAACGGTTTTACCCCTTGCTGAAGAAGGTTGGAGTTCTGTTCATTCTGTAATTAGTAAATATCAATTTTGGGAAATTATTGATGAATTAAAAGAAAAAGGTGCAGAGGGAATTTTAGTTTGTCCAATTGAAAAAATGGTTTTGTAATGAAAAATATAATATATCCTAGAAAAAATCAATGGTCTGAAATTTTAAAAAGACCTACACAAACATTTAATGAAATTGAAACAATTGTAAATCAAGTTTTTGAGGATGTTCAGAGCAATGGTGATCAGGCTGTAAGAAAATATACGAAACAATTTGATAAGGTTTCACTTTCTTCATTAGTTGTTACTGAAGATGAAATTAATACTGCAGTTCAAAAGGTCTCTAATGAATTAAAAGAGGCCATTCAATTGGCCGCTAGCAATATTGAAAAATTTCATAAGGCACAACAATCTGAAAGTGTGTATCAAGAAACCATGCCTGGAGTAGTTTGTTGGCAAGAAAAAAGACCCATACAAAAAGTTGGTTTATACATACCAGGTGGAACAGCACCACTCTTTTCAACAGTTTTGATGTTAGCTATTCCTGCAAAACTTTCAGGTTGTCAAGAAATAATAATGTGTTCACCTCCAAATAAAGAAGGTAATATTGCTAGTGAAATTTTATATGCTGCCAATCTTTGTGGTGTAACCAGCATTTATAAAGTAGGAGGAATCCAAGCAATTTCTGGATTAACCTTTGGAACAGAAACCATTCCGAAAGTTTATAAAATATTTGGACCTGGAAATCAGTTCGTTACTGTTGCAAAACAAATGGCAACCAAATATGGAGTAGCCATAGACATGCCTGCAGGTCCAAGTGAATTGTTAGTCATGGCAGATGATTCTGCTAACGCATCGTTTGTGGCTTCTGATTTATTAAGTCAAGCAGAACACGGAATAGATAGTCAGGTAGTCTTGGTTAGTACTTCAAAAAAAATGATTGAAAATGTTTCTGTAGCACTTAAGAAACAACTTGAAGATCTGCTAAGAAAGGATATTGCGGTAAAAGCTATTGAAAATTCAACTTCCATTTTGGTCAACAATTTTAAAGAGGCATTAGCTTTAATTAACGAATATGGTCCAGAACACTTTATAGTATGCACTAGTGATAACAATTTTTTTATTGATGGCATTATTAATGCAGGATCAGTTTTTATAGGGAATTATACTCCTGAAAGTGCTGGTGACTACGCATCAGGTACCAACCACACTTTGCCAACCAATGGACACTCGAAAGCTTATTCTGGAGTTAATTTAGATAGCTTCTCTAAAAGTGTAACTTTTCAAGAAATATCAAAAATAGGAATTCAAAACATTGGACCCTCTATTGAACTCATGGCAGAAGCTGAGGGTTTGCAAGCTCATAAAAATGCAGTAACCCAAAGATTAAAAGAGTTAAAATAATGGAAATCAAAGAGTTAATTAGAGAAAATATAAAATCATTACAACCTTATTCCTCTGCAAGAGATGAATTTAAAGAGATGTCATCAGCGTTTATTTTTTTGGATGCTAATGAAAATCCATTTGAATCAGGTTTAAATAGATATCCAGATCCGCAACAGAATTTAGTTAAAGAAGCATTATCTAAAATTAAAGGAGTTTCCAAAGAACAAATCCTTTTAGGAAACGGAAGTGACGAAGTATTGGATTTAATATATAGAGTGTTCTGTGAACCCAGAGAAGACAGTGTAATTGTTTTGCCACCTACTTATGGTATGTATAAGGTTTTGGCTAAAATGAATGATATTAAGTTAATCACAATTCCTTTATTAGATAATTTTCAACCGAATACTAAGGAGGTGTTAAAAGTTCAGAACACCAATACCAAAGTCTTATTTTTGTGCTCACCCAACAATCCAACAGCCAATAGTTTTGATGCTAATAGGATAGAAACATTACTTAATGAATTTAATGGAATTGTAGTTATAGATGAAGCTTATATTGATTTTTCTATTGAAGATAGTTGGCTAGCTAGGTTAGATGAATTTCCAAATTTAATAGTTACGCAAACTTTATCTAAAGCTTATGGTTTAGCTGGAATTCGTCTAGGAATATGTTATGCTTCTCAGGAAATTATTTCAATTTTAAATAAGATTAAGCCTCCATACAATGTAAATCAACTCACTCAAGATGTTACTTTAAAAGCACTCTTAAATAGAGATGAAGTTAACAACCAAATAGCAGCCATTATATCTGAAAGAAATCAATTGATTAAAGACTTAGAAAAACTTGATGTAGTAGATAAAGTATATCCATCCAATGCCAATTTTTTATTGGTAAAAGTTGATAATGCTACCCTACGGTATGAACAATTGCTAAATAATGGAATTGTTGTTCGCAACAGAAACAACCAGATGTTATGTGAAAATTGTTTGCGTTTTACAATAGGGACAAAAGATGAAAACAAAAAATTAATAACTGCCTTAAAATTTATATAGATGAAGAAAGTACTTTTTATAGATAGAGATGGAACCCTAGCTTTAGAGCCTCCTATAGATTATCAGCTTGATAGTTTTGAAAAGTTAATGTTCTACCCTCAAGTATTTCAATACCTTAGCAAAATAGCCAAAGAATTAGATTTTGAACTCGTTATGGTCACCAATCAAGATGGATTGGGAACTAAAAGTTTTCCAGAAGATACTTTTTGGCCAGTGCATAATTTTTTGGTAAACACTTTTGAAAATGAAGGTATTGTTTTTTCAGAGCAAATTATTGATAGAACCTTCGCAAAAGATAATGCACCAACTCGTAAACCCAACACAGGTCTACTATCTCATTACCAATCTTCTACTTATGATTTAGAAAACTCTTTTGTGATTGGTGATCGTATGACAGATATAGAATTGGCCAAAAACTTGGGGGCAAAGGGTATTTTTATTAACAATGATAATATAGAAGGGACCGATGAATTAACGGTTACAAAAGATGAATTAGAAAACTATATTGCTTTAGAAACAAAAGATTGGTCTGCAATTTATCAATTTTTAAAGGCGAAAGATAGAACAGGAAGTATTTCAAGAAATACCAATGAAACTAAAATTCAAATCGATTTAAATTTAGACGGAACTGGTAAAAGTGATATTTCAACAGGAATTTCATTTTTTGATCACATGTTAGATCAAATAGCCCGACACGGTCAATTGGATTTAATTGTTAATGTAAAAGGTGATTTAGAAGTTGATGAACACCACACTATTGAAGATACAGCAATAGCACTAGGTGAAGTTTTTGCAAAGACTTTAGGAAACAAATTAGGAATAGAACGTTATGGTTTTTATTTACCAATGGATGACTGTTTGTCTCAAGTTGCTATTGATTTTGGTGGACGAAACTGGTTGGTATGGGAAGCAGATTTTAAACGGGAAATGGTTGGTAAAATGCCTACAGAAATGTTTTTTCACTTCTTTAAATCGTTTACAGACGGTGCTAAATGTAATTTAAATATTAAAGCCGAAGGCACCAATGAACATCACAAGATAGAATCAATTTTTAAAGCTTTTGCAAAAGCCATTAAAATGGCTGTAAAGCGCGATGTTGAAAAAATGATTTTACCATCAACAAAAGGGGTATTGTAATGAAGTTAGTAATTTTAGATTATGGAGTTGGAAATATTAAAAGTATTCAGTTTGCTTTTGATAGGTTAGGAGTAGCTGCAGATTTATCTAGTGATGCTGAAGAAATAAAGGCAGCTGATAAAATTATATTTCCTGGCGTAGGTGAAGCAAGCTCTGCAATGAAAAAACTTAGAGAAACAGGTTTAGAAGATCTTATTACAAAACTAAACCAGCCTGTATTAGGAATTTGTTTAGGGATGCAATTAATGTGTAGTAAACTAGAAGAAGGAAATACCAATGGGTTGGGAATATTTGATGTAACGGTAAAACGCTTCTCAACTTCAGTAAAAGTTCCGCAAATGGGATGGAATACCATAACTAACCTTAAATCTAAGTTGTTTGAAGATATTTTTGATAAAGAGTATATGTATTTGGTACATAGTTATTATGTTGAAGAAAATGAAAATACTATTGCAACAACAGACTATGAGCTTCCTTATGCATCTGCGATACAAAAAAATAATTTTTATGGCGTTCAGTTTCACCCTGAAAAAAGTGGAAAATCAGGTGAAAGAGTATTACAAAACTTTTTAAACTTATAAGATGAAAATTATACCAGCGATAGATATAATTGAAGGAAAATGCGTAAGACTTACTAAAGGAGATTACAATACTAAAATAATATACAATGAAAACCCTTTAGAGGTAGCTTTAGCATTTGAAGATGCAGGTATTGAGTATTTACATGTTGTAGATTTAGATGGAGCGAAAGAAAGCCATATTGTTAATTACAAGATATTAGAGCAAATAGCCTCAAAAACAAATTTAAAAATAGATTTTGGAGGTGGATTAAAGTCTGATGAAGATTTACATATTGCTTTTAATTCTGGTGCTCATCAAATAACAGGTGGTAGTATTGCAGTAAAAAATGCCAAACTATTTGAAAGTTGGATTGCTAAATATGGAACAGATAAAATTATTTTAGGAGCAGATTGTAACAACGAAAAGATTGCTGTTAGTGGATGGCAAGAAGAAAGTAACCTGGAGGTAATTCCTTTTATTAAAAAGTATCAATCTAAGGGGATTAGCTATGTAATTTGTACAGATATTTCTAAAGACGGTATGTTAGAGGGGCCTTCATTTAATTTGTATGAGAAGATTTTAAAAGAAACACCAACTATTAAATTAATTGCTTCTGGCGGAATCTCAACATTTGATGAAATTCCAATATTGGCTGAAATGAATTGTGAAGGCGTAATTATAGGAAAGGCTATCTACGAGAATAGAATTAGTTTAAAGGAACTAGAAACTTATATATTAACTAGTTAAGATGCTTACAAAAAGAATTATACCCTGCTTAGATATTAAAAACGGAAGAACTGTAAAAGGTGTTAATTTTGTGAATTTAATTGATGCTGGAGACCCTGTAGCTTTAGCAAAACAATATGCAGAAGTTGGTGCGGATGAGTTAGTGTTTTTAGACATTTCTGCCACTTTAGAAGGAAGAAAAACCATGCTAGAAATGGTCTTAAAAGTTGCAGCACAAGTAAATATTCCATTTACAGTAGGCGGAGGGATTTCATCTGTAGAGGATGTAGATGCTTTGTTACAATATGGAGCAGACAAAGTTTCTATTAATTCTTCGGCAATTAAAAGACCTGAATTGGTGAATGAGTTGTCTCAGAAGTTTGGTAGTCAATGTGTAGTGGTTGCTATTGATGCAAAGCAAGTAAATGGAAAATGGGTTGTTCATTTAGCTGGAGGGACTATTCCTACACAATTAGAATTGTTTGATTGGGCAAAAGAAGTAGAACGCCGTGGTGCAGGAGAGATTTTATTTACCTCTATGGACAATGACGGAACTAAATCAGGCTTTGCTAATGAAGCATTGGCAAAGTTAACAACATTGGTAAATATTCCAATTATTGCTTCAGGTGGTGCTGGTACAGTTCAGCATTTTGTAGACACATTTGTTAAAGGGAAATCAGATGCTGCGCTGGCAGCTAGTGTCTTTCACTTTGGAAAAATACTCATACCCAAATTAAAACAAGAATTAAAAAACAATATGATACAAGTACGATTATGAAGATAGATTTCAAAAAAAATCCAGATGGTTTAATTCCTGCAATTATACAAGATGCAACCTCTAAGAACGTTCTCATGTTAGGCTATATGAATCAAGAAGCTTTTGAGATAACACAAAACACAAAAAAAGTAACCTTCTTTAGCAGAACAAAAAATAGACTGTGGACAAAAGGCGAGGAGAGTGGGAATTTTTTAAACTTAGTAGATTTAAAGCTAGATTGTGATAATGACACCTTATTAATTTTTGTGAATCCAATAGGTCCTACCTGTCATAAAGGTTCAGATACCTGTTGGAATGATACTAATAATGAATCTTATGGTTTTATTTCAAAATTAGAGGAAACCATTGCAAATAGAATTGAGAATGCTGATGCTTCTAAATCTTATGTAGCTAGTCTATTTAAAAAAGGAATTAATAAAGTAGCTCAAAAGGTTGGAGAAGAAGCTGTTGAGGTAGTTATAGAAGCAAAAGACACCAATGACACCTTATTTTTAAATGAGAGTGCAGATTTATTATTTCATTATTTGTTATTGCTACAAGCCAAAGGGTTTACACTTAATGATGTTGTAGAGGTCTTAAAAGGAAGAGAAAAGTAACTATTTGAGTATTTATACCTCCCACCATATTAAAAAAAACTTTTTGAGTTCTCCTGATGTTGTTTTCATCCAACACATTGGTGAGAATTGGCGGTCTAGATAGGTTTTACTTTCTTCAAGATATTTTTCATATGCCATCCAAGCTACATTGGTGTGAGGAGTCATTAACCAATCTTTTTTTGAAGGAATATAGAATTTAGCATTTTTAAATTTAATCAATGTATGAGGTGAACAATAGAATCCCATGATACAGTTTGTATTTATGGAAGTATCAATTAGGGGATTCTTCCCTAGTGGGAGGAATAATTGAGCTTTAAAATAAACTTGTTGTGATATATCGGCACTTTGAAGTGAGATACTTTTCAGGTACTTTTCACATTCTTTAGAGTAGAGTAGAGGCAATTGTTTTTCCCTAAGTTTATTTAATTTTTCTACGAGACTGTCTTTTTTATTGGGGCCAATCCAGCAATCTAAACCCTTTAAGCTAGGGTCACATAAGTAAAATTTATAAATTACCTCTAAATGTATAGGTTTTCCATTTTTATTGATCAAAAAATCTAATTCTCCAAGGGTAATTTTATCTTTAGATATCTGAATATTTTCTGCAATTAAACTGATACCCTCCGTATTTACTAATTGATGAGAAACAAAACGCTCAACATACTTTCCTAGTCGTTGCTTATTATCAATATCTAGGTTAAATACTATTGATTTTTGCTCAATTGAAAATTGTTTTAGCTCATGAATATTAGTAGATACCCATAATGTGGGTGTTTTTAAAAACCCTTCAAATCTTATTTGTGTAACCTTCATTCAACTTCAAAAATACAAATCATTAGTAAATCATTTTTTGTAATTTTATTTTTCTTAAATCTTCAACTATGCAATTCGAAAAGTCTAGCTTATCTTATCTTAAAAAATTAAAAAGCAACAATAACAGAGATTGGTTTGCAGATCACAAACCAACCTTTATTGAAGCTCAAAATAATGCCAAAGAATTATATGCAGAAATTAGAAATAATCTTGAAAAACATGATGATATAGAAAAATTTAAATTGTTTAGAATCTATAGAGATGTTCGTTTCTCAAAAGATAAAACCCCATACAAACCTCATTTTGCTGGTTCATTTTCTAGGTTAGGCAAACATCTTCGGGGTGGTTATTATCTAAGGATACGACCGGGTGAAAGTTTTTTAGCTGGTGGTTTTTGGGAACCTAACAAAGAAGATTTATTTCGAATTAGAAAAGAAATAGAAGTTGATGCTTCAGAATTTCGAGAAATTTTAGAAGATAAAAACTTTCAACACTATTTTGGAAATACATTTAAAGGTGATGAATTAAAAACCGCACCACGTGGTTTTGACAAAGAGCACCCAGATGTAGACTTGCTTCGTAAAAAAGGCTTTATAGCTGTTCGTAATTTTACAGATGAAGAGGTACTTTCTCCAAGCTTTAGTTCTGAAGTAGATAAGTCCTATAAAGCATTGAGACCATTCTTTAATTTATTTAGCGATATACTCACTTCAAATTTAAATGGTGAGTCTATAATCTAGTTAGTTACTGCTTATAATTTGGATCATGACTAAAGGTAATTTGTTTCGCAATGTCATGAAGATCCGTATTAAAACCGGTTTCATAGGTATTTGTACTAAGATCTACATTGTAAATACTTTGTAACCAAACAAGAGTGCCAGCTTCAATGGCTATTTGACCTTGGTGACCTTTTTGATCTGTAAATAAAGACGTTGGTTTTGGGCCAAAGATTGTAATGGTATCTAATAATAAATTCTCCTGATACATTTGAGCCAATTTAAGAGTTGACCAACCCGTAGGAATGGTAAAAATTGTAGTTGAAGGGAATTCACTACGCAATTCGTTAATCATTGTTTGATTGACAAGTATATTTACAAAATAGTCGTAGAGTTCCTCTATGGTATCATATCCAAACTCTTCGGCTCTTTCATCCCAAGAAGCAGGATAATCTATTACTGGTATGGCTATAAAAACCTTAATATTTGGATTGTTTTGTAATGCATAGCTTATCCATTTACGTTGGCCCTCAAAGGGATCGTCTATATTGTCTAAATCATAGCCAGAAGTCATCCCAAAATAGTCTAGATTACCTTGATCTAATGTGACTTTAATTTCTTGATGTGCATCACTGTCTGAGTCATTCCAAAAATTGATAGGTCTTCCATTATCACCACCTCTAAAAACAAGTGTTGCATTATGTTCTTCAAAACCAGCATCTAGAGCTACCTCATTGAGATTGTTTGCGTAGGGTTTAAAAAAGCTGTTGCCAATGAGTAACATGTTGTACCCTTGAGTTTCTTGTTGTTGTGTAATTTCATCTTCCTTATTACATGATGATAACATAAAAGTTAAAGCGATGAGTAGTAGGGGTAAATTTTTCATTTTTTTGTTTTTATTCTTTGACTCTGTAAATTTAAAAAAGTTTAATTCATGTATTTATTTATTGCATTTTCTAGAATAGGTTCCATAATTAAATATCCATTTTTATTGGGGTGAACACCATCTTCACCAAGCTCTTTTATAAGACCATGTGAGTCATTTACCATAGCCGAATAATAATCTACATACTCTAATTTATTTTCATATGAGTACGACTGTAATATTGCATTGAGTTTTCTAACTTTTTCTGCGGGCTTAATGCCTTGGCGCCAAGGAAAATGATTAGCAGGAAGTACAGAACATATAATAACGTTAATTTGATTTGCTTTTGCCAATTCTGCCATTGAAATAATATTATTAGCAATCATTTCAATGGTTGAGGGCCCCGTATTTTCAGCAATATCATTTATTCCAGCCAATAGAACTACGGTTGATGGTTGTAACTTAATAACATCTTGTCTAAATCGTAATAGCATTTGAGGAGTTGTTTGCCCACTAATACCTCTATTTACGTAGGGTTTATTTACAAAAAATTCAGGTCGAATAGTTAACCAACCCTCTGTAATTGAATTTCCCATGAATACTACGCGATGTTCATGGGCACTTGGAGGTAATAATTCAGAGTTTTCTTGTTGAAAATACTTTAAATTTGCCCAATCTTGACCATATAATAATGTATTAAAAAGCATTAGGAAAAATATGTTTATTGTGATTTTGAATACTTTCATAACTTAATTAGTTCATCATTTTTAGAAAAATTCAATTCACAATTGAGTTGTTGATTTCGAAAACTAATTTAGTAATTTTTTTAATATTCGTAAATAACCTGCTCATTCCAACCATAAATATTCAATGGTAATAGATCTTGCCCCTCTAATTGCAGAGGTAATAGGTCAAACGAAACCTTTTTAATAAAATAGGCTTCACAGAGTTCTTCGTTTATTAATTTCATTTTTAAATCCCTTTGTAATGGAAAAATAGTGTAAAAAGAATCTACACTAAATAAATGTTCCTCCCATAATTCTGTTCCACAACCACTAGAACCAAAAGTAATTTCTATACAATCGTCGTTAATTTCAACTTTAGTTATTGCATAATTTGAAGTAGAAACTGCACTAAAGTCTTCAGAAGAAATAATCTCAGATGAGACATTACATTTATTTTTAATAGTAGGCTCATCATTTGGATTACAACCCAAAACAAATAAACAGATAAAAAAAACACCTATTTTTTTCATGCTAGAATTTAATTTGATTTTAGAACTTTATGGAATTGATTACCCACTTTTAAAAAGTAAATATTTGAGGGTAAATGAGATATGTCAATTTCTTCGTTACTTGATGTAATTGTTCCAGTCATTAATTGCTTTCCTAGAGGAGAAAACAACTTATAATCAACTTCTTTAGAAAAATTCAATGACAAATTAATTTTAGATTGGGTTGGGTTTGGATAAATAGTCACTTGGTTATTTTCATAGTCATCAGTAGATAATGGCCCATTGATATCAAATCTTGAAAAGAACAGCCAGATTTCCATAGAGGCATCAATATCTTGGTTTGTTGCCGCTGTATTAATTACTGATCCTGGCCAAGTATGCCCACCTCCAATAACTTTCATATGCTCGGTAGTAATCCCATTATCACCATCTTCATATACACTATGTTCTACAGTACTTCCGTCTGAAACATCTACATCTGGAAGCATTGTAGTTGTTGGAGTTGTTTCACAATTATTATAATCTACCCAATAAGAAATTACATCTGCTATGGGTATTGACAAATTATTTCCATTATAAAGAACAACACCATCATCAGTACCATGAATTTGTAGGACTGGAGTAGGGTGTTGAGCATTACAGTCATCAAAAGTGTCTTGGGTCATAGAACCAGTTACAGAAGCCACAGCTGCAATTTTTTCACTCAATTGACAAGCCAATAAAAAACTCATAAAACCACCATTAGACATTCCTGTAGCGTAAACTCTGTCTAAATCTATAGCATATAAAGTTGCTAATTCATCAATTAAAGCTTCGGTAAAACCAACATCATCGATATTGCTTGAAAGTCCGGGAAACCCTACGTTCCAGAATTGATCTCCAATAAATGTAGTTCCTTCAGGATGTACCAAAAGAAATCCTTCTGTATCGGCAATATCACGAAAATCACCGTAAAACATTTGTTGGGCTGCATTACTTCCATATCCATGAAAATTAAGGACTAAAGGTACAGTTGTACTGCCATCATACACCTCCGGAATATATAGTATATAATCTCGTTGAATTCCGTCATGTGTAATAGATGCATTAATGGTTTCTTGAGCAAAATTAGAAAAAGTACTCCCAACAAGAAGAAGTAATAGGGGTATATATCTCATATTTTAATTATGTTAATTATGTTAATTCTGTTATTTAGATACAAACAAATATACCGTAAGATTTTTTTTGTAGCCATACTATTTATGCAAAGTTATGTTATGTTTTAAAAAATTGACGTAATACATAGATTAAACAACATATTCCAATCATTAATGTAAGATAACCATTTATTTTATTAGCCATTTTTATATACAATGTTTAAATTTATGCAGCCTTTATTCAGAACGGATCAGTTTTTTAAGCAATGTGGTTATATATGTTTAGTTGTATGTCGTTTTTTCATTCTTTTTTGTTTCAAACTTGGGCACAGAATAGTTCAAAACCCAAATCATAGCTATATAGGTAAATAATAGTGTTGGGACGAGCGTATTAAATCCTAAATCAAAATCTGGGATGTCCAAGGTTTCTCTAAACGATGAAGTTGCAGTTGAAAGCATAAAAATGATTCCGTAAACAAAAACACCAATTATTGTAGCCTTATTCTTGTCTGTTCTTTTAACTCCTTTTTTTGATTCCTGGAAAAAGAAATAACCAAGCGATACGATTATAAAAAGAATTTCGATACCAATTGCTAAATATGGCATTGTATCATACAATCCCAAGCCAAATTGGTGAGATTCTTCACCAAAAATAAAATGCGGATGACCTGAGAAAAAATCTAAAACATAATGGCTCAAAAGAATCGCGGAACCGACTAAAGCAATTTTGTTGTTCTTAAAAAGAAGTTTTCCAATAAGGAAAACCAAAGACAACCAAATAACTTGAGGAATTAAATCGTGACTATACAACATATCAGCATAAATATTAGGAATAGTTGTATCTAAGGCATCCTGTGGGATTGTTTTTTCGAGTCCTACATAATGCAAAGAGAACCATAATAAATCTTGTAATTGCGAAATAATAAGAAAATAGAGTAATATTCCTTTTGGGAACTTCTGTTTTGCTATTAATGCGGTTGTAAAATGTCCTGCTAACATAATTCTTGCTTAATTATTTTAATGTTACTTGCAAATGGCATATAA
>CAXHZP010000006.1:0-80950 GCA_964021805.1 uncultured Flavobacterium sp.
GGTTAGGATCTCCAGTTACAATACAATAATTAATTTCTACACCAGTATTAACAACCGGTAAAGGATCTACAATTAATTCAAAAGAAGTAAAGGTGCTAGTAGCAGAATCATCAGAGACAGTGTAACACAGTGTAGGGTCGTTGTTATTTTCAATTCTAACATACACTCTTTGAGAAGTAGTAATCTGATAATCTGCATCCTTATCAATAGCATTAGTAGTACTGCTTGTTTGCGCATCTAAAATATCTGTATGATAAGATATGGTATACTCGCCAGGATTGGTAACATCTGTTAATATTTCAGCATCTTTTGTATTTAAAAGGAAACTAGACTTCTCATCGGTATCTGATCCTGAAGCCGTATCATCACACAACCTATAAACTGTTGGTTGAGTTAGAACAGGAGTATCAGTTACTTTCAGTTTAAATTCAACAGTAGTAAAACAGGTGGTGTTATTACTATTATGAATTCTAGCATAGATTGTTGGATTGTTTGAGGTATTTACTCGATATGGGTTAGCAATAATATTAGTAGTAGTATTTGCTTCAGCATCTGGTAAATTATCAAAATACAATACTTCAAAGTCCGTAAGAACAGGATTTAAAATTGGATCTAAACCAGCTAATATAATAGGTGTTTGATCTAATTGTAGATCAAAATCTAGAAAACCAACTCTATCTTCATCACAACGATTAATATCTGATGGAGCTGTTATAACAACTGGAGTAGCATCTACTATCAATTTAAAGGATTTAAAAGTACTACTAACAGAGTCATCAGAAATTGCATTACAATCTGCATTGGCAATATTTTCTACTCTTACATACACTGTTTGGGAATTTGTTACTGGATAGTCTGTATCTTTATCAATTGCATTGGAAGTACTACTAGTTTGAGCATCTAAAATATCTGTATGATAGGATATGTAATAATCACTTGGATTAGTAACACCTGTTAATATTTCGGCATCTTTTGTATTAAGTAAAAAACTTGAAACTCCATCAGTAGCTCCTCCGGCAGATGTAGTATCATCACATACTCTATATTCTGTTGGTTGTGTAGGAGTAGGTATATCTGTTACTTTTAGTTTAAAACTTGTAATTGCAAAACAAGTGTTAGGGGCTGCAATGTTTTGAACTCTGGCATAAATTGTTTCTTCAATAAAGGCAGCTTGATTTGTGTATAGATTGGGAATAGAGACTCCACCAGTATTTGCCTCATCTTCATCATTGTAGTAGATAACTTCAAAAGCAGTTAAATCTACGGAAGGATCAAAACCAGAGAGAATAGTTGAATTTTGTTCAGCTACTAAATCAAACTCAATAAACCCATCACTATCTGTATCACATCTGTTTATATCATCTGGTGTTGATGCTATTGCTGGTTCAAAAACTTCTATATTAAAAATGGCATTGTATTCAGTAATGTCTCCACAAGAATTTGTCAATTCTATTTTTAGCGTGTAAGTACCATTATTAGCTGTCGTTAAATTTAATAACTCTAAACTATCTGAAGATGAAATGATAGTTGTAGTTGTACCATCGTTAAAACTCCATTCAAAAGTAGGAGTTGAGCCACCAGCGATCACATCAGGATCTGTAATAACAAAAGTAACATTATCTCCAATGCAATATTTTAAGTCTTGGTTATTAATTGTTGTTCCTGAGTCATCAGATATATCTATTGGTAGAAGTAAAGAAGATATAAATGGAGGAAGACCTTGGGTAGATAAACGACCATCTAAATCAATAGCATCTTTTGTAAAAATGATGTCTGAAGCGTCAGCTGTTGGATTTTCTATCACATCTAAGAAGGTTGCAAAACCAGCTGGTTGGGCGTAAGTTGTAGGTATTGTTGCGTAAATTTTGCCATCAGGACCCAATTGAATTGCTCCTCTGAAGCCGCCTTCAGGATACTCAATACTACCGCCAATTTGTTCGTGAATTAGAACTTTGGAGTCTGGAATGTTTGTAGCTGTTAAATCAAATTGGAAAAGTTTGTAATCAACTGGAGGGGTATTTGGAAATCTAAAACCAGAAACAGTAGATATGTATAGTTTTTTTGAATCTACTGAGAATTCAGCTCCATATGGTTCTCCATCACCCGGGAAACCTCCAACTACAAATATTTCATCGTTTATAACTTCACCAGTTAAACTATTGAAATTATATAAAATTGCTTCTTCTGGACCTTGATTTGCAACTGCTAACTTTGTACCATCTGGAGATAGTTTTAAATATCCTCTTTCATCTACTCTAGTTGATACATTTGAAATTATTGGTGTAGAATCAACTCCATTAGAATCTACTAAATAAGAATAAAAATTATTATTAAATGCAGTAACTACCCAAAATGTATTACATTCTTGTCCTTTAACTGCTGCTACTTTTTCAGTCCAATTTCCGCCCTGTAATTCTGTAAAAAAAATACCATCATTATTTTCGTCAATTAACAGTCCATCCCCACCGTTCAAAGACATGTCTATGGTGTAGTAATTAAAACCTTTTGAACTGTTATTGTCTGTTACAGTAAAAAGGTAATAAATTGAATCAGATAATGGTTTTGGTATAATCATTCCTGATTGAGCAGCAGAGGGGTCACCTAATAAATTATTTCCTAAACTTCCATCTGTATATGCCATTATATCGTGGTTCTTATCCCACACAGTAATACCATCTGAATAAAATAATAAATTTCCATCAGCATCAGAAAATGTTGAGCATCCCTCCAAAGTACTTAATTCACCATCCAAGAGTGCTTTAGGTGGTGTAAAATTAAAATCTATACCTGCATTTTGACCAAAGTACCAGATATTGGCCTGTTTTTGAGAATATGTATATAATCCTATAAAAAGTAAAAAAAGAGTGATGGTTTTTTTCATTTATTAATGACATTAAAATGGTAACCAAATATAGGAGAATTTTTTCTTAATAAAAGAGTATATTAATCCATTAATTACTGTTGTTAAATTAAACAACAAATTGCATATTCATGCACATTTTAATGGCTTAAAATAAATTATAAATCTCTTTTTTTTAACAATGCATAAGAACCGTAAATAAAGATAAAAGTCCAGGTCATTACTATCATGATATTTAAAAATTCAACATCATAACTTTTATTTATTTGTTCTCCAACAGAACTTACTACAGACCTCACAGCCCCTAATCTAGAAAAGGGTTCCTTAATTAAATTTGACATAGCCTCAAAAGGCAAAAACATCATTACCTGATTAACGCTCTCTGAAATAGATTCTGAACCTCTAAAAACATAAAACAAGAAACCTTTAAAAATACTTTCTAAAATAAGCCACACAAACATTGCTCCAACTGCAAAAGCTGATCTTTTAACTAAAATACCAAAGAATAGTCCAAAAGAAAAGAAACCTACCAACTTAATGAAAAAACCCAGGAGGTATTCGAGATCAGTAAAAATTATGCTAAACTCATTGTAATCAGAATATATGAAACCTAAGATTAAAGAGACAATGAAAACAAAAAGTGTTGAAATACCAGCTAAAACAATAACGGTGTAGAATTTAGATAATATAAACTCTTTTTTACTTAGGCCGTCTATTAAGTTTTGCTTGAGCGTCTTATAGCTGTATTCGTTAGAAATCATTGAAACAATAACTAACAGTAAAAAAAACTTAAAAAGAGAAGCCATGTAAGTATTAAAGTGCCATATGTAGGGAAAATTAAAAATACCCATATCGGCTAAATGAAATTTAATAATACCAATATCAAATTTTATGATAGCTATTAGTGCAATAGAAGTGAGTAATCCAAAATATATTAACGTAAGTATTCTGCTAGGTTTATTGTATTTGAATTTATGAAATTCTATAGAAAGTAATCTTAACATGTTTAAGGTTGTATTTAATTATTGTTCGTTAAATCGAGGAATTGTTCCTCTAAGCTTGGTTTTCTTTTTACCAAGTGAGAAACTGTTATTCCATTTTTAAACAAGTAGTTGTTAATATCAGTGGCTTCCATTTCTGTTGTTAAATATGCAACAACGAGATCTCCTTCCTCTTTAACAGACCCAATATTACTATTGTTATTTAAAATGGAAATCAATTTATTTTTAGGTTCATTTGTGTTGATTTCAAATAAACCGTGAGAGGTGCTCATTTCATCAACTCTACCACTATATAATTTTACTCCTTCTCTAATAACAACCACATGACTACATACTTTCTCTACTTCATCTAAAAGATGAGATGCTAGTAAAATGGTTGTCCCATTTTTTGCTATCTTCTGAATAATTTCTCTTATTTCATGGATACCTTGAGGATCTAGTCCATTTGTTGGTTCGTCTAATATTAAAATTTCTGGATTATTTAGCAAAGCAGATGCTATGGCTAACCTTTGCTTCATTCCTAAAGAATAGGTTTTGAATTTACTATTTCTTCTTTCGAAGAGATTAACAATCTTTAGTTTCTCATTTATTTTTTCTGTAGATATCTCTTTTATTTTACAAATCAATGATAAATTTTGAATGGCAGTCATGTAAGGATAGAAGTTTGGTCTTTCTATGATAGCACCAACTTTTTTTAAGGCTTGATGAGTTGAAAGATTTCCATCAAACCAACTAAATTCACCCGAAGTTTTATTAACCACATTTAAAATAATTCCTAGAGTGGTAGATTTTCCACTTCCATTAGGACCTAGAATACCATATACATTTCCTTTTTGAATATCAAAGGATAAGTTATTTACTGCGTGAACTCGACCAAATTTTTTGTCAAGATTTTTGAGTGATAAAATTGTTTCCAATATCTTAATCTATTAAATTCTTATAGTTTGACGAGTATGTATGTGTGTTGTTACATGTAAGTCAACTAAATTTCTAAAAACAACACAAAAAAAAGCTTAATAGATTTTATTAGTATTGATCAAAATCTATATCATCCAAACTTTCAAACTCATTGTTAAAATTACTGCCATAATCATCTTCAAAATCATGATTAGATTGTTCTGCAATAAATTCTTTTTCAGGAGCTTCTGTAGGAATTTGACCAACCGATAAAATGGTTTTAGGTAAATTGTCTTGGTTGTCTGCAGTTACCTCTATAACTTCAACGTAAAAAGTCCACATTTTTAAAAAATCATAGACATAAATTAATTTATCTCCTGAAGTTGGAATGGTGTTTTTTATAAAACAATTTTTCATAAATATGCCATCTCCAGCCTCAGACATATTAAATAAAGGAATTTCTTCTCCTTCATTCCACTCATCGTCAGTTCTGTAAAATGAGGCCATTTCTGAACCACCAAAATCAAAAGCTTTAGCAATGGTAAAGTGCAGTGTTTCTAAATTTAAATGATCATCAACAAGTATCGTTCTAATAATATCTTCTTTTGTGTCTAGGATAACTCTAATTTTATACATCTTCTATTGCTAATTTCAACTTCAAAATTACAATATTTTATATGTATTTTTGCCAAATAAAAGAAATAGCATGAATAAAAGTGAGATTTTAAAAGGTTTTAATAAAAATTCTGCAAACACATTAATGGAAACTCTTGATATTGAGTACATAGATGTTGGTGAAGACTTCCTGACTGCTAAAATGCCAGTAAACTCTAAAGTTCATCAGCCATATGGTCAACTTCATGGTGGAGCAACTGCTGCTCTCGCAGAGTCTGTTGGAAGTGCCGCTTCACATTTTTTTATCGATAGAGATAAGCAGTTTATAAATGGAATTGAATTAACTATTAATCATATAAAAAGTAAAAAAGAGGGTGAGGTATTTGCAACTGCAAAAAATATTCACAAAGGAAGGTCTACTCATTTGTGGGAGGTTAGAATTGTTGATGAAAAAAAACAATTGATTTCAATTTGCAAAATGACAAATATTGTTCTTCAAAAAAAATAATTTAGAATTCCAAAATAGTTAAATTGAGTTCAATTTTTAAAAAAATTTTAGCATCTCATCAAAACAATCTTCCGTTTGTTAGTTTTAGAAAACCCAATTCTAAAAAAATACATACTTACTTATGTGAAGATTCCTCAATTAAATACTCAGAATCTTATAAGGAGGAAGGTTTTGTATTTGCCCCTTTTCATAACCTAAATCCTTCACTCATTTTTTTAAAAAGTAAATCTAAAATTTATGAAGATGAATTTGTGAATGATTCTATGAATTTATCATCAAATAGTTTTCATCAACCCGTTTCAGGTAAAAAAAGACATTTAGATTTAGTCATCAATGGAATAGAAGCAATTAAAAATAACCAATTTAAAAAAGTTGTACTATCAAGAAAAGAAATTGTTGAGTTAGATAGTATAGATATTTTATCAATCTTTCAAAAATTACTTTATAAATATGAAAATGCATTTGTTTATGTTTGGTTTCATCCAAAAGTTGGTTTATGGATGGGTGCTACTCCTGAAAGGTTAGTTACTTTAAATAAAAGAGAGTTTCATACTACTGCCCTGGCAAGTACTCAAGTTTTTAAAGGAAAGATGAACCCTTCATGGGGAACAAAAGAAAAAGAAGAACATCAATATGTGTTAGATTATATAGTCTCTCAAATAAAAGATCAGGAAAATGGAATAATTTTAAAAAACTTTTCAGTTTCTGATACCTATACTATTAAAGCTGGTAATTTACTTCATTTAAAAGCCGACATTAAAGGTAGTATAGCTGATTTTGAACTTAAGAGTTTGTTAGATACACTACATCCAACACCTGCTGTGTGTGGATTACCAAAAGCAACAGCAAAAAATTTCATTTTACAAAATGAAAATTATGATAGGTCTTATTATACTGGTTTTTTAGGTGAAATTAACACCAATCAAAAAACAGATTTATATGTAAATCTTCGATGTGTAGAAGTTAAAGATACGCATGCAGTTATTTATGTTGGAGGAGGTATAACTTTAGATAGTAATCCTTTAGATGAATGGTTAGAGACTTGTAATAAAACAAATACTATAAAAAGTGTTTTAAAATAAAAAAAAGCAATCAAAATTAATCGAAAGCTTTTTTAAAATTGAATTTGAATACTTATGTTATATGTCATCAAAACTAACATCAGTAAAACTTTCAGTAGTTTTTTCTTCAGTTATTTCTTGATCTTCTTCTTTTTTGTAATCTTTTTGGTGACGCTCACTAATTACTTCAGATCCCTTTTCATTTAAAATATAATCTGTTGCTTTCGCTAACATTTCTTTAAAATCACTAAAATCTTCTTTGTACAAGTATATTTTATGTTTTTGGTAATGAAATGAACCGTCATCATGAGTAAATTTTTTACTTTCTGTTATTGTTAGGTAGTAATCATCTGCTTTTGTAGACCTAACGTCAAAAAAGTATGTTCTCCTTCCTGCTCTTAATACTTGTGAAAATATTTCTTCTTGCTGAACTCTATCCCCCATAACTTTTGATTATCTATTTTTATAATAATTAAGCAACAAATCTAGTAAAATATTTTACTTGGCAAAAAATACTTCTAGTTTTCTTTTTCTAAAAGTTGTTGTTCATAAAGCTCTTTATAGTAACCTTTTTCATTGATTAGTTGATTATGAGAGCCTTGCTGAATAATTTCACCTTTGTCTAGTATGATAATTTGATCGGCGTTTTTTGCTGAAGAAACCCGGTGACTAATAATGAAAGTGGTCTTATTTCTGGAAACCCCCTCCAAATTTGTTAATATTCTCTCCTCAGTTTCTGTGTCAACTGCAGATAAGCAATCATCAAAAATTAATATCTGAGGATTTTTAATGATAGCTCTAGCGATTGAAACTCGTTGTTTTTGACCTCCCGATAAAGTAACGCCTCTTTCACCAAGAATTGTATTATACCCATCTTTAAAGTTTAGGATATTTTGATGAACTACTGCTTTTTTAGCTGCATCTATAATTTCTTGCTTTGTAGCTTTTTCGTTACCAAATTTGATGTTATTAGAAATTGTGTCCGAAAATAAAAAAGGATCTTGAGGAACAAAGCCTATATCTTTTCTTAAATCAATTAAATTAATTTCTTTGATCGGTGTTTTATCAATTAATATAGATCCATTATCTATATCATAAAGTCTAGAAATTAGGTTTATGATACTCGATTTTCCTGATCCAGTTTTTCCAAGAATTGCCACTTTTTGCCCTTTTTTCACAGAGAAACTGATATCTTTTAAAGCTGTAATGTTTGTGTCATCATACTTGATATAAACATTTTTAAATTCAATATCTCCTTCAATTTTAAATGAATTTGTAGAGGTGTTTTGTATTTCTGGAACTTCTTCAAGAAATTCATTAATTCTTTTTTGAGAGGCTTCAGCTTGCTGAACCATAGACGTAACCCATCCTACGATTGCTACTGGCCATGTCAACATATTTACATACAACATGAATTCTGCAATGACTCCAATCTGAATTTCTCCATTTATGTATTGATTCCCACCAACATAAATAACCGTTAAATTGCTAATACCAATTAATAATATCATCAATGGGAAAAATAATGCTTGAACTTTATAAAGGTCAATATTTTTCTCTTTGCTGTCATCAGCAAGTTTGTCAAACCCTGAGATTACCATGGGTTCTATACCATACGATTTAACAACATTTATACCAGAGAAAAACTCTTGATTGTAGGTAGTTAATTTAGATAAATACTCTTGAACAATAGTACTTCTTTGATTAATAACTTTACTTATATAAAATATTGATATAGACAGTATGGGAAAGGGTATGAGTGTGTACATGGTTAATGTAGGATCAATCTTAGTCATCTGAGTGAATCCTACTACAAACAAAAAAATCATATTCATCGAATACATTAATGCTGGTCCGAAATACATTCTAACCTTTGAAACATCCTCACTTATTCTGTTCATGAGGTCTCCAGTTCTATTTTTTTTGTAAAAATTTACAGGAAGTTTTTGATACTGCTCATAAATTTCATTTTTTAAATCAAATTCAATTAATCTAGATGTAACGATGATCATTTGCCTCATGACAAATGTTAATAGCCCAGCTAAAACAGCTACTCCTACAATAGTTAATAAATTCCAAAACAATTGGTTTTCAATAGAAGATTTGTCTATGATATCATTGTTAATAAAATCTTCAACTGAGTTCAAAGATTTTCTGATAATAATAGGTATTTGAAGTGCTAAAATCTTAGATAGAATAGTTATAAAAATTCCTACTAACAATCTCCATTTATATTTTATAAAATACTTGTTTAGATATTTTAATGATTTCATTAATAATTATTGTTTATTATTTTCATTAATATATTAATAATTTGAAGTCAATTAATTTGCTGTTATTTGAAGATATCGTATTTTTGTGCTTTATATTTTAGGGATTGCGTAAAATATTAAATTAAATCAAAAATTACTTATGACATCAAATATTATTAATAATGACTTGATAAAGAAAGATCCTGTATTTGGACAACTATCTTTTGATGGTCATGAACAAATTGTTTTTTGCAACGACGAAGATACAGGTTTAAAAGCAATAATTGGTATACACAATACTGTTTTGGGTCCTGCTTTAGGAGGTACAAGAATGTGGACTTATCAGAGCGAATGGCATGCTTTAAATGATGTTTTGCGTCTTTCTAGAGGTATGACTTATAAATCAGCTATTACAGGGCTAAATTTAGGAGGAGGTAAGGCAGTTATCATTGGAGATGCTAAAACTCAAAAAAATGATGCTTTGATGAGAAAATTTGGTGAATTTGTTAATTCTTTGAGTGGTAAGTATATAACCGCAGAAGATGTTGGAATGGAAACTAGAGATATGGATGTTATTAGAGAAGTAACACCCCATGTTACTGGAATATCTGAGTCTAGTGGTGGTTCTGGAAACCCATCACCTGTTACAGCTTTTGGTGTTTATATGGGAATGAAAGCTGCTGCAAACCATAAATTTGGTTCAGATAGTTTAGAGGGTAAAAAGATATTAGTTCAAGGTGTTGGTCATGTAGGAGAAACTTTAGTAAAATTGATTTCTGATGATGGTGCTCAGGTTATCATTAATGATATAAACGAAAGTAGACTAGAGGAGTTGTCTAAAAAATACAATACCAATGTTATATTAGGGAATGATATTTATAACCTAGACTTAGATATTTATGCTCCATGTGCATTAGGTGCTACTATTAATGATGCTACTATTAATCAATTAAATACCAAGGTAATAGCTGGTGCTGCTAACAATCAATTAGCAGATGAGGTAAAACATGGTAGAATATTAAAAGAAAAAGGAATTGCTTATGCTCCTGATTTTTTAATTAATGCAGGAGGTATCATAAATGTTTATGGAGAATTAGAGGGGTATTCTAATAAGGAAAGTCTCAAAAAAACAGAAAATATCTATAATACAACACTAGAAATTTTTAAACTGTCAGAGAAAGAAGATATTACTACTCACAGAGCTGCATTTAATATTGCACAAAAAAGAATAGATAATCGTAAAAAAGAGAAAAACTCTTAATACACCTAAAGAAATAGTTATATTTTTGCAAAGCGATTGATTTTACTATCTTTCGCTTTTTTTATACAAATTAAGGTTCTTTAAATGATCAATAGAAGACACATTCGGGTGAAAGTAATGCAATCAGTATATGCAATGATAAAGTCATATGATGATGATGTTTTAAAAGAAGAGAAGTTTATTAAGCACAGTATTAAAAGAATGTTTGATCTGTATGTCTTACTTCTAGATTTACTTGTTGAAGTTCAAAAACTAGCAGTTGAGAAACAAGAAATTTCAAAGAAAAAATATTTAGCTACAAAAGAAGATCTATCACCTAACAGAAAATTTGTTGAAAATAAATTAATAAAAAAAATAGCAGAAAGTTCTTCCTTAACCCTTTACAAAGAAGCTCAAAATTTAGATAATTGGTCAAAAGATGATGAATACATAAAAATTATTTGGGATCTTCTACAAAATTCTGATTTATTTTTTGAGTATTTAAATAGTTCAGAGGATTCTTATAATTCAGATAAAGACTTTGTGGTTGCTTTTTTTAAGGAGATTATAGCTCCTAATGTAAAATTAGCTGATTATTTTGAGGGAGAAAACATAACTTGGGTAGACGATATTCCATTTGTGAATACATGGGTGGTTAGGTCACTTAGTAAACAAAAATCATCAAATGCGTTTAAGTTAGGTAGTTTATATAAAAATCAAGATGATCAAGATTTTGTTTCAGATTTATTTAAAAAGGTTATACTAAATCATCATTCATTTGAAAATGATATTAAAATTCATACACCTAATTGGGAGACTGATAGGATTGCAGATATGGACATGATTTTAATAAAAATGGGAGTTTGTGAGTTTTTAAATTTTCCGTTTATTCCAACTAAAGTATCCATAAATGAATACATTGAGATAGCTAAAGACTATTCTTCAGATAAAAGTGGATACTTTGTTAATGGTGTCTTGGATAAACTTTCAAGAGAGTTTTTAAAAGACAAAAAAATTGTTAAAGTAGGTAGAGGGTTGCTTTAATTTCTTATTTTTACAAAAATTAATAATAATATCATGAATAAATTAATAACAACATCATTATTAGCACTATCTGTAGTCTTTTTTGTTTCTTGTAATGAAGGAAACGCTTCATCTAAAGTTAAGAAGAAAAATGTAGATAATGCCAAAAAAAGAGATACAGAAATTAGTAAAGGAGCTGCTGAAATTCAATTTGACATTACAGAGTATGATTTTGGAACTGTTAATGAAGGTGAAATTGTTGAGGCAAAATTTATGGTAACTAACTCTGGAAAAACAGATTTAGTGATTTCTAATGTTCAGCCCTCATGTGGGTGTACAGTTCCTGTATGGCCAAGAACTCCCATAAAACCAGGAGATTCAGCAGAAGTTTTAGCAAATTTTAATACTGCAGGTAAGCCTAATAGGCAGGCTAAAACATTAACACTCTTTACAAATACTGCACGTGGTAGAGAAATATTAAAATTAAAGGGTTCTGTAACTCCAAAGGCTTCATCAACAGCAAAAAAATAATAATAAATGATAAAATTAATTCTATTACAAGCGACACCATCTTCTGAAGGTTTTGGTAGTATGATGTTACCAATGATAGCTCTTTTAGCCGTTTTTTATTTGTTTATGATATTGCCTCAAAACAGAAAAAGAAAAAAAGAAAAAAAGTTTATATCAGAATTAAAAAAAGGTTCAAGAGTAGTAACTTCAAGTGGTATTCACGGAAAGTTAGTTGAATTAAACGACAAGGATAATACTGTAACTATAGAAACAGGAGCAGGAAAAATTAAATTTGAAAAAGCTGCAATCTCTGTAGATTTAAGTAAAAAATTCTCACCAACTTTGAAAAAAAAATAATTTTTAATTAAAAATTAAAAAAAGCGAACTAATTTTAGTTCGCTTTTTTTTGCGGTTAATTTTGACGTTGCTCTCATATTAATTAGCTTGCGATAAATACTTTATACAATGAACCAAAAAAATAATAAATCAAATAAATTGTATTATACATTTATTTTATTTTCTTTTCTTTCAGTTATTTTTTGGTTCATGACAAAGTTATCTAAGGAGTACGATAGTTCTATAAAATACCCAGTTAGCTATATAAATTTACCTAGTAACAAATTACTTCAAGAAAAGCCTTCAGAATATATAGATATTCGTATTAGAGCCACTGGTTTTAAATTAATATCTTCAAAAGTGTCTCCTCGAAAATTAACAATTGATGCTTCCAATATTTATGGAAAATCATTAACAAATTATTATTTATTATTATCTCAGCAAAAACTATCAGTTCAAAAACAATTGAATACTGGTGTTAAAGTAGCTTATTTTATTAAAGATTCTGTTCACTTTAAGCTTGGAGTATTAAATCAAAAAAAAGTAGTTGTAAAATTAATATCTGACCTGTTATTTGCAGAAGGTTTTGAATTAAATAATTCCATTTCAATTCAACCAGATTCCATTCTATTGACAGGCCCAAAATCAACTTTAGACACCATTTCCTCTGTTTCAACTGGCTTGTTACAAAAGAAAGAGCTAAATGTTTCAATTAATGAGTTTTTAGATATTAAAGAGTTTAACCCTGATTCTAATGTAAGTGCAGAAAAAGATAAAGTTTTAATAACTGCATCAGTTGAGAGGTTTACAGAGGGTTCTGTTGAGGTTCCTATAAAGGTAATAAACATTCCTGACGGAAAACAAATTAATACTTTTCCGAAATTTGTTAAAGTTACCTACAGGATAGCTCTTTCAAATTTTAATAAAATAGATAGTTCAACTTTTTTAATTGAATGTGACTATGGTATTTCTGAAAATAATAATTTACCTTATTTAATACCTAAGTTAATAGGGAGTTCATCCATGATAAAGAATGCTAGAATATCTCCACAAAAGATAGATTTTTTAATAAATAAACAGCTATGATTGTTGGAGTAACTGGAGGTATAGGTAGTGGAAAGTCATTAGTAGCTGAGGCTTTTTGTTCTTTAAAAAATACTATTTATTTCCATGCAGATAAAGAAGCTAAATTACTCATGAATAATTCAGAAGTAATAAAAGATAAAATGATTGCTGCTTTTGGTCAGAAAACCTACAATAATGGTGTATTAAATAGAAAATATATTTCTTCCTTGGTTTTTAAGAACCCACATCAGTTACAGGTTTTGAATACTATCGTTCACCCTTATGTAAAAGATCACTTTAAGAAATTTGTTGAAAGTCAAAATAAACATACTCTTATTATTTATGAAAATGCTATAATGTTTGAAACAAATAGTTCATCTATTTGTGACATAATTATATCTGTAAATTCACCAAGAAACATTCGGATTAAAAGAGTCATACAAAGAGATAATTCAACAAGAATTAAGGTAAAAGATATTATGAATAACCAATGGTCAGATTCAAAAAGAAACCTGCTATCAAATTACATTATTAATAATATTAAAAAAGAGGCAACTTTGTTAAAAATTAAAAAAATATATAATATTTTAACAAAAAAATTACCTTTTGCTTAGGGTAATTCATAAATTATGTTAAAATTTACTTGAAAATTTACGTTCTAGTGTTAATCTACGTTAAAATAGAAAAATACTTATTGTATAGGGTTATTTTTGATTTATGGGTAAGAGAATTTTTGTTCTAATTGTATTGCTGATGAGTATTTCTCTCATAGGAATTATATCAGTACAGTTATATTGGAGTAAAAATGCTATAGACAGTAAAGATGTTCAATTTGACGGAGATGTAAAAAAAGCTTTAGCAAGAGTCTCCGAAAGACTTCAAATTAAAGAGCAAGATTTATACTACAATAAAATTCAGAACTTCATAGAGACAAAGAGATTTTTAAATAAAGCACAAATTAAAAATTTTCTTATTCAACAGATAGATACTACTACTAAAAGCAGATTTTCTTTTGGAACAACCATTATCGAAGAAGATTTTAAAATTCCTGTTTTAGATATTTTAGACAAAAATGGATTTTATGATAATGATTCTATAGTAGTCAAAAGATTTACAAAAAAAAGTGATTTTTTTAAAGGAACTCTAATAGTCAGTAACAATGATTTTAAAGGTACTTTCAAAGACAATACATTTTCAACTATAGATAGAGTTGAAGATTTAGATAAAAAATTGCTTTCAGATGTGTTTAAAGATTTTTATAAAAAAACTTTCCCCATTGAAAACAGAATCAACAATAGGGAATTAAATAATATTTTAAAAGAGGAGCTAAACAGAAATAATATTAATATTGATTTTAAATATGGTGTGTATAACAATGGTTTGGCCACAAAATTAAAATCAGGGTATTATACAATAGATACCCAAAACAGTATAAGTTACCCTTTATTTATAAATAATGAAGGAGCTAGTGATTTTACCCTATATATAGATTTCCCCGAAAAAACTAAGCATATTTTATCTGACATTTCATACATCCTATTGTTGTCTTTATTTTTCATATTTATTATTATAGTGGCTTTTTCAGGATCTTTGTATCAATTGGTGAAACAGAAGAAAATTTCTGAAATAAAAACTGATTTCATTAACAATATGACACATGAATTTAAAACCCCTATAGCTACTATTAATCTAGCTTTAGATTCAATAAAAAATCCAAAAATAATAAATGACCAAGAGAAGATTTTGAGATATGTAAAAATGATTAGAGATGAGAACAAAAGAATGCATGGTCAAGTAGAAAATGTTTTAAGAATTTCTAGATTAAAGAAAAAACAAATAGAGATAAATAAAGAAGCACTGGATATGCATGATGTTATAAGTGATGCCATTTCTCACGTAAGTCTATTATCAAATGATAAAAAAGGTACCATAACAACTCATTTTGAAGCTATTCAATCAGAAATTTTAGTTAATCAATTTCATATGACAAACGTATTGGTTAATATGTTAGAAAACGCCTTAAAATACTCTGAGAGTAGTCCAAAAATTGATGTTTTTACTCAAAACACCAACAAAAATTTAATTATAAAAATAATGGATGAGGGTATTGGTATCAGTAAAAATGCACAAAAACAAATTTTTAATAAATTTTACAGAGAACAAAAAGGTAATATTCATGACGTTAAGGGGCATGGTTTAGGATTGGCATACGTCAAAGAAATTCTAGATTCTCATCATGGAACAGTTTTTGTGGAAAGTGAAAAAGGAAAAGGAAGTACGTTTACAATTAAGTTACCATTAATATAAAATTAAAAATATGGGAAGTAAAAAAATTTTATTAGTAGAAGATGATCCAAATTTTGGAACAGTTTTAAAAGATTATTTAGCATTAAATGATTATAATGTTACACATGCTAAAGATGGTATTGAAGGGTTAATCATGTTTAAAAACAATGATTTTGATCTATGTATTTTGGACGTAATGATGCCTCGTAAAGATGGTTTTTCTCTAGCTCAAGATATTCGTTCAAGTAACAAAGAAATTCCAATTATATTTTTAACAGCTAAAACTCTTAAAGAGGATGTTTTGAGAGGTTATCAGGTTGGTGCAGATGATTATTTGAACAAACCGTTTGATTCTGAGGTTTTATTATTTAAAATTAAAGCAATCTTACAGAGAAAAGAATCTGATACCTCAGCTGAAAATGAGCAATTTGAATTTGAAATTGGTAGTTTTTTCTTTAATTCTAAGTTACGTCACTTATCAGTAGGCGATAATGAACCTCAGAAACTTTCACCTAAAGAGAGTAAACTGCTTAAAATGTTAGCATTGCACAAAAATGATCTAATGCCTCGAGAATTGGCATTAACAAAAATTTGGAGAGATGACAACTACTTTACATCTAGAAGTATGGATGTATATATAGCAAAGCTCCGAAAATATTTAAAAATAGATGAAAGCGTAGAAATTTTAAATATTCATGGAGAAGGTTTTAGATTAGTTGATAAAAAATAATTTTATCCAATTTATTGCTTTATGGCATTTTTCATAAAAATATATAAAGACAATCCTAATCCTATAGAAATCAAAAAAGCTGTAGATGTTCTAAAAAAAGGTGGGCTCGTTATCTATCCAACAGACACTGTTTACGGTTTGGGCTGCGATTTTACTAATACCAAAGCAATAGAAAAGATTGCAAGAATAAAAGGAGTAAAATTAGATAAAGCTAACTTTTCCTTTATATGTAATGATTTAAGCCATCTCTCTGATTATGTAAAGCAAATTGACACACCAACATATAAACTTCTCAAAAGAGCTTTACCTGGCCCATATACCTTTATACTACCGGGTAGTAAATCATTACCTAAAGTATTTAAAAAGAAAAAAACAGTTGGAATTAGAATTCCTGATAATTCTATAGCAAGAGCCATAGTTGAGGAATTGGGAAACCCAATTATATCGACCTCTATTCATGACGAAGATGATGTGCTAGAATATACTACAGATCCAGAATTAATTTTTGAAAAATGGCATCATTTAGTAGATGGGGTAATAGATGGTGGTTTCGGAGATAATCATGCTTCTACAATTATAGATCTAACAATGGCTGAACCAATTGTAATCAGAAAGGGAAAGGGTAGTACAGATATCCTGTAGATATTTAACGAAGATCTTTAAACTTTTTTCTTTTCAATATAAAATATTGCCAAACAACACTAGTATGAAGATTGTAGTTGTATTTTTTTTGTAACTTTTTTCTTTTTTGTAAAAATGTATAAAAATTTTCATACACACTTAAGTGTGCTCTAATAATAGCCCATGTATGAACAGGTCTGAGTTCTACTAAAAATTTGATTCCTGCAACACCGTCCAATACTAAACGTGAAAAAACAACAAATAGAAACCATTGTTTAGGCACATTTTTTATGACATTAAGTAAACTATTTCTAAAGTTTAAGAATGTTTTTTGAGGATTAGTTTCTTGTAATGTAGCACCTCCTACATGATAAACAGTTGAGTTACCTACATATTTTACATCAAAACCTTCGTTTTGAGCTCTCCAACATAAATCTACCTCTTCTTGATGAGCAAAATAATCTTCATCAAATCCATTTAAAAGTCGATATACATCAGATCTTATAAAAAAACAAGCTCCTGAAGCCCAAAAAATATCAGCTACATCATTAAATTGTTTTGTGTCTCTTTCTACATCATTAAATACACGTCCTCTACAATACGGATAGCCATATAAATCTATGAATCCACCTCCGGCACCAGCATACTCGAAGGTATCCTTCTGTTTATAATCGAGTATTTTTGGTTGAATTATAGCGGTATTTTCCTCTTTACTAAAAACTTCTAAAATTGGAGATATCCAATTTTGAGATACTTCAATGTCAGAGTTTATCAAACAATAGATATCTGCATCAATACTTTTTAAAGCGTCATTATACCCTTTAGCATAGCCACCATTAGTAGTATTTTCAACAATATGAACTAAAGGAAAAAATTCTTTCACATACCCTATAGAGTTATCTGTACTGGCATTATCTGCCACATAGATATCAGCTAATTCTGAACTAAAATTAACGATAGATGGCAAAAATTGTTCTAACAATTGTTTACCGTTCCAATTTAATATGACGATAGCTGTTTTCAAGTTTACAAATCTAGTACATCTATATCGTTCTTGTTACTAAATAGATGCTAAAATTAGTAACTTGGAATATCTTCTAAAAATATATAAGTTTCTTTGGTAGTATCTATTTGACAGAAATAGTGAGCTAAGCCGTTGGTTACCATTAAATAATTAGAATTTGCAGTGAGATTATACCGTGCAATTTGATCAAAAGTAGTCTGTGATATTTTTACATTAGGAGCTTTACATTCAATTAATAACTCAGGAGTCCCTTGTTTATTATACACCACAATATCAGTTCTTTTAATTCTTGTGTTTATTTTGAGTTGTTTTTCTACAGCAATTAAAGAAATAGGGTAGTTCTTTTCTTTTAGTAAGAAATGAATTACATGTTGTCGCACCCATTCTTCAGGTGTTAAAATCACATATTTTTTTCTAACAATATCAAAAATAAGTGTCTTATTTTCGCTAGATTTGAGTTTAAATGCATAAGATGGAAAATTTAGTTCTTGCATGGGGTTAAATGTAATAAAAACTAGATTAACGGCTTTGTATATTGCATAAGTAAGTATCGTATGAATGAAATAAATCAAATAGTTTCTGATATTAAAAATGGAGTAGTAAAGCCAATCTATTTTTTAATGGGTGAGGAATCATATTACATTGATAAAATCTCAGATTTTATAGAAGATACTATTCTAGAGGAAGAAGAAAAAGGTTTTAATCAAACAGTGATGTATGGTAGAGATGTTACTGTTGAAGATATTATAGGAGCTGCAAAGCGTTTTCCAATGATGGCTGAAAAGCAAGTGATTATTGTAAAAGAAGCTCAAGATTTAAGTAGAACTATAGAAAAATTAGCTTCTTATGCTACCAATCCTCAACTATCTACTGTGTTGGTACTTAACTATAAGTATAAGAAACTGGACAGAAGGAAAGCTTTGTTTAAAGCTATTCAAAAGATAGGCTTGGTATTTGAAAGTAAACGCTTGTATGAAAATCAAGTTGCAGATTGGATAAGAAGAGTACTAGGTGGTAAAAACTATCAAGTAGAACCTAAGGCAGCTCAAATGTTGGTAGATTTTTTAGGAACAGATTTAAGTAAAATTAATAATGAGTTAGAAAAACTCATCACTATTCTTCCTCAAAATACTATCATTACTCCGGATCATATAGAGGATAATATTGGAATCTCTAAAGACTTTAATAATTTTGAATTACGAAAAGCCATAGGAGAGAAGAATATTTTAAAAGCCAATCAGATTATAAAATATTTTGCGCTAAATCCTAAGAGTAACCCACTAGTAATGACTATCTCTCTGTTAAATAGTTTTTTTACTCAACTCCTAATTTATCATGGATTACAGAATAAGTCTAGAGATCAGGTTGCCAAATCTCTGGGCATTAGACCTTTTTTTGTTACAGATTATGTAACTGCTGCAAGGAATTATCCAATGCGCAAGGTAGCACAAGTTATTTCCATGTTAAGAGATGCTGATATAAAAAGTAAAGGGGTAGGAGCTAGCCAATCTCATGGAGATATTCTTAAAGAATTACTTTTTAAAATAATGCATTAATAAAACGACAGTTAATTTTTTACTCCGCTTTTTCAATCTTATCAGCTACAATAGTAGCTTCTCTGTTAGCTATTTCCCATGCAGTATGAAAAACAAGTCGAGTTCTAGTTTCTAATTGCTCGTAATTAATTTTATCTGGCGTATCAGTTTCTTTATGATAATCTACATGTGTTCCATTAAAATAAAAGATGATGGGTACATTTAATTTCGCAAAATTATAATGATCAGATCTGTAGTAAAATCTGTTAGGGTCATTTTCATCATTGTATTTGTAGTCTAGTTCTAAGGAGGTGTATTTTGCATTCATAGCTTCTGAAACCTCATGTAAAGAGGTGCTTAACTTATCAGAACCAATTAAATACACATAATTTGGATTACCCTTGTGCCTTTCATCTACTCTCCCAATCATATCTATATTTAGATTAGCAATGGTGTTAGCTATAGGGAAAATTGGATTCTCTGTGTAGTAACGAGAGCCTAATAATCCTTTTTCTTCTCCAGTAACATGCAAGAATAAAATAGATCTTTTTGGGCCATTTCCTTCATTTACAGCTTTTTTAAAGGCCTCTGCAATTTCCAATACAGCTATGGTTCCAGATCCATCATCATCTGCTCCGTTAAAAACTTCACCATCTTTATTCATACCTACATGGTCTAAATGAGCTGAAATAACAATAATTTCATCTGGTTTTTGAGTTCCTTTGATAAAGGCAACTACATTTTCAGAATCTTTCAATTCTCCTCTTCTACTTAATTTATTCATATAGCTGGCAGGAACTTCTTGATAATAATCTTCTCCACCTATGGGTGATATAATTTTATGTTTTACATAAAAATCCTTTAAATATTCAACAGCCATCTTTTGCCCTAGTTCTCCTGTATTTCTACCCTCAAATTCGTCTGAGGCATATGTAAATAGGTGGTTTCCTATTTCTTTAGCTGTTATTGAAGCTGCATACTTTTCAGATAAATCTATTTCGTTCTGAGAAGAAACGGAATAAGTAAACACTAAAAAACAAAATAATAAGAGTATTTTTTTCATAAGGCTATTTCTTTAAATGATGTTATTATAGTTTTAATGATTTATAAAAGTAAAAATCATAATTCTTTTGTTACTATAAACTGTTCTAAACTTGCGTTAAAGTTAACAATTTCAGATGAAAATAAATGATTAAAAGAATTTCTTTCAATGAGTACTTTTTTATTTCCAGCTACTACTTCTTTATCTGTCAATAAAATTAGTTGATCAGCAGAATTGATTGCTAAATTTACTTCGTGAGTAGTTATTATAATCGTTTTTTTAGTTTCTTTTGAAAGTTTTTTTAGTAATTTGAAAATTTTGATAGTATGGTGCATGTCTAGATGAGCTGTGGGTTCATCTAATAGGATGATTTGGGTATCTTGAGCTAACGCTCTAGCTATTAAAACGCGTTGCAATTGTCCGTCACTTAATTCATTAAAATGTCTGTTTGCTAATGACATTGTTTCTGTTTGTTCTAAAGCCCAGTTGATTTTTTCTTTATCTTTTTTTTCTAATCTTCCAATCCAATTTGTGTAAGGTTGCCTTCCTAGAGCAACTAGTTCATAAACAGTTAATTGACTCTCAGGAAGACGCTCTGTAAGCACAAGGCTAATTAGACTAGACAGTTCTTTAAGGCTATGAGATTGGATGTTTATTCCCTGAATGAACACCTCTCCTGAAATAGCATTTTGTACTCCTGTAAGTGTTCTTAATAGCGTAGATTTACCAATTCCATTTTTACCTAAAATACCTACAAATTCACCCTTATATAATTGAATGTTAATATTTTTTTGAATAGTTAACACAGATTTTTTTTGCTGATATCCAATATGCAAATTCTTTGTTTCAATGCTATTTTTAACTGAAGAACTCATATGTATATTTTCTTTTTTCTTACCAATAACCAAATCACTACTGGTGCTCCAATTAATGAGGTTACAGCATTTATAGGTAAAGTAAATTCACTTGTTGGTAATTGAGCAACGATATCACAAACTAGCAAAATGATAGCTCCTAGAATGGTAACAGCAGGAAGTAATATTTTATGGTCAGATGTTTTAAAAACTAATTTTGTGATATGGGGAACTGCCAATCCAATAAATGCAATTGGTCCAGCAAAAGCTGTAATAACACCAGTTAGTAAGCTAGTAATTAGTAAAATGATATTTCTATTTTTTTTGATATTAATTCCTAAACTTTTGGCATAGTTTTCACCAATTAATAATGAATTTAATGGCTTTATGATACCTATTAAATTTATAATAGCTATTAGATAAATGGTAAAAAAGATAAGTATTTCATTCCAGGATAGGTTTCCCAAACTTCCAAACCCCCAAAACACAAATTGTTGAATTTTATCCGCATTGCTAAAAAAAGTAAATACACTAATAATAGCAGAAGTAACTGTACCAAACATCAGCCCAATAATTAAAATACTCATGGTATTTCTCACCTTGTTAGCGGTTATTAATACAGCAAACAATACCAAGGCTGCACCAATACTTGAGGCTATCGCTAAACCCCAACTAGATAAAGATATAGTAGTTAGAACCCCTCCAAAGATACCAGCTCCTAAAATTAAAATAGCCACGCCTAAACTGGCTCCTGAGGAAATTCCTAATACAAATGGACCAGCTAATGGATTTTTAAAAAGAGTTTGCATTAACAAACCAGCTATAGACAAACCAGATCCAACTAGCATAGCAGTAATTGCTTTTGGAAGTCTAAAATGAAGAATAATTGTACTCCAACTAGATTTAGAACTGTTGTTTCCTAACAAAACAGCTATGATTTCATCAATAGGAATAGCTACAGAGCCTAGGCCAATACTTACTAGAAAGACCATAGCCAACACAAAAAAAAGTGTAATAAATTGTTTTGTGTATGACTTTTGAATCATCAATTATAATGAATTTAAAAATTTAACCAATTTTTGAATGGCAATTCCTCTGTGAGAAATTATATTTTTTTCTTCTGAGTTCATTTCAGCAAATGAATATGAAGCATTACTTGGTTTAAAGATTGGATCATAACCAAAACCCTTTACACCTGTTTTCTCATTTAAAATTTCACCTTCACAAATTCCTTCGAAAAGATATTGTTTATTTGTAAGATTTAAAGCAATAATAGTTTTGAATTTTGCTTTTCTATTGGATTTATTTTTAAGTTCAATAAGAAGTTTCTCCATATTTTTTTCTGCATTTCCATGTTCTCCAGCATATCTAGCAGAATATACCCCAGGATCTCCATCTAACGCTTCAACTTCCAATCCAGTGTCATCGGCAAAACAATCAAATCCATACTTTTTAGTAATATAATCAGCTTTTAATTTAGCATTACCCTCTAGAGTACTTTCAGTTTCTTCTATATCCTCAAAACAACCAATATCTTTTAAAGACAACACCTCTATAGAATTAGAGAGCATTTCTTGTACTTCTTTTAACTTATGCAGGTTATTTGTGGCAAAGACTAGTTTCATTTTACTAAACTAATTAATTTAAGATTTAGAATTTAACATATTTAAATAAGATTATTTACTCATGATGATAAGGCTCATTTTTGAGAATGGTAAACCCTCTATACAATTGTTCAACTATAAAAAGGCGAATCATTTGATGAGAGAAGGTCATTTTTGATAAAGATACTTTTCCTGTGGATTTCTTATAAACAGATTCAGAAAACCCATAAGGGCCTCCAATAACTAAAACTAATTGTTTGATGCCAGAATTCATTTTCTTTTGTAAATAAGAAGCAAAATCTAAAGACCGAAATTCTTTTCCTTTTTCATCTAATAACACCAATTGATCAGTATTTTTAAGTTTAGAAAGAATCAATTCACCTTCTTTTTCTTTTTGTTGTACTTGGTTTAAATTCTTTACATTTTTGATGTCAGGTATGATTTCGATTTCAAAGTTTACGTAGTGATTTAATCTTTGTTGGTATTTTTCAATAAGTTGCCCTAGATTTTTGTTATCTGTTTTGCCAATAACAAGCAGTTTTATTTTCATTTTTCAAAATTACAATTATTGTTATCATTTTTCTCATTTAATTGTATTTTAGCTTGTATAATATAAATTATGATCTCAATTGAACAATTTGAAAAAGAATTAGACCTCATTATAAAAAATGGGTATAGAGAAGATGTAGGTGATGGAGATCATACCTCATTATCCTGTATTCCTTTAAATGCTCAAGGAAAAGCTAATTTATTAGTAAAAGATAGGGGTATTATAGCTGGGATAGCTTTTGCTAAAAAAGCATTTAGATATTTTGATGAAGACTTACAAGTAGAGAGCTTTATTGATGATGGATCTCATGTTAATTATGGAGATATAGTTTTTCAAGTTTCAGGCAACTCCCAATCTATTCTCAAAGCAGAACGCTTTGTATTAAATGCTATGCAACGTATGAGTGCAATTGCTACAAAAACAAATTTTTTTGTTAATTTATTGAAAGGAACTAAAACTCAAATTTTAGATACTAGAAAAACAACCCCAGGTATTAGAGCATTAGAGAAATGGGCAGTAAAAATTGGAGGAGGGGTGAACCATCGCTTTTCTTTATACGATATGGTAATGATTAAAGATAATCATATTGATTTTGCAGGAGGTATCTCAGAGGCAATAACAAAGACCAATCAATATTTAAGTGAAAATAAATTAGATTTAAAAATTATTGTAGAAGCTAGAAGTCTTCAGGAGATTAAAGAGATTCTTCAAAATAAGGGAGTATATAGAATACTTATTGATAACTTTTCATTTGAAGACACCAGAAAAGCTGTTGCCTTAATCAACGGGAGATGTTTTACAGAATCATCAGGTGGAATAAACGAGAATACCATTAGAAAATATGCAGAATGTGGTGTGGATTATATTTCATCTGGAGCCTTAACTCATTCTGTTCATAATATGGATTTAAGTTTAAAAGTAGTCATATGAGAAAAATTTTACAAATAGTATTGTTGTGCACTCTGTTTTCATGCAATCAGAAAGAACTAATTTCAGAAAAATTATATGTTCATCAATTTGTTTCCAATGAATTAGTTTACAGACATTCATTAGTGTTAACTATTGAACCTAAAGATTCAGTTATTAATTATTCTTATTTGGCTAAAGATTCTCAAAAAAATATAAGCTTTAGGTATGATGTAAACAAAGATTTTCTTATTGTAGATGATTCTTTTATTCCTACCAACAAGAAGTTTTTTTTAGATGATACAGAATATAAAATTTATAGTGATTCAGAAAATAATTCAACCTCTCATCCTAGATTTATTTTATTTAGAAAAGAATATGGAATCATGGCAAATGTTGCTTATGGTGCAGATTTCATCTTCATGAAAGATTCAATAATTAAAATTAAAGATTTAAATATTTTTAATAAAATTCTCTCAAAAATTAATGAGTAAAGAAATAGAAGACAAACTCGTAAAAATTCCAGTGCTTAGTGTACTGGTTAGATTTGGAAAAAAAATAAAAATTCCAGGTCTAGAGGGAATGTCGCTTTATGATGTTTTAGAAATGTATATCATAGGTATCGTTGAAGGAGCATTAACTACAAGAGCTGGTGGTATTGCTTATAGTTTTTTTATGGCTATTTTCCCTTTTATGCTATTTGTATTAACATTAATTCCATACATCCACATCGATGGTTTTCAAGAAGGATTAATGACTTTAATTTCAGAAGTTCTACCACCTAAAACTTTCGATGCAGTAGACACCGTCTTATTAGATATTTTAGGAAATAAACAAGCAGGTTTATTGTCATTTGGTTTTCTAGGGTCTATTTTTTTAATGACTAACGGTGTGAATGCTATTTTTGGAGGGTTCGAATATTCTTATCATGTTAAAGAAAATAGAAATGTTTTTAGAGCCTATTTTTTATCGATGTTTGTGTCATTATTAATGGCTTTGTTTTTAGTTATTACTGTTGCCCTCACAGGTTTTTATCAGTTGCTTTTAGATGCATTTATGAATAAAGGTTGGATAGATGATGAAACCATATGGTTACAGTTCGGAAGAGGGGGGTTGTTTCTAATCATGATTTTTACTATTGTTTCTATCTTGTATAAATATGGAACAAAAAATGGAAAACATTCCAGATTTTTTTCGCCAGGAACTGTATTTACAACAACATTGTCAATACTTACTTTTTATCTCTTTGGTTACTATGTTAATGAATTTGCTCAGTACAACGAATTGTATGGTTCTATAGGAACACTCTTAATTTTAATGTTATTTATTTGGCTGAATGCAATCATATTGTTGTTAGGTTTTGAGTTAAATGCGAGTATTTTTTCACTTCAAAGAAAAAATAAAACAAATTTGACAGAATAGTACTTCCCAAGATTTTTCGGATATTTGCACCAGAAGCTAGATTTATTATTCTAGCTAAGAATAGATAACTGAATTTTTTTTTATGAAACCAAGCATTCCAAAAGGAACCAGAGATTTTTCATCTAGAGAAGTAGCTAATCGTACATATATCATTAATACGATGAAAGCTGCTTTCGAAACCTTTGGTTTTCAGCCTATTGAAACTCCAAGTTTTGAAAACTCCGCTACCTTAATGGGTAAATATGGAGAGGAAGGAGATCGCTTAATTTTCAAAATTCTAAATTCAGGAGATTATTTAAAGAAGGCAGACAGTAATCTTTTAAAATTAAAAGATAGCACAAAGCTAACTTCTCAAATCTCAGAAAAAGCATTACGTTACGATTTAACAGTGCCTTTTGCTAGATATGTAGTGCAACACCAAAATGATATTACATTTCCTTTTAAACGATATCAAATCCAACCTGTATGGAGAGCAGATCGCCCTCAGAAAGGCCGTTTTAGAGAATTTTTCCAGTGTGATGCTGATGTAGTAGGAAGTAAGTCTTTGTTACAAGAGGTAGATTTTATTCAATTGTATGATACTGTTTTTACAAATCTAAAACTAATAGGGACTACTATAAAAATTAATAATAGAAAAATTTTAGCTGGAATTGCTGAGGTTATTGGAGCAAAAGATAAGTTGATTGATTTTACTGTAGCCTTAGATAAGTTAGATAAAATTGGGTCAAGTGGTGTTGAAAAAGAAATGCTACAAAAAGGAATATCTATTGAGGCCATTAAAAAGGTAACTCCTCTTTTTGACCTTTCAGGATCAAATACTAATCAATTAAATGTTCTAGAAACGTTGTTGTCTGAATCTGAAGAAGGAAAAAAAGGAGTTGAGGAATTACGTTTTGTAGTGAATACTATTAATAATTTAGGACTACAATCGGCTTCTTTAGAAATAGATGTAACATTAGCACGTGGTTTAAACTATTATACTGGGGCTATTTTTGAAGTTTCAGCTCCAAACGGAGTTCAAATGGGATCCATTGGAGGAGGAGGAAGATACGACGATTTAACAGGAATCTTTGGATTAAAGGAGGTGAGTGGAGTCGGTATATCTTTTGGTTTAGATAGAATTTATTTGGTATTGGAAGAACTCGGTTTATTTGATGCTGTATCTCTTCCAAAACCTAAGTTAATATTTTTAAATTTTAATGAGGAGGATAATAGTGCTCAGTTAGAAGCAATAAAGGCATTAAGAAATGTAGGGATAAAAACTGAAATATATCCAGATACGGCATCTAGTAACAAACAACAGAAGAAGCAGTGGAAATATGTGTCTACTCGAAATATAGCCTATGTAATTTCTGAAATACAGAACAATACATTTAAGTTAAAAGACATGTCCAATGGTTCTCAGGTGGTTTGTACTTTAGATGAATTGATTGATAAAATGCAATAAACGTATTGCTTAATGTCGTAAGTTTGCAAACTAATTTTAATATTCAGAAATAAACTGATGAAAATAACTGATGATAGAATTGAGGAGTTAGGAGACAACCATGTAGGTACTTCAGCTAAGACTCCTTTACGCCCCGATGCATTTGACATTTCAGATGCTGAAAAAATAGAAAGAATTCAAGAAAGTGTTAAAGACATTTTAATAACTTTAGGAATGGATTTAGAAGATGATAGCTTAAGAGGTACACCAAAAAGAGTGGCTAAATCTTTTGTTAATGAGTTGTTTATGGGGCTAAATCCAGTAAATAAGCCAAAAGCTTCTACATTTGAAAATAATTACAATTATGGCGAGATGTTAGTAGAGAAGAATATTATTGTTTATTCTACTTGTGAACATCATTTACTTCCAATTGTCGGAAGAGCTCATGTTGCTTACATCTCAGATGGAAAAGTTATCGGACTGTCTAAAATGAATCGTATTGTAGAATACTTTGCTAAAAGACCTCAAGTTCAAGAACGCCTAACAATGCAAGTGGTTCAAGCGATGCAGGAGGCTTTGGGAACAGATAATGTTGCTTGCGTTATTGACGCAAAACACTTATGTGTTAACTCTAGAGGTATAAAAGATATTGAGAGTAGTACTGTTACTGCAGAATTTGGTGGAAAATTTAAAGAAAAAGAAACCAAACAAGAATTTTTGGATTATTTAAAAATGGACTCTGACTTTCAGGGGTTGTAGATAAAACTTAATTAAATAAAAAAACCACTTTTATAAAAGTGGTTTTTTTATTTAATTAATATATTTTTAACTTTTGACCAATACCCATTCTCCTTTTTCTATTAACGGAATTGCTTGTTTAAATTTAACAACTTTTTCTTCACCACTCATCACATTTTTGATAGAAACACGTTCATTTCTTCCAATTTTAGGTTGTTCTCTTACAATGGTCTCAATAGGCTCAGTTTGTTGCTGTCTTGAGTTGCTTATTGCTTGTTCTGTAGTGTTTTGAACATCAGCTTTGCTTAAGTTTAATTTTTGTTTTGTTTTCTTTCGTTCTTCGGAAATTTGATCGTTTGCTTGATTTGGTAACTCACCTTTAAACAAGAAAGACAGAACCTCACGATTTATTTTATCGATGGTTACTTTAAACAATTCAAAAGCTTCAAACTTGTAAATTAATAAAGGATCTTTTTGTTCGTAAGACGCATTTTGAACTGATTGTTTTAAGTCATCCATTTGACGTAGGTGATCTTTCCAGTTTTCATCAATAATAGCAAGAGTGATATTTTTTTCAAAATCTGTAGCTAAAGACTTTCCTTTAGTTTCGTAGGCATCTTTTAAGTTTGTAACTACTTGAAGAGTTTTAATACCATCTGAGAAGGGAACTACAATCCGTTCATATCTATCGCCTTCATTTTCATATACATTTTTGATTACTGGATAGGTTAGAAGTGCATTTCTTTCAACTTTCTCTTTATAATGTTTGGTTACTATATCATAAAGCCTGTCGGTTAATTCCGGTTCACTTAATGAATTAAATTCATCTTCAGTAAATGGAGAGGTGATGGATGTAAATCTAATTAATTCAAATTCAAAATTTTGAAAGTCTTTTACTGCTTTATTTTGATTGATAATGGTTTCACATGTTTCAAAAATCATATTTGAAATATCTATCTGTAAACGATCTCCATCTAAAGCATGTCTTCTTCTTAGATACACAAATTCCCTTTGAGCGTTCATGATATCATCATATTCTAATAATCTTTTTCGAATGCCAAAGTTATTTTCTTCAACTTTTTTCTGCGCTCTTTCAATAGATTTAGAAATCATAGAATGCTGAATTACTTCACCTTCTTTTAATCCCATTCTATCCATCATTTTTGCAATTCTTTCAGATCCAAACAAACGCATTAAATTGTCATCTAGAGCAACATAAAATTGAGAAGAACCAATATCACCTTGACGTCCAGCTCTTCCACGTAATTGTCTATCTACACGTCTAGAATCATGTCTTTCTGTACCAATAATTGCTAAACCTCCTGCAGCTTTTACTTGTTCAGATAATTTAATATCTGTTCCACGTCCTGCCATATTAGTAGCTATAGTTACAACTCCTGGATTACCTGCCTCTGCGACAACATCAGCTTCGCGTTTATGTAATTTTGCATTAAGAATATTGTGTTTAATCTTACGCATTTGTAACATCCTACCAAGTAATTCAGAGATTTCAACAGATGTTGTACCTACCAATACTGGTCTTCCTTGATTTACTAGTTGAACAACATCTTCAATAACTGCATTGTATTTTTCACGAGTAGTTTTGTAAATATAATCTTGTTTGTCATCTCTTAGTAAAGGCTTATTAGTAGGAATTTCAACTACATCTAATTTGTAAATTTCCCATAATTCACCAGCTTCAGTAATGGCAGTACCTGTCATACCAGATAACTTTCGATACATTCTGAAATAGTTTTGTAGGGTAACTGTGGCAAATGTTTGTGTAGCATCTTCAATTTTCACATTTTCCTTAGCCTCAATAGCTTGATGTAATCCATCTGAGTAGCGTCTACCGTCCATAATACGTCCAGTTTGTTCATCAACAATCATTACTTTGTTTTCGACTACTACATATTCAACATCTTTTTCAAATAAACTATAGGCCTTTAACAACTGATTCATTGTATGAATACGTTCACTTTTAATACTAAAGTCTTTGTATAGTTTTTCTTTAAGTTCTGCCTTCTTTTCTGAGGTTTCTTCAGAAGCATCTATGTTACCAATTTTAACACCAAGATCTGGCAATACAAAGAAATCTTCATCACTAGTATTCGTAGAAAGTGCAGCGATTCCTTTATCTGATAAATCAATAGAATTATTTTTTTCTTCTATAACATACCATAATTCTTCATCTACTTCTGGCATCAGTTTGTTGTTATCTGCCATGTAGGTGTTTTCTGTTTTTTGTAATAGTTGTTTTACCCCCTCCTGAGATAAAAACTTTATAAGTGCTTTGTTTTTAGGTATTCCTCTGAAAACTCTTAGTAATAAGAATCCTCCATCTTTGGTGTTACCATCAGCAATTAATTTTTTAGCTTCTGCAAGTACTCCAATTAAATATTTATTTTGCTTTGAAACCAAATCACTAACCAAGGGTTTTAATTCATTAAACTCGTGTCTATCACCTTGAGGAACTGGTCCAGAGATAATTAGAGGGGTTCTTGCATCATCAATTAAAACAGAATCTACTTCATCAATAATTGCATAGTTTGGAGCTCTTTGAACTAGGTCTTCTTTAGAACTAGCCATATTGTCTCTCAAATAATCAAATCCAAATTCGTTATTTGTACCATAAGTAATATCTGCATTGTAAGCTTTTCTTCTTTCTTCAGAATTTGGTTGATGAAAATCTATACAATCTGTACTTAACCCATGGAATTCAAACATAGGCGCCATCCATGCTCTATCTCTTTTTGCCAGATAGTCATTTACGGTAACAACATGAACGCCATTACCAGTTAATGCATTTAAATATACTGGGAGTGTAGATACTAATGTTTTTCCTTCACCAGTCATCATCTCTGCAATCTTCCCTTGATGAAGAACAGATCCCCCAATGAGTTGAACGTTATAGTGGATCATGTCCCAAGTAACTGGTTTTCCTGCAGCATCCCATGAGTTCTGCCAAAACGCTTTATCACCCTCTAGAATAATGTGTTCTCTTGTAGAGGATAGTTCTCTATCAAAAGGAGTAGCTGTAACTTCAACTTCATTATTATTCACAAAACGTGTTGCAGTTTCTTTTACCACTGCAAAAGCTTCTGGCATGATTTCATTTAGAATCCTTTCAGAAACATCATACGAATCATTCTTTAGAGTATCTATTTCAGAAAAAATTTCTTGTTGTCTTTCTATTCCAGCTTCTTTTGCTTCTTTTTCTAAAGCAGTAATTTTATCATTAAAAACTTTTACACCTTCAGCAATTCGTTGCTTGAATTCGATTGTCTTACCTCTTAATTCATCATTAGTTATTGAAGATAAAGAGGTTTCAAAAGCAGAAACTTTTTCTACAATCGGTCTAAGTATTTTAAGATCTTTTTGTTGTTTGTCTCCAACAAATATTTTAATTACTGAATTTAGGATACTCATTCTTTAGGCTGTGTTTTATTTCTTTTCTTTTTGATATAGATATGAGACTATAAAAATAAACAAAAAAAAAGCCTCAATAGAGACTTTTTATTTTTTGTTTGGTTTGTGTTTTAATATTCATCTTCATTCCAAAGATAATCTTCTTCAGTAGGATAATCTGGCCAGATTTCTATAATGGAGTCGTAAGAGTCTCCTTCATCTTCAATTTCCTGTAAATTTTCTGCTACTTCTAGAGGCGCACCTGTTCTGATAGCGTAATCTACCAATTCATCTTTTGTTGCCGGCCATGGCGCATCTGCTAAATAAGATGCTAATTCTAAAGTCCAATACATTTCTAATGGATTTAATTTTCTGCAAAAATAATTTTTTTACTGAAAAAATCAAGTTTTTTTTGAAATATATATCAATAAAAAAAGAACTTAGTTATAATTTTTCAGGAATCCACTTAACTTCCTGAACTGATAAGTCTTTAGACAACTTCCGTGCCAGCATAAAAAGGAAGTCAGATAGTCGGTTAAGATATGTTAAAGTAATTGGATTTACTCCCTCTTGCTCATGTAATGAAACTGATAATCGTTCTGCTCTTCTGCAAACACATCTAGCTATATGACAAAATGACACCGTTGTATGGCCTCCAGGAAGAATGAAATGAGTCATTTTAGGAAGCTTTTCATTCATTTTATCTATTTCCTTTTCTAAATAAGTAACAGATTTAGTATCTACTTCAGGAATATTTAGACGTTGTTCACCATTTTTAAGAGTCTGTTTGTTGTTTGGTGTAGCCAACATAGAACCCAAAGTAAAAAGATCATGTTGTACTCTTATAAGAACCTCTTTTAAATGGTTATCAATTGCCTGATCCTTAATCAAACCTATGTATGAATTTAGTTCATCTACTGTTCCATAAGATTCTATTCTTAGGTGATCTTTTGATACTCTAGAGCCGCCAATTAATCCAGTAGTACCTTTATCTCCAGTTTTTGTGTAAATCTTCATATTGTAAATTTATGATTTTAAATTCTGATTGTAAAATGCTCTTTTTGTTGTTCTTTTCTAAAGAATACGATACCCCATTGATAGGTGTCTACTGTAATAGTAACTGAAGGATGTTTCTTAATTTCTTCCCAAGCCTGTTTCATTTCATAATTCCAATAAATATCATCAAATAAAAAAAATGAATCATTATGAATAGAAGATAGACTTAGTTTGAAATATTCTAGAGTTGCTTTTTTTGTATGATTTCCATCAAAATAAATAAAATCAAAAGTATTTTCATTTAATTGTTTTGCTAGAGTTTCATCAAAATTTCCAATGATTAGTTTGGTATTTTTAAATTGGTATTTATTAAATAAGTCCAGGGCTATTTTTGCTGTTTCTTTGCATCCCTCTAACGTTATTATTGACGAATTTGGTAAAGAAATAGATAATGCAGCAGAACTTAATCCCAATGAAGTTCCTATTTCTAAAATAGAGGTTGGCTTATAGTATTGCATTAAATTCATTAATAATTTTGCTCTTTTATTAGAGATTCCAGCATTTTTAGCAATTTTGGATACTTGTCTCTTATTAGATGAAAATACTTTAGATCCAGCACCATAGTCCGTAACATTTATTGTAGAAGTGTTTTTGAAAAGTTCTTTTTTATAATCCAAAAATATATGGTTATAATTTGTTGAGATTTTTTTATGCAAGCACTTGGTTATCAAATCAAACACAAAAGGAGAATGCACTCCATGTTTGTTTTTTGATTTAATTATAAAGTAAATGAAGGATTTAATTCTAAAAAACAACTTATTTTGGGTTTTGAATAACGAAATTAATAGAATATTTATTAATTTTGACTTTTAAAATATATATTTGTTATATCATTTACCCTAATAAAATGAGAAGACTACCCCTTTATCTACTATTTTTATTTTTTTTATCATCTTGTGTCCCTACCAAAAAGTTAGTGTATCTCAAGGGAAATCCGATTGATGAAAAAGAAATTCACAAAATAAAATCATCTCCTTACAAACTTCAAGTAGGAGATAATATCATAATAGATGTTAAATCAGATAATAATAGATTAATAGCTGCTTTTTTGAAATCTTCAACTATTTCAGAAGGCTCATTATCTACTCCTTCAGTATACAGTATAGATAGAAACGGTAATGTTAGGATGCCTATTTTAGGTGAAATAAATGTGTTAGGGTATACTACAAAAGAAGTTAGACTTAAAATAGAGGAAAACTTTGCTGATTATTTTAATGATGAAAACAGTTATTTTGTTTCAGTTAAACTCAACGGAATTAAATACACAGTTATTGGCGAAATAAATTCACCGGGCCCAAAAGTAGTCTATCAAAATAAACTCACTATACTAGATGCAATTTCATCTTCTGGAGATATTCCAATTACAGGTGATAAGAAAAATATAGAGGTTATTAGAATTACTCCCAATGGCACAAAAAAAAATACAATTGATTTGACGACTATAGAGGCATTAAACTCAGAAGTGTTTTTTATTCAAAATAACGATTTCATAAACATTAATCCGTTACCTCAAAAATCTTTAAAAGAGGGCTTAACCTCTTTTACAGGTATTGCTTCTATTATTTCTTTAATTACATCAACAATTTTAATTATTAGAGGATTGTAATTATATGAATTTAAAAAACCAATCCAATAGTCAGGAAAAAAATAGTTCCCTAGATCCTAAATATTATTTTTTTAAGGTTCTTGGGTATTGGCAATTATTTTTTGTAACCATATTACTTTCATTAATAACTGCACGATTTTTAAATGGATACAATACAAAATTATACAGTTTAAAAACTACGATTTCTGTTAAAGAAGAAACCAATCCTTTGTTCTCATCTGGAACTAATCTTACTTTTAACTGGGGAGGTGCAAGTGATATCATTGAAACTGTAAATATTATTTTACGATCAAGAACACACAATGAAAAGGTTGTCTCCAAACTTCAATTTTATATAGATTACTTAAAAGATGGTAAGTACAGATTTGAGGATGTGTATGGTGAAACACCTTTTAAGGTCATTGTTAATGAAAAAAACTTTCAATTATATAATAGGCTTCTAAAGATTGAAACTTTAGACAATAATCAATTTAAAATTTCAACTGATTTTAAAGATGAAAATTCTGTTAAACTTGTTAAGTATTCTAACAATACTTATTTTAGAAAAGAACTCATAAAAGATGAAAAATACTCTAAAACTTTCTATTTTAATGACAATGATTCTTCAAGTTTTAATGTAAAAGACTCTTTTTTAAGTTTAAATATTTATACAGATCAGTTAGCCATTCAGCCAAACCAAGTTTATTATTTAAAGTTAAATAACTTTAATTCAACAGTAGCTACCTACAAAGATGTTTCAATCAAAAACATAACAGATGGTGGTTCAATTTTAGAGTTAGGTATGACTGGTAAAAATAAAAATAGAATTGTTGATTATCTAAATCAATCGGTTCAAGTGTTAGCTAAAGATAAACAACAACAAAAAACACTTTATGCCACTAAAACTGTTAAATACATAGATGATTTATTTAAGAAAGAATCAGATAATTTAGGAATCATTCAACGTGAGATGGGTGATTTTAAAAAATCAAATAACATCTATAATTTATCTTCTGAGGGAGAAGAGTTATTGCTGCAAACTAGCACACTATCTTTAGAATTAAAAAAGACAGAAAAAAATATAGAAGAACTTAATATTTTAGAGAGCTATATACGCTCAAATACTATTTATGAACAACCTGTTCCTGTTCCTGCCTTTATTCAAATTGCAGACATGAAAATATCTTCTATGGTAGATGAATTGATTTTAGAATCTACTAAATTAGAATTTCTTAAAGATAAAGTTAAATCTATACATCCTGATTATCAAAAGCTAACAAAAAAAATTGAGCAGATTAAAGTTAATCTTTATGAAAATATTTCCAATAACAGAATTTCTTTAAAAAGGGGAGCAAGAAAAATAGAAGAAGAATTATTAACCTACAATAATAAACTAAAACTATTACCAGAAAAAGAACAACGTTTGTTAAAGTTTCAAAAAGAGTACGAGTTTTCTGAATTTTATTATAGTTATTTTAAACAAAAAAAATACGAAGCTAGTGCCGCTGTTGAAGCTAGTGTTTCTGATGTGAAATTAATTGATGCTGCTGTAGACCTTGGACAATCTCCAATTTATCCTAATCCAACTTTTAATTATCTAGTTGGAATTATGTTAGGACTAATTTTTCCATTATTTTATATTATCATAAGAGAACTTTTAGATAATAAAGTTAGAACTATAGAAGAAATTGAAAATCATTACAGTATCCCAATCCTAGGTGCCATAGGAAACAACACAGGGGTTAATAATTTAGCTGTTTTTGAAAGACCAAAATCTACTGTGGCAGAATCATTTAGAGCCCTGAGATCTAACATTCAATTTTTATTTAAAAATAAAAATACTACAAAAAAGGCCAAAACTTTAGTGTTAACATCTTCTGTTAGCGGTGAGGGTAAAACTATGATTTCAATTAATATGGCTACTGTATTTGCTTTAAGTGGTAAAAAAACAGTATTGTTAGGTATGGATCTTAGAAAACCTAAAATTTATGATGATTTTAAATTAAATAATAATTTAGGTGTAGTCAACTATTTAATAAATCAAAAATCACTAACTGAAATAATTATAAATACTCAAATTCCTAATATGGATCTTATTTTGTCTGGTCCTATTCCACCAAATCCATCTGAATTATTATTGGGAGAATCTTGTGATAAACTTTTTAGTGAACTAGAAAAGGAATATGATTATATAGTAGTAGACACTCCTCCAGTAGGTTTAGTATCAGATGCTTTAGAACTATTTAAATATTCAGATGCTATTTGCTATGTAATTCGTCAAAATTATTCCCAAAGGGGAATGATGAATATGATTGATAATAAATACATCAATAAAGAGGTATCAAATATTAGTTATATATACAATGACCACAGAGTTAAAAGTAAGTACGGCTATGGTTATGGTTATGGTTATGGTTACGGCTATGGCTATGGCGCCTACAGTAATGGATATCATGAAAACGGTAAACAAGAAACATTCTTTGGTAAAATAGTAAGTTTTATTAAACCTAAAAAAAGATAAATAATACTAGAGATTAATATTCAATTCCATTAAAATAAATTCTCTCAATAGAATTATTCCCAAAAGAATAGGGAATAAAGTTATAGGATTTAATAGGCTTTGTAATCATGAAATTTGCGAGCTTTCCTTTAGATATACTACCAATTTTTTTAGATAAATTTAAAGCATAAGCAGCGTTTAAGGTAGCTGAATTAATGGCCTCCTCTGGTGTCATTTTCAATTTTATACAAGCTAAAGAAACTACAAAATTCATATTACCAGATGGAGTCGATCCAGGATTGAAGTCTGATGCTATAGCCAAAGGAATATTTGAATCAATAATTTTTCTTGCATTTGTATATGGGATTCCCAAAAAAAATGAACATGACGGTAGTGCAACTGGCATAGTATCTGATTTTGATAATATGCTAATGTCTTCATCTGTTAAAACTTCTAAATGATCTACAGATAAGGCATTATTATTAACACCAACTTTTATACCACCTATTGAATTAAACTGATTTACATGAATTTTAGGAATCAATCCATATGTTATACCAGCTTTTAAAATACGATTAGTTTCTTCAGGTGAAAAATAGCCTTTTTCACAAAAAACATCTATGTAGTCAGCCAATTTTTGGGAAGCTATTTCTGGAATCATTTTGTTAATAATTAACTGAATATATTCCTCTCTATTTTCTTTATATTTTGAAGGTATGGCGTGAGCTCCTAAAAAAGTAGCTTTGATTGGAATTGGAAATGTTTCCTTTAATTTTTTAACTACTTGAAGCATTTTTAGTTCACTATCTAAAGTTAACCCATAGCCAGATTTAATTTCTAATGCACCCGTACCAGATTTAATTATTTCTTCTATCCTTATAACTGCATCGTTGTATAGTTGGTCCTCTATTTTATGTTGAAGTTTTTTAGCTGAGTTTAAAATTCCCCCTCCTTTTTCGGCTATCTCATGATAAGATAATCCTTTTATTCTATCAACAAATTCTTCTTCTCTAGAATCTGCATAAACTAGATGAGTGTGACTATCACACCAAGTGGGTAAAACTAATCTACCACTAAGATCAACAACTTTATCCGCTTTTTTAACACCAAGATTATCCATAGAACCAAAGTTGATGATGGTATCATCTTCAATCAACATAAAAGCATTCTTTATGATGGGTAAAATACCCATGTCTTTTCCGTAGACTTTATCTACAGATAGTTCTCTTACTTGAATAAGTTCTTTAATATTTATAAATAAAGTTGTCATGTAGTGAATTACTTATATTAAACAAACTTACATTAAAAAAAGAAAATGCTTTATTGTTATTCTTGAATCAAGAAAAATATAGTTTTAAGAAAAGAGGTTTAGATTTCGTTTAATTAAAAAATTAAGCGATAACTATTATTTTAGGCTGCCTGTCATATCTTCGGGTTTAACCCACTCTTCATATTGTTCTTCAGTAACATAACCTAATCGTACTGCCTCTTCTTTTAAAGTAGTACCATTAGCATGAGCGGTATTTGCAATTTCAGCGGCTTTATAATATCCAATCTTGGTATTTAAAGCAGTGACAAGCATTAACGAATTGTTCAATAATTCATTAATTCTTGAATAATTTGGTTCAATTCCAGAAACACAATTTACATCAAAAGATATGCAAGCATCTCCAATTAACTGAGCTGATTGTATCACATTAGCAGCCATCATAGGTTTAAAAACATTTAATTCATAATGACCTTGAGTTCCACCGATAGTTACAGCAACATCATTCCCCATAACTTGTGCACAAACCATAGTAATGGCCTCTGCTTGTGTAGGATTTACTTTTCCTGGCATAATAGAACTTCCTGGTTCGTTAGCTGGTATGATAATTTCCCCAATTCCAGATCTTGGACCTGAAGCCATCATACGAATATCATTTGCAATTTTATTTAAAGAAACAGCTACCTGCTTTAAAGCACCGTGTGTCTCTACTAATGCGTCATGTGCCGCTAAGGCCTCAAATTTGTTTTTAGCTGTTATAAACGGCATTTTTGTAAAATCTGCTATGAATTTAGCTACTAAAACATCATATCCTTTTGGTGTATTTAAACCAGTCCCTACTGCAGTTCCTCCCAAAGCTAATTGACTCAAGTGTTCTAAAGAATTGCGCAATGCTTTTAAAGAAAAATTTAATTGAGCAACATATCCAGAAAATTCTTGCCCTAAGGTTAGGGGAGTGGCATCCATTAAATGGGTTCTTCCAATTTTGACGACATCTTTAAAATCCTCAGATTTTTTTTGAAGAGAATTTCTTAATTGTTCAATTCCTGGGATGGTGTTTTCTACAATTTTTTTATAACATGCAATATGCATTCCTGTTGGAAATGTATCGTTTGATGATTGAGATTTATTTACATCATCATTTGGTTGAATAGTTTTTTCTCCCTCTCCAATTTTATTTCCAGCAATTTCATGGGCTCTGTTTGCAATTACTTCATTTACATTCATGTTAGATTGAGTTCCTGAACCAGTTTGCCATATTACTAAAGGAAATTGATCGTCTAACTTACCAGCTAAAATTTCATCACACACCATCGCTATTAAATCGCGTTTTTCTATTTCTAAAACCCCTAATTCAGCATTTGTAAAAGCAGCAGCTTTTTTCAGATATGCAAAACCATATACTATTTCTAAGGGCATTGAAGCAGCTGAACCAATCTTAAAATTATTTCTAGATCTTTCTGTTTGTGCTCCCCAATATTTATCAGAGGGAACTTTAACTGAACCCATGGTATCTTTTTCTATTCTAAATTTCATGATTAGTACATTTTCAATGATATTACAAAATTACAAAATCCACAACAATCAATTAGTAACATTTGTGAGTATTTTCTTCTTGAAATATTTAACTAAATGTTAGTATCAATAAAAATTATCTATTATTTTTGCAACTTAAATTAAAGTTTTTTTAAAATGTTAGATTTTTCTCAGTTTTCAGGATTGGTTTTATTTATGTTTATTTTTACAGCTGGTTTTTGGTTGTTGATATTTTTATTAACTTTTGTTGTTCCTTACTGGTTAGGTGGCACTATCTGGGAAAACTTTAAATTAAAAAGAGAAGCAAAAAAAGCTGCAGAAGGAAAGTAGTTTTTACGATATACACATATAAAAAAGGCTCACTATATAGTGAGCCTTTTTTATATAGTAACTTTTCAACGAATAAGTCTATGGTGTTCCAAAATCTTCGCCACCTTCATAATCTTCGCCACCTCTTCTATCGCGCTGTTGTTTCTTTTTTTGATTAAATCTATAGGTAAAGTTTAACGATACTTGACGAACTCTCCATTGCGATTCTTGATAACTAATACTGGTAGGGTTCTCTATACTAGGATTGTAATTCGTTGTTTTTCTTTTTCTAGAATTAAATAAATCACTTACGTTAAATACTAACGTGCCCTTTTCTTTAAATACATCTTTACTTAGTGCTATATTGGTCGAAAATATTCCTTTTGATTCACTTTGAGCTGTAAACCTTGGTCCTCTGTAAGATAGTCTGTTTTGCATTTGCACCTTCCAGGGTAAAATAAAAGTTGCGTTAAACCTACTAAACCAGCTATTATTTATATTTCCTAAATCTTGTGTTTCGGGAGTAGATGAAATAGCTCCAGTTGTATCATCTATAGTAAATTTGTTGTATTCATAAAGGCCCTTAGATTCTTGCTGAAATACATTAAAACTTCCTGAAAGCCTTACTTTCTTTGAAGGATTATAATTGGCAGTTAATTCAAAGCCATATCTGTCTTCAGAAGTCAAATTAATAGGTTCTCTAATTGTTATTACTTGGTTCACTCCATCTAGTAGTCTAATTTCATCTCTAGTGACTCTTTGTATAGAGTTTATTGAATGTTGAAAATAGATTGATGAGTTTAAGGTAAGTTTTCCTATCTTTTGAAGAAATCCAAGGTCAAAAGAATTAGTAAAAGTTGGAATTAAACCAGGATTCCCTTTATAAATAACATTTTGACTATTTCTTGACTCAAATGGATTAAGATACCAGTATCTTGGTCTTCTGAGTCTTCTGCTATACCCTAGAGTAAAACTTTGATTTTCTGTTCTTTCTATTCCAAAATTAATTGTAGGGAATAATTCTGTGTATTTGTAATCGAAATTTTCATTTGTGTTGGTAAGTCTAACTTTAACGTCTGTAATCTCTGTTCTTAGACCTATTAGATAAGTGAATTTACTAATCTTACTTCCATACTGAGAGTAGATAGCATTTACATTTTGTTTAAAAACTAAGCTGTTAGAGGGATCGAAGTCTAGTTCTGGTGTTCTTGTAACCAGAAAATTAGAGTTTAAATCCTGAAAATCTCCTCGATAGCCTAATTCAAATTGGGTGTTCTCACCAATTGGTAAAATATAATCAGTTTGTATGAGTGTACTCATAGAATCTTCTGTGGTAGTATTGTTTTCAATAGCTAGAGAGTCATCAATGAATGCAGTTTCTGTTTCTTGGCTATCACTGTATTGAAAATCAATAGTTAATTTATGACCACTACTGTTGATGTTATTTGTATAATTTAGAGAAATTTGTGAAGTCTTATCTATTTCATCTTCATCTTGGACACGAATGTCAGTAAACTCAAGAATATCATTTGCATCAAAAACACGAATAGTATTACTTGATAGGTTTTTATTATTAGAGTCTCTGAAAAAATAGGTTCCAGTAATTGAGCTTTGTTTAGATAAAAAATATTCTAATCCAACATTAATGTTATAGCCATTTCTGTTCCTTTCAAAATCTCTGTCTTCAATCCTTAGACTATTTAGAGACTCGTTTTGAAAAGTTGATAGATTCGTTAAAAAGTTTCCTGGTCCTGAACTATCTCTATATCCTAGATTGGTAAAAAAATTAACTTTTTTTGTTCTAAAATTTATATTAGAAGCAATCCGATATTGCGTTGGATCACCAATAGTTGCATTCATAGAACCATTTAAACCAGTTGCAATTCCTTTTCTGAGAATGATATTTAAGATTCCAGCAGTTCCCTCAGCATCATATCTTGCAGATGGCGAGGTAATTACTTCTACTCTTTCTATGGCATCTGCAGGTAATTGCCGTAATGCATCTGTACCGCTTAAACCAACCAATGCAGAAGGCTTACCATCTATTAATATTCTAACATTTTCGTTACCTCTAAGGCTTACATTTCCTTCTACATCAACATCTACTGAGGGAACATTATCCAAAACATCAGACGCAGAACCACCTCTAACTGTCATGTCTTTACCTACGTTATAAATTCTTTTGTCCAATCTAATTTCAACTGTAGATTTTTCAGCAATTACAACAACCTCATCTAAAGTATTTGTGTTTTCAAATAATTCAATGGTTCCAAAATTGATAGATTGATTAACAACTTTTTTTGTTAATTTGATGGTTTTAAAAGAAATAAATTCAAAACTGATATCATAAATTCCAGGATTCATTTTTATCTTAAAGTTTCCTTTTGAATCAGTAATCCCACCGCTTAGTTGATTATTTTTTGTATCATTTAAAACTATGGTAGCGTATTCAAGAGGTTCTTTGGTTTCAGAATCAATAATAATTCCAGAAATAAAAATTTGAGAGTTTTGAGGCTTTTGACCAAAAGCATTAAAAAATGTAATTAGAAACATTACAATGAGAAAACTAGCTTTATTCATATCAATCGTTGATTTATATCTTCGACTGTAAAATTCTTATTTAGTTTATTAATAGTAGTTAATATTCTGTTAAACAAAAATACATTACAAGATATACTTGATATTTTCTGGAGGTCTTCCTATTATAGCTTTTTCATTATTGATTACAATTGGTCTTTCAATTAGCTTTGGATATTCTGTCATTGCTCCAATAACTTCATCGTAAGTTAATTCTTTTCCATTGTAATTCTTTTTCCAGATAGATTCATTTTTTCGTATTAGTTCAAGAGGAGGAATACCAAGAAGATGTATGATTGATTTCAATTCGTCAAAACTCGGAGCTTCTTTTAAATATTCTATAATTTTAAATTCTTGATTACTTTCTTTGAGAATTTGTAAACCCTCTCTTGATTTTCTACATCTTGGATTGTGGTATATTTTTATCATAGATATATTCAATATTTTAATTCGAAATTATAATTGTGATGTTGTATCCTTTTGTCCTTGCGACATTAGATATGCTTTTAGAAATGAATTTATATTACCGTCCATTACTGCATCTACATTTCCTGTTTCATGTGCAGTTCTAACATCTTTCACTAATTTGTATGGATGCATTACGTAATTTCTAATTTGGCTTCCCCACTCATTTTTCATTTTTCCAGCCTCAATATTATTTCTAGCTTCTTGTTGTTTTTGTAATTCAATTTCGTACAGTTGAGACTTTAGCATTTTCATTGCTGTAGCTCTATTATCATGTTGTGAACGTGAGTTAGAGCAAGAAATTTGAATTCCTGTTGGTTTATGAGTTAACTGAACTTTTGTTTCTACTTTATTAACATTTTGTCCACCGGCCCCACTAGATCTTGCAGTTGTGATTTCTACATCAGCAGGATTAACCTCTATTTCTATAGAATCATCTGCTACAGGGTATACATATACCGATGCAAATGAGGTATGTCTTTTTGCATTGCTATCAAAAGGTGAAATTCTTACCAATCGGTGAACACCATTTTCCCCTTTTAACCACCCAAAAGCGTAATCTCCATCTACCTCTACAGTAACAGTCTTTATGCCAGCCGAGTCTCCAGATTGATAGTTGAGAGTTTTGAGCGAAAACCCCTGTTTTTCGGACCACATAGAATACATTCTAAATAACATTTCTGCCCAATCACAACTTTCTGTACCACCAGCTCCAGCTGTAATTTGAATAACAGCGCTAAAACTATCACCTTCTTCGGAAAGCATATTTTTAAACTCAATATCTTCAATAAATGTTGCCGCTTTTTCGTATTGAGATGCTATTTCTTTCGCATCTATATCACCTTCTTTGTAGAATTCAAATAAAACATGAAGATCTTCATCTAAAGAAATCGCTTTGTTATAGTCATCAACCCATTTTTTTTTAAAACGAATTGATTTCATTAAGATTTCAGCTTCTTTTGGATTGTTCCAAAAACTTGGATCTGCTGTTTTTTCCTCTTCATTCGAAATTTCAATCAGTTTTTTATCGATATCTAAATATATTTTTAGTTTAGAAACTCTTTCTGATAGGTTTTTTAGTTGATCTTGTGTTACCATAGTTTAAAACAAAAATAGTTGAAAAAAGTGAAAGCAAACAGAGTCTTATGAAATGATATTTAGGTTAAAGAAATTTCTTTTAAGTTTAATTTAAAAATTAAATAAAATTATAGTTATTTTTATAATCAAACACTAACTAATGAAATCAAGAAGAGACTTTGTTAAAACATCAACCATGCTTGGAGCTGGTTTAGTATTAGCACCTAGCATATCTTTTGGAATGTCAAATTCTACAAAAGAGAAACTAAATATAGCACTAATAGGAGTGGGGCTAAGGGGAACCAATCATTTAACGAATTTATTACAAAGAACAGATGTAACTATCTCAGCTATTTGTGACATAGACATCAAAAGAATTAATCTTTGTTTAGAGATTATAAAAAAAGCATCTAAACCTTCACCAAAAACTTTTGGAAAAGACTCTCTAGATTATAAAAACCTTTTAGAAGATAACTCTATAGATGCTGTTGTTATATCTACCCCCTGGTTGTGGCACACACGTATGGCAAAAGATGCTATGTTGGCTGGAAAGTACACAGGCGTTGAGGTCTCTGCTGCTAATACCATGGAGGAATGTTGGGATTTAGTAAATATTCATGAAAAAACTGGATCTCATTTAATGATATTAGAAAATGTTAATTATAGAAGAGATGTAATGGCTGTTCTAAATATGGTTCGTCAAAATGTGTTTGGTGAATTACTTCACTTTCGTTGTGGTTATCAACATGATCTGAGATTTGTGAAATTTAATGATGGTATTACACCCTATGGGAAAGGAGTTGAGTTTGGAGAGAAAGGGATTTCAGAATCTAAATGGAGAACCCAACATTCATTACTTCGTAACGGGGATGTGTACCCAACTCATGGCGTTGGACCTGTAGCTACAATGTGTGATATAAATAGAGGAAATAGATTTGTGTCAATGACTTCTTATGCCAGTAAAGCTGTAGGTTTACATAAATATATAGTTGATAACGGGGGTAAAGATCATCCCAATGCTAAATTAAAATTTAAACAAGGAGATATTATTACTTCTACCATAGAAACTGCTAACAGAGAAACCATTATAGTTACCCATGACTGTAATTCACCTAGACCATATTCATTAGGTTTTCGTGTTCAAGGAAGCGAAGGTTTGTGGGAAGTAGATGGGAATAGAATGTACATTGAAGGTGTTTCGAAACCTCATCGTTGGGATGAAGCTAAACCCTGGCTAGATAAATATGACCATCCTTTATGGAAGAAATATGGAGATTATGCTCAAGGTTCTGGACATGGAGGAATGGATTTCTTTGTTTTAAATGCATTTGTTGAGTCTGCAAAACAAAATATTGCACCACCCTTAGATGTATATGATGCAGCAGCGTGGAGTGCAATTACGCCACTTTCCGAGGCTTCCATTGAAAATAATGGAGCACCACAAGATTTTCCAGATTTTACGAGAGGATTGTGGGTAACACGAAAACCATACGACTGGATTAAAGACACATACTAAGTATGAACCAAGTTATTAGTAAAGCTCCTGGAAGGGTTTGTCTTTTTGGAGATCATCAAGATTATCTAGGATTGCCAATTATTGCATGTGCAATCAATAGATTTGTTGAAATTCATGGTATGGCAAATGATTCAGAAGAGATTTGTATAGAAATGCCAGATATGAAAACATCTAGAAGTTTTCATATTCATGATCCTTTTGATCATCTTGAAAAAGGAGATCATATTGCTTCTGTAGTTCGAGTAGTAAGGCGTTATGGATGTGTTTTAGATAAAGGGTATACAATCACAATAAAAGGAGATTTACCAATAAACGCAGGACTTTCTAGTTCCTCTGCTGTAGTAGTAGCGTGGATTCGGTTTTTGTTGGATGCTTTTGGATGTAATCAAAAAATTACTGATGAATTAGTTGCCAAATTTGCCTATGAAGCAGAGGTGGTTGAATATAATTCTCCTGGAGGAAGGATGGATCAATATACAATAGCAATTGGCGATATTATATTTTTGGAAACGGGAGATTCAGCTAAGTATAAAAAGATTGAAAGGTCATTAAGTAGTCTCGTTATTGGTGAATCTGGAATTCCAAAAAACACGATGGGTTTGCTTAGTGATTTAAAAAGAAAAGCACTAGATTCAATTGAAGCAGTTCTAGAGTACGATTTGGATTTTAATTTGCATTCAGCCGTTCTTGAAGACGTAGATAAGTATTCAGATATTCTTTCTGAAGAATTACAACCGTTCTTTTATTCTTCTATTAAAAACCACATAATTACTCAAAATGCATTGATTGCATTGAACGAGGAAATATTAAATTATGAAAGGATAGGAGTGTTGATGAATGAGCATCATTCTGTATTAAAAAATATTTTAAAGATTACAACTCCAAAAATTGACAATATGATTGAAGCTGCTCTTGAAGCAGGAGCATATGGTGCTAAAATTGTAGGTTCTGGTGGAGGTGGAAGCATTTGTGCCATTTCATCAAAACAAAATAAACAACGAGTAATTGATAATATTTTAGCAGCTGGAGCTAAAGATGCATATGCCGTTTCTGTAACTTCTGGTAAGCAATTTATAATATCATGACAAATCATTTAATTATACTAGCAGGAGGGGCTTCTTCAAGGATGAAAAAACCTTCTTTGTTACAAGTCTCTGAAGATATTATTCATCAGGCAAATTCAAGAAGTAAAGCATTGATTTTAATTAATGGTCGTCCAATGTTAGACTATGTTTTATTTAATGCACATCAATCAGGATTCCAAAATATTTATATAGTTATAGGAAAAGAAGGGGAGCTTTTTAAAACTTACTATGGAGAGGAGAGAACAAAGAATCAGTTTCATGGATTGTCTATTTCTTATGTTTATCAGCAAATTCCTGAAGGGCGTATAAAACCATTTGGAACTGCTGATGCTGTATGTCAATCTTTAGAGCAATATCCAGAGTTACAAGAAAATCAATTTGTAGTTTGTAATTGTGATAACCTATACAGCGAAAAAGCGTTTAAATTGCTTCGTTTAGACAAAAGCTCTAATGCATTTATAAATTATGATAGAGATGCATTAAAATATTCTCAAAAGCGTATTGAAAAGTTTGCCTTGACTAAAGTAGATCAATATAATTATTTACAGGATATAATTGAGAAACCATCTACTTCTGAATCAGAAAAATATAAAGATAAAGATGGTAAATTTCGAGTAAGTATGAATATTTTTAAATTTGACGGATTACTATTTTATCCTTTTTTACAAACCTGTGCTATTCACCCCTCGAGAAATGAAAAAGAATTGCCTTCTGCTTTATTAGAGATGATTCATGCTTACCCAAACTCCACAGTTGGAATACCACTTTCAGAACATGTGCCTGATTTAACAGGAAAAGATGATATTCTCATAATGAATGAATATCTTGCACATCACCCTGTTAATTTACATTGGCCAAAAAACTAATTATATTATGATTTCCTTATCGAATTTTGATTTCACGATTATTTTCTCACTTTTTGCAGTTATCCTTACAATAGGTATTTACGTTGGAAAAACATCAGGAAAAAACACCAATCAATATTTTCTCTCCGGAAGAAACATGCCATGGTGGTTATTAGGACTTTCTATGGTTGCTACTACCTTTTCAACAGATACGCCTAATCTTGTTACAGACATAGTTCGTACCAATGGAGTTTCTGGAAACTGGGTTTGGTGGGCATTTTTGGTTACTGGATTATTAACTGTTTTTGTGTATGCAAAGCTTTGGCGAAAGTCAGAGGTGAATACTGATATTGAATTTTATGAACTTAGATATGGAGGAAAGCCTGCACGGTTTCTTCGTAGCTTTAGAGCTGTATATCTTGGAATTATATTTAATGTATTGGCAATGGCTGGGGTAACTTTGGCAGCAATAAAAATTGGACAAGTAATGTTAGGCTTAGATCCAATAGCAACAGTTGTTATTGCTGGTTTTATTACAGTTGTCTTTAGTGCCATTGGTGGGTTTAAAGGTGTTGTATATACAGATTTTATCTTATTCTTTGTAGCAATGGCAGGTGCTTTTGGTGCAGCTTATTATATCGTAGGACTACCAGAGGTAGGTGGGTTGGAAAACTTAATTGCTCATGAAAATGTGAAAGATAAATTAAATATTCTTCCAAGTTTAGATGATACCGAAACATTTATTACTCTTCTTATTATACCTCTTGCAGTTCAATGGTGGAGTTCTTGGTATCCAGGTTCAGAGCCAGGTGGTGGTGGATATGTAGCACAACGTATGTTAGCAGCTAAAGATGAAAACCATGCAATAGGAGCTACATTCTTCTATAATATCATGCATTATGCGTTAAGACCTTGGCCATGGATTATAGTTGCTTTAGCATCTCTTATTCTCTATCCAGATTTAGCAAGCATACAAGAGGCTTTTCCAACGGTTTCTGATGATAAATTAGGACATGATCTTGCGTATTCGGCTATGCTAACGAAATTACCAAGTGGTTTACTTGGCTTGGTTTTAGCCTCCTTGGCTGCTGCTTATATGAGTACTATTAGTACTCACCTAAACTGGGGTGCTTCTTATGTGGTCAATGATTTTTACAAGCAACAAATAAAATCAGATTCCACAGAAAAACATTTGGTAAACATTGGTAGAATTACTACTGTTTTATTAATGATTATTAGTTCTCTAATAGCATTATCCTTGACAAACGCATTACAACTTTTTGAAATTATTTTAATGTTTGGTGCTGGAACAGGTTTAATTTTTATTTTACGATGGTTCTGGTGGAGAATAAATGCATGGACAGAGATTTCAGCAATGATTGCATCAGGAGTTATTTCAGTTTTTTTAACATTTACAACTCAAGGAAAAGCACTTTTTGAGGTTGGAGGAGTATTTCCTGGATATATGAAATTTCCTTTTGTAGTTTTTTGTTCATCAATTATTTGGTTGGTAGTTACTTTTTTAACGGCTCCAGAAAATGATAAGGTATTATTTGCTTTTTATTCTAAAACACAACCAGGTGGTCCAGGATGGAAAAAGATACTCACTAGAGCTAATAATGCTAAAATATCAATCATTAAAACTACCGAAAAATGGAGTGTTCCAAACGGTATATTAGCAATGATTTTAGGGTGTATTTTAATTTATTCAACAATGTTTGCTATCGGTAATTATATTTATGGAGAATACTTTATAGCTATAGTTTTAACCTTTGTTGTGTTAGTTTTTTCCTTTTTATTATTAAAAATATGGAAAAAAATTAAAGGTACTGTGTTGTAATAAAAAGAGAATTTAATGAATATTTTAATTCATTATTAATTATTGTATTTTTACGATTATTCAAAAACATTACACATGAAAAAACTAATTTTAGTATTATTATTTTTGAGCTTTTCTACTCAAGGATTTGCTCAATTTTTTAAGGATAATAAAAATATTACTAGATACGATGGGTATTTCACATTCTATTATGATGAAGGTAATGATAAAATATTCCTAGAAATCGAAAACCTAGATAAAGAGTTTTTATACGTAAATGCGCTTTCAGAAGGTATAGGTTCAAATGATATTGGTCTAGATAGAGGTCAATTAGGAAATACAAGAGTCGTTAAATTTATTAAAGCTGGAAATAAATTACTTTTAATTCAACCAAATCAATATTATAGAGCAATAACTAACAATATTGAAGAAAAAAAATCTGTTGAACAAGCCTTTGCAAAATCAGTTATTCATGGTTTTAAGATTATGAAATCTGCACAAGGTAAATACCTTGTTGATGCCACCTCTTTCTTTATGAGAGATGCACACAGAGTTCAGGGTCGTTTATTATCAAGAAAACAAGGAAATTACAGTTTAGATAAAACTAAAAGTGCTGTGAACTTAGAGAGAACCAAGGCATTTCCTAAAAATGTAGAATTTGACGTGATGCTAACTTTCAAGGGTTCTCCCAAGGGTTCAAATATTAGAAGCGTAACACCTACACCATCTTTAATAACAGTTAATCAGCATCATTCTTTTATAGAGTTACCAGATGATCAATATAAGCCAAGAAAGTTTGACCCTCGATCTGGTGCCAATGCAATTTCCTTTTTAGACTATGCAACTCCTGTAAATGAATCTATAAAAAAAAGATTTATTTACCGTCATCGATTAGAAAAGAAAAACCCAAATGCTGCTAAAAGTGAAGCTGTAGAGCCAATCATTTATTATTTGGACAGAGGAACTCCAGAGCCTGTTCGATCTGCTTTATTGGATGGTGCTAGATGGTGGAATCAAGCATTTGAGTCAATTGGATTTACAAATGCGTTTCAAGTAAAAATGTTGCCGGAAGATGCGGATCTGTTAGATGTTAGATATAATGTGATTCAATGGGTACATAGGTCCACAAGAGGTTGGAGTTATGGAAGTTCTGTTTCAGATCCAAGGACAGGAGAAATTATAAAAGGGCACGTAAGTTTAGGGTCTTTACGGATTCGTCAAGATTTTTTAATTGCTCAAGCACTACAAGCTCCTTATGCTAGTGACGATACAAGCGATCAGTTTGCTCTAGAAATGGCCTTAGCTAGAATTAGACAATTGTCCGCTCATGAAGTAGGTCATACTATTGGTCTTGCTCATAATTTTGCAGCAAGTTCTAAAGGTAGATCTTCAGTAATGGATTATCCTCATCCAACATTATCAATTAAAGACGGTAGAGTAGATTTTACAGATGCCTACGATACAAAGATTGGAGACTGGGATAAAGTTTCTATTGCATATTCTTATTCTGAATTTAAAACAGATGAAGATGCCAACTTAAAAAGCATATTAAATGATGCTTTTAATAATGGTGCTCGTTTTATTACAGATCAAGATGCTAGGCCTTTAGGAAGTGCACATGCTTATGCTCATTTATGGGATAACGGTTCAGATGTGTCTGTTGAATTAGAGAATCTCTTGTTAATTAGAAAGAATGCCATAGCAAATTTTTCAAAAGATAACATTAAATCAAACCAACCTTATTCAGTTTTGGAGGATGTTTTTGTTCCATTATACTTCTTACATAGATATCAAACTGAGGGAGTTACCAAAGTAATAGGTGGTCTAGACTATACCTATGCTATAAAAGATGATGGAAAGACCATTGTAAAAAGAATACCTGGAAAATTAGAACGAAAAGCTTTAGTATCTGTTATCAAGACTTTGAGTGTTGAAGAACTTGCAATCCCTAAAAAAATATTAAACTTATTTCCCCCAAGAGCTTTTAATTATGGGAGAACTAGAGAATCTTTTAAAAGTAAAACCGGTGTTGCTTTTGATCCATTTGGCGCAGTTGAAACTGCATCTTCAATGACTTTAGGATTGTTGTTGCACCCTGAGAGGGTGACAAGACTAGTTCAACATAAAAGCCTTGATAGTAGTCAGCTAGGATTAGCAGAAGTATTAGATATTCTAATCACAAATTCATTTAAAAAATCATATAAAGATTCTTACTATCAAGAATTACAAAATATAGTGAACTATCAAGTATTAAACCATCTGTTTCATTTATCATCCAATCAAGAAATGTATTGGCAAGTAAATGCTATTGTAAATGATAAAATCGATATAATCAACGCATTATTAATCAATTCTAAAACTTCAGGAATACAAAAAACATATCATAAAGAAATGCTTCGAATGATTTCTGATTTTAAAAAGAATCCTACTAAATTTAAGAAACCAATAACTCCAAAAATTCCAGATGGGTCTCCCATTGGAAACGATTAAAAATGAAGATAGATTTAATAAGCGATACAGTTACAAGGCCAACAAGTGGTATGTTGGATGCCATGATGAGTGCTAAAGTTGGTGATGATGTTTTTAAAAATGACCCAACAGTTACTATTCTTCAAGAAAAAGCAGCTGATCTTTTTGGTATGGAAGATGCCTTATTTTTTCCCTCTGGAACTATGGCGAATCAAACAGCAATAAAATTACATACTCAGCCAGGTGACAAGCTTTTTTGTGATAAATGGGCACATGTTTACAATTATGAAGGAGGAGGAGTTGCATTTAATTCCGGAGTATCTTGTAAGCTAATTGATGGAGACAGAGGAATGTTTACAGCTGAGCAATTGAAAGTAGTTACGGCAGGAAGAGCAGATATTCATGTTCCATATTCTAGATTGGTTTGTATTGAAAACACTACTAACAAGGGTGGGGGAGCCTGTTGGGATTTTGAAGAATTAAAAAAAATTAAAGAAGTATGTTTAGATCAAAATTTAGACTATCACCTAGATGGTGCAAGATTATTTAATGCATTGGTTGAAAAAAAAGAAACTCCAAAACAATACGGAGGATTATTTGATACTATTTCAATTTGTTTATCAAAAGGGTTAGGAGCTCCTGTTGGATCAATATTATTGGGGTCAAAAGTACACATTGCTAAAGCACTTCGAATTAGAAAATTATTTGGTGGAGCAATGCGCCAAGTAGGTTTTCTAGCTGCTGCTGGAATTTACGCATTTGATAATCATATAGAGCGTTTGGCAGATGACCACAAAAAAGCAAAAGCTATTGAACTGGTTTTAAATTCTTTACCCTATGTGAAAAAAGTAGAACCTGTTGAAACTAATATCATAATTTTTTATGTGAAAGACCATTTAAATGCTGATGATTTTATTTCTAGTATGGCTAAAAAAAATATTTTATTAACCCCGATGGGAGATGGTAAAATTAGAATAGTTACTCACCTTGATTTTTCTATAGAAATGTTAGAAAAATTAGTATTTGAATTGAAAGATTTTAAAGAATAAAAAAGCCTCTGATTCACAGAGGCTTTTTTTAACTTATTTCATTCAATTTTGTTAACTCTTTGTAATTTTTATTTAATTTTTTTAACAGAATTCCATAAAGAAGGTAGTAAAAAAGCCATAATATTAGAAGCATAATGGCTATAACTACTATTTGAGCTATTATAAAAACAGACGTCATGTGTTCTTGATTAAAGCTTACATTGTCAATACCCGAAAGAATATTAATCCCGTCTGGTGTGTTAAAAATTAATATATTTAAAATAATTGAAAAAACTACCACGTTTATCAAATTATAATATACATACCATTTTACTGTTTTTCTAACTAATAAGATATTTTTCATCAATGTTTTTGTGTTGTCTATGGTAGATATTAATGAAAAATTTCTGTAAAAGAGTATTAAAAATAACACTACAACTACATAGTGGAAATAGCTTACATTATCGATAAAGCTAATTAGATTTAATTTTTCATAAGGTTCAAGAGCCCCATTTTTAGTTCCTAAATAATTTATGGCAAACCAAAAAACGAATTCAAGTAGTCCAATTATAAAAATCCACTTTACTATAGAGTTAGATTTTGATTGAGTCATTTTATAAATTTCTAAAGCAGAAATTTTATTATTTTCTTCAGGCTGGTTCTTCCAGACTTTCTTATAATTAGATAAATCCATACATTTAATTTTTATGGGTTTAATATTTTTTTAAGTTTCTCTTTCGTTCTATTCATTTTTACTCTGGCGTTTACCTCTGTAATACCTAAAGTTTCAGCAATTTCTTTGTAGGGTTTATCCTCTAAGTATAAAAACATTAAAGCTTTCTCAATATCATTTAAACCTCTAATTCCTTTGTATAATGCGTTCAATTGAAGGTCTTTTGTGTTATCGTAGTCTACATATTCCATTTTGTAACTTACAGTACTAAAATCTTGTGTTTTTATTTTTCTTTTTGATTTTCTAAATAATGAAATAGCAGTATTTAGTGCTACTCTATACATCCATGTACTAAATTTAGCCTCTCCTCTAAATTTAGAATAGTTTTTCCATACTTGTATTGCTATCTCTTGAAACAAATCATTGTGTTCATCTTGATTTGTAGTATAGATTCTACAAATCTTGTGAACAATGTTTTGATTTTTTTCAAAATCATTTAAGAATTTTATTTCTAATTGTTTTTGCAATATTCTAATAGTATTATAATATCAGTGTATAAAGTATTTTAAAAGTTACAAAATTTTTAATTTAATTTTTAAAATTAATTAGTTATATTAACTGTAAATAAATTTAAAAATTTCTTTAATTTGAATAATATAAAGAAAAATTTCAGTATCAGAGATTTAGAAAATATCTCCGGTATAAAAGCCCATACTATACGTATTTGGGAAAAAAGATATAATCTTTTAACACCAGATAGGACTGAAACTAACATAAGACATTATTCTCATAAAAATTTACAGAAGCTTCTTAATATTGTTCTGCTAAATAACAATAATTATAAAATCTCCAAAATTGCCAAAATGGATGATGATCAAATATTAATCATAGCCAGAGAATTAGCTTTTGACGTTGCTATTAACGATGAGGCGATAAATTCTTTCAAATTGTCTATGTTTCAATTTGATAAATTTCTGTTTAACAATACGTATAGTAGATTGCTACATAAAAAAACGTTTAGAGATATTTTCAAAGAAGTGTTTATTCCATTTTTAGAACATGTAGGTCTATTGTGGCAAACAGAAACATTACTTCCAGCTCATGAGCATTTTATATCAAATCTAATTACACAAAAAATTCAAATTAACACAGAAGAATTAAGATTTACACAAGTTAATACTAATAAAATATTTGTTTTGTTTTTACCCGAAAATGAAATTCATGAGCTAGGTTTACTTTATTTGAATTATGAATTAGTCCTTAGGGGTTTTAAAACCATTTATCTAGGTCAAAGTTTACCCCTAGATAACTTAAGTTATTTTTTTGATATAGATGAAAATGTTTGTTTTGTAACTTCAATGACTGTTAGACCCTATGATGACATTATAGAAGGTTATTTTAATGAGTTAGATTCTATTTTAAATGAATCTAACCATTCACTAATTGCTATTGGAAGAAAGGCGATGGAATTTAAAAGTTATAATTTTAAGTCTAAAATATCATTGTACCCTACTATATCGGATTTGTTAAAAGAAATATAATATTAATTTTTAAAACACTTTCTTGTTTGACTAATAATTATATTTGTTAAACAAACATAGTTAATGAATAAAAATATATACATAATTGGTTCTGGATTTTCCTCATTATCAGCATCTTGTTATATGTCTAAGATGGGCTATAATGTAACCGTTTTAGAAAAAAATAAATCAGTAGGTGGAAGAGCAAGACAAATTAAAAAAGACGGTTTTATATTTGACATAGGCCCCTCTTGGTATTGGATGCCTGGTGTTTTTGAGCGTTTTTTTGCTGATTTTGGACGAAAACCATCTGATTATTATAAACTTGATAAATTAGATCCTGCTTATAAGGTTTTCTTTGGAAAGGATGATTCTTTAGCTATTAATGGTACTTTAGATGATATCTTTAAAATGTTTGAAAAAGAAGAGAAAGGAAGCTCTAAGCATTTAGAAAAATTTCTTAATTCAGCTAAAGACAACTATGAAACTGCTATTGAAGATTTAGTTTATAAGCCAGGAGTTTCTCCTTTAGAGTTAGTTACACCTACTACAGTTTCTAGAGTTTCTCAATTTTTTTCTACAGTTAGTAAACAAGTTAGAAAGAAAATTAAAAGTCATAGACTCATTAAAATTTTAGAATTTCCAGTTTTATTTCTAGGCGCTAAACCTAGTAATACTCCAGCATTTTATAATTTTATGAATTATGCCGATTTTGGTCTTGGTACTTGGCATCCTGATGGTGGAATGTATAGTGTTGTTGATGGTATTAAAAAACTAGCTGAAGAACTTGGTGTAGTTTTTAAAACTAATAGCAATGTTGAAAAAATATTTGTTGATAATGGAAAGGTTACAGGTATTAAAGTAAATGGAGAAAAGTTTGATACAGACTTGGTTTTGAGTGGTGCAGATTATCATCATACAGAATCATTGTTAGATTCAAAATACAAACAATATTCAGAATCATACTGGTCAAAGAAAACATTTGCTCCTTCATCTTTATTATTTTATGTTGCATTTGATAAAAAATTAAAGAACGTATACCATCATAATCTTTTCTTTGACACAGATTTTGATAAACATGCTGAAGAAATATATGATGATCCACAATGGCCATCAGCTCCTTTGTTTTATGCAAATTTTACTTCTTTAACTGATACTAAAACTGCTCCTAAAGGCAAAGAAAATGGTTTCTTTTTAATACCTTTAGCTACAAACCTAGAAGATACAGAAGCTTTAAGAAATAAGTATTTTAATTTAATTATGGATAGATTTGAAAATATTACAAAACAGAAAGTTAAAAATAGTGTTATTTTTAAAGAATCTTTTTGTGTAAATGATTTCAAAAAAGAATATAATTCTTATGGAGGAAATGCATATGGAATGGCTAATACACTAATGCAAACAGCCTTTTTAAGGCCTAAATTAAAAAGTAAAAAAGTAAAAAATTTATATTTTACTGGACAACTTACTGTTCCTGGACCTGGTGTTCCCCCTTCACTAATTTCAGGAAAAATTACAGCAGAATTAATAAAAAAAACAAGAGTTTAATGAAGGATTTATTTGATCAAGTTAGTTTTGATACTAGTAAGCTGGTTACTAAGAGATATAGTACATCATTTTCTATGGCTGTAAAAATGTTATCACCTACCATTAGGTATGCGATTTATAATATTTATGGTTTTGTTCGTTTTGCCGATGAAATAGTTGATACTTTTCATGATTATAAAAAAGAAGAGTTGCTAGATGATTTTGAAAATCAATATTATAAAGCAGTTGAAAATGGTATCAGTCTTAACCCAATTTTAAACTCTTTTCAAGCAACAGTTAAAAGATATAACATAACAGATGACCTTGTAAAGTCTTTTTTGAAAAGCATGCGAGCAGATCTCTCAAAATCTACGTATACTTCAAAGGAGGAGTATGATGAATATATTTATGGATCTGCTGATGTTGTAGGTTTAATGTGTTTGAAAGTCTTTGTGGATGGTGATGAAAAAAAATATAATGAATTAAAAAATGCAGCGATGAGACTAGGTTCTGCATTTCAAAAAGTAAATTTCTTAAGAGATCTAAAAGATGATTTTGAATTACTTAACAGGTCATATTTTCCTAATATAGATCTAACTTCTTTAGATACTGAATCTAAACAACTCATTATTCAGGAAATCGAAGATGATTTTAATTATGCATTTAATCATGGTATCCTCAAATTACCAGTAGAGGCTAAATTTGGAGTCTATATGGCTTACAGGTATTACAGAAGATTATTGAAAAAATTAAATAATGTCCCATCTTCACAAATTATTGAAACTAGGGTAAGAATATCAGACCCTATGAAAATTAATTTATTAGCAAGAAGTTATGTTAAGTACAAATTAAATATGATTTAATGGGGTATTTAATTCTTACTTCGATGGTTACATTTCTGATAATGGAAGCTGTAACATGGTGTACTCATAAATATGTTATGCATGGTTTTTTATGGTATTTACATGAAGATCATCACCAACCTAAGTATAAGGGCTTATTTGAAAAAAATGATTTATTCTTTATAATTTTTGCTTTACCAAGTTCATTATCAATATATTTTGGTTTAGAGCAAAAAATTTATTTTTTAGCTGCAATAGGATTTGGTATCATGTTTTATGGTGCTGCATATTTTGTTGTTCATGATGTTTTAATACATCAAAGATTCAAATGGTTTAAACATACAAAAAACAGGTATTTGCTAGGTTTAAGAAAAGCACACAAAATACATCATAAGAAATTATACAAACAAGACGGCGAATGTTTTGGCATGCTGTATGTTCCTTTTAAATATTACAAAAAACCTAAAAGGAAGTAAGTCTTGAATGATACAATTCAAAAGAAAGCAATTATTATTGGTGCAGGTATTGCTGGTTTATCATTAGCGGTAAGACTTCAAAGTAAAGGAATTCAGGTTTCAGTTTTCGAAGCAAATAAATATCCAGGTGGTAAGTTAACAGAATTATCAAAGAAAGGATATCGTTTTGATATGGGGCCTTCTTTATTTACAATGCCTCAATTTGTTGAGGAATTATTCTCTATTTCAAATAAAAATATAAATCATTATTTCTCATACAAAAAAAAAGAGACTGTATGCCATTATTTTTATAATGATGGAACTTTTTTTAAAGCTTCCTCTAATACCGATACATTTTCTTCAGATGCTGCAAATGTTTTTGATGTTAAAAAAAACACCTTAGTTAATTACTTCAAAAAAAGTAAAAAAAAGTACGAACTAACATCTTCTTTATTTTTAGAAAAATCTCTTCATAAAATCTCTACTTATTTATCAAAAGACACATTGAAAGCGATATTTAATATAAGAAATTTAGATATTAATATTAGTTTACACGAATACAACACCAGTAATTTTAATGACCCAAAGTTAATTCAGTTGTTTGATAGATTTGCGACCTATAATGGTTCATCTCCCTACCTAACTCCTGGAATTATGTCTATGATTCCCCATTTAGAACAATATTATGGCACTTTTTTTCCAAAAGGAGGTATGCATTCAATAACGGAGAGTATATACAAGTTGGCTCAAGACTTGGGTGTTCAATTTTATTTTAATTCTACTGTAAATAGAATTCTTATAGAAAATCAAATTGCAGTTGGAATCTCTGTAAATAAGAATGATTTTTATGGAGACTTTATAATTTCTAATAGTGATGTAGTTCCTACTTATAAAAATCTAATTAAAGACCAGAAACCGCCATTAAAAATATTAAAACAACCAAGATCTAGTTCAGCATTAATATTTTATTGGGGAATAAAAAAAGAATTTCCCTCATTAGATTTACACAATATATTTTTTTCAGATAATTATGAGGAAGAGTTTACCTATATTTTTGAAAAAAAGAAGGTTTATAATGATCCTACGATTTATGTTAATATTACATCAAAAGAAAATAAATCAGATGCACCAAAAGGATGTGAAAATTGGTTTGTTATGGTAAATGTTCCTAGCAACATTGGTCAAGATTGGGACACTATTATTAATGACGTTCGAAAAGGTGTTTTAAATAGACTTTCCGATTCTTTATCTGTTAACTTGGAGGAGTTAATTGAATTTGAAACGGTTTTGGACCCAAGGTTAATAGAATCAAATACGAAGTCTTATCAGGGAGCCCTTTATGGTGCTTCAAGTAATAATAAATTTGCAGCTTTTTTGAGACATCCTAATTTTAGTCAAAATATATCAAATTTATATTTTTGTGGAGGTAGTGTTCATCCTGGTGGAGGTATCCCATTGTGTTTACTTTCAGGTAAAATTGTTTCTGAATTAATTTTAAAACAAGCATGATTTTAAAAAACAAAATAAGTATATCCATTTTTATTATTTGGCTTTTTAATATTTCAGGTATATTAGGTATTTTATCTACCTATTCCGATTGGTTTTTAAGATTAACCCCAATAAATCTTTCCATGTATGTTATTCTTATTCTTTGGAATATAGATGATTTTTCTAAAAAGGTGTTGGTTGCTTTTTCTATTCCATTTGTAATAGGTTTTTTAACTGAATTTCTTGGGGTTAATTTTGGTTTGATTTTTGGATCTTATTCTTATGGTGATAATTTAGGATTAAAGATTGCTGGAGTTCCACTAATAATTTGTCTTAATTGGGCGGTTTTAACAATTATTACAGCCGATCTAAGTTCATTAATTCATAAAAACACAATTGTTCAGTCGTTACTTGGTGGGTTTATAATGATGTTACTAGATATTATCATAGAAGTATCTGCTCCTAGATTAGATTTTTGGGAGTTTGAGAACAATACCATTCCTTTAAAAAACTACATAGCTTGGTTTATTATTGGAAGTATAGCTCACTATTTATATCGTCAAATTAATATAAAAACCAATTTGAAAGTATCTATTCATATATTTGTTGCAATCACTATTTTCTTTTTCACCTTTTTAATCTTTTAATGTCACAATACGATTACATTATTACTGGATCTGGAGCATCAGGACTTATGCTTGCTTATAGAATGGCTAATGATTCATTTTTCGATAATTCATCAATACTAATAATTGATAAAGAGAAAAAAAACTTTGACGATAGAACTTGGTGTTTTTGGGAAAATGGTAAGGGAGAATGGGATGATCTTCTGCATAAGTCTTGGGATAAAATATTATTTGAAAGTAATATATATAAAAACACTATACCTCTTCAATCATATAAATACAAGATGCTTAGAAGTGGTGTTTTTTATAATAAATTATGGAGTATTATTAATACTAAAAATAATTTTAGATTTATTGAGGATACAGTTGTCAATATTAAGAATAGCACAAATGGTGCTTTAGTAGAAACCCTTAATAGTAAATATTTTACTACAAAATTGTTAAATAGTATTGATTTCAATAAAAATTATACACTACAAAAAAAATACCCTGTATTATTACAACACTTTTGTGGTTGGTTTGTAGAAACTGATAAAAATTTATTTGATGATTCAACAGCCACCTTTATGGACTTTACCGTTAATCAAAAAAGGAATACTAGGTTTATGTATGTTTTACCAATTTCGCCCAACAAAGCATTATTTGAATATACTTTGTTCTCAAAAGAAGTATTGACTAAGGAGGAATATGAGAGTGAGTTGATAAAATATCTAGCTACTAAATCTATAACAGAATATACTATCACAGAAACAGAACAAGGTGTTATTCCTATGACCTCCTACAAATTCTGGAAGCAAAATTCTAAAAACATATTACATATAGGTACAGTTGGAGGATGGACAAAAGCTAGTACTGGATATACTTTTAAAAATACCTCTAAGAAAACGATACAACTTATAACGTTTCTTAAAACAGAAAATGACTTTACCCATTTCAGAAAAAAAACTAGATTTTGGTGGTATGATTTATTATTAATAGATGTTTTGTCCTCTCACAATCATCTAGGCTCTAAATTATTCTCTACATTATTTCAAAGAAATTCATTAAAAAATGTTTTTAGATTTCTTGACGAAGAAACTAGTTTTATTGAAGATTTAAGAATTATGTTATCAATGCCGCCTTTAAAATTTATTGTAGCTTTGTTTAGAAGAGTACTAAATTTTACAAAATAAAACTTCTTACAGCTCATCCCAAAAAAAATACAACTCAGTATTTTATTCTTTAATTAACTCTATCATCATTGCATATTTGTATCATATTTAACAAGTATTGATTTTTTCAACACAAATTTGAAAATAAATAATGATGAAAATTTTAGCAATAATTTTAACTTCTGCATTGACGATTACTGGAAGTTTTTTAACTTCAAAACAAAAAATTACAGTAACAGTTATTAATGCTTCAAATAACAATGGAAAAGTTTCTTTCGCTTTGTTTGACGAAGCAACACATATGAAAACTCTGCTACATGCTAAATCTGAAAAAATTGTAGATGGAAGAAGTTCTGTTACTTTTGAAAACCTAGATAAAGGAGAATATTCAGTGATTTGCTTTCATGATAAGAATAAAAATGACAAAATGGATTTTAACGAAAATGGAATACCCACAGAAGATTATGGTTCTTCCTGTAAACTAACTTTTGGACAACCATCGTATCTAGGTTCAAAATTTACGTTAGCAGAAGAAGATTTAACTTTAGAAGTTAAGTTTTACTAACTTTTATTTGATGTTTCAGAACTTTAACTAAATTTAACCAATAAAATATTTAATCTAATAAAATGAGAAACAATCAAATTTCTGGATTTAGAAGCTTAAAAAAAGATCTCATTACTTGCGTGCAAATGACTATAATATTTGGTGTAATTTTTAGTTTGATTTTTCAGCAATTTAACACAAAAGGAATAGTATATTCATTTTTAATAGCTGGGATGTTTTCTTTTGGGTTAGGTCTTGGTAATGGATTTATCAATTACTATTTAAACACTAAATGGGATTGGATTTCTCAAACTAAACAACGAGTTACCTTAGGTATTATAGGAACTATTTTATATACTGTACCTATAATTTTAGGAATAAATTATATTACTTGGTATGTACTTGGCAATAATGACCCTTCATTATTTTTTAAGGGAACTAATTTGTATATCCATATTTTTTACATTTTGCTTTCCTTGGGTGTTTCAACTTTTCTACATGCAAAGGATTTTATGGTTAACTGGAAGCTCGCCATGACAAATGAAAGTACAAAACAAGAGATTGTAGCTAAAACAGAAACTGCAAAATTTGAATCTTTAAAAAGTCAATTAGACCCCCATTTCTTGTTTAATAGTCTCAATGTATTAACTTCTTTAATAGGTGAAAACCCATATCAAGCAGAAAAATTTACTACAAAACTATCTAAAGTTTACAGGTATGTTTTAGAACAAAGAAATAAAGATCTTATCCCATTAATGCAAGAAATTAAATTTGCTAATACCTACATGGAATTGCTTGGAATGAGATTTGAAGATGCAGTTAGGTTTGACATACCTTCATCAGTTAGTGATGATAACCTAAAGATTGTCCCTCTCTCATTACAATTACTTTTAGAGAATGCACTAAAGCATAATGTAGTCTCATCTTCAAAACCATTAACTGTTAGAATATATGAACAAGGTAGTTATTTAATTATTGAAAATAATATCAACCCAAAAGAAGCTATAGGTAAAGGAACTAGGGTAGGACTTAGAAACATAGCTGATAGATATGGATTGATTTCAGATAAAAATGTAATCATAGAAAATGATCATAAAATATTTAAAGTAAGTATTCCTCTATTAATTAAAACAAATAACACAATGTATTCAGAAAATCTAGAAAATAGTAAATATATACTAGCGGTTGAACGAGTAGAAAAACTTAAAAAGTTTTACACAAGCTTAGCCTCTTTCGTAATAGTAATGCCTTTTTTAATTTTTATAAATTTAAGTTATATGCCCTATTTTCAGTGGTTTTGGTTTCCGTTATTTGGGTGGAGTATAGGCTTAGTATCGCAGTTACTAGAGGCAAATAATTTTAATATTTTCTTGGGTAAAAACTGGGAAGAAAAAAAGATAAGAGAAATAATGAATGATTCAAAAGATAAATATCAATAATATGGATTTTAAAAATAATAAAGAGTTTCAATATATAAATGCTCAAAAAAAAGTTAAAGAGATTAAGGGTTTTTATTCACATGTAACAGTAATGTTTTTTTTACTTCCATTTTTAATATTTATTAACTTGAAATTAACACCAGGTTATCACTGGTTTTGGTGGGCTGTATTTGGAAACGTATTAGGATTATTTTTTCATTGGTTAAGGGTATTAGGTTTATCATCTATTGGTTTTGGAAAAGACTGGGAGCTAAAGAAGATTGAAGAATACATGAAAAAAAATAAATAAAATTAAAAACAAAATGGAACAAGAATATTTAAAAGAACAACAGTATTTAAATGCAAAAAAAAGAGTTAAAGAAATAAAAGGTTTTTATTCTCACTTAGTAATATATATGATTATTAATATTTTTATTAGTGGTATAATTATTTTTGGATTAACATACAGCGATAATAGTAGTTTATCAGAATCTTTTACAAACTTTGGTGTTTATTCTACCTGGTTATTTTGGGGAATAGGTATTTTCTTTCATTGGATAAGTGTTTTTGGTTTTAAAAACTTATTCGGAAGTGCTTGGGAAGAAAAGAAAATTAAAGAATTGATGAGGAAAGATTATGAAAGAAATAGTAAAATACTTGATAAATAAAAAATGGAGTTAGATAATAGAGAACTAGATAAAAGCTATTTAAGAGCTAAAAAAAGAGTTGAAAAATTAAAAAAATATTATAGTCATGTTACTATTTATTTAATGGTAAACATTGTGCTATCATCATACAAAGTTTATAAAGATCTTGAAAGAGGTGATTCTTTTGAGGAAGCTATTTTTGAAGGAAATAATTTTTCTCTCTGGTTTTGGTGGGGTATTGCTATCGCTTTTCACACTTACAATACTTTTTCAGAAAACCTACTTTTTATGAATAAAAGTTGGGAAGATAAAAAGATCAAAGAATACATGAACGAAAAATAATTAATAGTTATATGAATGTAATTGTTATTGAAGATGAAAAACCTGCGGCAAGAAGATTAAGACGAATGTTACAAAAACTTGATATTGAAGTTCAAGTCATGTTACATTCAGTAGAAGAGTCTTTGAATTGGTTTCAAACTAATGAAGAACCAGATTTAATATTTCTAGACATCCAACTATCTGACGGATTGTCTTTTGAAATTTTTGAGGAATTACCTATTCACAGTGCCATTATATTTACAACTGCTTATGATGAATACGCACTCAAAGCTTTTAAGTTAAACAGTATAGATTATTTGTTAAAACCTATAGATGAGGATGAATTAAAAAATGCAGTGGATAAATATCACAAACAACTGCCTAAATCATCTAACCTTAAAGTTAATATGGATGACATTCGTAAACTCTTGATTAATCCAATAGACAGGAAGTATAAAAAGAGATTTACCATTAAAATTGGACAGCATATTAAAATAATTCCAACAAATGAAATTGAATGTTTTTACAGTGAAAATAAATCAACATACATTTATTCACAATCAAATAGAAATTATTTAATAGATAATTCATTAGAATATTGGCAAGACAAACTAGATCCAGAAAATTTTTTTAGAGTCAGTAGAACTTTCATCATTCATGTTAGTGCAATTAAAGATATAATTGCATACACTAATAGTAGACTTAGATTGGTATTAAATTCCTTTTCTGATACAGAAATTATAGTTAGTAGAGAAAGAGTCAAGGAATTTAAAAAATGGATAGATAGATAATAGTATTTAATAACTGATAATTTGATTCTTTTCATATATTTACAGTAATCTTAATGATTGAAATACTTTGAGTGTATTTGTATCGTTTTACTAATGATTCTTAAAAAATAATAATGAAAAAAAACATTTATCAAACTCTAATTTTATTTACTATCACAATACTTTTCAGTTGTTCTAACAGTGAGAGGTTTTCAATTGAAAAAGGGAAAGTAGGTTATTTAAATTCAAGCACTTTGATTAATGAACTTCCTGATATTTTTAAAAATGATTCTATTGTATCAAATTTGAGTGAAGGAGCACTCGGGGATAATTATTTTCAAGATGATGATGAGTATTTGATATATAATAAGAATGGGAAACATTTGTTAACTATAGTGCCTAAAGAGCAGCTAGATTCATCCTCATCCATCAAGAGTATTCAAGTTTTTGATGATAGATTTATTACCAAATCAGGGTTAAATATAAGAGCTACTTTTTCCGATATTAGAGCTAATAATACTATTGATAAAATTGAATCTTCTTTTTCTTCAGCAACATTATTTATTGATGAGTTAAATGTTACAATAGCTATAGACAAACAAGAATTAGGTTTAAAAGCATTTAGTAATCAAAAAGTTACTTTAGAGCAAATTCCTGATTTAGCAAAAATGAAATCATTTATTGTTTGGTTTAATTAATTATGCCTAAAAATTTCATCATACAAAAAAAACCTTTTGTTGTTCCTACATCCGATGGGAAAATTATTGCAGAACATTTTGGTAATTTAACCGATAAAAATTCTAAAATCAGTATAGCTCACATGGTTGCTCCACCTGGATGGAGTGAACCTTTTCAAACTCCAATTTTTGAGGAGTTTACCTTCATTATTAGAGGAAAAAAACAATTCATTATAGAGGGAGAAACTATCATTTTAGAAGCTGGTCAATCTATAAAAATTGAAAAAAATATAAGAATTCAATATTCAAATCCTTTTAAAGAAGAGTGTGAATATATTGCTATTTGTCTTCCTGCATTTTCTATTGATTTAGTAAATAGAGAAGAGTAGTTTTATTCTTTTTTTCTAGTTAAATAAAAAGGAAAATAAATTAGCAAGAAAAAAGGAATTACAATTAATTCAACTACAAAAATATATTGAGGCCATTCTCCAAAAACATCTAATAGAGTAGTTGCATCTGGCTTTCTATTGGTGTAAAAATAATTAGAACCCAAAAGGTAATTTATTATAAACATCAAAATCATATAAAATTGCATTCCAATAAATGATTTAAATACGCTTTTTATGGTAGGCCTCATCTTATATATAAACGTTGCGTACAACATAAATAAAACAAGTCCTGAATGAACAAACCAATATCTAAAAAAAGTAAAGTTTAGGAAATTATAGTCTGAAGGTGTAATTAATGATTGAAGCGTTCCTGCTAGAATTAAAAAAAAGAAGATTTCATAATAGATATATTTTCTAGTGAAAGAAAGGATAGGAATAACCAATGCTAGAAAACTACATAAATGAAGCGGAAGATCTTCTTGATAATTAAAATCTTGCTTATAAATATTTAATATTGATCCAAAAACAACGGTTAAACTTATTGATGATGCAATAATATTACCTGTTAAAAATTGAGTTTGTTTCGATTGTTTTTTTGCCCAATAGATTAATGTTGTGCCAAATGTAATCACAATAGCACTTATTAAAATATGCTGTCCAGAGAAAGGGACAAAATCAGCATTTTCACCAAAGAAAAAATCATTCAATTGTAAGATATTTCTTACAAGGTATCACTTTTTTTTAATTATTTATTTTTGAGGCTAATAATGTGTTTTTCAAAAGCATAGCTATGGTCATTGGACCAACACCTCCAGGAACAGGTGTAATAAATGATGCCTTTTTTGAAACTTCATCAAAAGCGACATCACCTAATAATCGGTAACCATTTTTTTTACTTGAATCTTCAACTCTTGTAATACCAACATCAATAATTGTTACATTGTCTTTTACCATACTTGCTGTCAAAAACTCTGGAATACCCAAAGCAGCTATAATTATATCAGCTTTTAAAGTGATTTCAGTTAAATTTTGAGTTCTACTGTGAGTTATTGTAACTGTGGCATTACCAACTTTTCTCTTTTGTGAAAGTAATATACTCATTGGACTACCCACTATATGACTCCTGCCGATTACTACAACATGTTTTCCTGATGTTTCTACATGATATCTGTCTAGTAATTCAAGAATGCCATAAGGAGTGGCAGAGATAAAAGTCGGCAAATTTAACGCCATTTTACCCACATTAGTTGGATGAAAACCGTCTACATCTTTGTTAGGGTTAACAGCCATTAAAATCTTTTGTTCGTCTATGTGTTTTGGTAATGGTAATTGGACAATAAAACCATCTATTTCACTATTATTATTTAATTCTTCAATTTTAGATAATAATTCTTTTTCTGATGTATCACTAGAAAGTTCAACTAGTGTTGAATGAAAACCAACACGATTGCAAGCTTTTACTTTAGCACCCACATATGTTCTGCTAGCACCGTCATCTCCTACTATTATAGCAGCTAAATGAGGTGTTTTTCTACCATCTTTTTTAAGTTGTAAAACTTCTTGTGTAATTTCATCTTTAATATCAGATGATGTTTTTTTTCCGTCAAGTATAATCATTTGTTATATTTTCAATGGTTACTGCATTCCTTTCATCATTTGCATCATTTTTTTTCCACCACCTCCTTGCATCATCTTCATCATCTTACTCATTTGATTGAATTGTTTCATTAATTGATTTACTTCTTGTACAGAAGTTCCAGAACCTTTGGCAATTCTCTTTTTTCTACTTGCATTTATAGAAGAAGGAGTAGATCTTTCTGAGGGAGTCATGGAATGAATTATTGCCTCTATACCTTTAAAAGCGTCATCGTCAATATCTACATCTTTCATAGCTTTCCCAGCACCAGGTATCATACCAACCAAGTCCTTCATACTACCCATTTTCTTAATTTGTTGAATTTGAGAGAGGAAATCGTCAAAACCAAATTGATTTTTTGCAATCTTTTTTTGTAGTTTTCTAGCTTCGTCTTCATCATATTGTTCTTGTGCTCTTTCTACTAAAGAAATAACATCACCCATTCCCAATATTCTATCTGCCATTCTTTCGGGATAAAATACATCAATTGCATCCATTTTCTCCCCTGTTCCAATAAACTTAATCGGTTTATCTACTACAGATTTTATAGATAAAGCTGCACCTCCTCGAGTATCACCGTCTAACTTAGTAAGAACAACACCATCAAAATTTAAGATATCATTAAAAGTTTTGGCAGTATTCACAGCGTCTTGACCTGTCATTGAATCAACAACAAAGAGTGTTTCTTGTGGGGTTACAGCTTTATGTATATTAGAAATTTCAGTCATCATAGCTTCATCTACAGCTAATCGACCAGCAGTATCAATAATTACGACATTTTTACTAGAAGCTTTGGCGTGTTTAATTGCATTTAATGATATTTCAACAGGATTTTTGTTTTCTTCCTCAGCATATACTTCAACATTTATTTGCTCACCTACTACTCTTAATTGATTGATAGCTGCAGGTCTATATACATCACAACCAACTAAAAGAACTTCTTTAGATTTTTTAGTCTTTAAAAAGTTGGCTAATTTCCCAGAAAAAGTAGTTTTACCAGATCCTTGCAAACCAGACATTAGAATTACTGTAGGACTTCCTGCTAAATTAACACCCACAACATCACCTCCCATTAAATCGGTTAATTCATCTTTAACCAATTTAACCATTAACTGACCTGGATTTAGGGTTGTCAATACATCTTGACCTAAGGCTTTTTCTTGAACTCTTTTTGTAAAACTTTTTGCAATTTTAAAATTTACATCGGCATCTAATAAAGCTCTTCGAACTTCTTTTAAGGTTTCAGCAACATTGACCTCTGTTATTTTACCGTGACCTTTAAGAGTATGTAAGGCTTTATCTAATTTTTCACTTAAATTATTAAACATAAAATTTTTAGATTTTAAGGAATAACAAATATAGATAATACGTCTATTTTACTAAAGAAAAAGAGAGGTTAATCTTTCAACAGTAATGATTATTGTAATTATAAAAAATTAATTAATTTATACGAGTTAAATTCAAAATCTAAAAGATGTATACCAGTTCAATGATATCTTCTATTTTTTTAGTAATTAATGCTTTTTTATACAATAAATAATAAGAATCAAAATAAAATTTTACTTTGTTTAAAATTTTATTAAAACGTTCAAGAGTAGTTATCAATTATATTAATTAATAAAAAGTAGGCTTTTTAAGTTTGGTATTCATAAATCTTATTGTACTTTTCGGTAATATTTAGACGTAAATGAAGAAAAATATCACAATTAAAGAATTATCTAAAATTTTAGAAGTTTCAATTTCTACTGTTTCAAAAGCATTAAACGATAGTTATGAAATTAGTGATAGTACTAAAGAAAGAATCAAGTCAGCTGCAAAAACTTACAATTATAAACCCAATAAATTAGCTGTAAATTTAAAATCTGGTAAAACAAATACCATAGGAGTTGTGCTACCTAGCATAAAAAACTTTTTTATGTCTAGAGTCCTTAGAGGTATAGATAGTGTTATCGCTAAATCCAACTATAATATCATTATTAGTATTACAAATGAATCTTTTGATAAAGAAGTTCAATCCGTTCAAACGTTATCTAATGGTTTAGTAGATGCAATTATTATAGCTGTTTCTGAAGAAACTCAGATAAAAAAAGATTTTTCACATTTAAGTAATTTAGTTGGTGATATTCCTCTTTTAATGGTAGATCGAATAGTTAACTCTATAAATTGTGATAAAGTTTTAGTAGACGATTACAATGCTATTTTTAATACAGTTAATGAATTAATATTTGAAGGTAAAAAGAGTATTGCCCTAGTTTCTAGTATAAACAACTTAAATGTAGGTAAGTTAAGAACTAAAGGTTATTTAGCTGCTATAGAAAACAAACAAGAACCTATAGTTATAGAGGGACCTGAAGGATATATTGAAAGTGAATTATCTAAGTTGATTGAATCTAAAAAAATTGATGCAATAATGGCATTAGATCAAGAGTCTTCTTTAGCAGCATTTAGAGTTGGAAAAGTCAAAAAAGTTTTAAACAATAAAGAAGTGTCTATAATTGGTTATGCAAGTAGAGTAATTTCAGAACATCTAACTCCAAAACTTACTACCATAGACCAACACGGTAAAAAAGTAGGGATAACTTCTGCTAAATTACTGCTTAAAAGACTAGATTCAACAGAAAGTGAACCAGAATCTATAATAGTAAATTCAACTGTTCAGAAAAGATTTACTACTTAGTAGACAAACCTAGTTGTTTATTTGATTATTTTTTTACAAATTTTAATGCAACACCGTTAATACAATGCCTTTCACCGGTCGTATTTTTGGGCCCATCCTTAAACGAATGACCTAAATGACCTCCACATGTTGCACATTTTAATTCTGTTCTAGCATACCCTATCTTGTAATCCACATCTAATTCTACATTATTTGAAATTGCTCTATCAAATGATGGCCACCCAGTTCCAGAGTCAAATTTATAGTTAGAATCGTATAAAGGAGTATTACAAGCAGCACAAACATATAAACCATTCTCTTTATTGTTATTTAATGGGCTTGTAAATGATCTTTCAGTCCCAGCTTCTCTCAAAACATAATATTGCATGCTCGTAAGTTGTTTTTTCCATTCAACTTCGGTTTTCATTATCGTATATATTTTATCTATCTTTTTTTTATTTTTCTGTGCACTTCCTGAGCAACTGATTAAAAAAATTAGATACAAAAATGGAATTAAATTTTTCATGAATGTCTTTTTATAAATTCTATACTTTTATTTACTATTGCTTTATTTCTTAAAATCTTAGTGTGTCCGAGTCCATTTGTAATTAATAAAGAACCTTTACTTAAACTTTGTCGAATTCTATATCCACAACTTACAGGAACATCACCATCCAAGCAATCATGAACAATCATTACTGGTATATGAATATTTTTAGCAACTATACTGCTTGAATAATCATCGATATTCATTTTCCATTTTTTTTCTAATTCAGATTGAATTTTTTTTGCAGTTTTATCTTTCAGATATAAATTTTTTGCAAAATTTGAAATAATATCAGATATTTTATCTCCTGAGCCGATAGCTATGAATGTTTTTATTTTCAAAAAATCAGAGGCTGCATTGTATAAACTGGTAGCTCCAAAAGAATGCCCTATAGCAGCTTCAAAGGGTCCGTAGGTACTATTAATTTTTTTTATAGTTTCTAAAAAATCAGGCATCATGGTAGTAGTACCTGATGAGTTTCCATGAGCTGGACCATCAAAAGAAATAACCATATAACCATTTTCTAGTAATTTGTCAGCAAAAGCATATAATTGAGTGCCTCTACCTGACCAACCATGAACTAACATCACTTTCTTTTTTGAATATCCATAAGATATAATTTCAATTTCTTTGTTAATTTCATCCACCATTAATCGCTTAATTTGTGCACTTTTTAGCATGTAATGTTCACGTTTTGGTAATGGAAAACTTACTGGTGTTGTAAATAACTTAATGGCAAAAAAAGAAGCAAGTTTAACAGAGAAAAATTCTAAAAATTTCCCAAAATAACCAATATAATTTGGAATAATTAGACTAGTTTTTAAAGGTTTATTATTTTTTAAAAGCTTCAATTTTATGATTTTCGTTTTTATTATCTTTTTTATTAAAGAGATGTTTTTAACAGTAATCAAAAGTAATAAATACTAGTTAGATTAATTATTATAGAATTCCTTCACTATACTAATTTTAAAATTTAAGAAGAGTTAGATTCAAAATTTTAGGTTTGTCAAAATTAAGTATATTGCAATAAAGTATTTATTTAGCTTATCCCTTACAGAATATGATTACTACTAACTATTTAAAATTTTTTTAATATGTTAAAAAAAGGAGACCTAAAGCTTATAAATGCCTGGGCATTTTATGATTGGGCAAATTCAGTATATTCACTAGTCATTAGTACAGCAGTTTTTCCATTGTATTATTCTGCTATTGCAGAAGGTAAAGTAGTATCTTTTCTCTGGATGGACTGGGATCACCCAGATAGCTTATACAGTTATGCCCTTTCATTTTCTTTCTTAGTTGTAGCCTTTATCTCTCCAATTTTGTCAGGTATTGCAGATTATACGGGTAGTAAGAAAAAGTTTATGAAATTTTTTTGCTGGTTAGGAGCTTTGTCTGTAATGAGTTTATACTTTTTTGATGGTGTAGATACTGTTTGGATTGGTATTTTGTTTACCATTTTAGCAAGTATAGGTTTTTGGGCTAGTTTGGTTTTTTATAATGCCTATTTACCAGAAGTAGCTCATCCAGAGCAACAGGATAGGGCTAGTGCCAAAGGTTTTATTTATGGCTATTTTGGTTCTGTTCTTTTACTTATTTTAAATTTATTAATGATTCAAAAGCCAGATTGGTTTGGAATATCTTCAGGAATGGCCTCTAGAATTTCCTTTGTGCTTGTTGGACTTTGGTGGATTGGTTTTGCTCAAATCACTTTTAGACGTTTACCAAATGATATTTTTCATAAAAAACCAGAAAAAGATTATATATGGAAAGGTTTTAGAGAGTTGAAAATTGTTTCAAAACAATTAATCAATTATCCAACTTTAAAAAGATTTTTAATCTCATTCTTTTTTTTAAGTATTGGAGTACAAACAATTATTCTAATGGCTGCAATATTTGGTTCTAGTGAATTAGGCTTACCAGCAATGAATCTTATAGTTACCATACTGTTAGTTCAAGTAGTTGCCATAGTTGGTGCATTTGTATTTTCTAGACTGTCTGAAAAATTGGGTAATATTAGAGCTTTGAAAATAGCAATTACAATATGGATGTTAGTCTGTTTTACCGCTTTTTTATTAGATAAAAACCAAGTGAATGTAGCTTATTATTTCTATGGATTAGGAGGTTTGCTAGGTTTTGTTCAAGGAGCAATTCAGTCTTTAACCCGATCTACTTATTCTAAATTATTGCCAGAAACTGAAGATCATGCAACTTATTTTAGTTTTTATGATGTTACTGAGAAAATTGCTATAGTTTTAGGAACTTTTGTTTACGGATTGTTATATGCATTAACAGACTCAATGCAATGGAGTGTGTTGTGTTTGGCTATTTTCTTTGTCATATCATTTATAATTTTAAATACAATGAAGCAAACAAAATTTGTAAAATAAATACTTTTTTAGCAGCTTTAAAAAAAGGACTGTCTATCTAGACAGTCCTTTTTGATTTTATTGAACAGTTACTGAAAAAGTAGCTTCAATATCTGCTTCTCCACCAGCGTTTGTTATATCACCAGAACTAACCCCTGGTTCAGTTTTCTCTGGCTCATGTATTAAGGTGATAGTTATATTTCCAGCCCCTCCATCTGTAGTAGTTAATGTAAATTGGACCCCTAATGGGTTTCCATCAGAATCGGTATCAGAATAAGCAAATGTTGCAACACTATTTGTTGGTGTGAAAAAGAATTGATGCTCAAGAGCTTCTTCAAGAACTTCTTCAGTTATGTCCTCTGCAGGAGATTCTGTTTCATTTAAAACTTCCATCACACCATTGTATACTGTATTGGTGGCTAAACTTCCGCTTACAGTCACTACTGGTGCATCTGGTCCGTCACCATCTAAGTCTTGAGTTTTTAAGATTATACTTCCTCCACCGCTTACTGGAGTTAAAGTAGCAGTCATAGTAGTAATAACTTCTTCTTCATTAACTGGCTCTGGATCATCATTATCACATGATATAAATAGTATGGATGCAATAAATAATATGCTTAATAATTTAATTGTTTTCATTGTTTTCATTTTACTTAATAATTGAATTTTAGTTGAATTGTAAAATTTCTTCCGATTTCATCAGCAAAATATCGTAGTCGGTTTAAATTTTCTCTGTAGGGTGTATTTAATAAATTGTTTATTGTAAAAGCTAAATTTACCTTGGTATCCTTTAAAATTTTAAGATCAAAACTTCCTCTAAAATTTAAAATATGATAGGCGGGAGGAGGTGTGCTAATGTCCACTAATACATATGAATTAGTTCTTGGAATAAAAGCCTCAAAATTATTATTAGGATATTCATTTTGTCTAAATATCCATTCGCTTTCAATCTCTGTGTTAAAGTTAGACCATGATTTATTTGAATACTTTATAATGTTTAGAGTCTTAAATGAAGGGATGTCTATTAATGCCCTGTCTGAGCTAAGGTCTTTTCCTTTGATAAAAGATGATTTATTATTGTATTCAAATTGCTTAATAATAGTGTAATTAAGGTTTAAATCAACTCCAAAAAGTGATGCATTAATTTGTTTATAATCCCATACAGGAAATGCACCTCTATTTGTTGTTTCTACTCCAGATGGTTCAATGTAAATAAAGTTATTTATATAATTAAAAAAACCGTCTATATGAAATTCTAGATTACTATTCTCGTAATTATAGGTTCCAGATATTCTGTGAGATGTTTCTTTTTTTAATCGTAAATCTCCCAATTCAATCCTAGCTGCAGAATGATGTAATCCGTCACTAAATAACTCTGAAACATTTGGAGCTCTGTTTGATAAACCATAATTAAAAACAAAAGAATTTTTATCATCTAACTCAAAAAATACACCAGAAGATGCAGAAAGATTATGAAAATCAAAAATTGGATTAACCAGTAATTGAGTCCCGAAATTTTCTATTATTATTTCTTGAAAATCTATATTATAACCTCTTTCTTCCCATCGTGAGGTCTGATAAAATTTTTTCGCATTAACTCTATTGAAATCATATCTTACCCCTATGTCTAATAATAATTTGTCAGTAGGTTTAATATTTGATATCAGATGAAAACCTAGATCAAATTTTTTATAATCAGGAATTAAACGTCTAACACCAGTGTCTGGATTTGCAAAATGGTCTTGGTATCTTGCTAAAACTCCTAACTTAAAATTAGTAGCTGTTTTAGAATCTAATTGTAAAGTTGATTTAAGTGTATGACTTTGAAGCTCTAGATCTATTGCCGCAATATTTCTGTCATCACCTCTTCTAATATCAAACTCAAATCTATGATTGTTTTGATAATCGTATTGAATATCTAGTTTACCCAATTCTTTATACCTCTTATAATACTTTCCTTTAAAAATATGGTGTGTAACTTCCTGTCTTGGTGCACTAATATCATAACTAAAGGGATTAATTATTCTAGGTTGATTAGAATTTATACCATCTACTAAATCTTCAACATTTCCTATATGTGAAGATCTTAAAATACCAATTTTATTTTTTAAGTAACTGTAATAAAACTCATATCCATGTTCAAATTCTTTTCTTCCTGTAAATAATGAAAAAGCTCTAGACTCACTACCTGTATTGGTTAATATATAGTCTGGAGAGTTGAAGTCTCCAAATTTCTTAAACGATGTTTGACCACTAACATACCAACCATTATTAGATGTTTTTGTAAAAGTAGAGTTAAAACCATATCCTTTAGAATTACTTTGACCGTTAATAATGGTTTTCCCAAAAAGAGAATCTTTAGCAAAAATTCTAATTGGATTTACTATGATTACTCCTCCAATGGCGTCACCTCCATATTCTAAGGCATTTGCTCCTTTAATTAAACTCACACTCCCTGCAGAACTAATATCTATGTTTGGTGCGTGTTCTATACCCCATTCTTGATCTTGTAATCTAACATTGTTAGTCATAATTAATACCCTGCTGCTATGTAGTCCATTAATAACTGGTTTTACAATAGAATTACCAGTATTTATTGATGATACACCAGAAATCTCTTTGATAGCATCCCCTAAGCTTAAAGAACTAAATTTTTCAAGGGTTTCATTTTTAATAAATGATTCTTGAACAGTTTTAATTTTTTTATTAGCCTTAGTGATAATATTAACTTCTGTTAACTCCTCGACATGATGTTCTAGTTGAATATCTGCAAAAGACTTAATACTTAAATTTACGGAAACAAGCTTTGATTCACATGAAACGTGTGATACAATTGCCTTAATTTTAGAAGTACAGATGTTTTTGATAATAAAACTTCCTTTACTATCGGATATCCCATATAATTCAGAGCCCTCTAATTTAATGTAGGCTCCTGAAATGGGTGTTCCATCATGAAAATCTGTGATTACACCTCTAAATGTTAGGTTGCAATTTTGACTTATTATTGTGTTTAATACGAACATCAATAAACAAGACAAAAAATATTTTTTTGACATCAATTTTAATTTTAACTTTAATTGGGGTACTACAAAAAGTTAAAATAAGGTGGGCCTCTTAATGAAAAAGATAATTGCTGATGATTTAAAAGAAATTGATAATTTTTATTATTTTTTATAGTACTCTCAAAAATTGAAAAGAATAAAAATTCTTTAGGAATAAGAGCATTTGACTTTGCTTGTAAGTGGCATAATTCGCATTTAAGATCTTTTTGGTGAAAATGATTTTCTACCTCAGAAGTACAAAAAAATTCTTCATGTACTTCAAATGAATGAACCAATTGAACACTAGCAGGTAAAATTAACAGTATAGCTAGCAATAAAATACTATGTCTTCTAATCTTTTTTATGATTTCTTAGTTTTTCTAATTTTCATGTTTAATGCCTCTACTATTAGGGAAAATGTGATTGCAAAATACAAATAACCTTTTGGAATAGCACCAACTGATTTGTTAAAAATCTTTAAATGAGACAAATGAGCACCTTCTGCAATTAGCATAAATCCTATTAAAATTAAAAAAGACAGTGCTAACATTTGAATAGTTGGATTATTATTTACAAAAGTACTAACTGAATTTGCAAAAACCATCATAATCACCATAGATATAATGACTGCTAAAATCATAATAGTTAATGCGCCATCAATTCCGTTTGTCATTCCTACTGCAGTTAGAATAGAATCAAAAGAGAAAACTATGTCAATTAAAATTATTTGAATAATAATTTTAGAGAAAGTACTTGTTTTTAGATTTGTGTTATTATTAGTTGTTTTTTCCATCTTGTGATGAATCTCACTAGTACTCTTGTATAATAAAAATAATCCACCCAGTAAAAGAATGATACTTTGACCAGTTATTCCAGTTTCTAGCCAAGAATTGTTAATTATTATAAATGGATCTTTTAATGCAATCAAGTAAGAAATGCTAAATAGTAATAAAATTCGTATAATCATTGCTAATGACAAGCCCAACATAGTTGCTTTCTTTTGTTGTTCTTTAGGTAGCTTGTTGGCAGATATTGATATAAAAATTATATTATCTATACCTAAAATAATTTCTAAAAAAGTTAATGTAAGCAATGCTACCCATACATCTATGTTTAAAAAAAGCTCCATTTTTTATTTTATTTTATAAAAAGTGCCTTTTTGTTTAAATTCTGAAAAACCTATCTTGGCAGTGAAGTCATATGAATTTTCAGTTATTTTATTAATCTGTACAAAAATTGGATCTTTATCTAAGTCAGTTTTAGGTGACTTCATTTTTAATGTGTAAAAAAAATTATTTTTCCATTTTATGAATAGCGTATCAATAATTGTACTTTCTTTTTTAAAAACACCAGAGTCAGTTGATATTTCTGTAAATTTTGTGTATTCCTCAATTTGAAGACTATCTATTCTTTTTACTATGGTTTTACTATATCCTTTTCCAGCAGGGATCTCAAAGACACCTGTTTTAAACCTAGAAGCGTCATTGTCTTTATTGGATGAACAGGATAGTAAAAACGATAGTCCGAATAAAAATAAAACACTTGTAAAAACCTTATAACTCTGATTGTTTTTCATTAGATTCCAGTATAATTTGATGGGGTAATCCTTTTTAATTCTAATTTTATTTCATCAGTAACCTTTAATCCCTCTATAAAATTTGCTATAGAATTCTGATTAATTTTCTCATTGGTTCTAGTAAGTACTTTGAGTGCTTCATATGGGTTTGGGTAGCCTTCTCTTCTTAAAATAGTTTGAATTGCTTCTGCAACAACTGCCCAGTTATTGTTTAAATCTTCTTTAAATTTATTTTCATTCAGTAATAGTTTATTTAATCCTTTTAGAGTTGAAGCAAAAGCTATTAATGTATGACCAAAAGGTACTCCTACGTTTCTTAAAACAGTACTGTCAGTTAAATCTCGTTGCATTCTAGATATGGGTAGCTTTCTAGAAAGGTGTTCAAAAATTGCATTTGCAATCCCTAAATTCCCTTCAGAATTTTCAAAATCAATAGGATTTACTTTGTGAGGCATTGCTGATGATCCAATTTCCCCTTTTTTTATTTTTTGTTTAAAATAATCCATGGCTACATAAGTCCAGATATCTCTATCTAAATCAATTAATATGGTATTGATTCGTTTTAATACATCAAATAAAGAGGCCATATGGTCATAATGTTCAATTTGTGTTGTGGGAAAAGAATGATGTAATCCTAGATTATTAACAACAAATTTTGATCCAAATTCTTTCCAGTTTATGTTTGGATACGCTACTTTATGTGCATTAAAATTACCAGTTGCTCCTCCAAATTTAGCTGCGTTTGGAACTTTAATCAAAAAAGACAATTGTTCTTTAATTCTTTCTGTAAAAACTTCAATTTCTTTTCCTAAACGAGTTGGTGATGCCGGTTGACCGTGGGTTCTTGCTAACATAGACACATCTGCCCATTCAATAGAGAGTTCATTTAACTTATTTAAAACATTAGACAACTCTACTTTGTAAACATTATTTAGAGCATCCTTTATTGATAGAGGAATAGCAGTATTATTAATGTCTTGTGACGTTAACCCAAAATGAATAAATTCTTTGTATTTATCTAAACCTAGTATATCAAACTTTTCTTTAATAAAATATTCTACAGCCTTTACATCATGGTTGGTTATTTTTTCAATATCCTTTATTTTTTGAGCGTCATCTGATGTGAAATCCTCGTATACTTTTTTTAATTCTGGATAAAGAGATGAATTAAATCCAGATAATTGTGGAAGTGGGATTTCACACAGAGATATGAAGTATTCTATTTCTACTAAAACCCTATATTTTATAAGTGCCTCTTCAGAAAAGTATTCTGTTAATTTAGAAACTTTATTACGGTATCTTCCGTCTATTGGAGAAATGGCATTTAGTTGTGTAATATTCATTTTTGAAGTTATTTCTTAAGGAACAAAAATACTCAATTAGTTAGATTATCTGATTCCTTTTTTAATGTTTTTATTTGAATTAACTATATTTACTTTATGAAAAATGAAATCCCTACGACAACAATAAGAACTGTTTTTTTTCTTCTTTTTTCCTTCTTTTTTTTTGGAACCATAACCTCTACAGCTCAAAAAATTAATCAGTTTACAAAAGATAATAAAAGAACAGGTATTTGGAAAAAATACTATACTAATAAACGCATACGTTACGAAGGAACTTTTATTAATGGTAAAGAGGTGGGAGTTTTTAAATATTATGATATTACTACATCGAAACATCCTACAATCATAAAAAAATTTTCAAAAAAAACAGATTCAGCCACAGTTAGCTACTTCAATTTAGATGGTAAGCTCAGAACAAAAGGGGTTATGATTGGTAAAAAAAGAGTAGGGAAGTGGGTTTATTTTTTTCCAAATCAAAAACTTTTTTCTGAAGAATATTATGTGAATGGGAAATTGGAGGGTAAATTAATTAACTATTACAACAATGGTAAAGTTCTAGAGATTACTGAATATAGTAATGGGATGAAAAACGGATTTTCAAAAAAATTTTCAGATCAAGGTGTTTTAATTGAAGAAGTTAATTATTGTAATGATATTTTGAATGGTAAAGGGAATTATTATGAACTTAATGGAGATTTGAAAGAAGAGGGTTTTTACAGTAAAGGGAAAAGAGTGGGTGTGTGGGAATTTTACATTGGTGGTAAAAAAGTTACTAAAAAAGATAAAAAAGAAGAAAATAAATTTAGAAAAAACAATCAAAATTAATTATTAGTAAGCAGTTTTTATATAAAACTTACAGGAACAGTTTTACTATAATAAACTCTGGTAGCTATTTCACTTCGCTAGCATTTTCTTAAATTTGCCGAACAATTTGTATAAAACTAATGAAACGAGTAATAGTTGGTCTTTCTGGAGGTGTAGATAGTAGTGTTGCTGCCTATTTATTAAAAGAACAAGGGTATGATGTTATTGGTCTTTTTATGAAAAATTGGCATGATGATTCTGTTACAATTTCAAATGAATGTCCTTGGCTAGAAGATAGCAATGATGCTTTAATTGTTGCCGAAAAATTAGGAATTCCTTTTCAAGTAGTAGATTTAAGTGAACAATACAAAGAACGTATTGTTGATTATATGTTTGATGAATACGAAAAAGGGAGAACTCCAAACCCTGACATCTTATGTAATAGAGAAATAAAATTTGACGTTTTTATGGACATTGCTTTAGATTTAGGAGCAGATTTTGTTGCTACGGGTCACTATTGTAGAAAAGAGGAAGAAATTATCGATGACAAACCTATTTATAAACTATTGGCAGGAAAAGATATTAATAAAGATCAATCTTATTTTTTGTGTCAATTATCACAAAATCAGTTATCTAAAGCCCTTTTTCCTATTGGAGAACTAACAAAGCCAGAAGTAAGAAAAATAGCAAAAAAAGCAAATTTAATTACTGCAGAGAAAAAAGATTCTCAGGGTTTATGTTTTATAGGCAAAGTTCGTTTACCAGAATTTTTACAGCAAAAACTTCAGTCAAAAGAGGGTGAAATTGTACAAGTTCCTAATTCAGCCGATCTATATCAAAGAGAGCATCCCAATTTTAATTCTAAAGAAGAAGAGTTAGATTTTTTTGCAACCAAATACCAATACAATAAACTAGATGGTAAAGTTGTTGGGAAACATTTAGGAGCTCATTATTTTACCAAAGGACAGCGTAAAGGTTTAGCTGTTGGAGGAACCAAAGAGCCTTTATTTGTAATTGAAACTGATGTCCTTGAGAATGTTATTTATACAGGGGAAGGAAAACTTCACAAAGGATTGTATCGCAGTGTTTTATTTGTTTCTAATGAAGAAGAACACTGGATTCGAGAAGATCTTCAACTAAAAAATAATGAATCTATGGATGTTGAGGCTAGGATTCGATATCGTCAACCCTTAGAGAAAGCTATCTTACATAAAGTAGAAAAGGGAATATTTGTAGAATTTCAAAATCCTCAATCTGCGATTCAAGAAGGTCAATTTGTGGC
>CAXHZP010000007.1:0-79626 GCA_964021805.1 uncultured Flavobacterium sp.
GCGTCAGCCTTCCAAGCTGAATGTCGCCAGTTCGAACCTGGTCTCTCGCTCAAAAGGATGAGCTATTAATTTTTAATTAAGTTAATAATTTTGTCCCGAATATTTTAAAAAGTAATTTTTATTGATATTCAAATTTTTCCAAGCCGGTGTAGCTCAGTTGGTAGAGCGCATCCTTGGTAGGGATGAGGTCACGGGTTCAAATCCCGTCGCTGGCTCAAAAAGAAGAATTTATTAGACACTAATATATATTTAACTTAGAATTAAAAATTAATAATCATGGCAAAAGCAAATTTTGACCGTTCAAAACCACACCTTAACATAGGTACTATTGGACACGTAGATCACGGAAAGACTACATTAACTGCAGCTATTACAAAAGTTTTGGCAGACGCAGGTTTGTCTGAAGCTAAAGATTTCGATCAAATCGATAATGCTCCAGAAGAAAAAGAAAGAGGTATTACTATTAATACTTCTCACGTAGAGTACCAAACAGCAAATCGTCACTACGCTCACGTAGACTGTCCAGGTCACGCGGATTATGTGAAGAATATGGTTACTGGTGCTGCTCAAATGGATGGTGCAATATTAGTTGTTGCTGCTACAGACGGACCAATGCCACAAACTCGTGAGCACATCCTTTTAGGACGTCAGGTTGGTATCCCTCGTATGGTAGTATTCATGAACAAGGTAGATATGGTTGATGATGAAGAATTAATCGAACTAGTAGATATGGAAGTAAGAGAATTACTTTCTTTTTATGAGTACGATGGAGATAATGGTCCAGTTATAGCAGGTTCTGCTTTAGGAGCATTAAATGGAGAGAAAAAATGGGTAGACACTGTTTTAGAATTAATGGAAGCAGTTGATACATGGATTGAAGAGCCATTAAGAGAGGTAGATAAAGATTTCTTAATGCCTATTGAAGATGTATTCTCTATTACTGGTCGTGGAACTGTAGCTACTGGTAGAATTGAAACAGGAATTGCTAATACAGGAGATCCAGTAGAAATTATTGGTATGGGAGCTGAGAAATTAACTTCTACAATTACTGGTATTGAAATGTTCCGTCAAATCTTAGATAGAGGTGAAGCTGGAGATAACGCTGGTATCTTATTAAGAGGTATTGAGAAAACAGATATCAAAAGAGGTATGGTAATTACTAAACCTGGATCTGTAACTCCTCACTCTAAGTTTAAAGCTGAGGTTTACGTACTTAAAAAAGAAGAAGGTGGTCGTCACACACCATTCCATAACAACTATCGTCCACAGTTCTATGTAAGAACAACTGACGTTACTGGTACAATTAACTTACCAGATGGAGTTGAAATGGTTATGCCAGGTGATAACTTAACTATTACAGTTGATTTAATTAATACTATTGCAATGAATGTTGGTTTACGTTTCGCAATCCGTGAGGGTGGTAGAACCGTAGGAGCTGGTCAAGTAACTGAGATTTTAGAATAGTTTTATTAATTAACAATAATAAAATCAATCATTAAGGTGTCCTGATTTATCAGGACACCTTAATGAATGAATAGAGACGGGTTTAGCTCAGCTGGTAGAGCACTGGTCTCCAAAACCAGGTGTCGGGGGTTCGAGTCCCTCAATCCGTGCAAATATTAAACAAATGAAGTTTATACAATATATAAAAGACTCTTTCGAAGAATTAAATAATCACATGACTTGGTCGTCTAGTAAAGATGCTCAAAAAACTACTGTTACAGTTGCAATCTTTACGATTGTTTTTGCACTTGCTGTAGCTGGTGTTGATTATGTTTTTCAATCAGGCTTAGATAATTTTTTCGGAATGTTTAAATCCAATTAATGATGACTGACTCAGTAATGAAATGGTATGTTGTAAGAGCAATCGGAGGTCAAGAAAATAAAGTTAAGTCTTATATAGAGACTGAAATTTCTCGTCTTGGACTTTCAGATTTTGTGAGTCAAGTTTTGGTTCCTAAAGAAAAAGTAATTCAAATTCGTGATGGTAAGAAAATAAATAAGGAAAAGGTTTATTTTCCTGGATACATCATGGTAGAAGCAAATTTAGCTGGGGAAGTTCCTCACGTTATTAAATCCATTACTGGAGTTATTGGTTTTCTTGGAGAGAAAAAAGGTGGTGAGCCAGTTCCTATGAGAAGATCAGAGGTTAATAGAATGCTTGGAAAAGTTGATGAATTAGCCATCCAAGATGAAAATATTGCTATTCCATTCACATCAGGAGAAACTGTAAAAGTGATTGATGGACCATTCAATGGTTTTGATGGTACTATTGAGAAAGTGAACGAAGAAAAGAGGAAATTAGAAGTTATGGTTAAGATTTTTGGTCGTAAAACACCATTAGAACTTAGCTATATGCAAGTAGAGAAAATATAATTGTTACACAAATATATACCGATATGTTTTTTGGCTTCCAATTAAAAAACATGTCACTTTAAACATTTATTAAAATGGCAAAAGAGTTAAGTAAAGTAGTTAAATTACAAGTTAGGGGAGGTGCCGCGAATCCATCGCCACCGGTTGGACCCGCTCTAGGTGCTGCAGGTGTAAATATTATGGAGTTCTGTAAGCAATTCAATGCTAGAACTCAAGACAAACAAGGTAAAATATTACCTGTTGTTATTAGTGTTTATAAAGACAAATCATTTGAATTTATTGTAAAAACACCACCAGCTGCAGTACAATTAATGGAAGCGGCAAAAATCAAGAAAGGTTCTGGAGAGCCTAACAGAAAAAAAGTAGCGTCTGTAACATGGGATCAGATCAAAGTAATTGCTGAAGACAAAATGGTTGATTTAAATGCATTTACCATAGAGTCTGCAATGAAAATGATTGCTGGTACAGCTCGTTCTATGGGATTAACAGTTAAAGGTAATGCACCAGCATAAACTTTATAAAAACTAGTAAAATGGCAAGATTAACAAAAAAGCAAAAAGAAGCTCACGCAAAGTTAGATAGCACTAAATCGTTAGATTTAAATGCTGCTTCTGCTTTAATCAAGGAAATTACTAATGTAAAGTTTGATGCATCTGTAGACATCGCTGTTCGTTTAGGAGTAGATCCACGTAAAGCTAACCAAATGGTTAGAGGCGTAGTGACACTTCCACACGGAACAGGTAAAGATGTTAAGGTGCTTGCATTAGTTACACCAGATAAAGAAGCTGAAGCTCAAGAAGCTGGAGCCGATTATGTTGGTTTAGACGAATACCTTCAGAAAATTAAAGGAGGTTGGACAGACGTAGACGTTATTATCACTATGCCTAGTGTAATGGGTAAATTAGGTCCTTTAGGAAGAGTTTTAGGTCCTAGAGGTTTAATGCCTAACCCAAAGACTGGTACAGTAACTATGGATGTTGCAAAAGCAGTAAAAGAAGTGAAAGCAGGTAAGATAGATTTCAAGGTTGATAAAACAGGAATCATTCATGCAGCTGTAGCAAAATCATCTTTTGATGCTGATAAAATTGCAGAAAATGCAAATGAATTATTACAAACAATTATTAAATTGAAACCAACAGCATCAAAAGGAGCATACATTAAGAGCGTTTTTATGAGTTCTACAATGAGTCCTAGTGTTGAAGTTGATGTTAAATCTGTTTCGTAAGCAGTTAAAAATGTATCATTATGACTAGAGAAGAAAAATCACAAGTAATACAAGATTTAACAGTTACGTTAGCACGAACTAATACCATCTATTTAGCAGATATTTCTGGATTAGATGCATTAGCTACATCAAATTTACGTAGAGCTTGTTTTAAAGCTAACGTTCAACTAGCTGTTGTTAAAAACACATTGTTATCAAAAGCAATGGAAGCTTCTGACAAGGAGTTTGGAGAATTACAGGATATATTAAAAGGAAATACTTCTTTAATGATATCTGAGGCAAGTAATGCACCTGCTAAAGTAATCAAGGAGTTCAGAAAAAAATCAGATAAGCCACTATTAAAAGGTGCTTACATTGAAGAGGCTATTTACGTTGGAGATAATCAATTAGAATCTCTTGTAAATGTGAAATCTAAAGATGAACTTATTGGAGATATCCTTACATTATTACAATCACCTGCTAAAAATGTTATTTCAGCATTACAATCAAGTGGAGGTAAACTTTCTGGTATTTTACAAACATTATCAGATAAATAAATTAGCGCATTAATAAACTAAATAATAAAAATTTTTAAAACAATTGAAATGGCAGATTTAAAAGATTTCGCAGAACAATTAGTTAACTTAACAGTAAAAGAAGTTAACGAATTAGCTGGTATTTTAAAAGATGAGTACGGTATCGAGCCTGCAGCAGCAGCTGTAGCGGTAGCCGGACCAGCAGCTGGAGGAGATGATTCAGCTGACGAACAAACAGAATTTGATGTAATCTTAAAAGCAGCAGGTGGTTCTAAACTAGCAGTTGTAAAATTAGTTAAGGAATTAACTGGATTAGGATTAAAAGAAGCTAAAGGTATCGTAGATAGCGCGCCTGCACCAATTAAAGAAGGTGTTTCTAAAGATGAGGCTGAAGGTCTTCAAAAATCTTTAGAAGAAGCTGGAGCAGAGGTTGAGCTTAAATAAGCTTTAACATATCTAACAAACTAAGGTTTAGGTACTAAGAATATTGATTCTTAGACCTAAACCATTTTGTGTATATATTCGTTCTTTATTAAATTCAGATTTTTAATCAAAAAAACATTCTCTTTTGGCAACGAAAAACACTACTGAAAGAATCAATTTCGCATCTTCAAAACTAGGAACAAATTATCCAGATTTTCTTGATATTCAAGTAAAATCTTTTCAAGATTTTTTCCAATTGCAAACCAAAGCAGAAGAGCGAGGTGAAGAAGGCTTATACAAGACCTTCATGGATAACTTTCCAATTACAGATACTCGTAACAACTTTGTACTAGAATTTTTAGACTATTTTGTAGATCCACCTAGATATAGCATTCAAGAATGTATCGAAAGAGGTCTTACGCACAGTGTGCCCTTAAAAGCACGTCTGAAACTTTATTGTACAGATCCAGAGCACGAAGATTTTGAAACAATTGTACAAGATGTTTATTTAGGGACAATTCCTTACATGACAAATTCTGGAACTTTTGTTATCAATGGTGCAGAAAGAGTTGTAGTATCTCAACTACACAGATCTCCTGGGGTATTCTTCGGGCAATCTTATCATGCAAATGGTACTAAATTATATTCTGCAAGAGTTATTCCTTTCAAAGGATCTTGGATAGAATTTGCTACCGATATCAATCAAGTGATGTATGCTTATATTGATAGAAAGAAAAAATTACCAGTTACTACTTTATTCAGAGCTATTGGTTTTGAAAGAGATAAAGATATTTTAGAAATTTTTGATTTAGCTGAAGAGGTAAAAGTCTCTAAGGCTGGCTTGAAAAAAGTATTAGGTAGAAAATTAGCTGCAAGGGTATTAAAAACATGGTTTGAAGATTTTGTTGATGAAGATACTGGAGAGGTTGTATCCATAGAACGTAATGAAATTATTTTTGATCGTGATACTATCATTGAAAAAGAACACATAGAAGAAATTATCGAAGCAGGTGCTAAAACTGTGTTACTTCACAAAGAAGATAATCAGCAAGCAGACTATGCTATTATTCATAATACACTTCAAAAAGATCCAACAAACTCAGAAAAAGAGGCTGTTGAACATATATACAGACAATTAAGAAACGCTGAGCCGCCAGATGAAGAGACTGCAAGAGGAATTATTGATAAATTATTTTTCTCAGAGCAACGTTATAATCTAGGTGAGGTAGGTCGTTTTAGAATGAATACAAAACTTGGTTTAGATATTGATATCAACCAAAAAGTATTAACAAAATTAGATATCATTACTATTATAAAGTATCTAATTGAATTGATAAATTCAAAAGCTGAAGTAGATGATATCGATCACTTATCTAATCGTCGAGTTAGAACTGTAGGTGAGCAATTAGCTAGTCAGTTTGGTGTTGGTTTAGCTCGTATGGCTCGTACAATCCGTGAGAGAATGAATGTACGTGACAACGAAGTGTTTACTCCAATTGATTTAATTAATGCAAAGACATTATCTTCAGTAATTAACTCATTTTTTGGGACCAATCAATTATCTCAATTTATGGATCAAACAAATCCATTAGCAGAGATAACACACAAACGTAGATTATCTGCACTTGGGCCTGGAGGTTTGTCGAGAGAAAGAGCTGGATTTGAGGTACGTGATGTACATTATACTCATTATGGACGTTTGTGTCCTATTGAAACTCCAGAGGGACCAAATATTGGTTTAATTTCATCATTGTCAGTATTTGCGAAAGTAAATAACTTAGGTTTTATTGAAACACCTTATAGAGAAGTTAAAGAAGGTTCAGTAAACGTTTCTCAGGAGCCTGTATATTTAAGTGCTGAAGAAGAAGAAGGTAAAAAGATTGCACAATCTAATTTAGCTTTAGATAAGGACGGTCAGATTTCATCAGACAAAGTAATTGCACGTGAGGAAGGTGATTTCCCTATTGTTACACCTGATACCATTGATTACATGGATGTAGCTCCCAATCAAATTGCTTCGATATCTGCCTCATTAATTCCATTCTTGGAGCATGATGATGCAAACCGTGCATTGATGGGATCTAACATGATGCGTCAAGCCGTACCACTTTTACGTCCAGAATCACCAATAGTTGGAACAGGACTAGAAAGAAGAGTTGCTGAAGATTCTAGAATCTTGATTAATGCAGAAGGTGCTGGAGTAGTTGAATATGTAGATGCTAATAAGATTACAATCAAATATGACAGAACAGATCAAGAAAAGTTAGTAAGTTTTGATACTGATGAAAAATCATATGATCTAATTAAGTTTAGAAAAACAAATCAAGGAACATGTATCAATCTTAAGCCTATCGTAAGTTCAGGTGATAGAGTTGAAAAAGGTCAAGTTCTTTGTGAAGGATATGCAACACAAAAAGGTGAATTAGCACTTGGAAGAAATATGAAAGTAGCCTTTATGCCATGGAAAGGGTATAATTTTGAGGATGCGATTGTAATTTCTGAAAAAGTTGTTCGTGAAGATATTTTTACATCAATACATATTGATGAATATTCTTTAGATGTTCGTGATACAAAATTAGGAACAGAAGAACTTACTAATGATATTCCAAATGTTTCTGAAGAGGCTACAAAAGACCTAGATGAAAATGGAATGATTAGAATAGGAGCCGAGGTAAATCCTGGAGATATTCTAATTGGTAAGATTACCCCAAAGGGTGAATCTGACCCAACACCTGAAGAAAAACTTTTAAGAGCTATATTCGGAGACAAAGCTGGTGATGTAAAAGATGCATCTCTAAAAGCATCTCCTTCTTTAAGAGGTGTTGTTATCGATAAAAAGTTATTTAAAAGAGCTTTAAAAGATAAAACCAAAAGACTTAGAGATAAAGAAGCTGTAACTTCTTTAGAAGCATCTTTTGTATCAAAATTTGATTCATTAAAGGAAAATCTAGTTGAAAAATTATTTCAATTAGTAAGTGGAAAGACATCTCAAGGAGTATTTAATGATCTTGGAGAAGAAGTTTTACCAAAAGGTAAAAAATACACTCTAAAGATGTTAAATGCAGTTGATGATTATGTTCATTTAACTTCTGGAACATGGACAACTGATGCAAAAATTAACGCTTACGTTAGTGAATTAATTCACAATTATAAAATCAAAGTAAATGATTTACAAGGTGTATTAAGACGTGAAAAGTTTACAATCTCTGTAGGTGATGAATTACCAGCAGGAATTTTAAAACTAGCTAAAATTTATGTTGCTAAAAAGCGTAAACTAAAAGTTGGAGACAAAATGGCTGGACGTCATGGTAACAAAGGTATTGTTGCTCGTATAGTACGTCAGGAGGATATGCCATTTTTAGAAGACGGAACACCTGTAGATATAGTTTTAAATCCACTAGGGGTACCATCTCGTATGAATATTGGTCAAATTTATGAAACGGTTCTTGGTTGGGCTGGTCAGAAATTAGATAGAAAATACGCAACTCCAATTTTTGACGGAGCATCTTTAAATCAAATTAATGAATTTACTGATGAAGCTAATGTTCCAAGATTTGGTCATACTTACTTGTATGATGGTGGAACTGGTAAACGTTTTGATCAACCAGCGACGGTAGGTGTAATCTATATGATTAAGCTAGGTCACATGATTGAAGATAAAATGCATGCCCGTTCTATTGGACCTTACTCACTAATAACACAACAACCATTAGGAGGTAAGGCACAATTTGGAGGTCAGCGTTTTGGAGAGATGGAAGTATGGGCATTAGAGGCCTATGGAGCATCTAGTATCTTGAGAGAAATTCTAACTGTAAAATCTGATGATGTAATGGGAAGAGCTAAAACATACGAAAGTATCGTTAAAGGTGAAACTATGCCAGAACCAGGATTACCAGAATCTTTCAATGTATTAATGCATGAGTTGAAAGGATTAGGTTTAGACCTAAAACTAGAAGAATAATTTTATAGTATTTTCTGGATGTATCATATGATACATCCAGAAAATTACTTATCTAATATGGGTCCATGACCCCAATTTTAATTCGATACCATTACCATGGCAAGAAAAAACGAGAAGTACACCGTAAAAAAGTTTAACAAAATCTCAATTGGTTTAGCATCACCAGAATCTATTTTAGGAACATCTAAAGGAGAAGTGCTAAAACCAGAAACTATTAACTATCGTACACACAAGCCCGAAAGAGACGGTCTTTTCTGTGAGCGTATTTTTGGTCCTGTAAAAGACTTTGAATGTGCTTGTGGTAAGTACAAAAGAATTCGATACAAAGGAATTGTTTGTGACCGATGTGGTGTAGAGGTAACAGAAAAGAAAGTACGTAGAGACAGAGTAGGACACATTAATTTAGTAGTTCCTGTAGCACACATCTGGTATTTTAGATCGTTACCAAATAAAATGGGATATCTTTTAGGATTACCATCTAAGAAGTTAGATATGATTATCTACTACGAAAGATATGTAGTAATTCAACCAGGTATTGCAAAAAATATTGAAGGAGAACCATTACAAAAAATGGATTTCTTAACTGAAGAAGAATATTTAGATATTTTAGAGACTCTTCCTCAAGAAAATAATTATTTAGATGATTCTGACCCTAATAAGTTTATCGCTAAAATGGGAGCAGAATGTTTGATAGATTTATTAGCTCGTATTGATTTAGATGAATTATCATATGAATTAAGACATAAAGCAAATACAGAAACTTCAAAACAACGTAAAGCTGAGGCTTTAAAAAGATTAAATGTTGTTGAAGCTTTTAGAGATTCTCAAAAAAATAGAGAAAACAAACCAGAGTGGATGATTATGAAGGTAGTTCCTGTAATCCCACCAGAGTTAAGACCATTAGTACCGCTAGACGGTGGTCGTTTTGCTACTTCTGATTTAAATGATTTATATCGAAGAGTAATCATCAGAAATAATCGTTTAAAAAGATTAATGGAGATCAAAGCTCCTGAAGTAATTTTACGTAATGAAAAAAGGATGTTACAAGAATCTGTAGATTCATTGTTTGATAACACCCGTAAATCATCAGCAGTTAAAACAGAATCTAATAGACCATTAAAGTCATTATCGGATTCTTTAAAAGGTAAACAAGGACGTTTTCGTCAGAACCTACTTGGTAAACGTGTAGATTATTCTGCTCGTTCTGTAATTGTTGTAGGACCAGAGTTAAAGTTGTCTGAATGTGGTATACCAAAAGAAATGGCAGCTGAACTTTATAAACCTTTTGTAATTCGTAAATTAATTGAAAGAGGAATTGTAAAGACAGTTAAATCTGCAAAAAAGATTATAGATAGAAAAGAACCAGTAGTTTGGGATATTTTAGAAAATGTAATTAAAGGTCACCCAGTTTTATTAAACCGTGCCCCTACATTACACCGTCTAGGTATTCAAGCTTTTCAACCAAAATTAATTGAAGGAAAAGCAATACAGTTACACCCTTTAGTGTGTACAGCTTTTAATGCCGATTTTGATGGAGATCAAATGGCTGTTCATTTACCTTTAGGACCTGAAGCTATTTTAGAAGCTCAGCTATTAATGTTAGCTTCTCATAATATATTGAACCCAGCAAATGGTGCACCAGTAACCGTTCCTTCTCAGGATATGGTTCTTGGACTGTATTATATGACTAAAGAAAGAAAATCAACTAAAGAAGTTCCTGTAAAAGGTGAAGGATTAACTTTCTACTCACCAGAAGAAGTAACAATAGCTTTTAATGAGGAACAAGTTGAATTAAATGCTGGAATTAAAGTAAGAACAAACGATTTAGACGAAGATGGAAATTCTGTGAAGAAAATCATAGAAACTACTGTTGGTAGAGTCTTGTTTAATGAGGTAGTTCCTGAAGCTGCAGGTTATATTAATGAAGTACTAACTAAGAAATCACTTCGTGGTATCATTGGAGGTATTTTAAAAGCTACAGACATTCCATCTACAGGAAAGTTCTTAGATGAAATCAAAAACATGGGATACAAGTTTGCATTCCAAGGAGGATTATCTTTTAGTTTGGGAGACATTATTATTCCAGAAGAAAAAGGATCTATGATTTCTGAGGCTAACAAAGAGGTTGATGGTATTGTTATGAATTATAACATGGGAATGTTAACACAAAAAGAACGTTACAATCAAGTAATTGATATTTGGGGTAGAACCAATAATCAATTAACTGAATTATCAATGAAGCGTTTACGTGAAGACCAACAAGGGTTTAATTCAGTATACATGATGTTAGATTCTGGAGCTAGGGGATCAAAAGAACAGATTCGTCAGCTAACAGGAATGCGTGGATTAATGGCAAAACCAAAAAAATCTACAGCAGGAGGTGGAGAAATTATTGAAAACCCAATTCTTTCCAACTTTAAAGAAGGTCTATCAATTTTAGAATACTTTATTTCTACTCACGGTGCTCGTAAGGGGTTAGCAGATACTGCCCTAAAAACAGCTGATGCCGGGTATTTAACTCGTCGTCTGGTAGATGTATCTCAAGATGTTATTATCAATGAACAAGATTGTGGTACATTAAGAGGATTAGATGTAACTCCATTAAAGAAAAACGACGAGATTGTAGAATCTTTAAGTGATAGAATAGAAGGTAGAGTAGCCTTACAAGATGTATATCATCCGTTAAATGATGATCTATTAGTTGGAGCTGGAGAAGTAATTACTTCTTTAAATGCAAAAGCAATAGAATCTTCAGGATTAGATGTAGTTCAAGTGCGATCTGCATTAACATGTGAGTCTCAAAGAGGTATTTGTGCTAAATGTTATGGACAAAGTTTATCTACTCTTAACAATGTTCAGATTGGTGAAGCTGTTGGTGTTATAGCAGCTCAATCTATTGGAGAGCCAGGAACTCAATTAACATTAAGAACATTCCACGTTGGTGGGGTAGCTGGAAATATTTCAGAAGAAAATAAATTAATAGCTAAGTTTGATGGAAAGGTAGTCATAGAAGACCTTAGAACTGTAGAAGGTAAAGATGCAGAAGGTAAAGTGATAGATATAGTAATATCTAGAACTGCAGAGATGAAAGTTATAGATAAAAAGACAGATATAACTCTTAGTACCAATATCATTCCTTATGGTTCTGTTATTTTCAATAAGAAGATAAAATCTATCAAAAAAGGCGATGTAATTTGTCAATGGGATCCATTTAACGGTGTTATTGTATCAGAATTTGCTGGAAAAGTTAAGTTTGATAATCTTGAACAAGGTGTAAATTACCAAGTTGAAGTTGATGAACAAACTGGATTCCAAGAAAAAGTAATTACTGATTCTAAGAATAAGAAAATTATTGCTTCTTTAATTATTGAAGATAAAGATGGAAATGCATTACGTTCATACACACTTCCAGTAGGAGCACACCTAATGGTAGATAATGGAGATAGTGTTGAAAGTGGAAAAACTTTAGTTAAAATTCCAAGAAAATCTGGAAAAGCAGGTGATATTACAGGAGGTCTTCCAAGAGTTACAGAATTATTTGAAGCTCGTAACCCTTCTAATCCTGCAGTTGTTTCTGAAGTAGATGGTGTAGTATCCTTCGGTAAAATCAAAAGAGGAAATAGAGAAATCATTGTTGAATCTAAAACTGGAGATATTAGAAAGTATTTAATTAAGCTTTCTAACCAAATTTTAGTTCAAGAAAATGACTTTATAAAAGCTGGAATGCCATTATCTGATGGAGCAGTAACTCCTATTGATATTCTAAGAATTCAAGGGCCATCAGCTGTTCAACAGTACTTAGTCAATGAAATTCAAGATGTATATCGTTTACAAGGTGTAAAGATTAATGATAAACACTTCGAGGTAGTAGTTCGTCAAATGATGCGTAAAGTTAGAATTATAGATTCTGGTGATACTTTATTCTTAGAAAATCAATTGATTCATAAGAATGATTTTATTCAAGAGAATGATGCTACTTATGGAATGAAAGTTATCGAAGATGCTGGAGATTCAGAGAATGTAAAAGCAGGTCAAATTATTTCAGCTCGTCAATTAAGAGATGAAAATTCTTTATTAAAAAGAAATGACCAAGCACTAGTTGTTGCTCGTGATGCACAACCAGCTACAGCTGAACAAGTATTACAAGGTATAACTAGAGCTTCTCTTCAAACAAAATCATTTATATCTGCTGCTTCTTTCCAGGAAACTACGAAAGTATTGAACGAAGCTGCTGTTAATGGTAAAGTAGATCATCTAGAAGGATTAAAAGAAAATGTTATTGTAGGTAAGAAAATTCCAGCAGGAACTGGTATGAGAACCTATGACCATTTGATTGTTGGTCCAAAAGAAGAAATCGAAGAAAGCTTTAATTTATAAAAAAGATGAGCGAAGATCAAAATAAAAAAGGTCAAATTAATATTGAGTTAGACGAAACTGTAGCGGGGGGTACTTACTCTAATTTAGCCATTATCAATCACTCAGTATCTGAGTTTATTGTAGACTTTATTAGAATAATGCCAGGTGTGCCTAAAGCAAAGGTTAAGTCTAGAATTATTTTGACTCCTCAACATGCCAAAAGGCTAACAAAAGCCTTGGCTGATAATATTTTGAAGTTTGAGAAAGCTCATGGTGAAATCAAAGATTACGAGCAACCACCAATTCCAATGAATTTTGGGCCTACAGGTGAAGCATAAAGTGTGAAATTTACATCTATGACGAAACTTGAGTTGCTCGAAATGTAACACATTTCAACCACCAATTCCAATGAATTTTGGACCTACAGGTGAAGCATAAATAATAAAAAACCCAAAACATTTGTTTTGGGTTTTTTTATGAAGTACTTTTTTTGAAAAAGATTATTTTTTTCTAGTTTTATTCAATAACCAAAAGTCTGCTAAAACTAACGCTGTTAAAGCTTCAATTACTGGAACAGCTCTAGGAACAACACAAGGATCGTGACGCCCTTTTCCCATGATTTCTGTTTCATCTCCTTTAGAGTTTATAGTAGGTTGGTTTTGCATAATGGTAGCTACAGGTTTAAAAGCTACTCTAAAGTATATATCCATTCCATTTGAAATACCGCCCTGAATACCACCAGATAGATTTGTTTGGGTAGTACCGTCTGCATTAAAAATATCGTTATGCGAACTTCCCTGCATTTTGGTTCCTTCAAAACCACTTCCAAACTCAAATCCCTTTACGGCATTTAAAGACAACATTGCTTTACCTAATTGAGCATGTAATTTGTGAAATATAGGTTCCCCTAGACCAACAGGGATATTTTTTGCAACACAAGAAATAGTTCCGCCAATCGTATCACCTTGCTTTCTAATTTCTTTGATTTTATTTATCATTCTTTCAGCCATCTTCTCATCTGGACAACGAACAATATTAGATTCAGTTTTTGAGAAATCTAACTGATTATATTCTTTATTCATTTCTATGTCACCAACAGAAGAGGTATAGGCATTAATAGTAATATTTGAAATTAATTGTTTGGCTAAAGCCCCAGCAACTACCCAATTAGCTGTTTCTCTAGCAGAGGAACGACCACCACCACGATAATCTCTAATTCCAAACTTTTTATCATAGGTGTAATCTGCATGAGATGGTCTGTATACATCAGTATTATGAGAGTAATCGTGTGATTTTTGATTGGTGTTTTTAATAATAAATCCAATAGAAGTTCCTGTGGTTTTCCCCTCAAAAATACCCGAAAGGAATTCTACTGTATCAGGTTCTTTTCGTTGAGTAACTATCTTAGATTGGCCTGGTTTTCTCCTATCTAATTCATCTTGGATAGCTTCAAAATTTATAGTTACTCCAGCAGGAAAACCGTCTATAACACCACCGATAGCTAAACCATGAGATTCTCCAAAAGTTGTTAGTTTTAATAAATTCCCAAACGTATTAAAAGCCATGTATAATTTCTAAAAAATGAGTAGCTAATATACTATAAAAATTAGGAAACCATAGTTTAATTGCCATTGCTAATACCATAATAATTAAGACTTTTTTTATGAATTCATCACCTTTGTCAACAGACCATCTACTCATGATCCATCCTCCAGATGCATTCCCAAATGAGAGAATTAAACCATACATCCAATTAATACTATCATTGTAGGCAAAAACACCAACAGCTGCTAACGTGTAAACTAGTGCCACAAAAACTTTGATTGCGTTACTTTTTACCAATGAAATATGATTAATACTAGATAAAGCTAAAAGTATTATAAAACCAACACCAGCTTGAATAAAACCCCCATACAGGCCTATCATAAAAAAAACAACTATACTTAACCAAAAATGTTTACCTGTAATTCTTTCTAATGTTTCTTTGCTGTTATTTTTTGGTTTAAAAACCATATAGGCTACAACAGCTACCATAATAACTCCTAATATTTTATTAAAAAGCTCTCCTTCTATTTTCACACCAGCTAAGGAACCTAATATTGCTCCTATAGTTGCAGGAATTGCCAAATAAATACTAAAAGAGTAGGAAGAGATTCCTTTACTTTGAAAACCTTTGATAGCAAATATATTTTGGATAATTATAGCTATTCTGTTAGTGCCGTTGGCAATATTAGGAGGTAATCCTAAAAAAATTAATATGGGTAAAGTTAGAAGAGAACCACCGCCAGCAACAACATTAATTATTCCAGCTATAAATCCTACAAGAATTAATAATAAATAGTCTTCCATATTTTAAGACATTTAAGTTATATAAATATAATGTAATAATGAATAAATAGACTCTAAAATTATTCTATTAAAAAAAGTAGAAATGCTTTTACAAAATGAAAACCTTTTCTATATTTGCACCCGCTATACTTTAATAGTATAGTACGACCGGAGAAATGGCAGAGTGGTCGAATGCGGCAGTCTTGAAAACTGTTGACTGTAACAGGTCCGGGGGTTCGAATCCCTCTTTCTCCGCAAAAGGAAACCCACAATAATTATTGTGGGTTTTTTTGTTTTCAGAAATGTCGGATTTTTTTAAATAAGAGATGCATTTTAATATTATAAATATGAAAAAGTTACTTTTTTTACTAGTTTTAATAATATCAATTGCAAACTTCTTTTATACGCTTGGATATCAAGGAGAACCAATGATTCAATTTGAGTTTTTATTTCGGACTTTAGTAAGTATATTTTTTGGTGTAATTTCAATAGTACAACTAATAAGAATAAAGAATCCTTAGTTATTATTTAATACTTTCAGTGTTTTTTATTGTTTTTAACAAAAACCATACAATGTTGCCATGGAAGGTTACTTATATTTTTTTTGAGTTTAAAGCCAGCAGCTTCCATTTCTTTGACAGCTTGTTTTTCAGACATTTTATGTATTTTTTTAATAGGAACACTAGAGTCTTCACTTCTATATTCGATTAAGAACAATTCTCCATTTGGTTTTAAGGCCTTTTTTATTGAAATAATTATTTCTGCTGGAAAGTTGAATTCATGATATACATCTACCATTAAAATTTTGTCAACTGAATTAGATGGTAAAAGAATACTTTTTTCAGTTCCAAGAATAGTTTCAATATTTTTAATTTTACCAGACTCTTTCGTTTCTTCTATCACCATTAGCATTTCTGGTTGAATGTCTATGGCATACACAAGGCCATTTTTAGTTAAAGAGGCTATTTTAAAAGTATGATATCCAGATCCAGCACCTATATCTGCAATAACCTCATTTGATTTAATTCTCATGTTTTTAATTAATTTAGAAACATTTTCCTCTTCCTCACGTTCGGACCTTTCTAACCAATCAATTCCTTCGTAACCCATTACATAAGCAATTTCTCTGCCCATATACCATTTGCCAATTCCATTGTAATCTCCTCTTTTAAATGTGTAGTTATTTTCTGTATTTGTGGTTTGCCCCAAAAATTTATTTGAAATTAGTAAAGCAATGAATAGAGATAAAAAAAGTATATTTTTTTTCATATGGTTAAATTAAATTAATTAAACTTATAATCAAAGTAAAGTAAATAAATCAAGAAATTAACTACAGAAATTCATCTTATAAAATGTATTTTTGTTCTCTTTTACATATTCAATGAGAACAAAATCAATAAAAAAAAATAAGATCAATGTAGTTACCTTGGGATGCTCCAAAAACATTTATGACTCTGAAGTTTTGATGGGTCAATTAAAAGCCAATGGTAAAGATGTTGTTCATGAAGATAAAAATGATGAGGGTAATATAGTTGTCATTAATACTTGTGGTTTTATTGGAAAGGCAAAAGAAGAGTCTATAGATACCATATTGCATTATGTTGAAAAAAAAGAATCAGGAGATGTGGATAAGGTTTTTGTAACAGGTTGCTTGAGTGAACGCTACAAGCCAGATTTAGAAAAAGAAATTACAGATGTAGATCAGTATTTTGGTACACATGATTTACCAAACCTTTTAAAAGTTCTAGAGGCAGATTATAAACATGAGCTTATTGGTGAACGTTTAACGACTACACCCAAACATTATGCTTATCTAAAAATAGCAGAGGGTTGTGATCGTCCTTGTTCTTTTTGTGCTATTCCATTAATGCGTGGAAAACACAAATCTACTCCGATTGAAGAACTAGTTATTGAAGCAAAGAAATTAGCTGAGAAAGGCATTAAAGAAATTATGCTTATTGCTCAAGACTTAACCTATTATGGTCTAGATATCTATAAAAAAAGAGCATTAGCATCTCTTTTAGAAGCTTTAGCTAAAGTAGATGGAATTGAATGGATTCGGATGCATTATGCCTTCCCAACTGGTTTTCCAATGGATGTTTTAGAGGTCATGAAAAATGAACCTAAAGTATGTAACTATCTAGACATTCCTTTGCAACATATTAACACAGAGATTTTAAAATCTATGAAACGGGGTACTACCCACGAAAAGACAACCGCTTTGATTCATAAATTTCGTGAAGCCGTTCCTTCTATGGGCATTAGAACTACATTAATTGTTGGATACCCTGGTGAAACAGAAGCACAATTTCAAGAATTAAAAGATTGGGTTGAGGAAATGCGTTTTGAGCGCTTGGGTGCTTTTGAGTATTCACATGAAGAAAATACAGGAGCTTTTGTTCTAGAAGATGATGTTCCAGCAGATGTAAAGTTTAGACGTGTTAATGAAATCATGGAAGTTCAATCGCAGATTTCTTGGGAAATTAATCAACAGAAAATAGGAAAAGTATTTACTTGTTTGTTTGATAGAAAAGAAGGAAATTATTTTTATGGACGAACAGAATTTGACTCACCAGATGTAGACAATGATGTTTTAGTTGACGCCAGAGAACATTATATAAAACTAGGTGAATTTATTCCTGTTAAAATACATGAGGCGGGAGACTTCGATTTATACGGTACTCCTGTAAAATAATTTTACAATTTATAGCAGCAGTATCTTTTGTAAAATTCTAATTAACAGATACTTGTATTTTTTAGTTATTTCTTTATCTTTAAGGAAAACTAAAAATAATGAATAAAAGAGAATTTTTAAAAAATGTATCTCTTGCAGCAGTTGGTCTTCCTTTAATCAACACCTCTTTTGCTAATACTCTCAAGACTTTTGAACATCTATCACCAAAACAAATAGCCTCTGAAGAAGATTTTTGGTTACAGGTTAGAAAAGATTATTCATTGAAACCCGACTATATTAATCTAGAAAGTGGTTACTATAATATTATTCCTAACCCTACATTAAATCATATGTTAGATCATGCTAGAATGGTAAATTATGAAGGATCTTATTACATGAGAACTGTTCAATGGGATAATAAAAAAGCAATGGTTTCAAAATTGGCTAGAGTAGTAGGAACTAGTGATAAAAATTTAATTATAACAAGAAATACTACAGAATCATTAGACATGGTTATAAAGGGTATGGATTGGATAAATGGAGATGAAGCGGTTTATGCCAAACAAGACTATGGTGCTATGCAAATGATGTTTGAGCAGATTTCTAAGCGGTATGGAACAAAAAACATTGTAGTTTCTATTCCTAATCATCCCGCCTCTGATGAAGAAATAGTTAGTATTTATGAAAATGTAATAACTCCTAAAACCAAGTTACTAATGGTGTGTCATATGATTAATATTACTGGCCAAATACTACCTATCAAAAAGATTTGTGAAATGGCTCACAAAAAAGGGGTTCAGGTAATGGTTGATGGTGCACATTGTGTAGGACACTTTAAATTTAAAATAAATGATTTAGGTTGTGATTATTATGGTTCTAGTTTACACAAATGGTTAGCAGTTCCATTAGGCACAGGAATGTTATATGTAGATGATAAGCATATAGATAAACTTTGGCCTGTATTTGCTGAACATCACAGAGAGCCAGGAGATATTTCTAGATTAAATCATATTGGAACCCATCCTGTATATCATGATTTAAGTATAGAAAATGCTATAGAATATTATGATATGTTGGGAGCAGAGAGAAAAGAATCTAGACTCCGTTATTTACAAGAATATTGGACTAAAAAAGTTAGAAATCATTCTAACATAATTGTGAATACACCAAATGATTCCCATAGAGCCTGTGGGATAGCAAATGTTGGTCTTAAAAACATGACTCCCAAAGAATTAGAAAAAAAGCTAATGAATGATTATAATATATTTACCGTTGCCATTAATTATGCTAATGTAAAAGGATGTAGAATCAGTCCTAATGTATTTACTACTACAGATGAATTGGATGTTTTTGTTAGAGCATTGAAGGAGTTAGCTGCTTAAAGAAGAATTAATTTTCATAAAACTAATTTTTTACAATCAAATTATTTTCTTTAAAAAACGATCTCCCTAAAAATAGGGAGTTAAATATTTCACTAATAATAGGGATTGACTTAGTTTTTCTTTTGAAGTATATTTGAAAAGTATAATATCTACCCTCAAATTTAAAAAGCTATCCTCTTTATAAACAGTATATAAAATAGTCTAGATAAATATGATCAAAGAAGATTTCATTAATAACTTCCCTATAGAATTAGGTGAAGGAGTTAGATACGTATGTGATCAGTTTTTTAAGTTTAATGAAAGTGCCCTTGATAGTTTAGAGACAGAAAACTATGAGAAATATATAGAATATTTTATTTTACTTGATTCTTTTTTAAAATCACACAATTTCTTTTCTCCAGAAATAAAGTTTGTTACTAACAATCAAAACAACATCATTAAAATAATAGATTTCTTTAATTTTATTTTTTTACAATTTCAATCAAACTCTATCTCAAATAAAAAAACCCTTAAAGTAAATAACCATTTAATAGCTTTCAATAAGGGTAATTTAGAAAATACTGTAACAACTGATTATGATAAACTTCAGATATTTATAAATAAACTTCGAGATAATCTTTTGATGTGTAGTGTTTTTAGTATAGAACACAAGTCTAGACTTCTTTCTCAGTTAGGATCTTTTAATAGAAAATGCATACAAAATTTTATAAGTTATGCTAGCTACGGTTTATTATAGTAGACTTTAAAAAAATAATATTCTAGTTATCAATAATATTAGAATTTCTAAAAAAAACAGCATTTACAAAAAATAGCTTACCATTATCCCAAAACGAACGAAATAATGGATTATCTACCATATAAATAATACTACCACTACCTTTTCTTTCTTCTCCAAATAATAATGATTTTGGAATATTATTCAATGCTTTTTGTCCAGCAAACCCGGCGTATTTTTTAGCATCTTCATCGAAATAAGCAATATTATTTCCATTTTTAAGATACTCGTAACTTGCATTATTAAGTTTTAAAGAAAAATAAGAATTATTATAACCAAAGGCCATTGGGTGACTATCATCTACTGTGCTTTTAAAAATAGCGCCAGTAATTAAATCATTGGCTCTATTTCTTCTAGTATCCTCGTATGAGGTTAGATTAGCTGTTGTGTTATCTTTACTACTCATTGATTTTTTACTTTTTAATGCAAAACCATCTTTGTTAGCAAAACTTCGTAAAGCTCCACCTATAGCTATAACTGTTCCACCAGCTTGTGCAAAGTTGTTTATTTTCTTTAAACTACTTTTATTTAAGATAGTACTATAATACCCATTAGGTATGATTAAAACATCATATTTGTTTAAATCTACTCTATTTAAATAATCTGTATCTAAAGCAGTTAGCGGATAATGTAATTGGGTTTCAAAGAAATGCCAAATTTCACCAAAACTTAAAGAAGAGGTTCCTTTACCCGAAATAACAGCTACTTTTTGATTATTGATAGGTTTTATACTTGAGGACCCAAAGTCTTTGCCTTTAGTTACAAAACCTGTATTTACAGGGATAATTTTTCTATTGTTGTTTCTAGCTATTGAAGTTATTTGATTATAAAATTTTTCATTTTTTTTATTATCAGCTTTTAAAATAATTAACGTGCCTTTTTTATATGAATTTCCTTCTACACTAAAATCCTTTTCAGAAAAACGAACACGTATATTTTTATGAAGAAGCTCTGCTAAGAAAGAAGCATCTTCTAAACTGTTCCATTTTGATAAATATGCATATGCATTTTTTTCTATTTTAATCTGTGAAGTATCTACTATGACATCCTTTCTGGAGGAAACTTTATTTGTAGACGCCATTGCTTTAAAACCATGAGCATAAGGTAATGACCAAGCGGTAATATCATAGGTTAAAGAATCACTTAATTTTGCATTAGGCTCAAATAAAACTTTTACCATCTTACCTTTAGGTTGTTGAGTATGAATAACTAAATCTTTTGAACTTAGTAACATACGAGATTCAGCTTGAGTTTGATAGTTGTACCCTTTTATTGTTCCTTTGTTAGCATATTCATAATTAATTTTATGTTTATTTAATAATGATATTATGCGATCAGTTTTGTCTTTATTCTCATTCTTTAGAACATAACTCTTGTACTTGAAGTTTTTTAAATTAAAGAATTTTTTAAATTCAGTATTTAATTTCAAGGCATTTTTAGAAGCTATTTCTACAGTAGATAAACCAGTAGTTTTATGGTGAGCCACTCTATCTACTAAAGTTAGCTCATACCCATGATCTGTATCTACACCTAAACCACCCATACCACCACCAGCTTGCTCGTATGTCATCCCTATAGCACCCATATAAGTAGGATAGGTATCTCCATAACTAGGGTAGAGTAAATCAAAACTTTCTTTAGTAAAATAGAGCCATCCGTTTTCATCAAAATATCGCGCATGGTTTTTTCCAATCTGAACTTGAAAATTACGTTGCCAATCTGTAATGATTTCATGAAATGGTTCTGCAGCTGGAGCAAAGTAATAAGGATTATTTATATATTGCTCATGAAAATCTACATGAATATGTGGCATCCATTTATTATATATTTTTAAGCGTTGGGTAGATTCTATTTGAGTAGCCCAAGCCCAATCTCTATTCAAATCAAATAAATAATGATTGGCTCTACCTCCTGGCCAAGGTTCTCTGTGCTCTTTTGCATTTTGATCTGCATTGTAAGGATTACTTTTAACCTGGTTATACCAGTTGGCATATCTATCCCTTCCATCAGGATTTATACAGGGATCCATTATTACTAGAGTATTTTCTAGTAGATTCTTTTTTTCTGTCACTAATTCAAACAAAGTTTGCATGGAAGCTTCTGTACTAGATGCTTCATTACCATGAACATTATAGCTCAACCATACTATTGCTATAGAATTATCACTAGCTGGTTTTAATCCAGTTTGTCCTAAATTATTAAGCCTAATTTGTTCTAGGTTCTCTATATTCTTTTTTGATGAAATATAGCTAACATACAAAGGTCTTCGCTCATTGGTTTCACCGTATTTTTCTATGACAACATTGTCTAATTTATTACTTACATAAGTAAAATAATCTACCACTTTGTGATGACGTGTAAATTGTGTTCCTAATTCATAGCCTAAAAATTCTCTGGGAGACTGAATATTTTGAGAAAAAAGTGAAGATGATATTATAATTGTAAGTAGAATTAAAACTCTATATTTCATGTGATAAGGATTTTATGAATTCAAAAATAAGGATTTATTTAAATAATAAATGACTTACAAGAGCCTCTTACTACATTTGGTTTTTAAAGCTGGCTACAAATTTAGTATTTTTGATAAATTTTTATTTTTAAAAATTTATCAATTAAGATTTTATTAAATCTTGTTACGTATTTATTTTATGAAATTTACTCATATTCCTTTTCACAAAACAGGATTCTTCTCCAAAACAATAATTGATTATATAGATCAAAAACAATCTATTGAACAGTTTTATAATAATTTCCCCGATATGAAGGGGTTTGCTTCTCAAATTAATGAGAAAAAAAAATCTTTTGACTCAGCAACTAGGATAAAATTAGTGACTGTTTTAAAAGATCAGTATAGAAATTTAGCTGTCACAGAGGCAACTACTGAAAATATTAATTCGCTAGAAAATGAAGAAACCTTTACCATAACAACTGGTCATCAATTAAACTTATTTACTGGACCGTTGTATTTTCTGTACAAGATTATTTCTACTATCAATTTAACGGAAACCTTAGCAGAACAATTTCCTAATCAAAGATTTGTTCCTGTATTTTGGATGGCAACTGAAGATCATGATTTTGAAGAAATTAATTATTTTAATTTCAAAGAGGAAAAAGTGACTTGGGATAGACCAAATGGTGGAGCAGTTGGAAGGTTTTCATTAGAAGGATTACAAGAGGTTCATGCTCATTTTTCACAACAACTAGGAGATACTAAAAATGCTATATTTTTATCACAACTTTTTAAAAAAGCTTATGTGTCCCATAGCAATTTGGCTGATGCTACCAGGTATATTGCGAATGAGTTATTTAAAAGTTATGGGCTAGTTATTTTAGATGCCGATGACCAACGATTAAAAAATATATTTGCTCCTGTAATGAAGGATGAGCTTCTTTACCAAACTTCTAAGAAAGCAGTTTCTAACGCTATATTAAATTTAGAAAAAGATTATAAGATACAGGTAAATCCGAGAGATATAAATTTATTTTATTTGACAGAAAACTCTCGAGAACGAATTATAGAAAACGAAGGAAAGTATACAATTCACAACACAGATCTTGTTTTTTCGGAAGCTGAAATACTTAACGAGTTAGAGAACCATAGTGATCGTTTTAGTCCAAATGTAATTATGAGGCCTCTATATCAGGAAGTAATTTTGCCTAATCTTTGTTATATTGGGGGTGGAGGTGAACTAGCTTACTGGTTACAATTGAAATCTTACTTTGAAGCCTCAGAGATTCCTTTTCCAATATTATTGTTGAGAAATTCAGTACAGATTGTTTCTAAAAAACAGGTTAAAAAATTACATAATTTAGATATTTCTTTTGAAGAAATATTTATGAAACAGCATTTGTTAATTGCTAAAAAAGTTCAAGAGAACTCAGATATTCAATTTAGTTTTGCAGATGCTATAGAATTGTTAACCCAACAATTTTTAGCCCTAAGAAGAATTGCCAATGACACAGATGATTCTTTTATTGGAGCAGTAGATGCACAGCAAAGAAAACAATTAAAAGGTTTAGAGAATTTAGAAAAACGATTGTTGCGAGCAGAGAAAAGAAAACAAGTTGATAGAACCAATAGAATTATCGCATTACAAGATCAATTATTACCCAATAAAAGCTTAGAAGAGCGTCAGCGAAATTTTTCTGAGTATTATTTAGCACACGGATACGACTTAATTATCGCATTAAAAGAATCATTAAAACCACTAGAACAAGCATTTACTATCTTAGAACTCTAACATGAAACTTAAGCCGGGATTGCATCCTAGAAATAAGCATAAAAAAGGTTATGATTTTGATGTTTTAACCAAACACAATAATAATTTAATCTCTTATGTTACTAAAAATGATTATGGAAACCTTACTATAGATTTTTCTGATCCTAAAGCGGTAAAAGAATTAAATCTTACTTTGTTACAGGTCTATTATGGAATAAATAAATGGGTCTTTCCTGATGAAAATTTATGTCCTCCAATACCAGGTCGAGTAGACTATATTCATTATGTTTCTGAATTGTTATCAGATTCTAAAAATATAGATAAAATTACAGTTTTAGACATAGGAACTGGTGCAACATGTATTTACCCTTTACTAGGTGTTAAGGAATATGATTGGAATTTTGTTGCAACAGATATAGAATTAGATTCACTTGATACCGCTCAAGATATTATAGATGACAACAACCTTAGCAATAAGATAATTTTGAGACAACAGTTTGATGAAGGAAATATTTTAGAGGGAATAATTGAAAAAGGAGACTCTTTTTCCGCAGTTATTTGTAATCCTCCCTTTTATAAATCTGAAAAAGAGGCTAGGGGAGCGAATGCAAGAAAAAACAGAAACTTAGGAACAAATACTGTTCGTAATTTTTCTGGCAATAATAATGAATTATGGTATCCTGGTGGAGAAAAAGCTTTTTTACATAATTACCTATATCAGAGCTCATTATATAAAAATAGTAGTCTTTGGTTTACTAGTTTAGTTTCAAAAAAGGAAACCATTGAAAGTCTTCAGAAATCTGGAGTCAAACTTAATGTAAAAACAATGAAAATAATTCCTATGCATCAAGGAAATAAAGTTACTCGAATAATAGCTTGGCAATATTAAAATATTATTTTAAGTAAAAACAACATCATTGATATTTTTCTTTTTGCAGATAAATGCTAATATCCCATAAACTATCATGTGAACAAAAACTAAACACATGAATGCATAAAGAGGAACACCAAATACTTGATATGGCCAATAGTATGTCCAAACACCTAGATTAATTGTAATAATTTCACCAAAAGCTGGAAGAAGAAGTGAAAGCCAAAAAGCTATCATAAGTTTATTTTTAATTGTTTTGTACTTTAAGTAAGGAATCAATCTAGATTCAATACTGTACAAGAAATAAAAGGCTAACATCCAAGCAAAAGGAAGCCATAAAGGGAGTTCTCTAGATACTTTATGGTATTCCCAATATGAATTACTCACACCCCAATTTTCTCCAATCATTCCAGCTAAACCGGTTACTATCATTCCAATGAGTAATATCCAGTTTTTAGTTTCAGCGATGATAATATTTTTATAAATAACATGAAGAATTTTTAAAAACAAAATAATTGCTATGATAGCATCATAAGATTTTAAGAATCCAATGAGGAAACCAGCAATACAAAGTTTGATAATGGCTTTTAGAGTTTCTATAAGAAATCCTTTGTAATTAGTTATTTGAATCATATGTAAATGTTAGCAAACAAAAATAGCATTCTTATTGAAGTTGAATACAAATTTAGGATTTTAATAGATACTTTAAGTAGTAAGGTTTGTAAATTACAAAAACCAAAGCTAGCAACTTTGGTTTAGGGGTTATTCTCTTTTTCTTTACAACAGTTCCCACAAAATACAGTTTAAAATAAAAGTATTTTGGATTTAAATTTATTACAAATAAATTATCAAAAACTATGCCAGAAAAAAACCGAAGAAATCTCTTCGGTTTTTTTGATTTTATTTTTTTTATAAATGTATTACTTCATCATAAGCATCAGCAACAGCCTCCATTACTGCCTCACTCATAGTAGGGTGAGGGTGAATTGTTTTTAAAACTTCATGCCCAGTAGTTTCTAGTTTTCTTCCTAATACTGCTTCTGCAATCATATCTGTTACTCCAGCACCAATCATATGGCAACCCAACCATTCTCCATATTTTGCATCAAAGATTACTTTAACAAAACCATCTGGTGTTCCAGCGGCAGTTGCTTTTCCTGAGGCAGAAAAAGGAAACTTACCAACCTTTATTTCATATCCTTGATCTTTAGCTTGGTCTTCAGTAAGTCCAACAGAAGCAATTTCAGGACTCGCATAGGTACATCCAGGAATGTTCCCATAGTCTATTTTTTCAGAATGTAAACCAGCTATTTTTTCTACACATGTAATTCCTTCAGCTGAGGCAACATGAGCTAAAGCAGGACCGGGAACCACATCTCCAATAGCATAATATCCTGGAATATTAGTTTGATACCAGTCATTTACTAATATTTTGTCTCTGTCTGTAATGATCCCTACATCTTCTAATCCGATATTTTCTATATTAGTTTTTATACCTACGGCAGATAAAACAATATCAGCTTCTAAAATTTCTTCACCTTTTTTAGTTTTAACAGTAGCTTTTACTCCTTTTCCAGTAGTATCTACAGATTCCACTGAAGCATTTGTCATAACCTTAATACCTGCTTTTTTAAAGGATCGTTCAAATTGTTTAGAAACATCTTTATCTTCTAGTGGAACAAGGTTTGGTAGATACTCTACAATAGTTACTTTTGTTCCCATAGCATTGTAAAAATGCGCAAATTCAACTCCAATAGCACCAGAACCAACAACTATCATAGATGATGGTTGTGAAGCTAAAGTCATTGCTTTTCTGTATCCAATTACTTTTTCATCGTCTTGTGGTAGGTTAGGTAATTCTCTAGATCTAGCTCCAGTAGCAATAATAATATGATCGGCACTGTATTCTTTTACCTTTCCATCTTCGCTGGTAACAGCAACTTTTTTACCCGTCTTAACTTTTCCAAAACCGTCAATAATATCTATTTTATTCTTTTTCATTAAGAATTTAACACCTTTGCTCATTCCATTGGCTATATTTCTACTTCTAGATACTACTGCGTTAAAATCTTTATCTATAGATTCAGCTTTTAAACCATATTGATCTACATGCTTAAGGTAGTCATATACTTGTGCACTTTTTAATAAAGCTTTTGTAGGAATACATCCCCAGTTTAAACAAACACCTCCTAGACTTTCTTTTTCTACAACAGCTGTTTTAAAACCTAGTTGAGAAGCTCTGATGGCAGTGACATATCCTCCAGGACCACTTCCAACAATGATGATATCATATTTCATTTTTTTTACTTTTTAAGAATATTTACGCAGAGTTTTAAAAATTTTATTGAGGTGTCTTTAACTCCCTACAGACACCATATATTACATTCTATTGGGTACATCTATGCCCAATAAACTGAATGCAGATTTTATAATTTCAGCAACTTTACTCGCCAATTGAACTCGTATTATTTTTTTTGTTTCATCTGTTTCTCCTAATATGGATACATTTTGATAGAAGGAATTAAATTCTTTTACCAAGTCATATGTGTAATTAGCAATAAGTGCAGGTGAAAAGTTTTTTGCTGCTTGTTGAATTATATCAGGATACAATTCTATTTGTTTAATTAATTCTTTTTCTTTTAAATGTAAAGACATACTAGCAATATCTACTGGCTCATCATATTTAAAAGTAGCTTTACGAAGAATTGATTGTATTCTTGCGAATGTATATTGAATAAACGGACCAGTATTACCTTGGAAATCTACAGAAGATTTGGGGTCAAATAATATACGCTTCTTTGGATCTACCTTTAAAATAAAATATTTAAGTGCACCTAGCCCAATCATTCGATATAAGTCTATTTTTTCGTCCTCCGAATACCCGTCTAACTTTCCTAATTCTTGAGAAATACTTTTTGCAGTATCTGTCATTTCTTGCATTAGCTCATCAGCATCCACTACTGTTCCCTCTCTAGATTTCATTTTTCCTGAGGGTAAATCTACCATACCATAACTTAAATGATATAGTTGTGCTGCCCATGAAAACCCTAATTTCTTTAAAATTAAAAATAAGACTTTGAAATGATAGTCTTGTTCATTTCCAACTGTGTAAACCATTCCATTGATATCTGAATGATCTTTGACACGTTGGATGGCAGTTCCAATATCTTGAGTCATATAAACAGCTGTTCCGTCTGACCTAAGAACTAGCTTTTCATCTAATCCTTCGTCAGTTAAATCACACCATACAGATCCATCATCTTTTTTAAAGAATACTTCACGAGTTAATCCATCTTCAATAACATCTTTACCTAATAAATAAGTATCACTTTCGTAATATAAAGTATCAAAATTTACACCTAAATTTTGGTAAGTAATTTTAAATCCATCGTACACCCATTCATTCATCATTTTCCATAGAGAAACAGTTTCTGGATCTCCTGCCTCCCATTTTAACAACATCTTTTGTGCTTCAATTAGAATAGGCGCTTGTTTTTTTGCTTCTTCTTCAGTTAATCCATCAGATATTAGGTTGTTAATCTCTTTTTTATATTCGTCATTAAATTTCACATAATAAAACCCAACAAAACTATCTCCCTTCATTCCTTTTGATACTGGAGTCTCTGAGTTTCCATACTTTTTCCAAGCTAACATTGACTTGCAAATGTGGATACCACGATCATTGATTATCTGAGTTTTATATACTTTATTTCCGGATGCTTTTAAGATTTCAGCTACTGAATACCCAAGTAAATTATTTCTTACATGACCCAAGTGAAGAGGCTTATTAGTGTTAGGTGAAGAATATTCAACCATCACAACATTTTTAGAGTCAGAGCAAAAGCCATAAGATTCTTGTTTGAAAATAGTGTAAAAAGACTGAAGATAAAAACGATCATCTATAACTAAATTTAAAAATCCTTTAACCACGTTATAGGAAACAACTTCTTCAATGTTTTCAACCAAATACTTTCCAATAGTTTCACCTATTTGAATTGGATTTCCTTTCTTGTACCTGAGCATAGGAAAAACAACAATGGTAATATCTCCTTCAAAATCTTTTCGAGTAACCTGAAATTCAACCGATGGAATTGTAATTTCAAAAAGTGTTATAAAACCTTCTTTTACTTTGGTCTCTAAAAGGGTTTGAATATTCATTGACTATCTTAAATTGATAGTGCAAAATTACATATTTTATTTGTTTTTATGATAGATGTTTAAGTAGATTTTATTGGTACTTTTGTATTGCTTTAGCTTACTTTAAGATATCAAACTAAAGGAGAAGCATGCTTTAAGTGCAAAAGGATAAAAGTTTAGTTTTACATAATGGAAAAAAGATTAAAAGAGTTAACCAAATTGTCAAAGGAAACCATGCCGGAGACGCTGAAGTATTTTAAAATGCTTAAGAAAAGAACACCTAAGAATCTAGATCTAGTAATGAAACAACTTCATGAAGATGAATTCAAAAAAACTGATTGCTTGTCTTGTGGAAATTGTTGTAAAACAACCAGCCCCATATTTATAGAAAAAGATATTCAACGAATTTCTAAATATTTAAAAATCAAAGAACATGTTTTTATAGATAAATACCTAGTGAGAGATCAAGATGATTTTATGGTTTTAAAAACTGCTCCGTGTTCTTTTTTTGATGAATCTGATAATTCATGCTTCATTTACAATGTTAGGCCCAAAGCATGTTCTGAATATCCTCATACAAATAGAAAGAAATTCATACAGATTACAGATTTAACTGCTGCAAATACTGAAGTTTGCCCAGCAGCTTATACAATTATAGAAAACTTAAAAAAACAAATTCCGTTGCACTATAATAAAAAAGTAAAACGAAGTTAAGTTATTAGTTTTATTGATTTTAAAGACACACTCTATCTGTGTAAGTTAAAAACTTTCTGTATTTTAGTGCAAACTTTTAGCTACTTTGGAAACTTTATTCAATTATTTTGAAACCATACCTTCTTCACATAGAAGCTTGTTACTTGTTGGCGGTATTACTTTTTTTTGGCTTTTAGAAGGTGCACTGCCTTTGTTTCTTTTTAACTACAAAAAATGGAAGCATGCCATTCCTAATTTATTTTTTACAGCAACCACAGTAATCATCAATTTTTCATTAGCTTTTTTGCTGTTATTTACAGCAGATTGGGTACAGATTAATAATTTTGGAATTATTAATTGGATGCCAAAAATGCCACTATGGTTGTATATTTTATTGGGGGTAGTTTTATTAGATTTTTTTGGTGCTTATTTAGCTCATTATACAGAACATAAGATTAAACCTTTGTGGATGATTCATTTGGTCCATCATTCAGATCATAAAGTAGATACTACTACAGCTAATAGACATCATCCTCTAGAGAGTGTAATTCGTTTTGGGTTTACATTGTTTGGTGTATTGGTAGTTGGTGCTCCTATTGCTATTGTTATGATATATCAATCGATATCTTTAATTTTTACACAATTTAATCATGCCAATATTAAGATTCCAAGATCTGTAGATAAACTATTAAGTTTTGTGATTGTCTCTCCGGACATGCATAAAGTTCATCATCACAATCTATTACCATACACAGATGCTAATTATGGAAATATTTTTTCAATTTGGGATCGTTTATTGGGTACTTATTTGCATTTAGATAGAGATAAAATTGTGTATGGTGTAGATACTTTTCCTGATGAAGCAATCAATTCGTCTTTAAAAGAATTATTAAAACAACCTTTTCAGAAGTATAAAAAACCAACCAACTCTGCTGATTTGGTAAAATAGGTTATTGATAAATCAAATATTTATTTCTAACAATCTTAAACTTATCTAGGCCTTTCTTCCAGGAAGCTCTAATAACAGACTCTGAAACTTCTTTTTCTAGTTGAGTTTGTAAGGATTTTGTTCCAGCTAATTTTGTGAAAAAAGAATTAAAAAAACTTTTAGTTCTATTTTGTTTGTAGGCTTTTATCAACCAACTTAGATTGATGTTGCTTAGTTTGTTTACTTTTCTTAAATCTTCACCATATGATATAGCATGAGCATGTTTTGGGTATTTTGAACCTTCATTTGGAACAGCAGTAAACGTAAACTTACTTTTTTTGTTTAAAAAAGGTGAACCATAAATTTGAAACTGCATATCTGTTCCGCGACCAGCACTAACGTTAGTTCCCTCAAAAAAACATAAACTAGGGTATAAATTAACGGACTTCTCATTAGGAAGGTTAGGTGAAGGTTTAATAGGTAAGATATATTCTGAATTGTGAGTGTAGTTTTTTAATTTAATTACTGTTAATGACGCCTTAACACCGTTTTTCAACCATTTTTCTCCATTAATCATTTGACCATATTCACCAATTGTCATTCCATAAACAACAGGAACGGGGTGCATTCCTACAAAACTTTTGTGATCAGTTTCTAAAACAGGACCATCAATATAATGCCCATTAGGATTTGGTCTATCTAACAATATTAATGGGATATTTAGTTCTGCACAAGCCTCCATAACATAATGTAATGTAGAGATGTATGTATAAAATCTAGCGCCTACATCTTGAATATCAAAGATTACTAAATTAATTCCTTTTAATTGATCTCTAGTAGGTTTTTTATTTTTACCATAAAGAGAAATAATTGGAAGTTTTGTTTTTTTATCTACTCCATCTTCTATAGATTCTCCCGCATCTGCCTTGCCTCTAAAACCATGCTCTGGAGCAAATACTTTTTTTATATTTAAATTTAAGGAAACTAGACTATCTACTAGGTGTGTAGTTTTTTTTCTATCAGAAATAACTGAGGTTTGATTTGCAACAATCGCAATTTTTTTTCCTTTTAATCTTGGTAAATATGAGTCAATTTGATCTGCACCAGTTTGTATATAGTGCATAGATTTTGGTTTTTGACCAAAGGAAACGATTGAAGAACTAATTACTAGAAGAATAAATAAATATGTATTTTTACGTATAGTTAAAATCATAGCATTGAATTACGAATTATTTTTGGCGAAACGCATTATCTCTAGCAAAGAGTATAAAAATAGTATTTCATCTCCAATAATAAAAATAGCTATCATAGCAATTTCATTAGGAATGATAGTTATGTTAATTGCAATAGCTACAGGAGGTGGTCTTCGAGAGAAAATCAGAAGTAAAATTTCTGGTTTTAAAGGGCATGTTCAAATTACAAATTATGATGCTAATAATTCTGATGGTTCTGTTATTCCTATTGATAAAAATCAGAAATTTTATCCAAGTTTTTCAAACATAGAAGGAATAAAAAACGTTCAAGTTTATGCCAATCAAGTTGGGTTAATTAGAACAAAAACAGATTTTGAGGGAATAATTTTTAAAGGAGTTTCTTCAGATTATGATTGGACTTTTTTTAAGGAATATTTAATTTCAGGAAGTCTTCCAAACTTTAATCAAAAAAGGACAAGAGATATTCTATTGTCATCAACAGTCATCAATAGATTAAAATTACAATTAAATGATACAATTAATGTAACCTTCTTTAAGAGTAATACTAATAAATTGCCTTCAAATAGAAAATTAGTTATCGTAGGTATCTATGATACTGGTTTTTTGGAATTTGATAAAAATATGATGATAGGAGATATTAGGCAAGTTCAAAGATTAAATAAGTGGAAATCAAATGAAGTTGGAGGGTTTGAAATTATTTTAGAAAATTTTGATGATTTAAATCTTAAAGGGAACGAGATTTATAGAGAGATAGATTCAACTTTAGATGCTACCACTATAGCTGCAAAATACCCTGCTCTTTTTGAATGGATAGAACTTTTTGATAATAATACTTGGTTTATTATTATAATTATGATCCTTGTAGCAGGAATTAATATGATTACTGCACTTTTAGTTTTGATTTTAGAGAGAATACCTATGGTAGGTGTTTTGAAGTCTTTGGGGAGTTCTAATTGGAGCATACGAAAGATTTTTTTGTACAATGCTTCTTACTTAATTTTTATTGGATTATTTTGGGGAAATTTAGTAGGTTTAACGCTGCTTTTTATTCAGAAACACGGAGGAGTTATTACCCTAGATCCTGCTACATATTATGTTTCAGAAGTCCCCGTAAGTATTAATATGTTATCTATAGTTTTATTAAATATTGGGACCTTAATAGTGTGTTTTGTAATGTTAATTATTCCTTCTACTATTATTACAAAGATTGAGCCTTCTAAATCTATCAAATTTGCTTAATAATCACCTTTTGAAAACACAAGTGTCTAGAAGGTTATCTCTAAAATATTTTGTTCCTTTACACCATAATAAATAAATGAATGCAATACGCTAATAATATTTTAGAAACTATTGGAAATACTCCATTAGTCAAGATAAATCATTTGACAAAAGATTTACCATGTTTAGTTCTTTCAAAATATGAAACTTTTAATCCAGGAAATTCTGTAAAAGATAGAATGGCCCTGCAGATGATTGAAGATGCAGAAGCTGATGGACGTTTAAAACCAGGAGGAACTATCATTGAGGGCACTTCAGGGAATACAGGTATGGGATTAGCACTGGCAGCTGTAATTAAAGGCTATAAGTGTATTTTTGTAATGGCAGATAAACAATCCAAAGAAAAAGTTGATATTCTTAGAGCAGTAGGAGCAGAGGTAGTTGTTTGCCCAACTGATGTTGAACCAGATGACCCCAAATCTTATTATTCAGTGTCTAAAAAATTAGGAAGAGAAACTCCAAATTCTTGGTTCGTAAACCAATATGATAATCCAAGTAATTGCAAAGCTCATTTTAGAAGTACAGGTCCAGAAATTTGGGAACAAACTAATGGTAAAATAACTCACTTTGTTGTTGGAGTTGGAACAGGTGGAACTATTTCTGGTGTTGGAAGCTATTTGAAAATGATGAATCCCAATATCAAAATTTGGGGAATAGATACCTACGGTTCAGTTTTTAAAAAATATCACGAAACTGGTATTTTTGATGAAAAGGAGATTTATCCATATGTTACTGAGGGTATTGGAGAAGATATCTTACCACTGAATGTAAATTTTTCTTTGATTGATGGATTTACTAAAGTAACTGATAAAGATGCAGCAATTTATACCCAAAGACTTGCAAAAGAAGAAGGAATGTTTTTGGGCAATTCTGCAGGAGCAGCAATTAAAGGGCTCCTGCAATTAAAAGAACATTTTACTAAAGATGATGTGGTAGTAGTGTTGTTTCACGATCATGGAAGCAGATACGTTGGGAAAATGTTTAATGATGATTGGATGCGTGAACAAGGATTTATTTAGGTTTTATTTCTACATCAAGATTATTTACAATAATCAAGTAAGATTAGTATCTTTATGATTAATAATGAAATTATTAATTATGAAGATTTTTAAAATTACCTTTTTTACATTGTTTATTGTATCATGTACTACTATTCAACAACCTTCAAATAATCCTATGAATTATTCAGATAAAGTTTTAGAAAAAGCAAAAGCTATTCACAATAGAGTATTAGTCCTTGACACTCATGTAGATATTAATGTTTCTAATTTTACAGCTGACAAAAACTATACAAAAAATCTAGGAAATCAGGTAAATCTTCCCAATATGGAAGCTGGTGGATTAGATGTTGCATGGTTTATAGTTTATACAGGTCAAGGTGAGTTAACTCCAGAAGGATATGATAAAGCTTATGAAAATGCAATTAGTAAATTTGATGCTATAGAAAGATTAACTAAAGAAATTGCACCTCAAAGAATAGGTTTAGCAGTCAGTTCTAAAGAAGCTAGAGAACTACATGCTGAAGGTAAGAAAATAGCTATGATAGGAGTAGAGAATGCTTATCCACTAGGTACAGATATATCTAGAGTAAAAGAATTTTATGACAGAGGAGCTAGATATATGTCATTATCTCACAACGGTCATAGTCAGTTTTGTGACTCAAATACTGGAGAAAAAGATAGTTTATGGATAGACAAAGGAGTGAGTAATCTAGGAAAGCAGGTTATTAAGGAAATGAACAAATGGGGTATGATGATCGATGTTTCTCATCCTTCTAAACAATCTATTAAAGACATGATATCTCTATCAAAGGCTCCAATTATAGCATCTCATTCATCAGCAAGAGCTTTATGTAATCATAGTAGAAATTTAGATGATGAGCAATTAGAATGGATGAAGTCTAATGGTGGGGTAGTTCAAACAGTAGCTTTTAGCTCTTATGTGAGTTCAGAAAAACATAATGCATATTCAACTGCTATCTCTGAAAAAATTGAAAATATAGCCAAAGAAAGAGGAATGGAGATGTTGTCTTGGGATCAGATTAGAAAATTAGAGGCTACTGACCGAGAAACCTATGTAAAGGAATATAGAGCAATGTCAAAAGAGGCTACTTTAATGATGAATGATTCAGATCCAAAACCAGTGGATGTTGCAGATTTTGTAGATCATATAGATTATTTAATAGAAAAAATGGGGTTAGATCATGTTGGTATAAGTTCAGATTTTGATGGAGGAGGAGGAATTTTTGGATGGAATGATGCCTCTGAAACATTAAATGTAACAGCAGAGCTTGTAAAAAGAGGATACACAGAAGATGAAATTGAGAAATTATGGAGTGGTAATTTACTTAGAGTATTAGATGAGGTAGATGCAGTAGCTAAAAAACTACAAGAAATTGATAAATCGTAACTAAGTACCATTATTTGTAAATTTAAAAAAACCATCTCCGAGGAGATGGTTTTATAGTTAAAACTAATTCAAATCACTTTAAAAATCAAATAATCAATCTTTGTATTTCACAGATCAACTACTGTGCCAGAATTAGTTATAAAGACTTTTTAATGTTAAAAAAATATAATTTTCACATTTAATTAACTTTATAGGTTAATTTTTTATGAAAAAATCTAAAATTTTACTTGGCGTGTTTATGAGCTTTGTATGAAGAACGAACCAATGCACCACTTTCTACATACATAAAGCCCATTTCTAAGCCTAAAGTTTCATATTTTTTAAACTGATTAGGAGTAATAAATTCTTTTACTGGTAGGTGTTTTTTTGTAGGTTGTAAGTACTGACCAATTGTTAAAACATCCAATCCAACCCCTTGTAAGTCTTTCATAGTTTGAATTACTTCTTCCTCTGTTTCTCCTAATCCTAACATCAATCCTGTTTTGGTTCTCATTCCTTTTTCCTTCAGGTATTTAAGAACTCCCAAACTTCTATCATATTTGGCTTGAATACGAACTTCTCTAGTGAGTCTTCTTACAGTTTCCATGTTGTGAGAGACTACTTCAGGATGTACTTCTATAATTCGATCTATCTGTGAGTTTTTTCCTTGAAAATCAGGAATCAAAGTTTCTAAAGTTGTGTTTGGATTTGCTCTTCGTATAGCCTCTACGGTTTCTGCCCAAATAATTGAACCTCCATCTTTTAAATCATCCCTATCTACTGAGGTAATTACAGCATGTTTAATATTCATGATTTTAATTGACCTAGCCACTTTCTCTGGCTCATCCCATTCCACTGTTTCTGGTCGTCCTGTTTTAACGCCACAAAAACCACAAGAGCGAGTACAAATATTTCCTAAGATCATAAATGTAGCGGTACCTTCTCCCCAACATTCACCCATGTTAGGACAACTTCCACTAGTACAAATAGTGTTTAATTTATACTTATCTACAAGTCCTCTAAGTTCAGTGTATTTTTTACCTACAGGCAGCTTAACACGTAACCAATCTGGTTTTTTTTCGCGTCTAGGAAGAACAACTGTATCGTTTGCCATTTATAATTTATAAATTTATGCAAAGTTACGAAGAAAACAATTAAATATTCAATAAGAACCAGGCACTAAATCCGATTAAAAAAATAATTCCACAGACACTTAATATCTTCATGCAGATAGAAGGGTGGTATTTCTTTGGTGTATGTTTCCCACTAATTAAAATAAAGTTTAAAATTGCGTAAAAAGGAGCTGTCAGAAAAGATAATATAGTTGCTATTTTTACCATTAACCCCATGTCATTTCTGAAGTACCTCAAGAGTATGTAAGTTCCGGTTCCTAAAAGAAGAATCCAAAACCAATAGTCTAATTTTATTTTTTTTAAAAATAATAAATCATTGGCCTTAGACATTGTTCTAGGAGAAGCATCTAGTGTTGTAATAGTGGTGCTAAACATTGTTGTAAAAGCAGCTATAGCAATAAATACGTAAGCTAAATTACCTAAATTTTTAGTATACAATGTTATTAATTGTCCTGCAAAAACATCTCCTTTGTTAGAGAAACTTTCACCAGAATTATACATTACCAAAGAACCTAAAACAACAAAACATAAGGCTAAGAATATGGTTCCTAGATAACCAACATTAAAATCGAAAATAGCTTGTTTAGTTGTTGTTCTTTTTGATGTTGTTTTTTCTTTTTCTATAGACCATATAGATTGCCATATTGAAATATCTAGAGGTGCTGGCATCCAGCCTAAAAATGCGATTAAAAAAGTAATTTCAACAGCTCCTTTAGGAAATACTTGAGTGTAGGTAAATTCCTGGTTATTTTTCATGAGAGCCACGCTAACTGCTATAAGTGTACAAATAGTTAATAGTAAAATAACATATTTCATTAAGCCATCTAAAAGTTTGTATTTACCAATAAGTAATATAGAAATACTAAGAATTGTAATTAATAAAGACCAAGTAACCATGTCAAAAAATCCAAAAAGATTAACGGCTAATCCTGCAGTAACTATAGTAACAGCAGCTTGTATAATAAACATAGTAATAAAACTAATGCTATAACTAACTACCAAAACACCTTTTCCTAATTTTTTATACCCATCTAATAATGTCTCTCCCGTAGCAGCAGCATAGCGAGGACCAAATTGAAAAAAAGGATATTTAAAAAGCGCAGCAATTAATAGTGCCCATAATAAACCAAAACCAAAATCTGCTCCAGCTCTAGTAGACTGAACTAAATGAGAAACTCCAACAGCAGCTCCAGCAAAAAGCAACCCAGGCCCTAAAGATTTAAACATCAATTTTTTCATTAAGATTTTTTTATAATCTCTGCTAATATTTTTTTCGCCCTTAAAAGTTTTATTTTAACGTTATTCATAGGCTCATTAATTTCATTAGATATTTCTTTATAACTCAATTCTTTAAAATAACGTAAATGAATAACCTCTTGATATTTTGGTTTCAACTGTTTGATGTCTAATAATAATTTTGCTAAATTTTGTTCTGTGATGATTTTATCTTCCGGTGTGGGGTTGTCATCAATAATTCTATAGGCTTCTTCCTCCTGATTCTGAGATGTAGATAGGTTAATCGAGGTTTTGTTTTTTCTTATGAGATCAATATGTATATTTTTTGAAATTGTAATCAGCCAGGTTTTAAACTGATATTTTTCATTAAATGTGTTGATTTTATCAAAAGCTTTTGAAAAAGATTGAATAGTAATGTCTTCAGCATCATTCTCATTTTTTGTTCTTTTTAATTGATACTTATAGACATCTGACCAGAAATGGTGTAATAAAAAATTAAAAGAAATTTGGTTTCCTTCTTTTGCTTTTTGAATGTTTGTAGCCAAAATTTCCTTTGTTATTTCCAATGTCTTGGTTTTGAGATGGAGTTGGTTATAAATATAGCAATTTGAAATAGAATTAAAAACAATTCTAAAAAGGGTAAAAAATAAAGAATATTTTTCTCATTAAATTTTTTTGCACAAAAACCAATAGTAATGTAAGAAAGTAATAGATAACTTATCAAAAAGCTACTAGCTATAACAGATGAGTTACAAGTTAAAATTAATGGAGCTAAAATGAAAAATATAAATTTTGATCCATGAAAGAGCCCAAGAAAAAATTGATGTTTAAATTTATAGTATTGGGATGTAGATATATGTCTTCTTTTCTGATGAAACCATTTTTTAAGAGTGTCAGGAGCCTCAGAAATTGTAAAGCTATTTGAGTTTAAGGCTATATCAGTATTGTCAGATGTAGCAGCATCTCTAATGAATAAATCATCATCACCTGAGAGAATTTTCATGTGATTTAAAAAACCATTTACCCTAAAAAATTCACTTTTTGTATAGGCTAGATTTCTTCCAACAGCCATGTATGGCGATCCTAATTTAGCATATGAAAAATATTGAATTGCAGCTATTAAAGTTTCAAAACGAATCATTAAATTAACAAAAGAGTTTTTCTTTGTTTTATAGGCTCCATATCCTAATATTATTGTTTTTGATTCAGTGAAATGACTACTCATTTCTTGAATCCATTTTTTTGATGAAGGGATACAATCTGCATCTGTAAAAAGTAAATGTTCGTTAGTCGCTGCTTTAATACCCAGAGTTAGCGCATATTTTTTATTCGCCCAAAATGCCTCATTGTTTTTTACATTTACAATTTTAATTTTTGAGTTCTGTTTTTGAAACCTTGTCATAACTTCCAAGGTTTCATCGTTAGAACCATCATTAATTAAAACTAATTCGAAGCTTTTATATTCTTGATCTAAAAGTAATGGAATTAGTTTATTTAAATTTGATACCTCATTTTTAGCACAAACAACTACTGATATGGGAAGAGTTTCGTTAAGAATTGCATTCGTAGTTTTATGAAAAATAATTGGAATAAAACTAAATAGATAAGCAATTTGAATTACTGAAGTAGCTACAAAAATGTAGGTTAGAACAGTAAAAATCATTAGTCTTTAATTATGAGAAGGTTCGGCACAATCTTGAAACTGATCGGGTGTTTTACCACAAAAACCACATGCTTGACCATCTTTGTTTAATACTGGATTTTGACTGGCGCAAGTTCCGGCAAATTCACCATCTTTTTTTGCCCAAATTTTTATAGCTATGCCAGCTACGCCCAGAGCTAATAGTCCAATGGTTAATAAAATAAGTTTCATAGTAAAATGTTTTATTGTACAAATATACTCTTTCTTCTAGAGAAAACAGTTGTGCTGCTCGCCAATATTAAGAAGCATCTAATGCATAAAACCAAATAAAATAAATACTATTATTTAGACTTTAGTAAATTATTTTAAAAACTTATTTAATAATATTTACTTCAATTTCTAAATCAATTTCAAAAGTATCCAAGATAGCTTGTTGAATTTTTTTTGCAAGTTTAAGAATATCTGATCCTTTAGCATTTCCATAGTTAACTAAAACTAATGCCTGGTTTTCATGAACTCCACAATCTCCGAAACGCCTTCCTTTAAAACCAATGGTTTCTATTAACCATCCTGCAGGTATTTTAAAACAATGATGAGCATCGTATGCGGTTGATTCTGTTACTTTATAAAAAGGAATAGTAGGATATCTTTTCTGAATTCTTTTAAAAAGTTTTGATGAAATTACTGGGTTTTTAAAAAAACTACCGCTATTACCAATTTCTTTAGGATCTGGTAACTTAGATTTTCTAATTTTAATTACAGCATCAGCTACGTCTTTAATGGTAGGGGTACTAATGCCATTTTTAACAAATTCTTTCTCAATAGCTCCGTAACTTGTATTTAATTGGTGTTTATTTTTGGTGAGCTTAAAACTAACAGATGTAATGATAATCTTTTCTTTTAATTCATTTTTAAATATTGAATTTCTATAATCAAAATTACATTCTTTATTAGTAAACTGAAATTTTTTGGAATTATTGATGTATAAACCTTCTACTTTAGTTATAACATCTTTAACTTCAACACCATAGGCACCAATATTTTGAATAGGAGAAGTTCCAACATGTCCAGGTATTAACGAAAGATTTTCTAAACCACCATAATTTTGTGAAATACACCATACTACAAATTCATGCCAATTTTCTCCTGAATTTACAGTTAAAAAAACTTCATTTTCATTTTCAAAATCAACAGAAATCCCTTTAATATTAATATAGACAACAAGCTTATTGATGTTTTGAGTGAGAAGCATATTGCTGCCTCCACTAAGTAAAAAAATATTTTTTTCTTGTGCTAAAATTTTTTGAAGATTGTACACACTATCTACACTAATAAACCTCTTAGCAAAAACATCTATTCCAAATGTATTATAGGTTTTAAGAGATATGTTTTGTTCTATGTTCAAGGTGTTGTATTGTGACAAAAAATAAATTAAGAATAACTAAATTGAGTTAGTTCAAACTTACATTTTTTATTTTTGATAACTCATCAATGCCATTTTTAAAATTTCTACACATCTAATTAATTCCACTTTGTTTAAAACATATGCCAAACGAATTTGATTTTTACCTTCACCTTTAGTTGAGTAAAAACCACTTGCAGGAGCAACCATTAACGTTTCATGTTTATGATGAAATTTTTCTAACATCCATTGAGCAAAATGGTCAGCATCATCGATTGGTAATTCAGCAACACAGTAAAATGCTCCTTTTGGGTTAGCAACTTTTAAACCTTCTATTTGATTTAATTCAGAAATTAATGTATTTCTTCTTGAAACATATTCTTTGGTAACGTTATTAAAATAATTTTGAGGAGTATTTAAAGCAGCTTCACTAGCTAAAAGAGCATAAGTTGGTGGGCTTAATCTTGCTTGAGAAAATTTAATAGCTGTATTCATAAACTCCTTATTTTTGGAAACTATACAGCCAATTCTTGCGCCACACATACTATACCGCTTAGATACAGAGTCAATCATAATAGCATTTTCTTCTAAGCCAGGTTCAGACATTACCGAGTGATGTTGATGACCATCATAAGTAAATTCTCTGTAAACTTCATCTGCAATTAAGAATAAATCATACTTTAAAACAAGTTGTTTTAATTTTTGAATCTCATCTTTACTGTAAAGATATCCCGTTGGATTTCCTGGGTTACAAATTAAAATGGCCTTAGTTTTTGAAGTGATTAATTTTTCAAAGTCTTCAATACAAGGTAATGCAAAATTTTCTTCAATTTTTGAAATTACAGGAACTACAGTAACTCCAGATGCTGTTGAGAACCCATTATAATTCGCATAGAAAGGCTCTGGAATAATAATTTCGTCTCCAGGGTCTGTAATACTACCAATAGTAAATAAAAGAGCTTCAGAGCCTCCTGTTGTTACATTTATATCTTTAGCATTTATGTTAATGTTATTCTTTTCATAGTATTTTGCAAGTTTTTCTCTATACTCTTCAGATCCTTCAGACCTTGCGTAAGAGAGTACTTTTAATGTATTGTTTTTTACTGCATCTAGTGCAACTTTAGGTGTTTCAATATCAGGTTGACCAATATTTAAATGATAAACTTTAGTACCGTTCTTTTTGGCTGCTTCAGCATAAGGAACTAGTTTTCTTATTGGAGATTGTGGCATTAAAAGCCCTTTGTTAGAAATTGATGGCATGTTTATTGAAAATTGAAATTCTTTTGCAAATTTGCAAAATATATTTAAGATAATTATAAGTTTTTATTGTTGTCAATAAGTATGTTTATGATTTTAAAAATATTTTTTCTTTTATCATAATAGATGTAACTTATGGCTATAATATTTCCCTATGAAAAATACACTTCAGATATTTTTAATCTTATTTTTTGGTATATGTAATAATATTACAGGTCAAAACGAGGGATTTCGTATGATGAGCACTCATAAAAGTTATGAAGACATTCGTTTTCAATTCATCAATAATCTAATAGTAATCCCAATTAAAGTTAATAATAAAAAACTAAATTTCATTTTAGATTCAGGAGTCAATAAAACCATCGTTTTTAATTCTTCTAAGGTAGATACAATACTTTCAAATTTTGAATATAAATATAAACTCAAGGGTTTAGGTGAGGGTTTACCAGTAAATGCAATTGTTTCAAAAAATAATTTATTTAGAATTAATAATTTAATTGCTGTCAATAAAAATGTGTACGTAATTTTAAAAGATGATTTTGATTTATCATCAAAAATGGGGATTACTATTCATGGTGTTATTGGATATGATATTTTTTCTGATTTAATTTTAAGAATTAATTACAAGACTAAAAAAATCCGTTTTTATAATCCTTCCAAATACAAACAAAAAAAATGTAGTAATTGTGAAGTACTACCTCTAACTATTTTTCAAAAGAAACCCTATGTTGATGTAACGGTTAAACTTAATAATAATTCAAAAAAAGTACCAATTAAAATGCTCATAGACTCTGGTGGCTCAGATGCTATTTGGTTATTTGAATTTAGTAATAAAAATATTGTAACACCAGAAAATTTTTTTACTGATTTTTTGGGTGTTGGTTTGAGTGGAACGGTTTATGGAAAACGTAGCAGAATATCCTCTTTAGGGTTGGGAAAATTTTCATTAAATAAACCCACAGTTTCTTTTTTAGACACTCTTTCAACCAAAGATGCAAGGAAATTTAATAAAAGAAACGGAAGTATTGGAACGGGTATCTTAAAACGATTTACTGTTTGGTTTGATTATCCAAATAACCGGTTAATGCTAAAGAAAAATAGTTCTTTTAATGAGGTATTTAATTATAATATGAGCGGTTTAGAGATAGTTTATGATGGAAAGATTTTGGTAGAAGAGTCAACAAGAAATTATACTGAATTAAGCAGAGGGACTCAAGATCCAAACGGTAATAGAAATTCTGTTAGCTTAATTAAAAATTATGTGTATAAATTTAAACCTAATTTTAAAATTTCTAATGTATTAGAGGGATCCCCTGCAGATTTAGCTGGAGTTATGAAAGACGATATTTTAATTAAAATAAATGGAAACCCAATTTATAATTTTCAATTGCATGAAATTATTTCCATTTTTCAGGAAAAAGAAAATAAATTAATTCGTTTGACTCTAATGAGAAATAATAAAAAAATTAAAACTGAATTTAACTTAAAGAAGATTATTTAGTTATCTTTAGATAGGATACTTTTTTTCTTTTCTGGTAACAATACTTTTTCTACATATCCTTTAATTTTTATCATTTTCCTCTCTGTTTTAGCATTTGAAAAAATGGTGATAGCTTTTGAGAATCCTCCAATTCTTTTGGTATCGTAAGAAACCTCAATTTTACCTTTTTCACCTGGCATTATAGGTTGATCTGGTTTTTTAGGAACTGTACAACCACAAGAGGCTTGTACTCTAGTTATTATCAAAGGAGATTTCCCTGTATTTGTAAACTCAAATACTCGAGTTCCATTTGAGCCCATTGAAATTTTCCCATAATTGATTGTTTCTGTTAGAAATTTAAATGCTGGTTTTAAATCATCAACTTCTTGAGCAAAAGAACTGATATTAAAAAATAAAAATGTAATAAGTATGTGAAGGCTTTTCATGAAATTTTATTTTCTGTAATTAACTTAAACAAATTTAATCAAAAAAACTTCAACACACTTTTAAATACTTCAGATAATTGTACTTTTGTCAGATACAGGTAAAAACAATTAAAAGGTATGAATATTCCATCTAAATATGATGCAAGTTTAGTTGAAAGTAAATGGTACGATTACTGGATGAAACACAATTATTTTCATTCAGAAGTAGATGAAAGGGAGCCCTATACTATAGTCATTCCACCTCCTAATGTAACTGGTGTCTTGCATATGGGCCATATGCTAAATAATACTATTCAAGATGTTTTAATTAGACGTGCCCGTTTATTGGGGAAAAATGCTTGCTGGGTTCCCGGAACAGACCACGCGTCTATAGCCACAGAAGCAAAAGTTGTAGCAAAATTAAAAGAACAAGGGATTGATAAAAACGATCTTTCTCGTGAAGAATTTTTAACACATGCTTGGCAATGGAAGCATGAGTATGGTGGTATTATTTTAGATCAACTCAAGAAATTAGGAGCTTCATGTGATTGGGAAAGAACAGCTTTTACCATGGATAAAGAAATGTCAGAATCTGTTATCAAGGTATTTGTGGATCTATATAACAAGGGGTTGATTTACAGAGGTTTTAGAATGGTTAATTGGGATCCTGAAGCAAAAACCACTCTTTCCGATGAAGAAGTTATTCATGAGGAGAAACAAGGTGAATTATATTATCTTAATTATAATATTGAAGGGAGTGAAGAAGTATTAACAATCGCAACTACACGTCCTGAGACAATTTTTGGTGATACAGCTATTTGTATTAATCCAACAGATGAGCGTTTTAGCCATTTAAAAGGTAAAAAAGCTATTGTTCCTTTATGTAAACGCATCATACCAATTATTGAAGATGAATACGTAGATGTTGAATTTGGTACAGGTTGTTTGAAAGTAACTCCAGCACATGATGAAAATGACAAAGCTCTAGGAGATAAGCATGCATTAGATGTAATTGATATATTTAATGATGATGCTTCTTTAAATTCTTTTGGTTTACATTACGAGGGAAAGGATAGGTTTTTAGTTAGAAAAGAGGTTGTTAAAGAATTAGAAGAAAAAGGGCATTTGTTAAAAACAGAAGTTCATACCAATAAAGTTGGTACCTCAGAAAGAACGAAAGCTATTATAGAGCCAAGATTATCCGATCAATGGTTTTTGAAGATGGAAGAGCTTGCGAAGCCAGCTATTGATGCAGTTTTAGGGAATGATCCGGATATAAATCTTTATCCAAAAAAATTCGAAAATACTTACAGGCATTGGATGGAAAATATTCGAGACTGGAATATTTCTCGTCAGTTGTGGTGGGGGCAACAAATTCCTGCCTATTTCTATGGAAAAGGGAAAAATGATTTTGTAGTAGCGGAAAGTAAAGAGGATGCTTACGAACTAGCTAAAAAGGAATTAGCAAAATCATCAAACAACAATGAGAGTTCTTTTTCGATAGATGATTTACGACAAGACGAAGATGCCTTAGATACCTGGTTTTCCTCTTGGTTGTGGCCAATGTCGGTTTTTGATGGAATAAGAAATCCCGAGAATAAAGAAATTAAATATTACTATCCCACTAATGATTTAGTAACTGGTCCAGACATTTTATTCTTTTGGGTTGCTAGAATGATTGTAGCTGGTTATGAATACAAATTTGAAAAACCTTTTCAAAATGTATACTTAACAGGTTTGGTTCGTGACAAACAAAGACGTAAAATGTCTAAATCATTAGGAAATTCTCCTGATGCTTTGAAGCTTATAGATACCTACGGAGCTGACGGAGTTAGAGTTGGATTACTCTTGAGTTCAGCAGCAGGAAATGATTTAATGTTTGATGAAGATTTATGTCAACAAGGAAAGCAATTTGCTAATAAAATTTGGAATGCGTTTCGTTTAATAAAGGGTTGGGAAGTAGATGAAAGCCTTCTACAACCATCTACGTCAAAAATGGGTATTGCATGGTATGAAGCTAAATTTCAAAAAGCGTTGAATGATATTGAAGATCATTTTTCTAAATATCGATTATCTGATGCTTTAATGACTATCTATAAATTAATTACTGATGATTTTTCCTCATGGCTATTAGAAATTGTGAAGCCTGCTTATAAACAGCCAATAGACTCATATACCTTCAAAGAAATTATTAGAATTTTAGAAAATAACTTAAAAGTTTTACATCCTTTTATGCCTTTTTTAACTGAGGAAATTTGGCAATTTATAGCAGAAAGAACTCCAGAGGAAGCATTAATTATTGAGAAATATCCTACACTTGAAGATTTTGATAAAGAAATTATTTTAAAATTTGATTTTGTAACTGATGTTATATCTGGAATTAGAACTGTTAGAAAAAATAAAAACATCCCATTCAGGGACTCAGTAGAGTTAAATGTTATCAACAGAGAAAAGGCAACCAATCAGTTTGATGACATAATTTTAAAGTTAACCAATACTACTAAAATAAAAGAAGTAACAGAAAAGGTAGAGGGTGCATCATTTAGAGTGAAATCAAATGAATACTTTGTTCCATTAGCTATTGATAACATAGATGTAGATGCTGAATTATTAAAGTTAAAAAGTGAATTAAAAAGAGCTGAAGGTTTTTTGTTTGGCATCCAAAAGAAATTATCTAATAATAAGTTTGTAGAAAATGCTCCCGAAAAGGTAATCTTAATGGAAAGAAAAAAAGAATCTGACACCTTAGCCAAAATCAAAACCATTACATTAAGTATTCAAAATTTGATAAATAATTAACATATGTATAATTTATTGTCTTAAAATTTTGTTATAGTTGAATAGTTGTTAGATAAAACTAATTTTTATTGAATTATTGTTAACTAATTTTTGTAGTTTTGATTTAATATTTAATATTTAAAAAATTTATACACGTGAAAACCCTCCCAAAACGTACATGTGCTATTGCGTTATCCATTCAAGTATTAGGTGATAAATGGTCACTTCTTATCTTGAGGGATATTATCTTGCACAAAAAATCGAGATTTAAAGAATTTAGAAATTCTAAAGAAAAAATTGCCACTAATGTATTAACCAATAGGTTAAAATCACTTGTTAACGAAGGTCTTATCGAAAAACTTGATCCTACAGGAACAAAAAAAAGTACTCGTTACCTAGCTACTGAAAAAGGAATTACCTCTTTACCCATTATCTTAGAGATGTATATGTTTTCTATACAGACTATAGACGAGTCTGTATTAGATGAGTCTCAAATAAATATTAAAGAACAAGCTTTGTCTAACAGAGAATTATTTCAAGAAACTAAGGCTAAAGAGTATATTACATTCTCAAATCAACTCAAAGAAGATTTAAAAAAATCAAAACTTTTACTTGAAATAAGTTAATATTTTCAGCTTTTTACTTTCAGAAATTTATATAAGGGCCTCCCGTAATACTGTTATAGGATGCTTTGCATGTCTGTTAGTACCATCTAGAATCTGGTGACGACAGCTTGTTCCTGAAGCGATGATCTCTGTTTCCTTTGATATATTTCTTATTTTAGGAAACAGGGTATCTTCACCCACTTGCATACTTATTTTATAATGTTCTTTTTCATAACCGAAAGATCCAGCCATGCCGCAGCAACCAGTATTCATTATTGTTGGTGAATAATTTTCAGGAATATTTAAAATCGAAAAAGTAGCATGTGTACTTGATAATGCTTTTTGATGACAATGACCATGAATTTTAATAGACTTTTTTTCAGTTGTAAATTGATTGGTTCTAATATTTCCTTTTTCAAATTCATTTTTTAAGAACTCTTCTATGGTAAATGTATTTTTAGCAATGATTTTTGCTGAATTTACATCATCAGCCAATCTAATATATTCATCTCTGAAAGTTAATATTGCTGAGGGCTCAATACCTATAAGAGGTGTTATATCTGTAATTAATTCTTTGAAGATTGATACATTTTTGTTTGCTACATCTTTTGCTTCTTTTAAAAACCCTTTGGAAATAAAACTACGTCCACTTTCTTGATGCTTTATAAAGGTTGGATTATAGCCAAGTCTTTTTAAAACAATAATGGTATCTTTTCCAATTTCTGTATCATAGAAATTGGTAAATTCATCACAGAAAACATATATAATTTTTTTACTGCTAGAATGAGTTTGTTTCTTATACCAAGATTTTAAGGTTTTGGGTGTTAGTTTAGGTACACTTCTTTTTATTGAAATACCCATAATAGATTTTGTTACATAAGTATTTAACAATAAATTAGTTAAGCTTGGAAATAAACTACCAATTTTATTGTATTTTACATTATTTGCGAACATTGAATTTCTGAAAGAATAACCATTCTCTTCTTGATACTGATATAAAAATTCACTTTTAAGTGCAGCTACATCAACATTGCTTGGGCATTCTGAAGCACAAGCTTTGCAACTTAAACAGAGATCAAAAACTTCCTTAAGCTCTTGATGATTAAATTTGTTTGATTTTTTTGAATTTGTTAAAAATTCACGCAACGTATTTGCTCTTGCCCTTGTAGTATCTTTTTCATCTTTGGTTGCGCGGTAACTCGGACACATAGCACCACCAGCAGAGGCAGGTTTTCTACAATCTCCAGAACCATTACATTTTTCAGCTAATTTCAAAATTCCTTGATTATCAGAGAAGTCTTGAATAGTTTTTATTTCAGGTTCGTTTCTGTCAATACTATAACGAAGACTCTTATCCATTGGAAAAGCATCTGTAATTTTACCCTTGTTGAAAACATTGTTTGGGTCAAATGATTTTTTGATGCGTCTGAGTAATTGATAGTTTGTTTCTCCTATCATCAATGGAATAAATTCAGCACGTACTATTCCATCACCGTGTTCACCACTAAATGATCCTTGGTATTTTTTTACTAATTGAGCAGTTTCAGTAGTTATTTTTCTAAATAAAGAAACATCTTCAGATTTTTTTAGGTTTAATATAGGACGAAGATGTAATTCACCAGCTCCAGCATGTGCATAATAAACAGCCTTTTGTTGATACTTATCCATAATTTTAGTGAATTCATCAATATAATTTGGAAGATCCTTTAAATCAACAGCAGTGTCTTCTATACAAGCTACCGCTTTTTTATCACCAATAATATTTCCAAGTAAACCCAGCCCAGCTTTTCTAAGATTAAACATGCGTTTAATATCTTCACCAACTACTTTAGGGTGATGATATCCAAAATTGTTGTTGATTAGGTCAGAAATTAATTCATCAGCTTTTATTTGTGCTTCCTCTTTTGAATTACCTGAAACTTCAAACATTAAAATTGCCTCAGGATCTCCTTGAATAAAAAATCGATTCTTAGCTTGCTCACGGTTGTTTTTGGTACAATCTAAGATTACTTTGTCCATTAATTCACAAGCATATAACTCGTGGTTCATGGCTAAAACTGTAGCTTTTAGACTTTCCTTAATACTATTAAAATGAGAGGCAATAATTACACTTTCTTTAGGTTGTACAGTATCTAATTGTAGCGTGATAGCTGTAGAAAAAACTAAAGTACCCTCACTACCAGATAAAAGTTTTCCCATATTTATGGTACTATCTTTACCACCAAACAAATCTGAGTCAAGTAATTCATCAACTGCATAACCTGTATTTCTTCTATGAATACTAGGTTTTGGAAACTGATCTTTAATTTCTTGTTGAACTTGTTCTTGTGAAAGTTCATTGTATATAGAAGCATAAATGCTACCCTCCAAAGATTTGATTTGGGTTTTTAATTTAAATTCTTTAGAGGTTAACTCTTTAAAACTAACAAAAGATCCATCACTCAAAACTCCATCTATCTGTAAAACTTTGTCTCTAGTTACTCCATATCTAATAGAGGTACTTCCAGAAGAATTATTACCAACCATTCCTCCAATCATACATCTATTAGATGTAGAAGTATTCGGTCCAAAAAAGAGCCCAAAAGGTTTTAAGAATAAATTGAGTTCGTCTCTAACTACTCCTGGTTCAACAGTAATCGTTTTATTAAGTTCATCAAAGGCTAAAATATTTGTAAAATGTTTAGAAACATCAACTATGATTCCTTCACCAACACATTGGCCAGCCAGTGATGTCCCTGCTGTTCTTGGAATTAATGTCAAGTGATTAGATGTAGCAAATTCAATTAAAATTTGAAGATCTTTTTCATCTTTTGGATAGGCAACAGCTAAAGGTATTTTTCTGTATACAGATGCATCTGTAGCATAAAGAGCCTTGTGTAAATCATCATATACAAGTGCCCCAGACAACTTATTTCCAATTTCTTCTAATTTATTTTGAGCTATCATATCCTACACTTGAACATTTTGATCTTTTGGAAACAGTCCAGGAATGTCATTTTTATTTTTATCTAGCATTTTATGTAAGTTTACCCAAGCACAATTTATTATTAGTGTAGCATATAATATTTATCAAAAATAAGAGTTTTGTTCCAAAAAAATGTAAGATTTGTTTTTAATATCTTTGTTAAAATCAAATCTAAATACTAATGAAAAATATAGTTCTTACCTTTTTATTTTTATCAATTACTTTTTCAATAAACTCTCAAGAATTAAATCTAAATTATTACATTCCCTCTGATCAAAATTATAATGATAATATTCCTACTCCAAAAGATATTATTGGCCATGAGGTAGGAGAGTGGCATGTAACTCATGATAAACTTGTTGAGTACATGAAGGTGTTAGCCAAATCATCTGATCGTGTTACTCTTGAAGATAGAGGGAGAACTTTTGAAGGAAGACCCTTATTATTGTTAACGATTACCTCTCCTAATAATCACTCCCGTATAGACAATATAAGAAAAAGGCATATAGAAGGTACCAATGACTCTTCACTGGATGTAACCAATGACCCTATCATAGTTTATCAGGGTTTTTCTATCCATGGAAATGAGCCTAGTGGATCAAATGCTGCTTTGGCTGTAGCATATTATCTAGCGGCTTCAACAAGCTCAGCTACTGAAGATTTATTGAATAATACAGTAATTTTATTTGATCCTTCCTTTAATCCAGATGGATTACAACGTTTTGCTTATTGGGCCAACACCAATAAGAGTAAAAATATTAATCCAGATTCAAATGATAGAGAGTATTTTGAGGTTTGGCCAAGAGGTAGAACAAATCACTATTGGTTTGATATGAATAGAGATTGGTTACCAGTTCAGTTACCAGAATCTAGAGCTAGAATAGCATCATTTCACAAATGGTTACCCAATATATTAACAGATCATCATGAAATGGGATCCAATTCAACTTTCTTTTTTCAGCCAGGTATTCCTAGTAGAACACACCCTTTAACACCGCAATTAAATCAAGATTTAACTAAAGAGATTGGTACCTATCATGCAAAAGCATTGGACAAGATAGGTTCACAGTATTATTCTGAAGAGAGTTATGATGATTTCTATTACGGAAAGGGGTCTACATTTCCAGATATTAATGGGAGTATTGGTATTCTATTTGAACAAGGAAGTTCTAGAGGTCATGCACAAGAAACATCTAATGGTATTTTAACGTTTCCATTTACAATTAGAAATCAATATACAGCTGCGATGTCTACCCTTCAAGCTGCAAAAAATATGCGTGTAAAAATATTAAAATATCAACAAGATTTTTACAAAAAAGCAAGGAATGAATCATCTAAAGCCAAAGCTATTGTTTTTGGAGATCATAAAGATGCTGCCAAAAGTTATCATCTAGCTGAGGTTCTAAAAAGACATCAAATCACCATACATGAAGTGAAGTCAGATTTTAGAGCAGATGGTAAAAAGTTTAGAAAAGGGTATAGTTATGTTGTCCCAATGAATCAAAAAAATCAAAAATTGGTAAAGGCAATGTTTGATGTAAGGACTAGCTTTAAAGATAGTTTATTTTACGATGTTTCAGCATGGACATTTAATCACTCATTTGGTGTAGATTATGCCGAAAATATTTCTTTAAATAATGCTGGGCCAGAAATTAAAACATTAAAAATAAACGAGGGTAGTGTTAGTAAAAAGAGTAATGTTGGTTATCTGATGCCTTGGAATGAATATTATACACCCAAAGCGTTGAATGCAATTTTGCAAAAAGGGTTACGAGCAAAAGTATCTATGAAAAACTTCAATAATGGAGGTAATTCATATGATTATGGAACCATTCAAATACCTGTTCAAAACCAAAAGTTAGATAGTCAAGAATTATACGACTTCTTAAAAACAGTTGCTAATGAGAGTCATTTAGAGATTAATGGCGTGTCAACAGGCTTAAATGATGGTATAGATTTGGGAAGTAATAACTTTAAAAATATTTCATTACCAAAAGTAGCAATGTTGGTTGGTAATGGAGTAAATGTGAGTGATCCAGGAGAAATATGGCATTTATTTGATCAACGTTATGATATGCATGTTACTAAATTAGACATGATTTATTTTAATCGTATAGACATAAGTAAATACACAGTTATAATAGCTCCTAACAGTAGAGGTTTAGATAAAAGATCAATTGAAAAACTTCAAAAGTGGGTTCGTGATGGAGGTACTTTAATAGGTTACCGAAGTGCAGTAAAATGGTTGAAATCTAATAAATTTATAAATTTTGAATTTGTAACTTCAAATATTGATACTGTTAAAGATGTTTCTTTTGAAGCAAAATCTTTGAAAAATGGAGCTCAAGTTATTGGGGGTGCTATTTTTGAGGCAAATGTAGATCGTTCTCACCCCATTAATTTTGGTTATAAGAATGATAAAATAGCCTTGTTTAGAAATACAACTCTCTTTATGAAGGCAGATAAAAAGAGTTACAACAATCCGATTCAGTATACAAATAACCCCTTATTAAGTGGTTATATTTCAAAGGAAAATGCAAAAGCTATAAAAAATACAGTTCCTTTTAAAGTTCAAAGAATGGGTAGGGGAAGAGTTGTTGTTTTTACTGACAATACTAATTTTAGAGCTTTTTGGTATGGTACCAATAAATTATTAATGAACGCAATTTTCTTTGGTGATAAAATGTAAATAATTTAAAAGTCATGATTTTTTAGTGTAAAATTTGATGACTTTTTTGTTAGTCATGAATTTATTGTAACAAAATATAAAATCTCACGTCAAATTAATAACATATTTTAGGGTTTTATGAGTTTTTTTCGTGTATTATTAGCAATACTTTTTCCACCTCTATCTATTATTGATAAAGGGTGCGGATCTTTTATTATTATATTTTTGTTAACGCTATGTGGTTGGATTCCAGGAGTAATTGGAGCACTTGTAATATTAAATAATCCGAAAAAATAGATAGTTAATCTTATCGAATCTGTTCTCCGTTTTTAATTGGCTGTGATGCTTGTAAAAGAACTACATGTCCCTCTTTATTGTATACCCCTAGGATTAAACATTCGCTCATAAAGTTTGCAATTTGCCTAGGGTTAAAGTTTATAACCGCCATTACTTGTTTATCTAATAATTTTTCTTTTGTGTATAATTCTGTAATTTGAGCACTAGATTTTTTTACACCAATACTACCAAAATCAATTAATATTTGGTAAGCCGGTTTTTTTGCTTTTGGAAATTCTTTTACCTCTGTAATAGTTCCTATTCTGATATCAACTCTAATAAAGTCTTCAAATGATGTTTCTTTTTTCACTTCTTATGTATTTGATGATATTTTTTGAACAACCCATAGAGGACCTATCAAAAGAAATTGAAGATCTTTTGCAAAAGATGGTTTTTTTCCTTCTATATGATGTCCGTAAAATTGCCCAATCCAAGAAGTACTAAATATAATTAAAGATGCATAAAACAAGTTAAAAATTGAGCCTAGCCAAAAGTTCACAATAATTGCTAAAGAAATAAAGAATAGCATTTGAACAAAATACCAAAACCCAAGTCGCATATAAAATATTAGAATAAAAATTGAGGTAAAAACGGCCCAATTTTCTAATAAAGGATTATACAACTCTAATGTATTTTCTATAATAGAGGATGGAATACTCATTAATAAACCAATGACACTGAAAAAAATTAGTGGTACACATATGTAATGAATTATCTGATTAGTTGAATTTTGATGACTAACAGCATATTCTTTAAACCATTCTTGAGCAGTTTTCATATGGATATTGTTTTAATAAAGATAGTAAATATTTTATCTTCTTATATGGCAATAAGCTAGTTTAGGACTTTTACTTTTTAGTATTTTTTTCAAGTTTTTTTAAATTCCTTAGTGAATTCCTATTTTCCGGATTAATAGCCAAAGATTTTTTATAATATTCAATAGCTTTTAAAGTATCTTTTTCTTTTTTAAAAGCATCTCCCATACTATCATATACATTGGATTTATTAGGATATAAAGCTATGTTTATTTTAAATAATTCTCTAGCTTCTAAAAATTTATTAGCTCTTAGATATTCGTAGCCCATTCTATTTAGTCTGCTTTGACTAATAACTGGATCTAATGAATCTTTCTCTTGAATTAAAATGTAAGCATTTAAAGAGTTTTCAAATTCTTTATTTTTAAAGTATTCAAATGCTGTTTTTTCTCCTTGAGCTAGTTTTTTAAAATAAAATTTTTCTCCCTTGTGTTCTCTTTTTTCTGCAAGTTTTATATGTATTTCTGGTAACGAAATAAAAATTAATTTTTCATTCATTTCTTTCACATAAAATGAACTATCGTTTGCTTTGACAGGTGTCATATTTTTACCTCTCCAAGCTATTTTTAAAATATCATCAATAAAATAAACTTCTAATGTTTCATTTGAATTAAAAAGATACTTTCCTTTGGTACTATTTATAAATTCCTGTGAGTTTTTAGAATTATTACAAGAGATTAGGAAAAATACTCCGATTAGGCAGAAAAAGTATTTCATTAGAATAGATTTTTTTGTTTTTTTAATAAACTTACACAATAATTTTATTGTTTTATTTATTAGATAGTTTATTCAAGCGTTTTGTTACAATTTTAACAAAAAATTATTTCCTTTTACATAATCATAAAAAAAAGCTCTTGAATCTTCAAGAACCTTTTTTTTTATTGAGGAATTTTTATAATTTATTTGACATCCATTAATTCAACATCAAAAATTAAAGTAGCATTTGGTGGGATAACTCCTCCAGCTCCACTTTCTCCATATGCTAAATTAGATGGTATAACAAAACGGGCTTTGTCACCTACACTTAATAATAGAATTCCTTCGTCCCATCCAGCAATTACTTGACCAACTCCAACAGAAAAGTCTATGGGTTGTTTGCGTTTATAAGATGAGTCAAAGACAGTTCCGTCTAGTAATTGCCCTTTGTAGTGAACTGAAACATTTGCACCTTTGGTTGCTTTTTTTCCGTCACCTGTCTGTAAAATCTTATAACGTAAACCACTATTGGTTTCATCGTATCCTTTGGCTACAGCATCAAGAATTTCTTGTTGTTTCTTCTTTTCTTCCTCTTCTCGTTTTGCTCTAGCTCCTTCAAAAGTTCTAAATGCTTCCACAGCATTAAATTCCTCCGCTTTATTTCCTACACGAATAATTTGTATAGACATTTCATCATCTTGTGCTATGGCATCTACAATATTCTGACCCTCAACAACATTTCCAAAAACAGTATGTTTTCCATCTAACCAAGGAGTTTCTATGTGCGTAATAAAAAATTGAGATCCATTAGTGGCTGGACCGGAATTAGCCATAGACAATTTTCCTGGACCATCATGTTTTAGGTCTGGATGAATTTCATCATCAAATTTATATCCTGGGCCACCTGTTCCTGTTCCAGATGGGCAACCCCCTTGTATCATGAAATCTGGAATTACTCTGTGAAATTTTAAACCATCATAGTAAGGAGTGCCTTGCTCTTTGGCGCTATTTTCAAGATTTCCTTCAGCCAAGGCAACAAAGTTTCCTACAGTACCAGGAGTTTTTTCATATTCTAAATTTACTAAAATCTCTCCTTTTGGAGTTTTGAATTTTGCATAGATTCCGTTATTCATAATTTATAATTTAATTTTTACTTATTATTTTTTCAATTAATGTTATTATACTACTAGCTATTTTATTTTTTTGAATTTAAAATAGATAAACCATAAGTTAGGCCAATATTTATATTTGATGAGTTTACATTTCCAAAAGGAGAAACAATTTGACCACCAGCTATGTTTATTGTGAAATCATCATTTATGTGATAATTAAAACCTGCAGTTGGTCTAACCAATATACCTTCTCCAGAATCTACTCTTCCTCCACCTGCAACTCCAAAACCAATCTCTAAAAAGGTAGAAAATTTTCTATTTAAAAAACGATTGCTTTTTACTCCTAAACCAAACATTCCATGAGCATATCCTCCAGATTCTCCTTCATAAGCAAAAGAAGCCTCTCCTGAAAGATATAATCGTTTGGTTAGATCATAAAATACTTTTATGGCTATAAGTTGTAAATCACTATCTGGTATTCCAAATTTAGCTACATCAAAGTAAGTTTGATTTTGAACACCAACCTGAATACCTTGTGTTTTAATAGATCTAACTTTTTCTTCAGAAAATGGATCAGAAGTTCCACCATTTAATCCAAAATATTTGATACTAAAACCAGCTGTGTAGGCCTCAAAAGTACCACCAATAGATCGATGATATCCACCATGAGTACTAAGCCCTATATGATTTGAGATTTTAATATCCGCACCAATGTTTGGATACATAGTTAAACCATTCTCTGGATAAATTCTACCCCCAGCAGCTCCTATCCCAAATTTTCCAAAGAAATCAACAGTTCTACTTATTCTAAAGTTTTTACCAACACCAAAAAATAAATCCATAAATCCAGCAACTAGGCCATTATACATGGCATCTGTATGAGCATAAATAAATGTGTCTTGTGAGAGATAGCGTTGATATTCAAAACCTAAAATAGAGAGTGTATTATTTAATTGGGCGTAATTTTGTGTAGCGTCTTTTCTAGAATCCCCGAAAGGAAAGAAAAAATCAAAAGTAACTTGTTGTACTGTTTTTACAGCAGGATTTGTATCAGTGTTTTTTGTGATCGAACTATTTATTTTAAACACTTTTCTAGCTTCTTTATAGCTTTTATATCTTACGATACTTGGAATTTCAATAAAAAAAGAAACATTGTTATTATTAATAAGTCCTGTAAAAAAATTTACTTGACCGTATTGAATTCCTAATGAATACTTTTTCTTTTTTAATTGAAGACCAATATTTGGATAAACTATTCCACCACCATTAACAAGACTCCTGTATCCGCCACCACCGCCAAAATGAATATTCGCATCAAAATAAATACTCTTAAAAACTTTAGTGTTTACCCCTAAATTTACCCCTAAAGTAAATAAACCTCCCTGATCTCCAGTAACGGCAGCGTGCATTCCAGCACCAGTATATAACCAGTCTGTAAGAGGAACATTATAATTTAAACCAACTAAACTCATTTTAGGAGCTAAATTATAGCTTACCTTGTCTGTAGGCATGTTTACTAAAATATGATTAAGCCTAATAGAATTGTTTAGTTTTTTAAAAGTGAATGTATTTTCTGAGCTTTCAGTTTGAGAATACATTTGAAAACTTAAAATACTAATTAAAACAAGAAGTACTTTTTTCATGCTATTTTTATTGAAATTCACTTGTAAAATGAAGTTTTACAGTTGGATACTTACTTTGCGTCATTTGGATAGTAAATGCTGAGTCAGCTAAAAAAACCATTTGTCCTTGTTTATCTTTTGCTAAATAACGTTGCTTAACTCTTTTAAATTCTTTAAATTCCTCATTTTTTGGATCCTCAGCTTCTACCCAACAAGCTTTATGAACATTAATGTTTTCGTAGGAGCATTTTGCACCGTATTCGTGTTCTAAACGATACTGTATCACCTCATATTGAAGAGCTCCCACAGTTCCAATAATTTTTCTACCATTCATATCTAAAGTAAATAATTGGGCAACACCTTCATCCATCAACTGGTCTAAACCTTTAAAGAGTTGTTTAGACTTCATTGGGTCTGCATTATTTACATACCTAAAATGTTCTGGTGAAAAACTTGGAATTCCTTTAAAGTTTAATTTTTCTCCTTCGGTTAGGGTATCACCAATTTTAAAATTTCCAGTATCATGTAACCCAACAATATCTCCTGGAAATGATTCATCAACAATTTCTTTTTTTTCAGCGAAAAAAGTATTTGGACTTGAAAATTTCACTTTTTTACCATTTCTAACATGTAAATAGGGTGCGTTTCTTTTAAAGGTACCAGAGACTATTTTTATAAATGCTAAACGATCTCTGTGCTTTGGATCCATATTTGCGTGAATCTTAAAAACAAACCCTGTTAGCTTTTCTTCTTTGGAATCTACTAATCTTTCTTCAGCTTTCTTGGGTTGTGGTTTTGGCGCAATTTCAATAAAAGCATCAAGCAATTCTTTAACTCCGAAATTATTTAAAGCCGAACCAAAAAATACTGGTTGTAATTTACTTTCAAGATATTCAACATTATCAAACTTTGGATAAACCTCATAAATTAGTTCTAATTCATCTCGAAGTGTTTCAGCTGCCTTATGACCCACAACCTTATCAAGTTCAGGATTTTTTATATCATTAAATTCAATTCCTGCAGAGATATTTTGTTTATTATCTCCTGAAAAAATATTTAATCTTTTTTCGTAAATATTGTAAATTCCTTTAAAATCATACCCCATTCCAATAGGAAAACTCATAGGTGTTACTCGTAAGCCTAATTTTTGTTCTACTTCATCTAATAAATCAAAAGCATCTTTTCCTTCTCTATCTAATTTATTGATAAAAACTAGCATTGGAATATTCCTCATTCTACAAACTTCAACTAATTTTTCTGTTTGCTCTTCAACTCCTTTTGCAACATCTATAACCACAATAACACTATCAACAGCTGTCAATGTTCTAAAAGTATCTTCAGCAAAGTCTTTGTGACCAGGAGTATCCAAAATATTTATCTTCTTGTCTTTGTATATGAAAGCTAATACTGAAGTAGCAACAGAAATTCCACGTTGACGTTCAATTTCCATAAAATCTGAGGTAGCACCTTTTTTAATTTTATTGTTTTTTACTGCTCCTGCTTCTTGAATGGCACCACCAAATAGAAGCAATTTTTCGGTTAAAGTAGTTTTCCCCGCATCTGGGTGAGATATAATACCAAAAGTTTTTCTGCGTTCTATTTCTTTTAAAAAGCTCATCTACAAAAATTGATGTGCAAAGGTACGTTTTATTCTAAAATTTTAGAATTGTAGATCATAAATACTTACTTATTACTTAATTTTTAAGATGATATTTTTATACCTTGACAAAAATTAATTAAAAATGAGAATTTTTGTAATTATTTGTTATTCGATTTTGTTTTTTGGATGTAATTCTAGTATTTCTCAAAATATCAAATTAACAGATTTAGAATCTAATCAGATAAAAGCAAGTTATGTAGATTTATATGATAATAAAGTTGATCTATCTGCCTTTAAAGGGAAGAAAGTTTTAATTAATTATTGGGCAACTTGGTGCGGACCATGCATTCAAGAAATGCCGTCTTTATTAAAAGCTCAAGAAGTTTTAAAAGCAGAAAATTATGTATTTTTATTAGTATCAGATGAAGCGATTAAAAGAATTTCTAGATTTAAGGATCGAAAAAATTATAATTTCACTTACTTAAAATCAACAACATCATTGGCTTCTATGCGTATTTTTACCCTCCCTACAACTGTTATCTTTAATGAAGATGGAAAAAAAGTTAAAACTATGGTAGGTGCAATTGAATGGGATTCTAAACAAATGATAAAAAAATTAAAAGCATTATAATATGAAGAATTTTATAGTACTTATTTTCATGATTATTTTAATTTCTTGCTCTAAACAAGAGGTTATTATTGAAAACATTCAATTTTCTTTTGGGGAAAACAATGTAGCTCCTAATTTGGTGTCTAAAGATGGAAATTTAACACTCTCTTGGATTTCATCCGAAGAAGACCAAGAAGCAGTATTATACTACAGTCAGTTTATAAATGAAAATTGGAAGGCACCTGTTCGTATAACTTCTGGTTCTGATTGGTTTGTGAATTGGGCAGATTTCCCTGCAAATGCTATCAATGGAGATTTGATATTGACTAGCTATTTAAAAAAATCAGCATCTGGCACATATACCTATGATGTAGTTTTAAACTTGGAAACATTATCAGGAGAAAAAATAAAAGAAAATTTTCTATTAAACACTGATGGAGTTCAAGCAGAACATGGTTTTGTAAGTATGATTCCTACCAATGAGAAAGGTTTTTTTATTACCTGGTTAGACGGAAGAAATACAATAGAAGATACTAGAGAGGGTCATCACAAAGCAATGACTATAAGATTTGCTGAAATTTCTGATACTGGAGAGATCTTAAATGAAAATGAATTAGATGCAACTACGTGTGATTGTTGCCAAACATCTATTGCCATGACAAATGATGGACCTATAGTTGTTTATAGAGATAGAAGTAAGGAAGAACTCAGAGATATTTACAGTACAAAATATGTAGATGGAGAATGGCAGGCACCAACGCCTGTTCACCAAGACGGATGGAAAATAAATGGATGTCCTGTGAATGGTCCAAAGGTGGTTGCTAACTCAACTAATGTAGCAGTTGCCTGGTTTACAGCTGCAAACGATACACCTTTGGTAAATATCTCCTTTTCAACATCTAATGGAGATATATTTAATTCACCAATACAACTCAATGATTTAGATGCAATAGGTAGAGTAGATGTTGCTTTTTTAAACTCTAAAGAAGTGCTGGTTAGTTATATGGAAGTAGATGATATTGGAACCTATCTGAAAGTTAAGAAAGTTTCTTTAGATGGGAAGATCTCTGAGGCATTTACTGTCTCTGAGATAGATGGTGGAAGAAATACTGGAGTTCCTCAATTAGAAATAATGAAAGGTGAAGTTTTTCTAGTTTGGACTATTTCTATTGAAGGTAAAAATCAACTGAAGTCTGTGAAGTTAGATTCAAAAAACATATGATGCGTTGAAATCTTTAACTTCAATACATCCCTTTTTACAGTATTCTATTTTAAAACGAGCGCTTTTATAAATACCTCTTTTAGGGGCCATTCTTTTTTGTCTGTTTTTAGCTTCGCTATTTTCTCCATAGTATCATAACCTTCAATAATTTCGCCAAAAATGGTGTGTTCTCCATCTAAATGATGACTTCCTCTTTTGTCTTGAATCAAATAGAACTCAAAAGGAGATGATATTTTATTTGGATTGTTTTCCCACTGTCTCGCAGCGGCAAGTGCACCATACTTATGTTTTCTGTATGGTTTTATTTCGGCTGGAATTCTATAATTATACTTCATTCTTAGTTTTCGAGTTATTGGATGATCAGAATTACCTCCCTGGACAATAAAATCAGGAACAATTCTATGGAAAGAAGTGGTGTTAAAATACCCAGTTTTTGTCAAAAATAAAAAGCTTGATCTATGTAACGGGGTCTCTTTGTATAATTTAATCTTAATCTCTCCTAACCTTGTTTTAAAAAGGATGACAGATTCCTTATTTAGTTTTCCATATGCTTTCAAAAATGTTACTGCATTTATTTTATTAATAGTATCAGTCTCTTTTTTTATGATTTCTTTGACAACTTTTTCAGAAACTTTTTTTTCTACTATTTTAGTTATCTTTATTTGAGAATTTTCTTTTAAATCACAGGCTGAGAAAAGATTAATAATAAAACAGAGACAGACAATCGTATATTTTGATTTATTTAACATATAACAAATATAAATATTAGAATTTTGAATATAACTTAGTGACATCAAATCTAAAATTCAATTATTTCATTTTTGTATTTTTGATTTATAAGATTAGTTAATGGAAGAAAATGTAATTTTAGTAGATGTGTTAGACAACCAATTGGGTCTTATGCCAAAAATGGAAGCACATGAAAAAGCAGTTTTGCATAGAGCTTTTTCAGTTTTTATATTTAATGACAAAGGTGAGTTAATGCTTCAACAAAGAGCTGCTCATAAATATCATTCTCCTTTATTATGGACAAATACGTGTTGTTCTCATCAAAGAGACGGAGAGTCTAATATAGAGGCTGGTAAAAGACGCCTAATTGAAGAAATGGGCTTTAAAACAAATTTAAAAGAGGTTTTTTCATTTGTTTACAAAGCTCCATTTGATAATGGATTAACAGAGCATGAACTAGATCATGTAATGATTGGAAATTTTAATGGGCCTCCAACAATTAACCCAGATGAGGTAGCTTCCTACAAATGGATGACTCTTGAAGCAGTAAAAAAAGACATTGAGTTACAACCAAATATTTACACTGCTTGGTTTAAAATTATTTTTAAAGAATCATATTTAAAACTTATACATGCCTAGAATTACTGGATACAGAAAAGCGCATTTTAATGCAGCTCATAGACTATACAAACCAGAGTGGTCAGACGAAAAAAACTCGGAGGTTTTTGGGAAATGTAATAACCCACATTTTCATGGTCATAATTATGAAATAATAGTTGCTGTTACTGGAGAAATAGATCCTGATACAGGCTATGTATTTGATCTGGGTATTTTAAAACGTCTAATACGTTCTGAAATTGAAGATGCTTTTGATCACAAGAATTTAAACATTCAAGTTGAGGAGTTTAAGATGTTAAACCCTACTGCTGAAAACATATGTGTTGTCTCCTACAATAAACTTAGAAAACATCTACCAAGTTCTTTAGACCTAGAAATTACTTTGTACGAAACGCCTAGAAATTTTGTAAAGTATTCAGGAGAATAACTTAATATCATCTTAATAAGATATCTAATAAATTTCTTTATTTACTTTATGAAGGATCTTATTTTATTAAAAATATTTTATAAAAATGTATCAAACATGTAAAGTAATAGCTTTTGATGCCGACGACACACTTTGGGTGAATGAAACTTATTTTAGAGAAGCAGAGAAAAAATTTGCAAAAATTTTATCAAAGTATGAGACTCAAAATAAAATAGAACAAGAGCTTTTTAAAATAGAGATTAAAAATTTAGCAATTTATGGTTATGGTATAAAAGGATTTATGCTTTCAATGATTGAGTGTGCTTTAGAGATTTCTAATTATTCCATATCTCAATATGATATAGATGCTATTTTAATGATAGGAAAAGAGATGTTAAATAAGCCAATTGAGTTATTAGATGGGGTAGAGGAAGTGTTAAAAAATCTCCAAGATAGGTACAAATTAATAGTAGCTACAAAAGGAGATTTATTAGATCAAGAGCGTAAATTAGAAAAGTCTGGATTGTTAAAGTATTTTCACCACATAGAAGTGATGAGTGAGAAAAAAGAAATGGATTACAAGAAATTATTAAAACATTTAGATATTAATTCAAATGAGTTGCTGATGATAGGAAATTCTCTTAAGTCTGATGTTTTACCACTATTAAAAATTGGAGCTTCAGCTATACATATTCCTTTTCATATCACTTGGTCACATGAGGAGGTTTCAGTAAAAGAAACCCAAGATTCAAACTTTCACACTGTTCATCATATAAAAGAGGTTTTAAAACTCTTGTAAAATAATAGGATAGTAATTATATACAAGCTATAATTACTGCAATAAATACAACTTAAAAAACCTTATAACTGATAAAGTATTAATAAAAATGATTAACTTTTAACAAAAAGAATTAATTGATAAGTTTTGAAATTAAATTGGATAAAATAGGCTAAATTTGTAGTCTAAAAATAAAGAATTATGGCAAGTATAAAGAATTTGAAAAAAGACATTAATTATGTTTTAGGAGATATCATCGATGAATGTCTAGTTTCTTCATCTGGAGATCTAAAAAAAACAGAAGCTATAGTAGATGAGGCTATTGTTGTTTTTGATGATTTGATTGCTAAGGTAAATGCAAAAAATATAGAAAACAAAAAAGCTCATTTTAAAGCTATTGAAGAAGAATTAGAAAAACGAGCTACTAAACTTTTAACTAAAGTAAACAAGTTGTAAAATATTATATTGACTATAACTCAAACCATTTTTTAGATTAAAAATGGTTTTTTTTGTTTTTATGTATACGAACCTCCATAGAAGTTCGTTATATAATAAAAGAAATTTATATATGGCTAGAGCAATGTTTGAATATTCAAAAACTGTTTTAAAAAAAGTTAGTTTCAATACTGACTTATTTTGTAGAGAATTAGAAAAAGCATTGAAAAGATTATTACCTCATGAGATTAGTGAATTAGCGATCTGGTTAAGAAAATTTACTAGCAATAAGCCTGAGTTACACTCTTGTTTGAGACTCATAAATTAAAAGACAGGTATTTTAATCTTTTTTTCTTAATTAACTTCAGGTTTTCTTCTTAGTTGTCTAAATTTTCTTAATAATTCTTTTCTAAATTCCTTTTCAGCTATTTGTAATTTTAAAAGTTTTTTATAATTCAAGACAGTCGCTATTTGAGTAAAAAAACGTTCGTTTTCTTGGTGTATTTTATTTCTTATATCCGTTACTAAATTATAAATGTTAGCCGCTTCAGACTCATTAATTTTATCAAAATTTTTAGATGATAACATTGGTCTATTAGAATTTTCTATCACGGGCTCCATTAATTTAATTTCCTCTTTTCTGTATTTAGATAGTAATTTTTCATGTGCGTTATAGATAGGCCAAAATAATTCTGCCTCATTAGTTGTTAAATTTAATAGATCTGTTATATAAGCTATTTTATAAGCTTTAACTCTATTTAACTTTTCTCTATTTTGTGAATAATTATTAGTACTTGTAAAAATTACTCCAATTAATAATAAAAATTTTATCGAATTCATCTTTTAATTTATTTCGTTTATGTTAGCGTCTTCAATTAGAAAATCTATGTCATCAGAATTTATAAGAGATTCTATAATATCTTCACTTTTAATGGTGAAGTAAGGATCTATGTCATCAAAATTTATATCTGTAAATGCTATTGCTATATCATCACTAGATATAGTATTAATATTCATGTCTACCCAATAAACTATTTCATTAGACGAAAGTTCTGGAGTGTTATTTAACAAGAAATTTGTTCCAAAAAAAATGATTAAAGCTATAGTAGCTGCAACAGGAATCAATTTTATTTTTTTGAAATTTATGATTTTACCTTTTTTAGGTTTTATTTTTTCAATAATATGATGATCAAATTCTTCAAAATAAGTTTTTGGAATTTCAAAAACATTGTTTTTAGGAAGTTTTTTTTCTATTAAATTTAAAGAAAAATCATTCTCTATACCTTTAAAGTAGTTTTCAGGAACGGCAAATCCAGTTTTAATATCCTCGGATAATTTCCAATCTTGAGTATACTCATCACTTTCTTTCATTCTATTAAGACTTTTTTTTTGTTTTAAGGTTTAATGAGTTTTCTTTTTTATAAAAAGCTCTATTTTTTTTACTGCATGAAAATAAGAAGCTTTTAACCCGCCAACAGATGTGTTTAATATATCAGAAATTTCCTGATATTTCATGTGATCAAAATATTTCATATTAAAAACCAATTGTTGTTTTTCTGGTAATGTAGCAACTGCCTCTTGTAAAATTAGTTCTATGTCATTTCCTGAAAACCATCTATCTGATTGCAGATTTGAAACCATTTCTTGTTTCATTTCGGTAATATCTATATTTCTTTCTCTCGCTCTTTTGTTTATAAAGGTGATAGACTCATTAGTTGCAATCCGATACATCCATGAATACAATTTACTATCTTGTTTGAATTTATCGATTCCTTTAAAAACTTTGATGAATGTGTTTTGTAAGACATCATCAGCATCATCATGAGATATAACGATCTTACGAATATGCCAATATAAGCGTTCTTTATATTCAGTAATTAACTTTTTGAAAGCTTTTTCTTTTGTTTGGGCTTTTTGTAGTTCTTTAACTAAAGTGATTTCATCAATCAAAAAATAATTTTTTTTAATTAGACACAAAAGTTCAGAAAAAGTTTAATCCAAAAAAAAATTATGTTTGTTTTCTTGTTTTGGAATATCCAAAAAGCCTTTTCTTTACAATAGTTTCAGAGATACCCTCTGGAAGCATTTCTTGCCAACCTTTTTCTCCTTTTGCTATCATTTTTAATACCTTTCTTGAGAAAATGTGGAAAATTTCTTGATCAAAGTCTGAAATATCAACTAGTTTTCCGTTGTTTTTAAAGAATTTATATAATTCTTTCATTCTAGGGTGAACTTTTAAGTTCTCACTAGTAATAAAAACTTGCTTTTCCTCATCTCTATATGGATACATGTATACTTTTAAATCTCTATAGAATAATTTCCCAAATGCTTCTAAAATACCACCACTTAAACTACGGTAATACTTTTCATCAAATATTTGAATGAGATTGTATACTCCCATAGCTAATCCCATTCTAGCTTTTGTAAATTCACTAAAATATTCAACTAGTTTGAAGTATTCTTGAAAATTAGTAATCATTACATTTTGTCCTAGGGAACATAATAATTCGGCTCTATCTAAAAAGTCCCGTTCATTAATTTCGCCCTCAGCTCTTAGATTGCTTAATGTAATTTCAAAAATAATTTGAGAGTTTTCTGGATCTACCTTTTTTTCACTAAAAAACAGTTCTTTAGCTCTTTCAAACATGTCCATATTAACTTTAGTAACCGGTCTAAAGCTTCCCCTAAGGGCCAATATATTTTTTTTATATAAAACTTGAGCAGGTAGTAAATTATTTCCATCTGGTCCAAACATAACCGCAGTAGTCATGTTATTTTTTACAAGTTGAAGACTCATTAATCGATTATCAACATACATAAAGCGTGGGCCAGAGAAATTAATCATGTCTATTTCTAGTTGATCTTTATGAAGATTGTCGTAAAAAGATTTTAATAATTCTTTTGGATTATCATTTAAATAAAAAGCACCATAAATCAAATTAACCCCCAAAACACCTAAAGTTTCTTGTTGGAGTCTAGCATCTGTTTCTTTGAACCTTAGGTGAAGAACAATTTCATTAAAATCTTCTAAAGGGTCTAATTGAAATCTAATACCAACCCAACCATGACCTCTAAATTTTTTTGAAAAATCTATCGTAGCAACTGTATTTGCATAGCTGAAGAATAATTTATCTGGATGTTTTTTTCTACTAAGCCTATCTTCAATTAAATCTACCTCATGATGAAGCATTCTTTTTAATCTATCTTCAGTTACATAACGCCTATCTTCTTCTATCCCATAAATGGCATCAGAAAAATCCTTGTCATAAGCACTCATGGCTTTGGCTATAGTTCCAGATGCACCTCCTGCTCTGAAGAAATTTCGAGCAGTTTCTTGTCCAGCACCTATTTCGGCAAAAGTCCCATAAATATCACTGTTTAAATTAATTCTTAATGCTTTGCTTTTAGTTGCAGGGATATTACTAATTTTCTTATCTCCTTTTAAAGAAATTGACATTTTGCTGAAGTTTTGCTTAAAACAAAGGTAACTAAATTGATTGCTATCAGTCAATTTTTATGTTATTTTTGTTATATATGAAAATTACATTTTTAGGTACAGGAACTTCACAAGGTATCCCAATGATAGCAAATAACGATCCCGTTTGCATATCTAGTAATCCAAAAGATAAAAGGTTACGATCTGCTCTCATGATTTCATGGGGTGCTAATTGCTATATTATTGACTGTGGACCTGATTTTCGTCAACAAATGTTGAGAGAAAATGTACAATCTATAAATGGAGTTTTATTTACTCATGAGCATGCAGATCATACCGCTGGAATTGATGATTTAAGACCCTTTACTTATAAAATGGGTGAGGTACCTATTTATGCTCAAAAACGGGTAATTGATAATTTAAAAATTAGATTTTCATATATATTCGAGACTAAAAACAGGTACGCTGGCGCGCCTAAACTCTCAGAAAACATTGTAGGATCTTCAAGTTTTCTTTTAGATGAAGTACAAGTAACACCAATTAATATTTTGCATGGTAAATTACCTATAATTGGCTATAGATTTAATGATGTAGCCTACATAACTGATTTAAAAACTATATCTAGTAAAGAAATAAAGAAATTGGAAAATTTGGAAGTTTTAATAGTTAATGCACTTCGAATTAAAGAGCATCCTACTCATTTAAACCTTGAAGAGGCTCTAGCATTTGTTAATGAAATAAATCCCAAAAGAGCTTATTTCACTCATATTAGTCACAAATTAGGATTTCATGAAGAGGTGCAAAAAAATCTTCCTGAAAATGTGTTTTTATCCTATGACGGTTTAAGTATTGAAATTTAAAAATAAATTAAGTTGTATAAATTACAACCTATTTTCAATCCACTTTTTAAAACTAAAGAAATTTTGTGGTGAAACACCATGGCCTACCGGGTATTCTGAGTAGTCGTTTTGTAATTTTAAAGTCTCTAAAAATGGACTTGTATTTCTAGCCCATTCTACAGGAATAACTTGATCTACAGAGCCATGTGATATGTAATAGTCAGTGGAGATTTTTTGATCTATATCATTTGGTATTAATTCTTTATTTAAATAACCACTTAATGCAATTACGTGTTGAATTTTATTAGGAAAATTTAAACTTAAAGCATAGCTAAGAATAGCTCCCTGACTAAACCCTAACAAAAAAGTTTTAGTGGGGTTTGTGTTGTATTGAGTTTTTAAATCATCAATAGTAGCTGCAATTTTGTGCATGGATTCTCTTGCTTGAACCAAGTCCGAAAACTTATTATTTTCACTATCAAGATCTATTGCATACCATGCATACCCTCCGTGTCCTATCTCATAAGGAGCCCTTAAACTAACAATTAATAAATCATCTGGTAATTCATCTGAAAATGAAAATAAATCTAGTTCATTGCTACCATAGCCATGAAGTAGTATTAGTAAAGATGGGGTTTTGGTAGGCTTCTTTGGTTGTCTAATAACGTAGGGTAATTGGTTACTCATAGGGCTAGTTAAGTACTAATTTTTTATTAGCAAAAATTCCATAAACTGTTCCTTTTAATTTTTTTCCTTCAAAAGCAGAGTTTTTAGAAGTAGATAAGATATTATCTTTAGAAAATACATAAGGACCTTCAGGATTAAATAAAGTAAAATTAGCTGTGGTGTCTTTTTTTATTGATTGAATATCTTGACCAAAGACAGCTCTTGGATTTATGGTCAAACATTTAATAGTTGTTTCGAGATCTATAACAGTATTTACTGCACCAAACAAACTTTCTAGACCAATTGTACCATCTTTTGAGAGACTAAATTCTAGTTTTTTATGCTCTGTGTCAATTGGGTTGTGATCAGAGGTTATCATATCTATAATTCCGTCCTTTAGACCTTTTTGTAAGGCTTTGGTGTCTGTTTTGGTTCTAAGTGGGGGTGTAACTTTAACTTTGCTATCAAAAAACTGTAATTCATCATCTATTAGTGTTAAATGATGTGCTGATACACTACAGCTTACTTGAAGACCTTTCTTTTTTGCTTCTTTAATTAACTGTACAGATTTAGCTGTTGATATAGTAGGTATATGTAACTTTCCTCCAGTATATTCTAATAGAAATAAGTCTCTAGCTATCTGCATATGTTCAGCTAATGCAGGACTGCCTTTTATCCCTAGTTTAGTACTATTAATCCCCTCATTTACAATTCCCTCTCCAGATATTGAATTATTTTTGGGAAAGCTAATGACTAATCCATCAAAATTTTGCGCATATAATAGAGCAATTTTCATCAAATTGTCATTTTCAATTGGTTTATTGTAGTCTCCAAAAGCTATGGCTCCAGATTGTTGCATGTCATAAAGTTCTGCAATCTCTTTCCCATCACTTAATTTTGTCAATGCACCAATTGGATAAAGAGAAGTAGCTGAATTTGAGGCTTTATTTATTAAAAATTCTATATCAGATTTAGAATCTATTACAGGATATGTATTTGGATTTAATGCAATAGAGGTGAAGCCACTTTTTGAGGCCACTAATAGACCATTTTTAATTGTTTCTCTTTCCTCATATCCGGGTTCTCCAAATGAAACACTAGTATCGAACCAGCCACATGAAACGTGAAGATTCTCAAGCTCAATAACTTTATATGAGGGTTTGTTTGGTATTTTATTAGCTATTTTATCAATTTTACCATTGATGATCAAAATATCCTTAATTTGTTTATGATACTGGCTTGAAGAGTCTATTATGGTAGCCGATTTTAAAAGCGTAGTCATGTTTTGAAGAATTTTAAAATTAAAATTTCCAACAACAAAGATACAATTGCAATTGCCAAAAACAACCTCCAGAGCCATTGAACTTTGTTTTTTTCATTTATTTCTGTAAAAAGTTCTTTGATAGAGTCATAAGCAAGGATATTTTTATTTTGAAAATTGTTAAGATTTTGAAAGCTTAATAAGCTCTCTTTTGGTGAAATATTAAAGGCTATTGTTTTTAATGTATCTTTCTCTAAAGAGATAGTATAGAATCCTTTTTCTATAGGCTCTCTATTGGTGTACAGGGATATTTTATTAGAAGATGTTTTTTGCTGAGGTATGAACGAATTTTTTGAATTAGAAATTTTAATAAGATGGTTTTTATTAATTTTTTTATTAATTTCTATTATATTTTCTTCTTGAAGAATATAGTAAGGCTTGTCTATTTCAAGGCTTTGCTTAGCAATATTGAACAGAATAGGAACAATTAAAGGTGAATTAAAAAAATTTGTAGATTTTTTATCTAATGAAGATGAGAAAAAATAAATTTTAGAAAAAGAATTGTTTATTTCTTTTAAAAAAGAAGATTTGTTTTGAAAAGATAAAATGGAAGGACCACTAAAATTATGATTATAAAATTGAGAGACAAGTGGATATTGAAAATTTGTTACTTTTTTGGAAAACACATTGTTAAATAAAGGGTGTTCAAAATTAATATCAGTAATTTTCAATGTATCACTAATGTTTTTTTTAATAGAACCTTTGTTGAAAATCTTTAAAAAAGAATTATAAGAGCTAATTTCTATCTTTTTAGAAGGAATTATCAACAGGTGACCACCACCTTTGATAAATTGTTGTAAGCTATTTTTTAAAACATCAGAAATATTTTGTAGCTGATTTAAAATAATTAATTGCTGTGAGGGTATAAGATTATAGTTAATTTGATCAGCTGAGGTGCTAGTGAGTAGAAAATCATCTTTAGTAAAAATCCTTGATAAGAATGTAGATTTTTGTCCAATAGTTAATACAGATGTTTTTTGAGGAGAATCTAAAGTGAAATAAAAAACATTATCAAATAAAAAAACATCGTTATAAGTTATTTCTATTTTACCCTTAAATTTTTCTAAATTTATAATCGGAAATTCAATAGTTTTTGTTCTGTCCTTTTTGATGGAGATTGATTGTTTATTTAGAAGATTTGTATTATTATATAAAGCAATAGGAATATCTTTTTTTTCTTTTCCTTGGTTTTTGATAACAACTGATATTGATTTTCCTTTTCTATCATTTGTTTTTATGAAAACGCTATCGATAGAAATGTTGTTTTTCTTTTTTAAATCAGGTTTTTTTACATAAAATGGAATATTTACATTTGTAAACTTGTAATTATTATTTTTACTAAATTGCTGAAAGTCAGATATTAATATAATTTTATTTAATTCTTTAGTTTTGTTAATTATTTTACTCTCTAAATTTTTAATTTTATCACCAAAATAGGAATTTTTTGTTGAGAAATTTATTTTTTTTAGATAGTTATTCATTTCTTCTTTAGAAATATTTGACAAAAAATCATCATTTGTAAGTAATGAATAGGTTGCTTTTTTTGGAGCAAATTGAATTATCTCTTGGACAGCGATATTAAGTTTATTTCCATTTTCATCATTCGTATTTAAGCTCATGGAGTTATCTAGATAAATAAAATTATGAATATTTTCATTAATTTTTTCATCACTATAATATGGTTGTGAAAAAGTAAAAAGTAACGCTAAAAAACTAATTAATCTCAACGTTAAAATTATTAACTTTTTAATTTTAGAGCTCTTTCTTGATTCTAATTTTACTCTCTTTAAAAATTGAACATTAGTGAAAGCTACTCTTTTAAAGTTTTGAAGATTGAAAAGATGAATTATTAAAGGTATTATTAATACTATTAAAAAGTAAAAAACACCTGGATATTTAAAATACATTAGCTAATAATCATTAATATTTTGCTGATTTACCTTTTGTTAAACTATTTTCAATAAATTCTCTTAAATCATCATTAGATTTCTTTAGATCTTCATTTCTTAAATACATCATATGACCGCTTCTGTAGCCTTTGAAATAAAAGCGATCTTTCATTCTTCCACTTGGATCTGTTTGCCACATTGTATACTTGGCATTAAAATAAGTTGTAGCTCCGTCATAGTAACCAGATTGTATCAACACTTTTAAATATGGATTTTGAGCCATGGCTTGTCTTAATCCCTCTCTTACATTATCATTTCTATTATCCCAAGGTCTAACTGGTCCAAACACATTGTATGTAACATCTGTTCTAAAATTTAAATGCTCTCTTATATAATAATTTATTGCAGGTGTAAACGAATGAAGCCATGAAGTTATTTCTGAGTTGTAGTCTGGGTTTTCGCCAGCTATTCTTTTATCTAACCCTTTATATCTTGAATCTAATCTTCCAACTGTATACCCATTTTTATCTCTAAGAAGTTCTTTCCAGAAGTAATCTTTGGGAAGATCTAAGTTGTGTTGAAGTAATACCTTTTTCTTTATTCCGGAATAAAAAGACATTTTCTCAGCTATTTTATCTCTTTCTTCATTAGAAATAAATCCACCTTTGGCTATGGCAGGAATTAATTTATTTATAGCATATTCTTCCGATAGTGGTAAAACATCTAATAAATCTTTATTTTGCAATTCTGCTGGTAACATTTTATGAAACCAAGCAGCAGCAGTAAAATAGGGTAAGTTCAAGGATGAGGATAGAGCAGAGTCTGTTCTTAACACCCTGTAATCTGCAGGGGAAACCATAATGACACCGTTTAAATACATCCATTGTCTATTTTGTAGCTCTGCGGCTAATCCCATTACGCGTGTTCCGCCATAACTTTCTCCGATAATATATTTTGGAGATTGCCATCTGTTATTTCTTGAAATGAATGTGTTTAACCAACTAGCAAGGTATTTCACATCCGCATTGATGCCAAAAAATAAAGACTTATCAAATTTTTCTCCCTCTTTAACTACTGGTCTAGAATAGCCCGTATTTACTGGATTTATATACACTATGTCTGCAACATCAATGATTGAGTTTGGATTATCCTTTACACCGTAGGGTTGAATTGGGTAGCCTTCTTCATCAATATTTAACACTTTAGGACCTGTGTAGGCTATGTGCATCCAAACAGAGGCAGAACCTGGTCCGCCATTAAATGACATAATTATTGGTCTTTTTTCTCTGTTCTTAACATTAGTTCTTTGGTAATAGGTAAAGTATAATGATGCAATTACTTCTCCATGATCGTCCCAGACTGGTTGCATACCAGTAGTAGCCTTGTAGGTAATCTTTTGACCATTTACAGATACTTCATTGGTGGTTACTATGGTAGTATCTAAGGGAATTCTAGAGTCTTGTGCTTGAACACTCATAATACTAATTATGAGTATTAGAAAGTAAATTCTTTTCATTGTAATTATTTTAATGATCTACTAATTTAAATGAAAAAAATTAATTTTGAGCTGCGGTTTCAATATTTAAAATTTTTCAAAGACACCCAGTCCAAATAGAGCAAAATCATATTTTACAGGATCCTTGTCATCAAACTGTCTAAGTTTGCTATCTAATTCAATTACTGCTTTCCAATCGTTTTGTTTACGCGTTAAAATTCCTAATTTTCTAGCAACATTACCAGAATGAACATCTAATGGACAGGACAAAGATGATGGAGAATGGGTTTTCCATAAACCAAAATCTACTCCTTTATTGTCTGTTCTTACCATCCATCTTAAAAACATATTAATTCTTTTAGCGGCAGAGTTTTTCAATGGATTTGAAACATGTTTTTCTGTTCTAACCTCATGAGAGAGTTCAAAAAATATATTTTTAAAATTTGCTATTGAATGTTGGTAATTAATTTCTCCCACAGCTGGTTTTAGTATATTTTCTAGCCCTTTGTGATGTAGATAAATATTTTGGAGAGATGTAATAAAATAGTTAAAATCTGTGCTATTAAATGTCCTATGAACAAAATTAGTAATTGTTTCAAGTTCTTTTTTGGAATGATTCATAATAAAATCAAAAGGAGAGTTATCCATAATTTCCATCATCCTCTTTGAATTTCTAATAATCATAGTTCTATTACCCCAAGCTATTGTTGCAGACAAAAAACCGGCAATTTCTATATCTTCTTTTTTTAGATATTGGTGAGGAATTTGAATAGGATCAGATTGAATAAATTTTTTTCTGTTGTAGAACTCCGCCTTTTCATCAAGAAAATCCTTTAAATCTTTATCAGAAATTACCATTGGTTGCAATAAGAAATAATGAAACTAATAAACCATTGTACAAACCATGTAAACAGATAGACCAAATTAAACCTAATCGAATTCTAATAAATCCAAAAATGAAACCTACAAAAAGTTGAGGAGCTACTAAGAGGGGCGAAAAAAGAATAACATTGGTATTTATTTCAAAATTGAAAAGGTGTATGTAGGCAAATATAAATCCAATTGTATAGAAAGCTATCTTAAAATGTTTTGGTTGTTTAAAAAGTACTAATGGAGCTCTAAAAATCAACTCTTCAGCTACTGGAGCAAGAATAGATGCAAGAAAAAGTATTTTTAAACCACTTAAGTCATTAAAAAAATCATCTGAAATATGGCGATTTTCGTGAAGTACCCCTAAAGACATAAATAATCCATTAACAAGAGATATTAAAAATGAGATAGAAATCGATATCCATAATAGATGGATTAGAACTTTAATCTTGTATAGCAGGTTTTGATTAGGATCTTTTTCTAGTTTGGGATTTCTTGTATAATTTATAAGATCATTTAATGTTTGATTCATAAAATAATTCCATCTTTCATTGTTAATTTTCTATCAGCCATATTAGCTAATTCTTGGTTGTGGGTGACTATAATAAATGTTTGATTGAATTGATCTCTTAATTCAAAAAATAATTGATGTAAGCTTTCTGCTGATGAAGAATCTAAATTTCCACTGGGCTCATCTGCAAGAATTACGGAGGGGCTATTAATTAGAGCTCTTGCTACCGCCACACGTTGTTGCTCTCCTCCAGAAAGCTCATTTGGTTTGTGGTTAATTCTATGTTCCAGTCCTAAAAAAGTTAAAAGGTCTACTGCTTTTTTCTTAACTTCAACAGTGTCTTTTTTTCCTATAAAACCTGGGATACAAGTATTTTCAAGTGCTGAAAATTCTGGAAGCAATTGGTGAAATTGAAAAATATAGCCTACATGTTTGTTTCTAAATGAAGCTAATTTGTTAGGATTTAAGTTTTTTAACGAAACGCCATCTATCTTTAGATCATAGTCATGTTCTTTTGATGGACTATCTAGCGTTCCTAAAATTTGTAATAAAGTGGTTTTTCCTGCACCTGATGGTCCAACTATTGCTACAATTTCTCCTTGTTTTATATGTACGTCAACTCCTTTTAAGACATTGACATCACCATAATCTTTGTGTATATTTTTTGCAATTACCATAATGCTAAATTTACAAAAACAAACTATTAAAAGAAGAAGAACTGATTATTCTTCAGAGAATGTTTTTGTTAGATTATTTGGCAAAGTAAATGAATCTAAATTTAAAAAGAAGTCAACAAATTATTAATTGAACTATTTCTGTATAATTTCATAAAACAAAGTACATTTTTATTATTCTCTATTGCAAGAAAATTGAATTTGAATTTGTATTTTTGCTACCGTTTTAAATTTTACAAATAGATGAACTTACACGAATATCAAGGAAAGGAAATTTTAAATAGTTTTGGTGTTAGAATTCAACGCGGAATTGTTGCTAGTAATCCAAAAGAAGCTGTTGATGCAGCCAAACAATTAACTGATGATACGGGAACTAGTTGGTATGTTGTTAAAGCTCAAGTTCATGCAGGTGGTCGAGGTAAAGGTGGTGGAGTAAAGCTAGCAAAAAGCATCAATGATGTTGAAACAATTTCTAACGATATTATTGGTATGAATTTGATAACACCTCAGACAACTGCTCAAGGTAAAAAGGTGCATCAGGTGTTAATATGTGAGGATGTTTATTATCCAGGAGATTCTGAGCCCGAAGAATATTATATGTCTGTATTGTTAAATAGAAATACAGGTAGAAACATGATTATGTATTCTACAGAAGGAGGTATGGATATTGAAACAGTAGCCGAGGAAACGCCTCATTTAATATTTACAGAAGACATTGATCCTACGTTAGGTTTATTGCCTTTTCAAGGAAGAAAAATTGCTTTTAATTTAGGTTTGTCTGGTGTAGCTTTAAAAGAAATGGCAAAATTTGTATCTGCACTTTACACAGCTTACATTAAATCAGATTCTTCGATGTTTGAAATTAATCCAGTTTTAAAAACTTCAGATGATAAGATTTTAGCTGTAGATGCGAAAGTTACCTTAGATGAAAATGCATTATTCCGTCATAAAGATTACGCTGCCATGCGTGATTTAAGAGAGGAAAACCCAGTAGAAGTTGAAGCTAAAGCAGCAGGTTTAAATTATGTAGATTTAGACGGAAATGTTGGCTGTATGGTAAATGGTGCTGGATTGGCTATGGGAACTATGGATTTAATTAAGCAAGCAGGAGGAGAGCCAGCAAACTTTTTAGATGTAGGAGGTACTGCAGATGCTCAACGTGTGGAAACTGCTTTTGGAATTATTTTACAAGATTCAAATGTAAAAGCTATTTTAGTAAATATCTTTGGAGGTATAGTTAGATGTGACAGAGTTGCTCAAGGTGTTGTAGATGCCTACAAAAGTATGGGTGACAAAATTAATGTCCCAATCATTTGTAGATTACAAGGAACTAATGCAGCAGAAGCTAAAGAACTTATAGATAACAGTGGAATGGAAATAATCTCAGCTACAGAATTTCAAGAAGCTGCAGATAAAGTTCAAGAAGTTTTAAAATTATAATATATTTTACTTAAAAAATTTTAAAAACACACCTCAATTTGAGGTGTGTTTTTTGTTACAATTTTTTATTTTTTTGAAGTTGTTCTTTTAAAACTGTTATTTCATCTCTAAGTTGAGCAGCCTTTATAAAATCTAAAGACTTTGCAGCTTCTTCCATCTGTTTTCTTTTCTCTCTAATTCTTTTTTCAATTTCAGATTTTGCAAGATATTGCAGGTCTTGTTCTGCTACTTCTTTAATTGCATTGTTATATTGATAAGAGGCAACAGCTTTCCTTGACAATGTTTCATCAATTTTTTTATTTATTTGTGTTGGAGTAATCTTATTTTTTTTGTTGTAAGAAATTTGTTTTTCTCTCCTTTTATTAGTCTCATCAATGGTTAGTTGCATGCTTTTTGTTATTTTATCTGCATACATGATAGCTATTCCACTAACATTTCTAGCAGCTCTTCCAATGGTTTGAGTTAAAGACCGGTGAGAGCGTAAAAATCCTTCTTTATCTGCATCTAGAATTGCAACCAAAGAAACTTCAGGTAAATCTAATCCTTCACGTAAAAGATTTACACCAATCAATACATCAAAAATTCCTTTTCTAAGATCTTGCATAATTTCTACTCGTTCTAATGTATCTACATCAGAATGTATATACCTACATCGAATAGAAATTCTACTTAAATACTTTGTTAATTCCTCTGCCATCCTTTTTGTTAAAGTAGTAACCAACGTTCGTTCATCTTTTTCAACTCTTAGCTGAATTTCTTCTATCAAATCATCAATTTGGTGAAGACTTGGTCTTACCTCTATTTTGGGATCCAAAAGACCTGTAGGACGAATAATCTGTTCAATAAATACTCCTTCTGTATTTTGTAATTCATAGTCTGCAGGGGTCGCACTCACATATATGGTTTGATTCTGAATAGCTTCAAATTCCTCAAATTTTAAAGGTCTATTATCCATAGCTGCAGGCAATCGAAAACCATATTCTACTAAATTTTCTTTTCTACTTCTATCTCCGCCATACATTGCATGTGTTTGAGGAATCGTTACATGACTTTCATCAATAATCATTAAATAATCATCAGGAAAGTAATCCAATAGACAAAAAGGTCTTGTACCAGCTTCTCGTCCATCTAAATATCTAGAATAATTCTCTATTCCAGAACAATAGCCTAATTCTCGAATCATTTCTAAATCAAACTCCGTTCTTTCTTTCAATCGTTTCGCTTCAAGATGCTTTCCAATTTCCTTAAAATAATCAACTTGTTTCACCATATCCTCCTGAATTTGATGAATGGCATTTTGAAGAACATCTGGAGAGGTCACAAATAAATTGGCTGGATAAATAGTTAACCTTTCATATTTTTCTATGATCTGATTACTAACTAGATCAATTGCTTCAATTTCCTCAATTTCATCTCCAAAAAAATGAACTCTAAAACCATTTTCTCCATACGAAGGGAATATAGTTACCACATCTCCCTTTACCTTAAACGTTCCGCTCTTAATTTCTACATCTGTTCTAGAATATAAACTAGTTACTAATTGATGTAAAAATTTGGTTCTTGAAATTAGTTGACCAACTTCAATTGGAATCACATTTTTTTTGAATTCTACAGGATTTCCAATTCCATATAAACAGGAAACGGAAGCTACAACTAGCACATCTCTTCTTCCTGAGAGTAGGGAAGAAGTAGTACTTAATCTCAGTCGTTCTATATCATCATTAATTGATAGATCTTTTTCAATGTAGGTTCCAGTTACCGGAATGTAGGCCTCAGGCTGATAATAATCATAGTAAGATACAAAGTATTCAACGGCATTATTAGGAAAAAACTGCTTAAATTCTGAGTATAATTGAGCTGCTAGCGTTTTATTATGAGCCAATACAAGTGTAGGTTTATTAACCTTTTCAACCACATTAGCAACTGTAAATGTTTTACCAGATCCAGTAACCCCTAATAGTGTTTGAAACTTTTCATTTGATGTAATGCCTTCTGTAAGTTGTTTAATAGCTTCCGGTTGATCTCCAGTTGGTTTGAACTCAGATTGTAGCTTAAAATCCATAGCATAAAAATACAAATCATTTTTATCTATTAGATTAACTATTTAAAATAAATATCCAACTTTTTTTACCTTCTTAGCATAGAGAAGTTTCCTTTTCTTTCTCTTGCAT